>JAZKGI010000031.1:0-5724 GCA_040385995.1 Pseudomonadota bacterium
CACGCCGTTCTGGGCGCCCGGCGCGGCGCTGTCGCCGGCGCCGCCACCGCAGGCCGCCAACAGCAGTGTGAGCACCAGCGGCAGGGCCGCGGTGCCGAGAGGGCGAGATTGGCGTGGAGTGGATCGGTGTCGCGGCGGCCTGGTATGCATGGTGTTTTCCCTTTATTAGTTTCGCTATATGGACTTGCTCGTCAAAACCCGCCCGATTGGCAGGCGATCAACACGCTTTTCATCCCCCGCTGCCCGATCCGGCCGAGCTGGCGGCGATACGCTCACGGCCCTGTCACGCCGTGTCGTGTAGTCTGTCTCCGTGCCCGGAAAGCGCCCTCCCGCACGATATTTCCACTTGGAAATATTACGCCAAGATATCTTGTGTTGCAAAACATGTCAAGCATTTGTGATCTGTACCGGCCGGTTACAGCGACGCCCGAGGGAGCCGGGCGATGTGGGGGAAGGGATGAAAAAGCGTTGCCAGGGCGGCATGGAAGAGACGATCAGGTGCTGATGAGCGCGCCACCGTCGGGTTGTGGCGCGCCGTACGGCGCGCCGTAGGGCTTAGCGGCGCTCGCCGCCGCCCAGGTGTCGATTGAAAAAAGCTTCGATGGTGCGGTACACATGACGCTGGCCGGCGCGCGATGAAATGCCGTGCTTGGCGCCCGGATAAGTCATCAAGTCGAATTGCACGCCGCGGTTGACCAGGGCGTCGATCATGCGCGTGGTATTGGTAAACAGTACGTTGTCGTCGGCCATGCCATGCACCAGCAGCAAGGGCGAGCGCAGGCCGTCCAGGTGCGCATACACGCCGCTGTCCTCATAGCCGGCCGGGTTGTCCTTCGGCGTGCCCATGAATTGCTCGGTGTAGTGGGTGTCGTACAGCGTCCAGTCGGTCACCGGCGCCACCGACACGCCCATGGCGATCTTGTCGGAGGCCGCCGCCAACAGGCGCAAGGTCATGTAGCCGCCATAGCTCCAGCCGAACACGCCGATGCGCTTGGGGTCGACGAAGCTTTGTTTGGCCAGCCAGTCGATGCCCACCAACTGGTCGGCCACCTCGCTGGCGCCCAGCTTGCGGTAAATGGCGTCGGTGAAGGCGCGTTCGCGCCGCCCGGCGCCGCGGTTATCGAGCCGGAACACCAGGTAGCCTTGCTGGGCCATGTATTGATCGAAGTGGTTGCCCCATTTTCTGGCCACGTGCTGGGCGTGCGGCCCGCCATAGGTGGACAGAAAAACCGGATAGCGCCGATACGGATTGAATTGGCGCGGTTTGATCAGCGAATAGTGCAGGGTCTGGCCGTCGGCCGACTTGAGCGTGCCATATTCGGTGGGCCGGTGTTCGGCCCGATACTTGGCGTAGGGATGATCGGCGTTCAAGGCGTTTTGTTCGAGCCAGCCGATCATGGCGCCGTCGGGCGCGCGGATGCTCACTTGGGGTGGCGTGTCGGGGTCGGAAAAGGTATCGACGAACACTTCGCCATTCTTGGCGAAGGCCGCGTCGTGCCAGCCGTCGGCCGCCGTGATGCGCACCGGCCGGTCGGCGCCGCTGCCGTCCAGCGCCAGCGCGTAGGTCTGCTTGTCGATCACGGCGTCCCGGTTGGAGGACACGAACACGCGGCCGCTTTTTTCATCGAGCGCCAGCAATTGGTCCACGCCCCATTCGCCGCTCGATATCGGGTGCAGCAGCTTGCCGTCCAAATCGTACAGATACAGGTGATTGCGCCCGCTGCGCTCGGACGCCCAGACGAACGCCTCGCGTCCCTTCAGAAAGCGCAGGTCGTCGTGGATGCCGACCCAGGTCGGCGAGGTTTCCGTGATCAGCACGCGCTGGGCCAGGGTGGCGGCATCGACCGACACCAATTCGAGCCGCTTTTGGTCGCGCGTCTGGCGCTGGTAGAGCAGCTGCTTGCCGCTGGCGCTCCAATCGGCCCGCACCAGATAAATATCGTGCTCGCGGCCCAGGTCCACCTGACGCCGCGCCCCGCTCTCGGGCGAGACGATCATCAGCTGCACCAGCACATTCGGCTGGCCCGCCGCCGGGTAACGCTGTTCGACCACCTCGGTGCGGTCGGCGAAAATTTCGAAACGCCGCACCACCGGCACCGGCGCCTCGTCGTAGCGCTTGTAGGCGATGGCCGAATCGTCCGGCGCCCACGCGTAGCCGGTGCGCTGGCCCATTTCTTCCTGCGCCACGAACTCGGCTTCGGCGTTATGCACGGTGCCGGCGCCATCGCTGGTGAGCTGGCGTTGCTGGCCGCTGCGCAGGTCGATCACGAACAGGTTTTGATCGCGCACGAAAGACAGGTAGCGGCCCTTGGGCGAGATCTTCGGATCGAGCACATTGCCTTCGGCGACCAGCCGCGCCGCCTCCGGTTTGGCGACATCGATCAAATACAGTTTACCGGCCAGTGGCACCAGCAGCTGTGTGCCGTCGGGCGACCAGCTGTAGCTCAAGATGCCCTTCAGGCTGGAGGTGCGTTCGCGCTCGCGGCGCGCTTTTTCCGCGTCCGACAGGTGCTCGCTCGGCGCCAGCAGCTTGGAGTCGACCAGGCGCCGGGTGCGCTTGTCGTGCAAATCGAACTGCCACAGATCGAGCTGGAATTGGTTATCGGGCCGGCCGCGCAGGAACGTGACGCGGGCGCCGTCGGGCGACACCTGGAGGTTGCGCACGCCGGGGCCGCCCAGCGCCGGATCGGCGTGAATGCGCTCGAGGGTCAGGCGCTCGGCGGCGGCGGGTACGCCGGCCAGCGCGGCTAAAAAACAAAGCATGAAACGCATGAGTGTCCCGTGATGGTGAAGGTATCGGCCAAGCGGCGCTTGTTGCCCGAAACGATAGCAGACATCGGCGACTTCGGCGACCCGGTATTGAGGACACTGGCCACCGGTGCCACCCAGCAAAGCGAGCCGATCAGGGCTTGCTTAAGCGTTGACGCGACAGGCGGTGCAGGGAGGCGCTCAGCAGCAAGGCGGCCACCGTCAACCCCAGCGTCAAGCCGATCCAGAAACCGGTGACCCCCATCGGCGCCCATGGCAGGCCGGCCGGCGCCAGCCCGAGCGCATAGCCCAGTGGCAGCGCGCAGCCCCAAAAGGCCAGCAGCTGGATCAGCATCGGCTGGCGCGTCACTTTATAGCCCCGAATGGCGCACGAAGTGGCGACCTGGGTCGCGTCCGACAGCTGAAACAGGGCCGCCAATAGCAGCAGGTGCGCGCACAGTGCTTGCACCGCCGGGTCGGAAGTGTAGGCGCGCGCGATCTGGTGGCGCCACAGCAGGATGCCGAGCGCCGACAGCAGCGCGAACACGAGCGACATGGCCACCCCGACCCAGGCCGCGAAACGGGCCGCGCGCGCATCGCCTTCGCCCAGCGCCTGGCCGACCCGGGTGATCAAGCCGATGCCAAAGCTGAGCGGCACCATGAACACCAGCGAGGAAAAATTGAGCGCGATCTGGTGCGCCGAGATTTGCACCACGCCAAAGCGCGCCACCAGCAGACTGACCGCGCCAAACGCGCTCACTTCGGCAAAATAGGTGACGCCGATCGGCAGCCCCAAACGTAGCATGCTGGCGATTTCCGGCCAATGGGGCCACTCCCAATGCGTAAATGGAAACGTGGCGCGGTAGGCGGGCGCACGCCACAGCCACATCAGCATGGCCGCCAGCATCAGCCACATGCCGCAGGCGGTGGCCACCGCGCAGCCGATGCCGCCCAGCGCCGGCATGCCCAATTTGCCGAAGATGAGCAGCCAGTTCATGGCCACGTTAAACAGCAGGGCGCCCAGCGCGATCACCATCACCGGTTTGGTCTGATTGACACTGGTGCTATAGCCGTACAGCACGCGGTAAGCGGCGAACGGCGGCAAGCCGACGCTGATAATGTGTACAAACAGGGCGGCCTTGGCCGCCACCGCCGGCGCCAGTTGCAGATGGTCGAACAGCACGGTGGCCAGATTGGTCAGCAGGCAGGCCGCCAAGCCGACGATCAGCGCCTTCCACAAGGCTTGCCGCACCACGTGTGCGATACGGGTTAGCTGGCCGGCGCCGACCGCGTGCGCCACCACGGTATTAATCGCCATCATGGTGCCGCTCACGCTCACCAGGACGATGCTCCAGATCGCCGCGCCCAAGGCCACCGCCGCCAGTTCCTCGGCGCTGGCGTGGCCGGTCATGGCGACGTCGGCCACCCCCATGCCGACCGTGGCGAGCTGGCCGACCAGCATCGGCCAGGCCAGGCGCCACAGGGCGAGCGCTTCGGTCCGGGCGGCGGACAGGGAAAACAGGGCGGGGACGCTGGCGCTGACGGACATGGGAAAACCCGGGAGAAATGGCGATTTTACTCACAATTGCCGCGCCCGTGGCGGGCCTGCCGATTGATCGCTTATTGAGCTGTAGGAAATTGTTACATTTCAATGTAGGCGAGCTCATGGGCTGGCGCGTTTGATGCATAGCACCCATCCGGTCGCAGAACACGAACACAGGAAATGACTATGAAACCAATCCGCATTGCGCTGCTGCTGGCAGCGACCGTTTTCACCCAGATCGCGGCCCACGCCGGCGAGATGACGCTTTTCTCGCGTGACAATTTCGGCGGGCGCGAAGTCACCTTGCGCGACGTCACGCCGAACTTGACCGATGTCGGCTTTAACGACCGCGGTTCCAGCATGGTGGTGCGTTCCGGCACCTGGGAGGTGTGCGTCGACGCCGATTTCCGCGGCACCTGCGTGGTGTTTGAACGGGGCGAATATCCGGACTTGGCCCGCTTTAACGACAAAATCTCGTCGGTGCGCGAAGTGGGCCGTCCGGGCCGCGGCCCGGACCATGAGCGGCACGAGCGGCGCGGCCCGCGCGGCATGATCGAGCTGTTTTCGCAACGCGGCTTGAACGGCAATTCCACCCGCCTGGTGCGCGAGCGCGACGATTTCGCCGAGATCGGCTTTAACGACCGCGCCGACAGTGTCAATGTCGAAGACGGCGTGTGGCAATTGTGTAGCGATGCCCAATTCCGCGGCACGTGTCGCGTGTTCGGTCCGGGCCGTTATGACGAACTGGGCAATGGTTTGACGGGCTTGGTCTCCTCGGCCCGCCTGGTCGACGAGCGCGCGCCGGCCCGTCCCGAACCTGTCCCGGTACCGGTCGAGCGGCCTCAGTTCAACGCGCCGGTGGTGATCTTTTCAGAGCAAGGCTTGCACGGCCGGCCCTTGCCGATACGGGGCGACACGCCCGATTTCGCCGCGCTGGGCGCCAACGACCGCTCGGCCTCGATCCTGATTCAAAGCGGCACCTGGCAATTTTGCTCGGACAGCTATTTCCGCGGTCAGTGCCGCATTTTGAGCCCCGGTGAATATCCCCACCTGCATCCCGATCTGCAACGTTCGATCTCGTCGATCCGCCAAGTGGCGGCCGCCAATTCCGGCCGCGACCCGGTAGAACTTTACGCGAGCGGCGAATTCGGCGGCCGGCGTGTGCCTTTGCGGCGCGATGAGAACAGCTTGACCGACCTCGATTTCAACGATCAGGCCGGCTCTATCGTGGTCAATGAAGGCGAGTGGCAATTCTGCGTGCATGCCAACTACGGCGGCCAGTGCGTGGTCTACGGGCCGGGCCGCTACCCGCATCTGGGACCGCTCAACAACCAGCTCTCGTCGGTGCGCCGGGTGCGCTAAACCGGGTCGTCTTCGACTAGTACCTTGTCGCAGCGAATGTGAAGGGTTGGCCTGAGCCGGTCATTTGACTT
>JAZKGI010000032.1:0-34541 GCA_040385995.1 Pseudomonadota bacterium
CACGCCCTTGGCGTGCGTGAGGCGCAAACGGATGGGGCGCTTGGCGTCGGACCAAACGCCTGGCGCCGGAAGGAAATTTTCCAGTTTCATGGGATGTTTACGAAGATAGTCTCGGGTGGATCCAGCGCATTGGTTGCTTTTAATGCAAAGTCAAATTCTAAACGATGTGAGAATATCAATGTGGATGTAAATCAATATTCATGCATATAGGTAAGAAAGGCGGCATGGCGTTATGTAGCGCAATCATTGCTTTGGGCTGTTCACTAAACTGATATTGCGCTCCATCGCGCCAGCTGCCGGAGTGTTTGCGCAGGCAACTTTATGCCAAATCTCAAGCGCAGCCAGGCAAATCGTCCTTGCAATTTTCTATTATTTGCGGACAATTTAACTATTAGACTTTCCGTACAGAGAGGAAGAAGACACGGCAACCGAAACGATTGATCACGCCACACTGACTAAATTGTCTGAGGCAGGCGTCGTGCGCAGCGCGCAAGTTGTCGGTCAGGACGGTGGCTGGAGCATTCTGCTCAAATACGGCATGACCGAGCGCGTCTTGGCGACGCAGCGCAGCCACCAGGTGCGCATCTTCCGCACACTCGAAACGCTAGTCGAGTACCTGAAAGGGGTAGGCATTCCGCGCTTCGATGTGGACGCCGCCAATTACCACCCGCACCGCACCACTTCAGCCAAGCGCCCGGATCGCGCCGCCGCCATGAAGGACGCGCACGCGGCGGCCGCCTATACGAAATGGCTTCAGGCCGAAGTGCAGGAAGCCATCGACGATACCGGTCCTACCATTCCGCATGAGGAGGCGATGCGCCAGGTGCGCGCGGCGATTAAGCTGGCATAAGGGGAGCGCGTGTACGTCATCCACTGGAAAAACAGGCTATCAACGACCTGATTCGGATCGGCCAACACATCGCCAAGGACAGTCCCGCCAGTGCCGAGCAAATGATTGACCTCATCGAGGGCAAGGTGACGCCACTTGATGCTCATCCCCACCTGGGCCGCATCGGCCGTAAGCGCGGCACCCACGAGCTGGTGGCGCATGAAAGCTATGTCGTGATCCACAGGGTGCTGACGGCGAAAATTGAAATCCTGCGCGTTAAACATACGGCGCAGCAGTGGCCGCCGGCGATATTGCCTTAGTGCCCGATCTTTTCCCTTTTCTTCTCTCATCATCTTCGAGTAGCCAGCGTATCTGGCCCGGGGCGGTGGCAGAGTAGGCTGCTGTGACCCGCACCTTGATTGCCTCGAATCACAACACAATGCGGCACCGGGGTCGAAATGAATCAGGTCTCCAAAACAAAAAAGCAGTTACGCGTGAACGTAACTGCTTGATTTGCTTGCTGCTGTATTCTTGGTAGGCCGTGCGGGATTCGAACCTGCGACCAACGGATTAAAAGTCCGCTGCTCTACCAGCTGAGCTAACGACCCAAACTATTTACTACTAAAAAAATGGCTGCAAACCTGAGCTTGCAACCATCGTTCCATGCTGCGGTATTCGTGGTAGGCCGTGCGGGATTCGAACCTGCGACCAACGGATTAAAAGTCCGCTGCTCTACCAGCTGAGCTAACGACCCGAAGAAGGAAGATTATAGGGTGACCGCGCCTTTCTGTCAAATGCCGCAGTGCATTTCTTTGTGCATTTGAGCGCGCCTGCCAAGCTCACGCGGCTGCGCGAGCGTGCGCTTACTTCTTCGGCAGGCGTTCGTACGCCGTCTGCGCCGCGCTCGAATCGGGGTATTTGGCCACCAAAGCTTCCAGCGTTTTCTTGGTGTTGGCCTTGTCCTTCAACTCGGTGTAACAACTGGCCATGTTGAGCAGGGCGTCGGCCGCCTTGGGGCTGTCCGGGTAATTCTTGACCACGATTTGCTGGGCCGCGATGGCGCTCTTGCAGTCGCGCTGAGCGTAGTAGGCGTTACCCAGCCAATACTGGGCGTTGGCCGCGTAACCCGATTCCGGATAGCGTTTCACGAAGGCGTCCAGCGAGCCGACCGCCGATTTGTAGTCGCCCGATTTGAACTGGGCCAGCGCGGCGTCATAGGCGACTTGTTCGGACGGCTCCACGGCCGCTTCCTTGCCGTCGATATTGATTTGGCGCGGTTCGAGCTTGCGCAAGCGTCCGTCCAAATCGACATAGAAATCTTTTTGACGCTTTTGGGCGTTGGCCAAGTCATTACTGAGCACTTCGATCTGGCCACGCAGCTTGGCGATCTCTTGCAGTGTCTGCTCATGCTGGCTGATCAGGTCCAGCGTGCTGGTCTTGTCGGCCTTGAGGTCGATGCGCGCGTTCAAGTCGCGCGACACGTTGTCGACCTTGCCGCGCAAGTCGAGGATGGCTTTGCGCGCCTCGTCATCGTCAAGCAAGCCGGCGCCGGCGCGCAAGGGCAGGGTGGCCAGGGCGGCCAGCAGGGCCGCCGCCATGCCGGCCTTGGAAAATGTCATCATGGTTCGGGGCTCTTTCAAATCGGATCGTAAAATGGCAACGGGGCGGCGCGCGACCGCCGGCGCGGCCGATCATTTCCCGCCGCCGCCGTCGCCGTTCCAGCGCCGCCCCGTCATTATGCCCGCGACCGGGCCGCTCGTTGATCAATAAACGATGTCGGCGCGGCGGTTTTCAGCCCATGCTTCTTCATTGCCGCCGGTCGCTTTCGGCTTTTCCTTGCCCAGGGATACGGCTTCCATCTGGGTTTCGGCCACGCCCAGGGCGGACAACGATTTGCGCACCGCTTCGGCCCGTTTTTGACCCAGCGCCAGGTTGTACTCGGCGCCGCCGCGTTCATCGGTATTGCCTTGAATCAGGATCTTACGGGTTTTGTTTTTGTTCAGGTATTGGGAATGGTTGTCGACCACGGCCTTGTCGCCGTCGCGCACCACATAGCTGTCGAAGTCGAAGTACACGCTGCGCTTGGCCAGCAGGCCTTGCGGGTCGTTGAGCGGGTCGGTGGACGCGGTCTCGACCGGTGCCACGGTGCGGGCGTCGGCCGCCGGCGGCGTCGCCGTCTTCTCGGGCGACTTTTCCAGCACTGGGGTGTCGTTCAATTTCACCGGCGTGCTGCATGCGGAAAGCAGGGCGGCGCTGGTGATGAGGAAGGCGAGGGTTTTGATGTTGCGCATGTGCTTCTCCTGTAGTTGTTGTTAAAAAACCTTACTTCATGAAAGGACCCCAGGTGGGCTCCTTGATATTACCCGCTTGCGTGGTCAAACGCTGTTTCACCCGGCCATCCACCGATACCACGGCCAGTGATTTGCCGCGCCCGGAACTGGTGGCATACATGATGTACTTGCCGTTCGGCGAGAAGCTGGGCGATTCGTCGCTGGACGTGTCCGACAAGCGCAATTCCTGGCCGCTGGCCAGGTCCAGCGCATACAGCTGGAAATTGCCGTCGCGCCGGGAAATGTAGGCCAGCGTCTTGCCGTCGGAGGCGATGCGCGGGCTGATATTGTAGCTGCCGCCAAAGGTGACACGCTTGGCCTCGCCGCCGGCCACGCCCATGCGGTAAATCTGCGGTCCGCCGCTGCGGTCGCTGGTGAAGTAGACGCTCTGGCCGTCGGCCGAAAATTGCGGCTCGGTGTCGATGCCGTTGCTGTTGCTCAGGCGCCGCAAACCGCTGCCGTCGGCGTTCACCAGGTAGACCTGGGTGTGGCCGTCGCGCGACAGGGCCACCGCCAGCCGGCTGCCGTCCGGACTCCAGGACGGCGCCGAATTGCTGCCTTTTTCATTGGCCACCACGGTGCGGGCCCGGGTCACCAGGTTTTGCACGTAGACGATGGGCTTTTTCTTTTCAAACGAAACATAGGCCACTTTGGTGCCGTCGGGCGACCAGGATGGAGAAATGATGGGCTCGTTCGAGCTGAGCGCCACCTGAATCCCTTCGCCGTCCGCGTCGGCCACTTCGAGCCGGTATTGGCGCCCGATCTGGGTCACATAGGCGATACGGGTGGCAAAAGCGCCGCGCACCCCGGTCAGCTTCTCGTACACGTCGTCGGCGATTTTATGGGCCGACAGACGGGTGAACTGGGGCTGGGCAGCTTGTCCCAGCTTCGATAGTTCGGCCGCCTTGACGGTGTCGAACAATTTGTAGCGCACGTCGAAGCGCCCGTCGGCCAGGCGCTGCACGCTGCCCACCACCAGCGCGTCGGCGCCGCGCGATTTCCACTGGCCATAGTCGATGCCGGCCGTGTCCGATACGGTGCCGGCGTCGATCACTTTGAAGGCGCCGCTGCGTTCCAGGTCGGCCTTGATGATGGCCGAGATCTGGGCCGGCGCCACCGATTCGTCGGCGAAAGCGGCCACGGCGACCGGGATCTGGTTGCTGCCCACGCCGGAAATTTCAACCTTGAGCTGGGCCTGGGCTCCGCCGGCGGCCAGCAAGATGCCGGTGTACAACACAAAATGGTTCAGTTTTGTCATAAAAGCGAGTCTTTCCAATGAATTACGCATGCCATGCGGATTTATTTTCGCGCCCTACCGTACCATCTTTTTTCGCCGCGTGGCGTGACGATTGCGCGCCCCGGGCGGCGGCGGGGCCAGGGCGGCGATGTGAGCTCGTCAAGGCGTGTCTTTCAAGTTGAAATTGGCCTCGACTTCGCGCGTCACCGTGCCGTCTTTCTTTTTGGGCAGGGGCGACGATTTGTTGATGGCGTTTTCCACCGCGCTGTCGTAGGCCGGTATGCCGCTGCTCTTGATTTTGCGCACTAAAATGATTTCGCCGGTGGGCAATTGCTCGATTTTGAACACGGCGCGCGGATTGCCCTCCACTTCGGTGCTGCCCGAGTAGGCGATATTGCTCTTGATCTTGCTGGTGATGGCCGCCACATAACCGCTGTCGGCGCGCGGCGCGGTCGATTTTTCGGCCGTGCCGCTGGTGCCGTTGCCGGCGATGCCGGTGATGCGGCGCATTTCCGCCTCGCGCGTTTTGGCCAGCGCCTTCTGCTCCTCGGCCGCCTTCTTGGCGTTGGCCAGTTTCTCGCTGGCCGCCTTTTTATCGGCGCGTTCTTTCTCGGCTTGCTTCTCGGCCTTGGCCTCGGCCAAGGCTTTTTCCTTGGCCCGGTCTTCCGCAGCGCGGTCCTGCGCGATGCGCTCCTTCGCAACCCGCTCTTTCTCGGCCTTGGCCAGACGCAGTTGTTCCGCCTTGACTTGCTCCAGCCGGTCCAGCTCTTCCTGGCGCTGACGCTCCTTACGCTCTTGCGCCAGCTGCTGGTCTTTTTCGGCCTTCAATTTTTTCTTGCGCTCGAGCGCGATCTCGGCCGCGTTATCGACCGCTTCGGCCGCCTGCGGTTTGGGCGGTGGCGCAGGAGGCGGCTCGGCTGGCGTGGGCGGGGCCGGCGCTGGCGTGTCGACCGGGGTGGGGGGGGGCGGCGGCGCCGCGCTCTGGGTCTTGAGATCCCACACTTCGGCCTCGACGGCGACCGGTTCGGTGTTTTGCCAGTGCACGCCGACCCATAGGAAGAAAAACAGGCCGGCGTGTACGGCCGCGGCCAGTGCCAGGGCCGGCCAGCGGCCGCTGCTGCGCGGTACCCGGTACGGGCCGTCCGCGGCGGTGACGGGGGTCATGGTGTGTTCGCTCACGGCGGCGCTTATTTGGTGGCCAAACCGACCCGGACGATGCCCAGTTTTTTCGCTTGCGAAATGAGCTGGATCACGTCATCGTATTTGCTCTGTTTGTCGCCCGAGATCATCACCGGATAGTCGGGATGCTCGGCATGCAGCACGCGCAGCTTGCGCACCAGGGCGTCGCGGTTGGGGGCCGTCTCCGATCCTTGCTGGTGCTTGCCGTTGACGCCGATCGACAGCGCGCCGTTCGGCTTGAGCACCACCTCGATATAGTCGTCGGGCGGGCGCGCCGATTGTTCCGCGTTGGGCAGATTGACCACGCTCGGGTTGTTCGACGATGGCATCACCATGAAAATGATGAGCAACACCAACATCACGTCGATATACGGCACGACATTGATTTCCGACTTGAACTTGCGGCTGCGGCCGCCACGCATGCTGCTGGAAAAGGACGAGGCCATGTGCGCTCCGGATTAACGGGATTGCCGTTGCAAGATGTTCGAAAATTCTTCCACGAAGCTCTCGAAACGGATCGCCAGCCGGTCGATATCGTGTGAGAAGCGGTTGTACGCGACCACCGCCGGAATGGCGGCGAACAAGCCGATGGCGGTGGCGATGAGGGCTTCGGCGATGCCGGGCGCGACCGCCGCCAGTGTTGCTTGCTGCACATTGGCCAGGCCGCGGAAGGCGTTCATGATCCCCCACACGGTGCCCAGCAAGCCGATGTAGGGCGACACCGAGCCAACCGAGGCCAGGAAAGCCAGGTGCGATTCCAGCACGTCCATTTCGCGCTGGAAGGCGGCGCGCATGGCGCGGCGGGCGCCGTCGAGCACGGCGCCCAGATCGAGCGCGTCGCGCGTGCCGGACGAGGCCTTGCCTTTGATGAACTCACCCATGCCGGCGTCGAAGATGCGCGCCAGGGCGCCGGTTTCATCGCGGTTGCCGCTCGCGCTTTGGTGCAGCGCGTGCAGATTGCCGCCGGCCCAGAAGCTGCGTTCGAACTCCACCGTTTGGCGGCGCGCCGCGCGCACCGCGAACATCTTGCGGAAGATATAAGTCCAACTGGTGATGGAAATACCCAGCAGCAGGGCCATGATCAGCTGCACGATCAGATGGGCGTTGGTGATGAGCGCGAGGAAAGACAGGTCTTGGGTGACGTTCATTGGGCAAGTTTCTGTGTGGGAGTGGTGCGTGGGCGCGGTGGGCGTGAGGGTCGGTGGGGCGTGGCTTGGCTCAGGCGCGCATGCGGGCCGCCAGACTGGCCGGCACGGCGCGCGGGCGCAGCGACGCGTCCACGCAAGCGACCTTCACGCGCGCCGTGTTGAGCAGGCGTGCGCCGCACCAGGCTTGTTGTACGAACAGAATCGAGGCGCGCCCCAGTTTTTCGATCACCAGGGTCAAATCGAGCAAGTCGTCCAGTTTGGCGGGTGCATGATAATCGGCGCTGATGTGCTTGACGACAAACATGGCGTCGTGTTCCTCCAGCAGCGCCTGCTGGCCCGCGCCCAGCGTGCGCAGCCACTCGGTGCGGGCCCGTTCAAAAAATTTCAGGTAGTTGGCATAGTAGACAATCCCGCCCGCGTCGGTGTCTTCGTAATAGACCCTGACTTTCCAGGAAAAGATCGATGCCATGTTTTGTCTGTCTGCAAGAGGAGTGGGCAACATTCTACGCGCTTTATTGTTTTTGTCTGCACCGGCCGCATGCCGTACGGCGCCAGACTGGGCCGCGACGCGCGCAGCAACAATAAATCCCCTACGCGCGCGCCGCCAAGTGTTGTAACAGATGCTTACCAATTTTCTCTAAAGCAACAAAATAAGCGGCCCGGGACCAGCCGGCACCCGGCCTAGCCGGTGCGTTTGATGGCCAGCGGCGCGAACCCCTGGCAGGTCGGCATCATCTCGATCTGGTTGATATTGATATGGGGCGGCAGGGTGGCGATCCAGTAAGCGGTGTCGGCGATGTCTTGCGCGCTCAAGGGCGTGGTGCCCTGGTACACCTTGGCGGCGGCGGCGTCGTCGCCCTTGAAGCGCACGTTGGAAAACTCGGTGCCGCCGCACAAGCCGGGCGCGATATTGGTGGCGCGCACCCCCGTGCCGATCAGGTCGGCGCGCAAATTGAGCGTGAAATGGTCGACGAAGGCTTTGGTGGCGCCGTACACATTGCCGCCCGGGTAGGGAAAGTGGCCGGCCACCGAGCCCAGGTTGATCACCAGGCCGGCCCCGCGCGCCACCATGGCCGGCAATACCGCGCGCGTCATGCTCACCAGGCCGGTGCAATTGGTGGCGATCATGGTTTCCCAGTCTTCCAGCGCGGCCTCCTGGGCCGGCGCCGTGCCCAGCGCCAAGCCGGCGTTGTTGATCAGCACGTCGATCTGGCGCCAGGCCGGCGGCAGCCCGTCCAGCGCGGCCTGGATCGCCGCCTTGTCGCTCACGTCCAGCGTCAGCGCCAGGGCGGCGTTGCCGAGCTCGTCGGCCAGCGCCCGCAGGCGCTCGGCGCGGCGCGCGCTGATGATGACGCGGTGGCCGTGACGCACGAAAGTGCGCGCCATGGCGGCGCCGAAACCGGCGCTGGCGCCCGTGATGAAGACGATCATGTGTCAATCCTTGAGAAAATGGGCGGCTGCGAAATTGTAACGTAAAGCGCGGGCGCGGCGCGATTGCGGCGATTGCAGCGGTTTCCTTGCTCAAATTAGACACTTAACTTACAATTTGGACTCCATTACGTCTCACGTGACTGGCGAAAAGTCGGGATGATCACTGCTTAGCGGTATCGATCCATCGGCGAAAGGTGGGCACCCACCGGGAAACGTGAGATTTCATCCGCCGTTCGCCTGGGCAGCCACCGATGGAATCGTACGAAGGGGCTGCCTTTGCGTTTGTTGGCGCCGCCGCCAGTTGTTGCCCGTTTCGCCAGCCCGGTGCCGGCGATCGCGGCGCCGCTGACGCCGGACCATGCCGGCCGTCCTCATTCGATCCACACTCAGTGCAGCTTATCATTGGAGTTTTTCATGTTCGCAAAAGACCATACCCTCGCCAACGTCGACCCGGAATTGTGGGCCGTGATCCAGAAGGAAAATACCCGGCAGCACGATCATATCGAATTGATCGCGTCGGAAAACTACACTTCGCCGGCCGTCATGCAAGCCCAAGGCTCGCAATTGACCAACAAGTATGCCGAAGGCTATCCGGGCAAGCGTTACTACGGCGGTTGCGAATTCGTCGACCTGGCCGAACAATTGGCGATCGACCGCGTCAAGCAGCTGTTCGGCGCCGAGGCGGCCAATGTGCAGCCCAATTCCGGCTCGCAGGCGAACCAGGGCGTGTTTTTCGCCATGCTCAAACCGGGCGACTTGATCATGGGCATGTCGCTGGCCGAAGGCGGCCATCTGACCCACGGCATGCCGCTCAATATGTCGGGCAAGTGGTTCGAGGTGGTGTCGTATGGTTTGACCGCCGAGGAAGACATCGATTACGAGGCCATGGAGCGCCTGGCGCACGAACGCAAACCCAAGCTGATCATCGCCGGCGCCTCGGCGTTTTCAAAGAAAATCGATTTCGCGCGCTTTGCCAAGGTGGCCAAGGACGTGGGCGCCTATTTTATGGTGGACATGGCCCATTACGCCGGCCTGATCGCCGCCGGCCTGTACCCGAACCCGGTGCCGCATGCCGACTTTGTCACCTCGACCACCCATAAATCGCTGCGCGGCCCGCGCGGCGGCATCATCTTGATGAAGGCCGAGCACGAGAAAGCCATCAATTCGGCGATCTTCCCCGGCATTCAGGGCGGCCCGCTCATGCATGTGATCGCCGCCAAGGCGGTGGCCTTCAAGGAAGCGCTCAGCCCCGAGTTCGCCGCTTACCAGCAGCAAGTGGTGAAGAACGCCGACGCGCTGGCCAAAACCCTGATCGCGCGCGGCTTGCGCATCGTCTCCGGCGGCACCGAGTCGCACGTGATGCTGGTCGATTTGCGCGCCAAAAACCTGACCGGCAAGGAAGCCGAAGCCATTCTGGGCGCGGCCCACATCACCACCAATAAGAACGGCATCCCGAACGACCCGCAAAAGCCGTTCGTGACCTCCGGTATTCGTCTGGGCAGCCCGGCCATGACCACGCGCGGCTTCAAGGAAGCCGAAGCCGTGCAGGTCGGCAATCTGATCGCCGATGTGCTGGACAACCCGCATGACGCCGCCACCATCGAGCGCGTGAAAGCGGCCGTCAAGGTGCTGGCCGACGCCCATCCGGTCTATGCCTGACCGTGCCTGAAGGCGGGCGCCCGGCACCCATCGCGCCGGGCGTTTTTCTTCGTTGTTGAAACCGGTTTGCTCATTCATTGGCCAACATGAAATGTCCGTTCTGTCATCATGCGGAAACCCAGGTTCTCGAAACGCGCGTGTCCGAGGAGGGCGACGCCATCCGGCGCCGGCGGCGCTGCGGCAAATGCGATAAACGGTTTACCACGTTTGAACGGATTGAACTCGTGATGCCGGCCGTGGTCAAAAAGAATGGCAGCCGGACCGAGTACGCTGCGGTTAAGTTGCGCGGCAGTCTGATGCTGGCCTTGCGTAAGCGCCCGGTCGCGGCCGCCTCCGTTGATACCGCCATTCTCAGTATCGAGGAAAAGCTGCTGACCAGCGGCCAACGCGAAGTCGATACCGGTTATATCGGCGAACTGGTGATGCAAGAACTCAAGCGGCTCGACAAGGTCGCTTATATCCGCTACGCCTCCGTGTACAAAAACTTCGAGGATCTGGCGGAATTTCAAAACGCCATCGCCGAAGTGGGGCACGAGCGCAAACCGCGCAAGCCCTGACGCCGGGCGCCGGCCCCGCCGGCCTCTGGTCGCCGCACTGTTGTCGACCCCACCATCTTTGACCGCACCGGTCGCGCTTAGTTCGGCCCATGCGAACTCTGCTCCGCGCATAATTTTCTTCGCGCCACGCGCTGCTGCCACCGCCGCGCTTTTCACCGCCCGTTTGCGCTATCGCACCCCCGCCGACCTGGCACGCTGCTAACTTTGCCTTGGTCGATGCGCGCTTCTTGGCCACTGTATCAGCCTTGATTCAGCCTGCTTTACGCGCGTCATGTTCCAGACCGGCGAAGCCGGCCGGTGTCGGTATCAGCATGGAGGTGGCGAATGCGCGCTAGTGGCCGAGGTGGCTTTACCCTGATCGAAGTGCTGGTGGCGATGCTGTTGCTGTCCTTGGGGCTCATCAGCAGTAGCGCCATGCAATCGACCGCCCTGCGCACGCGCCAGCAGTCGGCCTTGCTGTCGAACGCGGTGCAGCTGGCCGCCGCGATGGCCGAGCGCATGCGCGCCAACACGCTCCAGATGGCGGCCAGCGACGCCGCCAATCCTTATCTGAATGTGCATTACGACGCCACCGTCGATGGCGAGCCGGAGTCGGCGCCGCCCTGTTTCGCCCCCGCCAATTGTTCCAGCTTTGATCTGGCCAGGGTCGATCTGTATGACATCAAACGCCAAGTCGCGCACAGCATGCCGGGCGGGCAATTGGTGATTTGCCGTGACGCCAGCGCCTGGGACCCGGCCGCGCACGCTTTACGCTGGGCCTGCGACCATGCCGCCCACGGTCCGGTGGTGATTAAACTGGGCTGGCGCGCCAAGGCGGCCGGTGGCGCGCGCGCGGACGAACCGCAAGCTGGACCGCGCGTGGCGGTGAACCTGCACATGGTGTCGCCATGACGCGCGGCGCGCGACCGGGCTTTAGCCTGGTGGAATTGATGGTCGCGCTGGCCATCAGCCTGGCCATCGTGCTGGTGGCGGCGGCCTTATTGCTGGCGTCGAACGGCAGTTATCTGGACCATACCGAAACGGCGCGTCTGCACGACAATGCGCGTTATGCGCTTGAAATCGTCACCCGCGCGGTGCGCCAGAGCGCCTATGTCAACTGGGACGGCACGCTGGGGCCGGTGGGCGTGGCGGCGGAGGAAGAAGCCGCCATCAGCGGGCTCGATGCGCGCAGCGTCAACAAAAACGGCGAGGGCATCGACAACGTGCTCGAGGGCGCCGTCAATGGCAGCGACGTGCTGGCGATCCGCTATGCGGGCGCCGGCGCGGGCGCGGCCGGCGACGGTTCGGTGATCAATTGCGCGGGCTTTGGCGTGGGCCTGGTCGCTTCGCCCGCCGAGCGCGGCTGGAGCATTTTTTACGTCGGCACCGACGCGACCGGCGAGGCCGAGCTGCGCTGCAAGTACCGGGGCCAGTACAGCTGGGGCGCGGACGCCATCGTGCGCGGCGTCGACAGTTTTCAGGTGTTGTACGGGCTCGATACCGATACGCCAACCGATGGCGTAGCCAATCAATATATCAACGCCAGCGCGCTTAACGAACTTGACGCCGCGCTGGTGGTGGCCGGTACGGACGCCGCCGAACGCGAGCGGGAGCGGCGCCGACAAACCCACTGGAAGCGGGTGGTCAGCATCAGGATCGCTCTGCTGCTGCACGGCGAACCCGGCTCCGGAACGGGCACTTTGCCGGGCCGGTTCGATCTGTTTGGCGAAGACTATGCCACCGGCTATGGCGCCAGCGATGCCGGCGTGCATGTCGAAGAACAGTCGCTGGCGCCCGGCTTGCGGGCGCGCGCACGGCAACTGGTCGAAACCACCGTCGTGCTGCGCAATCGGCCGGGTTAGGGCGCGCCATGGGCCGTGTTCTCGGTACTCGGGCGGGCCGTCGCGGCGCAGCGTTGGTGGTGGCGATGTGTACCTTGATCGTGCTGTTACTGGCGGGCGCCTCCGCGGCGCGCCTTGCCTTGCAAGGTGAACTGGCCGCGCGTAACGAGCGCGATCGTCATATCGCGTTTCATGCCGCTGAAGGAGCGTTGATGGATGCGGAACACGATATCGAAGGCAGCCCGGGCGCGCCTGGGCGCAGCGCCGGCTTTGCGCCGGGCAGCGCCGCCGGTTTCATGGCCGGCTGCGGCGGCGGCGGCGACCAGCGGGGCTTGTGCTTGAGCGCGCCCATTGGCGAGCCGCCCGTGTGGCAGCGCGTCGATCTGTCCGACGCGGACGAGGAGACCAGCAAAACCGTTCCTTACGGATACTTCACGGGTGCGCAGATGCAAACCGGCGAAGGTTTTCTGCCATTCCGGCGGCCGCGTTACCTGATCGAGCTGGTGCCCGACACGGCGGCTGGCGCGGCGCCGCACTATCTTTACCGCGTCACGGCCATTGGCTTCGGCAGCCGCCCGCATACCGAGGTGGTGCTGCAAACCATTTACCGCAAGCACGGCGGTTCGGGGGCGGGCGAATGACGCACCCGACCAAACCGCGCTTTGCCGCGCCGCTTGCTTTGCTGCCGGTACTGCTGGCGCTGCTGGGCGGAGTGGCGCGCGCCACCGACCCGATCATGGGCGCCAAAAATGGTGGCGCCGGCACATCCGTAACGAAGGCCGACAGGGCCGAGCCGGCAGACCATAGACCAGTTCCCGATCCCGATTTCGATCCTGATTCCCGCTCAAATTCGGAGCCAGACCCAGATTCAGAGCCGGAGCCAGATTCGAATCCCGGCCGCGGTCCAGGTCCCGATCCAGGTCCCAATCCCGGCGCCGATCCCGGTAACGGTGTTGGTGCCATCGCGGCGCCGGTCGGGCGCATCAGCTGGCGCGAGGTGAGCAACTGGCGCGAACTGCATGACGCCGCCAACAAATAGCCAACTCCGGCTCGCCGTCTCGCCCGCCACCAAGGAGCTTGGACATGAAATGCTGTAAGGGTTTCACTTTGATCGACCTGCTGATCGCGATGACGATCGTGGCCATCCTGGCCGCCATCGCCTTGCCGACATATCAGCGCCAAGTGGTGCGCGGCAAACGTGCGCAATCGCAGGCGGCGCTGATGGAACTGATGCAACAGCAAGAACGCTTTTATACCCATCACAACACCTACCTGGCGTTTTCAGCCGATTCGCCACCCGCCGCCGAGCCGCGCTTGAAATGGTGGTCGGGCGCGTCCGAGACCGAAAGCGCTTACGAAATACGGGGCGCCGCCTGCCCGGGTCGCACCATCATCGATTGCGTCCAGCTCGAGGCGCTGCCAGGCACCGATAAGGTTGATAGGCATTTCCACGATCCCGAGTGCGGCATCCTGACACTGAGCAGTGTGGGCGCCACCTCGGCTTCCGGCGCCGGCAGCCGCTGCTGGCCATGAGCGCGCGGGCGGGCCCCGGCTGGGGCTTCAGTTTGATCGAATTGTTGGTGGCGATGGCCGTGGCCGCCGTGTTGCTGGCGGCGGGCCTGCCCGATCTGGGCGCCATGATCGCGCGCCAGCGCCTGCGCACCACCGCCAACGACCTGTTCGCCGCCATCGAACTGACGCGCTCGCAAGCGATCACGCGCGGTCGCCGCGTGATGATGGCGCCGCTCGACCCGGCCGGCCGGGACTGGCTGCAAGGCTGGGCGGTCTTTGTCGACCGCAACGGCGATGGACGGCCGGACCAGGAAGACGACTGGATCTTCACGCGCGGCGCCGTCGCGCCCGGCATCACCATCCGCTCCGGCTTTGTGCCGCTCAGCGCCCCGTTTTATATCGCCTATAATGGCGCCGGTCGTAGTTGCAGTGCCATCAATAATCAAGCCGCCCGCCCGGGCACACTGTCCTTATTTGCTGGTCAGAGCGCGCGCCATATTACAATCAATATGTTAGGCCGCGCCCGCATGTGCGATCCGGCCCGCCACGCCAAGACATGCAGCGGTCCGGCCGGTCCGTAACGGTGCGGCGCGGGCGCGGCACCGTTACCTGTGAATGTAAAGAGATACCGTGGACATATTGAATGACGAAGACGGCATGCGTCTGGCCTTGCAGTGGGCCGCCCGAGGTTTGTACACCACCTCGCCCAATCCGCGCATTGGCTGCGTGATCGTGCGCGATGGCCGCGTATTGGGCGCCGGCGTGACGCAAGCGGCCGGCCACGATCACGCCGAAGTGCAGGCGTTGAAGGACGCCCGCTCGCGCGGCCACGACGTGCGCGGCGCCACCGCCTATGTCACGCTCGAGCCATGCAGCCACCACGGGCGCACGCCGCCGTGCGCGGACGCGCTCATCGGCGCCGGCCTGGGCCGGGTGGTGGCCGCCATGACCGACCCCAATCCTCTGGTGGCCGGGCAAGGGCTGGCCAAGCTGGCGGGCGCTGGCATCGCGGTCGCCAGCGGCGTGCTGGCCGCGCAGGCGCATGAGCTGAACATCGGATTTTTTTCGCGCATGACGCGCGCCGTGCCATGGGTGCGCCTGAAAACGGCCGCCAGCCTGGACGGTATGACGGCGCTGCACAACGGACAGAGCCAGTGGATCACGGGACCGGAGGCGCGCGCCGACGGCCACGCCTGGCGCGCGCGCGCTTGCGCCATTCTGACCGGCATCGGCACCGTGGCCCAGGACGATCCGCAAATGACGGTACGAGCCGTAAGCACGCCGCGCCAGCCGCGCCGCATCGTGGTCGACAGCCGGCTCGAGATCAGCCCGACGGCCCGCGTGCTCGATGGCGGCGGCACCTGGATCGTGGCCGCCGTGGCCGATCCGGAAAAGGCGGCCGCCTTGCGTGGGGCGGGCGCCGAGATCATCGTCTTGCCCAACGGGACGGGCAAGGTCGATTTGCCCGAGCTGATGCGCGAATTGGGCCGGCGCCAGATCAATGAATTGCACGTGGAAGCGGGGGCCAAACTAAACGGCTCGCTGATACGCGAAGGCTGTGTGGACGAATTGCTGGTGTATCTGGCGCCGGCCTTGCTGGGCGACGGCCAGCCCATGTTCACTATGGCGCCCTTGACCGCGCTGGCGGACAAACACGCCTTGAAATTTCATGAGGTCAAGCAAGTGGGCGAGGACATGCGTATCCTTGCCAGATTCATTGGAAAATAAGGTCGTAAATATGTTTACTGGAATCGTTGCCGCTGTCGGCAAAATCAGCGCGGTGCAAGCCTTGGATGGTGGCGCCGACGCGGGCGTGCGCTTGCACATCGACGCCGGCGGCCTGTCGCTGGAGGACGTGGCGCTGGGCGACTCGATCGCCATCAATGGCGCTTGCATGACGGTGGTCGACAAGACGGCGGGCGGCTTTTGCGTGGACGTTTCGCGCGAAAGCCTCAATTGCACCGTCGGACTCGACAGCACCACGGAAGTGAATCTGGAAAAGGCGCTGACGCTGGCCGAGCGTCTGGGCGGTCACCTGGTGTCCGGCCATGTGGATGGCTTGGGGCTGGTGCACAAATTCGCGTCGGTCGGCGAATCGTGGGAGTTGGTGATCGAGGCGCCGCGCGAACTGGCGAAATACCTCGCTTTTAAGGGTTCCATCGTGGTCAATGGCGTATCGCTCACGGTGAACCGGGTACAAGACCTTGGCACCGCCGCCAGCGATGGTTGCCGCTTCTCGATCAACTTGATACCGCACACCATCGCGGTCACGACTTTAAAGCATTTGTACCCTGGCGCCAGGGTCAACCTGGAAATCGACTTGATCGCGCGCTATGTGGAGCGCATGCTTTCCCTGTCGGGTGCGGGCGGCGCCAGGTAAGGGGCCGCAGTCAAGCAGCAGGGTGGCATCCAAGCGCTGCGATTCCTTCCAGGAATAAACGCTATGCCCCCGGGCCGGCTACCCGGGCCGTTTGGAAACGCCCACAGTAGAGCCATCACCCACCCTACTGAGGAGCACAACATGACCACCCCCGTTGTTTTAATCACCGGCGCACTAACCGGCATCGGCCGCGCAACGGCCATCGCTTTTGCCCGCCAAGGCGCCAACTTGATCGTCTCCGGCCGGCGCGAAGAAGCCGGCCTGGCCCTGGCAGTGGAATTGCGCGGCTTGGGCGCGCGCGCCGAATTCGTGCGCGCCGACGTGCGTCATGAAGACGACGTGCGCGACCTGGTCGCGGCCGCCGTCCGGCATTTCGGTCGTCTTGATGTGGCCGTCAACAACGCCGGCACCGAGGGCCAAGGCGGACCGCTCGGCCAGCAAACGGTCGACAATTACCATGCCACCTTCGACACCAACGTGCTCGGCACGATGTTGAGCCTGAAGCACGAACTGCCGCTGATGCTGGCCCAGGGCGGCGGCAGCATTATCAACATTTCCTCGATCGCCGGCCAGGTCGGCTTTGCCGGCGCCGCCATCTACACCGCCAGCAAACACGCGGTCGAGGGCTTGACCAAGGCCGCCGCGCTGGAGGCGGCCGCCGCCGGTGTGCGCGTCAACGCCGTCGCGCCCGGCCCGGTCGCCACCGAGATGCTGAACCGCTTCACTGGCGACAACCCGGAGGCGAAGAAGGGCCTGCTCGCCCAAGTTCCGGCCGGGCGTGCCGCCAGCGCCGACGAGATCGCCGGTGCCATCGTGTTCTTGGCCGGCGACCAATCGACCTTTCTGACCGGACAGGTGATCAACGTCGATGGCGGCTACACCACCCAATAAAGCGCCCCGACAAGCACCGTGATCGACGCTGCGACAGGGGGCTGGCTTAGCATCCGGGCGCCATGCGCGGCAACGCATGCCGAACGATTCATCTTCCCCGATCAAGCGCAGCAGCGGCCCGCTGGCGCTGGCGCGCCGTCAAGCCGGGCCGCCGTGAAGCGGCGCGCCGGTCGGCTCGTTCAGGGCCAGGGCCAGGGCCAGGGTCGGGTCGGGTAAATAAGCCTGCATGATGTGCTCGACAAAGGCGACGAAGGCGCGCGCCTTGGCGCTGGCCAGACGCCCAGACGGATAGACCGCCCATAGCTCGACGGCCGGCAACGCCCAGTCGGTCAGCACGGCCCGCACCTGGCCGCCGGCCAGTTCGGGCGCGAACATCCATTCCGAGGCGATGGCCAGACCCAGATCGGCCAACACGGCGGCGCGCACGCCCTCGGCCGCGCTCACGCGCAGGCGCCCGCGCACGGTCACCGACGTTGCGGCGCCGTCGCGGCGAAACGACCAGTTGTCGCTGCCGCCGCTGTCGCTGGCGAACACCACGGCGGCGTGATCGGCCAGGTCGGCCGGCAGCCGCGGCACGCCACGTGCGGCCAGATACGCGGGCGTGGCGACCACCACGCGCCGGCCGCGGGCAAGGCGCCGCGCCGTCATCGAGGAGTCGTCCAGTTCGCCCATGCGCAAGGCCACGTCGATCCCTTGCTCGAGCAAGTCGATCTGGCGGTCGTCGAGCAGCATGTCGATCTCCAGTTCGGGATGGGCCTCCAGAAAAGTTTTCATATGCGGCAGGAGGTGCAGGCGCGCGAACGTGACGGCGGCGCAAACGCGCAAGCGGCCCGTCAAATTGGCGCCGGAGCCGCGCGCCGCCTGGTCGGCCTCGTCGGCCTGGGCGATGGTGCGGCGCGCGCCTTCGAAAAAATGCTGGCCGGCCTCGGTCGGGGTCAAGCCGCGCGTCGAGCGTAGCAGCAAGCGCGCGCCCAGCCGCGCTTCCAGTTGCGCGATCGATTTCGACACGGCCGGCTGGCCGATGCCGAGCCGCTTGGCGGCGGCCGAAAAAGAGCCGGTCTCGACCACGCACACATAGGTTTCCATCAGGGCCAGTCTATCCATCGATTATTCCTTAAAGGATGTGGCGGCCCGAGGCGCTCACGCCTGTCGGCTGAGCGCCATTTTCGCGGTCACGATCCGCGCCGCCTCTTGAGCGGACCAGCGTGAACCGGCATGGCGGCGCCAGCGCGGCGCCACAGCCGGGCCGGCAATGCTGCATCAGTTGGGTCGTGCGGGGTAGCGGGAAACATGACTGACGCGCGCCAGGCGCGATGACGTGACCGTCACGACGCCGGCGCGCTGACGGCGCAAGCGCCTATGCTATGTTAAGGCAGCAAGGTGGCATCGAGCGTGATGCTGGCGTTAAGCAATTTCGAGACGGGGCAGCCGGCCTTGGCTTTGGCGGTCAACTCGGTGAAGGTGGCTTGGTCGGCGCCCGGAATTTTCGCTTTCAAGATCAGGTGCACGGCCGTGATGGCGTAGCCGTCTTCGACCTTGTCAAGCGTGACCTCGGCCTTGGTTTCCATGCTTTCGGCGGTCAACTTGGCTTCCCCCAGTATCAGCGACAAGGCCATGGTGAAGCAGCCGGCGTGGGCCGCGCCGATCAATTCCTCGGGATTGGTGCCCGGTTTGCCCTCGAAACGGGCGGCAAAACCGTAGGGATGGCTTTGAAGCGCGCCGCTTTCGGTGCTGATGGCGCCGATGCCATCCTTGATGCCGCCGGCCCATACTGCTGATCCGCTTTTTTTCATGGTAATGCTCCTGTCGATAGAGGGAAAGCGGGGGCGGTCGCCCGTCCCCGTCTGGCGCCTATCTTATGCTATTCATATGGTTGTTGCAGGATGGGGCGGTTCAAACGAACGGGCCCGCGCGCTCAGCTCACGCCGCCGCGCCGGTCCTTGCGGCGCCCGAAATGGCGGAAGGCGTCGCGCACCGTTTCGCGCAAGGCGTCGTCGTCCCAGGGTTTGCTGAGAAATTTGTAGATCGCGCCGCGGTTGATGGCGTCCGTCACGGCCGTCAAGTCGGTGTAGCCCGACAGCACCATGCGCAGGGTGTCCGGATACAGTTCGCTGACCCGGGCCAGAAATTCGGTGCCGTTCATGCCCGGCATGCGCTGGTCGGAAATAATCACTTGCACGTAATTGGTGGCCAGCATTTCGAACGCTTCGATGGCGGTGTTGGCCACCAGGATGCGGTAGCCGTCGCGCCGCAGCAGGCGCACCAGGGCGCTGAGCACGTGGGCGTCGTCGTCGAGCAGCAGCAGGGTGTGCTCCGGATCGGGCGAGGCCGCCTCGCGCGTCAAGGTGCGCCCTTCATGCAGCAGGGCCGAGAACTCGGCGGCGGGCAGCGGCCGGCTGAACAGGAAGCCCTGGATTTCATCGCAGCCGATGCCGCGCAAAAAGTGCAACTGGCCCTCCGTTTCCACGCCCTCGGCCACCACCGTCAAGTTCAAGCCATGCGCCAGGGCGATGGTGGCTTGGGCGATGGCGGCGCTGCGCGGCTCGGTGGTGATGTTGCGCACGAATGATTGGTCGATCTTCAATTTGTCGAGCGTGAAGCGGGACAGGTAGCCCAGCGAGGAATAACCGGTGCCGAAATCGTCCAGCGAGATCGAGACGCCCATGGACGCCAGTTCGGCCAGTTGCGCCTGGGTCGCTTCGCTGTCGTGCATCATCACGCTTTCGGTCAGCTCGATTTCCAGAAACTGGGGCGCCAGGCCGCTGGCGTCGAGCGCGCCGCGCACCACGGCCGGCAGCGTGCCGGCCAGAAATTGGCGCGCCGAGACGTTGACGGCCACCCGCAGCGGCGCCAGGCCCGCGTCTTGCCAAGCCTTGTTTTGGCTGCAAGCGCGGTGTATCACCCAGGCCCCGATCGGCAGGATCAGGCCGGTATCCTCGGCCAGCGGGATGAAGTCGGCCGGCGAAATCGGCCCCAGCTCGGCGCTGTGCCAGCGCAGCAGCGCCTCCATGCCGCAGATGCGGCCATTGCCCAGGTCCACTTGCGGCTGATAATGCAGCAGCAATTCGTCGCGCCCCAGCGCGCGCCGCAAATGGGTCTCGAGCGACATCCAGCGCAGCGCGTGGGCGTTCATCTCGCCGGTGAAGAAGCGAAAGCCGTTGCGCCCGCTTTCCTTGACGGTCGACAGCGCCACGTCGGCCGCCGTCAGCAGCGCAGCCACGCCGACGCCGTCGCGCGGGTAGATGCTGATGCCCACGCTGGCGGTGACAAAAATGTCTTCCGCGTCCAACGCCATCGGCTGCGCCACATCGTCCACCAGCTCGCTGGCCGCCACGATCACGTCGTCCAGGTCTTGGCACTGGGTGAGCATGAGCACGAATTCGTCGCTGCCCAAATGGGCCAGGGTGTCGCCCGGGGTCAGGCGGCGGCTGACCCGGCGCCCCATTTCGCGCAGCACCCGGTCGCCGGCGTCGTGGCCCAGGCTGTCGTTGATGCGTTGCAAGCGGTCGATATTGAACAGTAGCAGGGCGACTTGGTGGCCGCCGTGCTGGGCCGCCGCGATCGCCAGTTGCAAGCGGTCGCTGAGCACGGCGCGGTTGGGCAACAGGGTCAGCGGGTGATGGTTGCTCAAAAAATCGAGCTGGTCGTTGGCCGCCGTCAGCGCGCTGATGTCGCTCGACACCGACACGTAGGCGCTGATCGCGTTGGCGCTGTCGCGCACCACGTTGATGCTGATGCGCTCGGGATACACATGGCCGTTCTTGCGCCGGTTCCAGATTTCGCCGCGCCACTGGCCGGAACCGTCCAGGCTATCCCAAATGGCTTGATAGAAGGCCGCGTCGTGGCGGCCCGAGCGCAGCAGGCGCGGATTGTGGCCCAGCACTTCGGCTTCGGCGTAACCGGTGATGTGCTCGAAGGCGGGATTGACGGCGACGATGTTGGCGTCGGCGTCGGTCATCATGATGCTTTCCTGGGTGCTGTCGAAAATCTGGGCCGACAGGCGCAGGCGCTGCTCGAGCGCGCGGCGGGCGGTGGTGTCGCGCAAGATGGCGGTAAACAGGAACTGGCCGTTCAGGCTGACCATCGACAGCGCCATTTCGGCCACGAATTCCTCGCCGTTCTTTTTGCGCCCGGTCATTTCTTCCTGGCGCCCCGCGAAATAGGTGCCGTGGCTGCGGTCGAACTGGGCGAAGCGGGCGTTGTGGATGTCACGATGGCGCTGCGGGATCAGTAACGTCACTTTCTGGCCCAGCACCTCGCCCTCGCTGTAGCCGAACATGGCTTCGGCGGCGCGGTTAAAGTGCAGCATGTTTTGCTCGCCATCGACGGCGATGATGGCGTCCGGGGCCGAGGTGCTCAGGGCGCGGAAACGTTCCTCGCTGGCGCGCAGGGCGGCGTCGGCTTGCTGGCGCGCGCTCGCCTCCATTTGCAACTGGGCGGCGTGGCGCTGCACCACTTGATACAAGGTGATGTTTTCATAGGCCACCGCCAACTGCGCGCCCAGCGCCAAGGCCAGGCGCTCGTCTTCTTCGCCGAACTCGTCGGCGCCGATCTTGTCGGCGAAATACAGCCAGCCGTGCAAATGATTACGGTCCCGGATCGGCAGACCGAGCAGGTTTTTGACGGCCGGGTGGCCTTCGGGCAAGCCGGGCAGCGCGCCGTGCCAGACCACACGCCGCTGCACTTCGGCCGCCTCGAGCAGGGCGCCGGGCAGCGACCGGCTATCGTGACGGGCCGGTTCCAGCACGGCCGCGTCGAAGCCGAAGGCGGCCAGATGGGCCACCCTCAGTTCGTCCGGCTCGAGCAGGCACAGGCCCAGGTAGCGGGCCCCCACGATGGCCGCCGCCGCCTGCATGAAGACGGCCACCATGGCTTGGTCGCGCCGCTCCCCGCTCAGGCGCAGGCTCAGTTCTTCGAGCGCGGTCAGGCGCGCCGCCACGCCGTGGAGCAGGCCCAGCCGCTGGTCGAACAAGTGCGACAATTCCTGGGTCAGCCGGCCCGGGTCGGGGCCGTGGCGGTAGGTGGCCACCAGCTCGGCGATGTCGGGGCCGCCGCCCAGCAGCAGCTGCATGTCGCTGGGGGCGCTCGACAGGAAGGCCGGCCCCGGATCGCTGTCGGGCGGGGCCGCGACCGTGAGCCCCAGCTCGGCGTTGATGGCCTGGAAGATGGTGTGGGTGTCGGACGGCTTGGGCAGCACCGTGCGCACGCCGCAGCTGCGCGCCATGGCCTGCGTTTCGTGCGCTGAATAGATGGCGCTGAAAAAGATCACGCGGCTCGCGCACAGCACCGGGTCGGCCCGCAGCTGCTGCACGAATTCGTAGCCATCCATGGTGGGCATCAGGATGTCGGTGATGATCAGGTCGGGCCGCTCGCGCCGCGCCAGCTCCAGGGCCTGCACCCCGTCGCATGCTTCGAGCAGGGTGTGCGTGGTGAAGCTGAGCAAGGTCAGCAGGAATTGCCGATTGCTTGGGCGGTCGTCGACAATCAAAATGGTTGACATGCGCACCTCGTCTGGCGTGCCGGCGGGCCACGCTCAGGGCAAAAAACATGTTGAAATTATAATATCGTTTTCATCCGTGCCCACGCCCGTCGCCAGCGGCGCCCTTGCTTCCGGCTAATCATAGTGCAGTGTGGGGCCGGCGCGCCGGCCGGGCCCACTTTTATTCCACAATCGGGCCGCGCCAGTTGTTGGCCCGTCACACCGGCAGCGCGGCCGGACCGGCCCGGCGGGACCGGCCGGACCAGCTTAATTGCGGACGGCGACGGATGGGGGGCGGTAAATCCTTTAAAATAGCAGGCTGTAGAAATTATGCAACGCCCGTACCGTTATAAAGGATGAAAGATGTCTATTTCCAGCACCGCAGAAATCGTCGCCGAGTTGCGCGCCGGCCGCATGGTCATTCTGGTCGATGAGGAAGACCGTGAAAATGAAGGCGATCTGGTGCTCGCGGCCGACTTCGTCACTCCCGAAGCCATCAATTTCATGGCCAAGCATGCGCGTGGCTTGATCTGCCTGACCTTGACGGAGGAGCGCTGCGAGACTTTGCAACTGTCGATGATGTCAACCCGCAACGGGACCCAGTTCGGCACCAATTTCACGGTATCGATCGAAGCGGCCGAAGGCGTGACCACCGGCATCTCGGCGGCCGACCGGGCCAAAACCATTCAGGTGGCCGTTGCCAAAGGCACCGTGGCGGGCGACATCGTGCAGCCCGGCCATATTTTCCCCGTCAAGGCGCAGAAGGGCGGGGTGCTGATGCGCGCCGGGCACACCGAAGCCGGCTGCGATCTGGCCGCGCTGGCCGGGCTGACCCCGGCATCGGTGATCTGCGAAATCATGAAGGACGACGGCAGCATGGCGCGTTTGCCGGACTTGCTCGACTTCGCGCAAGAGCATGGCTTGAAGATCGGCACGATCGCCGACCTGATCCACTACCGCAGTCAAAACGAATCGCTGGTCGAGCGGGTGGCCGAGCGCGCCATCAACACGGCCCACGGCCCGTTCCGCCTGATCGCGTTTCGCGACAAGCCCAGCGGCTCGGCCCATCTGGCGCTGGCCCATGGCGACCTGGCGCCCGGCCTGGAGGCGCTGGTGCGGGTGCATCAGCCGGTGTCGGTGCTCGACTTGCTGGAAACCGAAGCGACCACCCATTCCTGGAACATTTCGGCCTCGATGGCGGCCATCAAGGCGTCCGAGCGGGGCGTGATGGTGCTGCTCAACTGCGGCGAATCGGCGGCCGACCTGTTCGCCCAGTTCGCCGCGCTGGACGCGCCGGAAGTGCGGCCCAAGGGGCGCGCGGCCAGTATGGATTTGCGCAGCTACGGCATCGGCGCGCAAATTCTGCGCGAACTGGGGGTGGGCAAGATGCAGCTGCTGGCCAATCCGCGCAAGATGCCGTCGATGACCGGTTTCGATCTGGAAGTGGTGGGATTCCGGGCTTGCCCTGGCACCGACTGCGAATAATTTACTTAGGGAGGCAAAAGCCATGACTGTAGGAACATACGAAACCAATCTGGCCGGCGACGGCCTGCGCATCGGCGTGGTGCAAGCCCGGTTTAACGATATGGTGGGCGCCGGCTTGCTGTCGTCTTGCCTGGAGCAGTTGAGCAAGCTGGGGGTGGCCGACGAGGATGTGCTGCACATCACCGTGCCGGGCGCGCTGGAAATTCCGCTGGCGCTGCAAAAGATGGCCGAAACCGACCAGTTCGACGCCCTGATCGCGTTGGGCGCCGTGATCCGCGGCGAGACTTACCATTTCGAGCTGGTGGCCAACGAATCGGGCGCCGGCATCACCCGGGTCGGTCTCGACTTCGGCATGCCGATCGCCAACGCCGTGCTCACCACCGAGACCGATGCCCAGGCCGAAGCGCGCATGCTAGTCAAGGGCGCCGAGGCGGCGCGGGTGGCGGTGGAAATGGCCAATCTGGCGCAAGCGCTGGAAGACTTGCTCGACGCGGGCGACGACGATTGAATGCGCGACTAATTAGTATACGTAATTAAGAATAGCTAGGAACATCATGACAGAGAAAACGTTGCACGCCAACCCGAGCAAGAACCGCACGCCGCGTCACCGCGCGCGCGAGTTCGCCTTGCAGGGCCTGTATCAATGGTTGCTCAATAACGAGGACGCGGCCACGGTGGTCAACAACATCCGCGCCGCGCATGGCTTCGACAAGGCCGATGGCGACCATTTCAGCGTCTTGCTGTACGGCGCCATCAAAGACTCGGTGGCTTTGCGGGCCAGCATCGCGCCCCTGATCGACCGCGGCATCGGCGAACTGTCGCCCATCGAGCACGGGGTGCTGCTGATCGGCGCCTTCGAGTTGAAGAACAATCTGGAAATTCCGTATCGGGTCGTGATCAACGAGGCGGTCGAATTGACCAAATCGTTTGGCGGCATCGACGGTCACAAATACGTGAACGGCGTGCTCGACAAATTGGCGGCCCAGTTCCGCGCCGACGAGGTGGCGGGCGACAAGCGCAAGCCTGCCTGACATCGGTTGGCGCCGCTACTAACCATCGCCTGGCGCGGTGGTTTTTTTGTCTGGGCACGGCGGAACACGTAAAAATGCCGTAAAAAAGCCGCCTGGAATCGCTTCCGGCGGCGGGGGTCTGGGCGCGACGGGGCGCGATGGCGCTACAGGCCGGCGATTTCCTGCTTCTGGGCCGCTTTCGGCAGCGCCACCGGGGCGTTGTCCTTGTCGGCGGCGGGCGTGGTGACGGTGCTGGCGGGGGTGGTGGCAGTGAGCACGGGCGGGTTGGCGGGCGTGAAGGTGGGCACCGTCTTGCCGGCCGATACTTGTTTCAGGCGGCGGTATTCGGCCAGGACCCGGGTGCCGTATCCGGCGTCGGTGTCGAAGGCGGCCGCGCCCACATAGCTTTTCAAGCCCGCTTCAACCGAGCCGCCCCGCTTGACGTAATCCTTGAGGATCAAGGAACCGACCCGGATGTTGGCCACCGGATTGAGCGCCGCTTGCAGGCCGCCCATCTCTTGAAATTTTTCCTGGTGAATCTTGGACATGACTTGCATTAAGCCTTGCGCGCCCACCGGGCTTTCGGCGAACGGGTTCAAACCCGATTCGATGGCCATCACGGCCAGGATCAGCAGTGGATCGAGTTTCATCTCGGTGGCCGTGCTGTAGGCGGTCGAGACCAGCATGTTGGCGGCGTCGCCAGCCACCCGATAGCGCTTGGACAGCCAGGAGGTCACCCATTGCTGTTCTTTGCGATTGACCGGCGCCGCGCCCGGCTCGGCGGCGGCCATTTTGGTCTGGTCCAGGCCAGGCAGCGGAACGACGGGCGCGTCCATGAGTTCGAACAGGGGCGGGTTGGCCACCACGGCCACGTTGTCGGCGACCGGTTGCTCGACCAGGTTTTTCGACAGTTCGCGCATCAGCTCGGGCCGTGCCATGAGCAGGGCCACCAGGGCCACGGCGGAAATACCAAACATGGTGAGGGTGTGCTGCGCCGTGGTCAATACGCCCCGGGCGATGGTGGCCCCCGACAGGCGCGCCAACGCGGACGGCGCCGCTGGCTGACACGCCAACGCAGAGGCGTGGGTTGCTGCCTCAGTAAAACGATTCATCATAATTTCCCCTGAAATGTCGCGAAAAAGGGTTTCCCCGCTGCGCCTGGCGCAACGTTGATAGCCAATGCCGTGCATCAGAAATATCATCGTCCATCGCCGCACGTGGTGCGCGCGAGTGACGCCGTCGTTGCTTGCCTGAGCTGATCGTTCCCAGTGGTATTGGATCAGTCGCAAAACAACTTTTTCGAGGGTAAGGCAGACGCCTTGTGAAAACACTCCTTAAAATGTCATGTGGAGCCCCGACTCCGTGAATGAATGAGCGACGTGCAGATCGGTCGCGAGACCCTGTCCTCTTCAAGTTGGGCAAATTGTAGAAGCCAGTTTATATCAAGTCAATACTAACGAATTTGTGTGTTATTACTTTTATGTCTAACTTTTTTCCTTGCATTACGTCAAAACCCAATAAAATCAACTACTTGGCATAGATATTTAAGCAATGCCGTCTTCTGGCACGAAAATTAAAAAACCATGAAATATTCAGATTTACGCGATTTTATTTCTCAGCTGCAACAAATGGGCGAGCTAAAAGCCATTTCCACCCCCGTTTCGCCCCATTTGGAGATGACCGAGGTATGCGACCGCACCTTGCGCGCGGCCGGACCGGCCTTGCTGTTCCTGAAACCGACCGGCCACCAGATGCCGGTGCTGGGCAATCTGTTCGGCACCCCGCGCCGGGTGGCGCTGGGCATGGGGGCTGAACAGGTGAGCGAGTTGCGCAAGATCGGCCATGTGCTGGCGCGCTTGAAGGAACCGGAGCCGCCCAAGGGTTTCCGCGATCTGATGGGACTGGGCTCGCTGGTCAAGGCGGTGTGGGACATGTCGCCCAAGGAAGTGCGGGGCGCGCCATGCCATGACATCGTGTGGGAGGGCAATGATGTCGACTTGGCAAAATTGCCGATCCAGCACTGCTGGCCGGGCGATGTGGCGCCCCTGATCACCTGGGGCCTGGTGATCACCAAGGGGCCGAATAAGAAGCGTCAGAATCTGGGTATTTACCGCCAGCAGGTGCTCGGCCGCAACAAGGTGATCATGCGCTGGCTGGCGCACCGGGGCGGCGCGCTCGACTTTCGCGAGCACGCGCTGCGCAACAAGGGTCAGCCTTACCCGGTGGCGGTGGCGCTGGGCGCCGATCCGGCCACGATTTTGGGCGCCGTGACGCCGGTGCCGGACAGCTTGTCCGAATACCAGTTCGCCGGTTTGCTGCGCGGCAGCCGCACCGAGTTGGTGAAAGCCATCGGCAGCGAATTGCGGGTGCCGGCCTCGGCCGAAATCGTGCTGGAGGGGCATATTTACCCGGATCCGTCGCACCCGAGCGGCTACGAGCACGCGCTGGAAGGGCCGTATGGCGACCACACCGGCTATTACAATGAGCAAGACAGCTTTCCGGTGTTGACCATCGACCGCATCACCATGCGGCGCGACCCGATTTACCACTCGACTTACACCGGCAAGCCGCCCGACGAGCCGGCGGTGCTGGGGCTGGCGCTGAACGAAGTGTTCGTGCCGCTGCTGCAAAAGCAGTTCAGCGAAATCACCGATTTCTATTTGCCGCCTGAAGGATGCAGTTACCGCATGGCGGTGGTGCAGATTAAGAAGCAGTACGCGGGGCACGCCAAACGGGTGATGTTCGGGGTGTGGAGCTTTTTGCGCCAGTTCATGTATACCAAGTTCATCGTGGTGGTGGACGAGGATGTCGACATCCGCGACTGGAAGGAAGTGATCTGGGCCATCACCACCCGGGTCGATCCCACCCGCGACACCACCCTGGTGGACCAGACCCCGATCGATTACCTCGATTTCGCCTCGCCGGTCAGCGGCCTGGGCAGCAAGATGGGGATCGACGCCACCAATAAGTGGCCCGGCGAGACCAACCGCGAATGGGGCACCACCATCGCCATGACGCCGGCCGTGAAAGCCCATATCGATTCGATCTGGCAGCAATTGGGGATTTGAGGCCGGGGCCGCCATGCGGGTGTGGCGCGTGACGCGCGTTCGCCCCACAAGCGCGGCCAGGTCGGTTATAATTGTCGCTGGCGGGCCCCTGCGCATTGTGGCATGGCTAACCTGGTCAGGTCGGGAACGAAGCAGCCACGGCTATTAACCATGAGTGCCGCAGATCAGGCTCGCCTCTTTACATGATAAAAACGCTGCGTTGGCAGCGTTTTTTTTTGGGGTGCGCCGCCGTGCCGGGGGCCAAGCCCCCCCGCGCCGCGGCCCCGCCCGCGCGGCAATTACCGCAGTCTCCGCCATCTACGGTAAAATCCTGTCATGTCCTATCAAGTCCTCGCCCGTAAATACCGCCCCAAGAACTTCGACACGCTCGTCGGCCAGGAGCACGTGGTGCGCGCCTTGACGCACGCGCTGCAAAGCGGCCGCCTGCATCACGCGTATTTGTTTACCGGCACGCGCGGCGTCGGCAAGACCACCCTGTCGCGCATCTTGGCCAAGTCGCTCAATTGCATCGGCGCCGATGGCAGCGGCGGCATCACGGCCCAGCCTTGCGGCAGCTGCGAAGCGTGCGGCGCGATCGACGCCGGCCGGTTTGTCGACTATATCGAGATGGACGCCGCCTCCAACCGGGGCGTCGATGAAATGGCGCAATTGCTCGAGCAAGCCGTGTACGCGCCGTCAAACGCCCGCTTCAAGGTGTATATGATCGACGAGGTGCACATGCTCACCAACCACGCCTTCAATGCCATGTTGAAGACGCTGGAAGAGCCGCCCGAGCATGTCAAGTTCATCCTGGCCACCACCGATCCGCAAAAAATTCCGGTCACGGTCTTGTCGCGCTGCCTGCAATTTAATCTCAAGCAGATGCCACCCGGCCATATCATCAACCATCTCGACCATATTTTGGGGCGCGAGGGCATCAGTTTCGAACAGCCGGCCCTGCGTTTGCTGGCCCAGGGCGCGCACGGCTCGATGCGCGACGCCCTGTCGCTGACCGACCAGGCCATCGCCTATGCCGCCGGCGCCGTCACGCTGGACGCGGTGCAGGGCATGCTGGGCGCGCTCGATCAAACTTTTCTGGTGCGCCTGCTCGACGCGCTGGCGCGGCAAGATGGCGCCGATTTGCTGGCGGTGGCCGACGAGATGGCCGCCCGCAGCCTGTCCTATAACGGCGCCTTGCAGGATTTGGGCACCCTGTTGCACCGGATCGCCCTGGCGCAAACGGTGCCGGCGGCCTTGCCGGCCGATTTGCCCGAGCACGCCGACATCGTGCGGCTGGCGGCCGCCTTCGACCGGGAAGAAGTGCAATTGTTTTACCAGATCGCGGTGCACGGACGCAATGAGCTGGGCCTGGCGCCCGATGAATACGCGGGCTTTAGCATGACACTGCTGCGCATGCTCGCCTTCCGCCCCGGCAAAGGGGGCGCCGACGGCACGCCCGGTCCGTCCGCAAGCGCGGCCGGGGCGGGGCGGGCCGGCGCCGCGCGCGCGGCGCCGGCGGCCGCGCCGGCCAAGGTGGCGGCGCACGGCGCGCCAAGCGCGGTGGCCGCTCACGCCGCCGGCCACGTCACGGCACCGGCCGGCGCCATCGCGAACGGGCCGGCCGCGCGCCTGGCGCCATCGGCCACGGCGGCTGCCCCGACATCGGACAAACCGGACCCGGTCGCGGCGAGCGCCTGGCCCTCGGCGCCGCCCGCCGCGCCATCGGCCATGCCATCGCGCTCGCCACAGGCGGCGCCTGACCCGCTTCCGGCCGGGGCCGCGGCATCGGCCGGCGCGCCGTCCGCTGTGCCGGCACCGTCGGCGCGCTCACGTTCCCATGCTGTCGCGCACGCCAATGTGAGCGCGCCCACGCCGGCTGCCGCTTTGCATGCGGACGCGGCGCCGGCGAGCGCCTGGGCCGACACGCCGCCCGAGCATCCAGCGAAACCGGCCAACACCGCGACGACGGCGACGCATGCGCCCGCCTCGCAGGCCGCACAGCCGGATGCGCCGATGCTTGCGGATGCGTCGCCGGCCCCGGCGAGCGCTGGGGCCGACGCGCCGGTCGAGCATCGAGCGCAGCCGGGCAATACAACGACGGCCACCTCCGGGCCCGCCTCGCAGGCCGCAAAGCCGGTCGCGCCAGTGCTGGCGGAGGCGCCGCCGGCGCCGGCGAGCGCCTGGGCGGACACGCCGGCCGCGCATGCGGCCACGGCAGCCATGGCGATGCCGGCCCCGCTGCCACGTGCCGCGCCGGCCCCGCATGTGATGCCAGAGCCGGCCGCGGCCGACCGAACGGCGGCGCCGGGCGGAGCGCATCAAAGCGCACGCGACGCGGCCTTGCAGGCGGCCCGTTCCGGCTTGAAGGCAAGTAGCGGCGGCCGTCCCGCGCCGCCACCGGTGGCGCGCGCGCCCCAGCCGGCGCTGCCGGTGGCGGCGCCGCGTTCGGCCCCACCGGCCGCCGCTTCACCGGTGGCTGCGGTGGCCGCGGCCACCGCGGCCAAGCCGCGCGCGCCCGCGCCGTGGGAAGACGCGGCGCCGGCTGCCCCGCGCGCTGTGGCGCCAGCGCCATCCGAGCTGTCGCCCCAGCGCGCCGCGCCTGCTTCATCCGAAGACGATTTGCCGCCCTGGGTCACCGAATTTTCGGACGACACCGCCAGCGTGCTGGCGCAGGATATGCCGCCGTCCGACGCGTCCGGCGCCGGCCCGGAGTCGACCCCTATTTCGGCCGCGGCCCCGGCCCCGGCCCCGGTCCCGGCCGCCAGGCCGATCGCGCCGCCGCGCGCCTACGTCATGGTGCCGGTGCCGGGCCTCGACTGGGACGGCAATTGGCCGGCCGTGGCCGCCGCGCTGCCCCTGCGCGGGGTGGCCCAGCAATTGGCGGTGCAGGCCGAGCTGATCGAATGCGTGCATCAAGACCACGTGACCCTGTTCCGGGTGCGGGTGCCGATCGACACCTGGCGCAGCAGCGCCAACGTGGACAAGCTGGCGGCCGCCCTGAGCGAGCGCTTCGGGCGCAAGGTGAGCGTGGAAACGGAGCTGGGGCCGGTGTGGCACACCGCCAGCGCCGCGGCCCAGGCCCAGCGCGAAGCGACGCAACGCCAGGCCGAGCAAACCATCGACAGCGATCCCTTCGTGCGCAGCATGATGCGCGAATTCGGCGCCGTGATCGTGCCCGGCTCGATCATGCCGGCGGCGGCGCTGCATTGAGCGCCGGCCCGACTGTCTTTTCATTTATTTCAATACGGAGCGCACCATTATGATGAAGAACCAATTGGCAGGGTTGATGAAACAAGCCCAAACCATGCAAGACAATATGAAAAAAGCCCAGGAACAGCTGGCGCTGGTGGAAGTGGAAGGCCAGTCGGGCGCCGGCCTGGTCAAGATCGTGATGACCTGCAAATTCGATGTCAAGCGCGTCTCGATCGACCCTTCGCTGCTGGGCGAGGACAAGGATATGCTGGAAGACTTGGTGGCGGCCGCCTTCAACGACGCGGTGCGCAAGGCGGAGGCGACCTCGGCCGAAAAAATGAGCGGCATGACCGCCGGCATGAATCTGCCGGCCGGTTTCAAAATGCCATTCTGATGGCGACCCTGCCAGCGGTCCGGCGCCTGGCCTGAGCCATGTCGAAATCGCTCGATTTTCTCACCGAGGCGCTGCGTCGCCTGCCCGGCATCGGGCCCAAGTCGGCCCAGCGCATGGCCTTCCATTTGCTCCAGCACGACCGGGAAGGGGCGGCCATGCTCTCGCGCGCCTTGTTCCAGGCGGTCGAGGCGGTCCAGCACTGCGGACTGTGCAATACCTTCACCGAGCACGCGGTGTGCGAAACGTGCCTGGACGGCGCGCGCGACACGCGCTTGCTGTGTGTGGTGGAAACGCCGGCCGATCAGTTGATGATCGAACAAACCTTGACCTACAAAGGCTTGTATTTCGTGCTGATGGGCCGCCTCTCTCCGCTCGACGGCATCGGCCCCAAGGACATCCATCTGGAAAAGCTGCTGGGGCGCGCCAACGACGGGGTGGTCGGCGAGGTGGTGCTGGCCACCAATTTCACCAACGAGGGCGAAGCGACAGCCCATTACATCAGCGAAATGCTCAAGGCGCGCGGCTTGCGCGTCACGCGCCTGGCGCGCGGGGTGCCGGTGGGCGGCGAGCTCGAATATGTGGACGCCGGCACCATCGCGCGCGCCATGCTGGACCGGCGCAGCACTTAAAAACGACTGTATAAGCTTCGATCAGCATGAAAACGATCCCTATCCATGACCATCGATATCCATGACCATCGACCATAAGCTGCCGGGTCCCGGCGCGCTGGCCGGCATCAAGGTGCTGGAATTGGGCACCCTGATCGCCGGCCCGTTTTGCGCGCGCATGCTGGCCGAATTCGGCGCCGACGTGATCAAGATCGAGGCGCCCGAGGGGGGCGATCCGATCCGCCACTGGCGCGTGCTCAAGGACGGCACCTCGCTGTGGTGGTCGGTCCAGGCCCGCAACAAGAAAAGCCTGACCCTCAATCTGAAGCAGGCGCGCGGGCGCGAGATCGCCCTCCAGTTGGCGCTGGAGGCCGACATCATCGTTGAAAACTACCGCCCCGGCGTGCTGGAAAAGTGGCAACTGGGGTATGCCCAGCTCAAGGCGCGCAAGCCGTCCATCATCATGGTGCGTCTGTCCGGTTTCGGCCAGACCGGGCCGATGAAGGATTTGCCCGGTTTTGGCGCGATCGGCGAATCGATGGGCGGGCTGCGCTATGTGTCGGGCCACCCGGACCGCCCGCCGGTGCGGGTGGGGGTGTCGATCGGCGACTCGGTGGCGGCCCTGCATGGCGTGATCGGCGCCATGATGGCGCTGCGCCACCGCGACGCCACCGGCGGCGCGCTCCATGGCCAGGGCCAGATGGTGGACGTGGCGCTGTATGAATCGGTGTTTAATCTGATGGAGTCGCTGGTGCCCGAGTACGACCACGCGGGCGTGGTGCGCGAGCGCACCGGCGGCGCGCTGCCGGGCATCGTGCCGTCCAATACCTACACCACCGGCGACGGCGAAAACATCGTCATCGCCGGCAATGGCGACGCGATCTTCAAGCGTTTGATGCTGGCCATCGGACGCATCGACCTGGCCGGCGACGCCCAGCTGGCGCGCAACGACGGCCGGGTGGCCCGCACCGCCGAGATCGACGAGGCGATCGGCGCCTGGTGCGCCGGGCGCGACATCGACGCGGCGCTGGCCGTGCTGCAAGCGGCCGATGTCCCGGCCGGCAAGATTTATTCGGTCAAGGATATGATGGACGACCCGCAATTTCTCGCGCGTGACATGTTCGAGCAACACCATTTCGCCGATGGCACCCCGCTCAAGCTGCCCGCCATTTCGCCCAAGCTGTCGGCCACCCCGGGCCGCACCAACTGGATCGGGCCGGCGCTGGGCCAGCACACCGACGAGGTGCTGGCCGGCCTCGGTTACGACGCGGCCGCCATCGCCGTGTTGCGCGCCGACGGGGTGGTGTAGCAGCCGGTCGACTAGAGATCGTCGGCTGCAACATGACTTGGTGCGGTCCATATTTCGCCGCTTTCTCGGCCCATGGCTCGCTATTGGCACTGCGAAATCGTCACAATCCGACCTCGCCCGGCGCATTTTTCGCTTCGACTCCCGAGTCCGACAGGCTGCCAGCCGGCGGCGCTCAGCCGGCCGGCACGCTGGGCGCCCACTGCTGGTCGAGCATGGCGGTGATCGCCTCGTGCGGCAGCGGGTGGCCCAGCAAATAGCCTTGGGCCATGTCGCAGCCGTATTGCTCCAGCAACAGCAGTTGCTGCTGCGTTTCCACCCCCTCGGCCACCACCGCCAGTTTCAAGCCGTGCGCCATGGCGATAATGGCGCGCGTGATGGCCGCGTTTTCCGAATCCTGGGGCAAACCGCTAATGAAGCTGCGGTCGATCTTGAGCGCGCGCACGTCGAAGCGCTTGAGATAGTTCATCGACGAGTATCCGGTGCCGAAATCGTCGATCGACAGGTACACCCCGATCCCGCGCAATTGCTCCAGGGTGGCCATGGTGGCTTTGGCGTCATCCATCAGCGTGCCTTCGGTCAACTCCAGTTCCAGCAGGCCGGGCGACAGGCCCGTGTCTTCCAGGGCCGATAGCACCACCTGGGTCAGGTTCTCATCCTTGAATTGTTTGGCCGACAGGTTCACCGCGATACGCAGCGGCCGCTTGCCATCGTGCTGCCACAAGGTCGCTTGGCGGCAAGCGGTGCGCAGCACCCATTCGCCGATCGGCACGATCAAGCCGGTTTCCTCGGCCAGCGGAATGAACTCGGTGGGCGAGATCACGCCGCGCTCGGGATGGCGCCAGCGTATCAGCGCCTCGACCCCCACGATGCGGCCGCTGGCCACGTCGATCTGGGGCTGGTACAGCAAATACAATTCATGATGTTGCAGCGCCTTGCGCAAACCGACTTCGAGCTTGACGTGGCTCATGATCTGCATGGTGAGCGAGGAGCTGTACAACTTGGCGTTGTTCTTGCCGCAGTTCTTGGCATGGTACATGGCCGTGT
>JAZKGI010000033.1:0-24816 GCA_040385995.1 Pseudomonadota bacterium
GCCCCGCCCGGCCCGGCCCCGCCGGCGCCACCGGCGCCACCGGCACCGCCCGCGCCATAACCGCCGGCCGCGCCCGCGCCACCGGCGCCACCGGCGCCGCCCGCGCCGCCGGCGCCCGTGCTGGCGTTAGTGGCCAGCCCGCCGCCACCGCCGCTGCCGCCCGTGCTGGCGCCCACCGAGGCGGCGCCGTTATAGGCGCTGCCGTTGCTGGCGCCGCCGCCCACGGCGCCGCTGCCGCCGGCGCCGCCGTGCGCGCGCGCGCCATTGCCGCCCATGCCGCTGGCCAAGCCGCCGTAACCGTCGCCGCCCACGCCGCCATAACCGACGCCGCCGTTGCTGGCGCCGCTGTTCCCGGCGACATTGCCGATATTGCTGATCGCATTGCCCGATACGGTGCCGCTCAAGGTGCTCACCGCCGTGGCGGTGGACGTGTTAAAGGCGTTGGTGAAGGTGGCGGTGGCGCTGCCGCCATTATTGGCGGCCGAGGCGCCGGCCGCGCTGGCCATGGCGTCGCCCACGCTATTGTTTTTGCCCACGCTATTGTCATTGTCGCGATTGCCGGCGTTGTCCAGGATGGCATACGAATTGTCGCTGGCGGAGGCGCCGCTGCCGGACTGGGTGGTGGCGTTAGCGTTTTGGGTGACGGCCTCGCCCGTACCGTAGGCGAGGTTGCCGGTCAATTGCTGCGCTTGCGCGGCCATGCTCAATGCCATGCCGATTGCTGCGGCCATTAAAGTTTTGTTCATTGCAGTTCCTCGTCGAAAAAAGTTTACGGAGATTCATTCCTTACCCGGCTCCCTAAGCCAAGCAGAAAACACTGTGCAAACGCGGTGCCATGTAACCGCGGCGGCGATCTAAGTAATTGATTCGACTAGGATTTGATGAAGTCGCGTAAGCGTGCTGTGCCAGCACTATCGGTCGCCGCCGGGCAGCTCGCCCGGCGGCGCCGTCACGCTGCTGTGACAGCGGGGTCGGCGCCTGTGGCTTGAAAATCAAGCACTTGGCCGGCTCGCCAGGGGCGGCGGCGGTGGCGCACGCCTGTCACACCGATGTGACGGTAGGCGCAAGGCGGGCCGCGCCGTCAAACGGCCGTCGTGCCCGGCACCAGATTCGGGCAGCGGTGGCCATTGATAAAGCAGGCCAGGTTGGCGCAGGTGATGTGGGCGATTTCGCGCATGGCTTCGAGCGTAAAAAACCCCTGGTGGCCGGTGACTAGCACGTTGGGAAACGTCAGCAAACGCTGAAACACATCGTCGGCAATGATATCGCCCGACCGGTCTTGAAAAAACAGCGCGCTTTCTTGTTCATAAACATCGATCGCCAGCGCGCCCAGATGACGCGATTTGAGCGCCTCGACCACGGCCATGGTGTCGATCAGGGCGCCACGCGAGGTGTTTACCAGCATCGCGCCGGGCTTCATGCGCGCCAGGGCGGCGCGATCGATCATGTGACGGGTCGATTCGAGCAACGGACAATGTAGCGAGACGATGTCGGACCGGGCCAGCAGCGTGGGCCGGTCGGTCAGTTCACCGAGCGCGTCGAAATCGGGCGGCGGCAGCGGATCGCAGCCCAGCACCCGGCAACCGAAGCCGCGAAATATGCGGGCCACGGCCAGGCCGATCTTGCCCAGACCGATCACCCCCACCGTCTTGCCGTGCAAATTAAACCCCAGCAAGCCGTCCAGCGCGAAATTGCCTTCGCGCACGCGGGCATAGGCGCGGTGGGTGTGCCGGTTCAAGGTGAGCACCAGGGCCAGCGCGTGCTCGGCCACCGCTTCGGGCGAATAGGCCGGCACCCGGGCCACGAACAGGCCCAGGCGGGCGGCCGCGGCGAGGTCCAGATTGTTAAAACCGGCGCAGCGCATCAGCACCGCGCGCACGCCGCGCGCGGCCAACGCCTCGAGCACCGGAGCGTCCAGCACGTCGTTGACAAATACGCATATGGCCGCGCAGCCCTGGGCCAGCGGCACCGATGCCAGGGACAGCGATTCGGTGTGATACACAAACGTGACACCGTGCGCGCCCGGCCGGGCCTGGCAAGCCTCGTCCAGGAAGCGCCGGTCATATGGTTGAGCACTAAAAGTGGCAATTTTCATGTTCGATCTCTATTTACGTTACGGTGTGGGAGTGGGCGTGCAAGGCCGGTAGGACGGGACCATCGGCTTGCGCGGCGCTCGGCGCTATCGGCAGCACAGACGCAAGGCCGCGTCGGCGCGGGCGGACCGGCCGGCGCGCGCCAACGAGGGCGCAAAGCAAGCCGATAGCAAACCCATGCCAGCGACGGACGGGGACCGGTCACAGGCCACAGCCACAGCCACAGCCACAGCCAGAATGGAGCCATGCGACCAAGCCGCCCGCGCTAACTGAGCATCGACAGCCGCGATTGCGCCAGCGCGCCAAACTGGGCCGCCGGCATGGGCGCGGCGAACACGAAGCCCTGGGCATAATCGCAGCCCGCGGCCACCAGCAGGTCGCGCTGGCCGACCGTCTCCACGCCTTCGGCCACCACCCGCAAGCCCAGTTTGTGCGCCAGCATCACAATGGCGCCGCACAAGGCCTGGTTGCCGGCGTCGCCCTCCAGTTCGTGCACGAAGGTGCGGTCGATCTTGAGGAAATCGAGGTCGAATTTTTTCAGATGCGATAGCGACGCGTAACCGGTGCCAAAGTTGTCGAGCGCCACTTGCAAGCCCATGGCACGGAATTGGCGCAGCCGGTCGACCACGTGGCGCGCGCCGTCCAGCACCACGCCTTCGGTAATTTCAATCACAATACTGCGCGGCGGCAGTTGCTGCTCGGCCAAATAGTCGATCCAGCCCTGATAGAACGCGGCGTCGCTGCGAAATTGCACCGGCGATTTGTTCACGCTGATCTGGAACCCCGGCCCCAGCTCGCGCTGCCAGCACTTCACTTGCTGCACCGCCTGGCGAAACACCCAGTCGCCGATATCGATAATCAAGCCGCTCGACTCGGCAAACGGAATGCAATCGGCCGGCCCGAGCAGGCCGCGCTGCGGATGATGCCAGCGCAGCAACGCCTCGGCCCGCTCGATGGCGCCGCTGCGCAAGTTGACGATGGGCTGGTAATACAATTCGAATTGTTGCCAGGCCAGCGCCTCGCGCAGCTCGACGCCGGTGCGCTGACGCAGCTGGGCGGCCGCTTGCATGTCGGGCGTGAAATAGCTGTAGCGGCTGCTGCCATCGGCCTTGGCCTCGTCCATGGCCTGGGCCGCGTGGCGCAGCAAGGCCGCGCCTTCGGCGCCATCGGAGGGATATAGGGCGATGCCGATACTGGCCGACAACTGGGCCGCCGGCGCGGGATCGGCCGCATCGCCGGCGGCAAGCTGCTGCGCCGCCGTCAACCCAAACGGGCGCGCCAGACTGGCCACGATTTGCTGCGCCACCCGCTCCACACACAGGATTTGTTCCAGTCCGGCCAACACCACGGCGAACTGGTCGCCGCCCACCCGCGCCACCGTGTCGCTGCCGCGCACGCAGGCGGCGATGCGGCGGCCCGCCTCGGCCAGCAAGCTGTCGCCGCGCTCCTGCCCGAGCCGCTCGTTGATATCCTTAAACTGGTCCAGGTCGACAAACAGCAGTGCCAGAAAACATTCCTCGCGCTGAGCCTTGCGCAACTCGTGCTGCAAGCGGTCGAGAAACATGTGGCGGTTCGGCAGCGCCGTCAACTGGTCGAAATTGGCTTGTTGCCAGACCAGGTCGGACGGCTGGCGGGTGGCCGTGATGTCGGTGGCCAGCGCCAGCGCGCCCAGATAACCGCCCACGCCGTCGACAATCGGATTGGTCGACAGATGCAGCCATAGGGCGCTGCCGTCCTGCCGCAAAAACTTGAATTCGTGGCGCTCCGGACTGCCTTGCTGATGCAGCGCGATATTGCGCTCGAGCAGGGCGCGCCCTTCCGCGTCCATGAAATCGATCAAGGGCCGCTGCAACATGGCCTCGATCGGGTAACCCAGCATCTGCGCCATCTTCGGATTGACAAAGGTGGTGCGGGCGTCGGCATCGAGTTCCCAAATGCCTTCCTCGGCGCAGTGCACAATGCGGCGGAAACGTTCCTCGCTGCGTTCGAGCGCCGCCTGCCGGCCCTCGGCCGGCTCCAGCTCGACCCGGAACGCCTGGCCGCTGCCGTCGGCGCTGGCATGCAAGGTGACGGCCAGGCCCGGCCGCTGCGCCAGCGGCAGCAAGTCGAGCTGGACGCGCTGGGCCACGCTGGTGTTGAGCGCCACTTGCACGAAGCGGTCGAAGTCGTCCAGAAACGCGGGACTGATAAAGGCGCGGAACAGTTGCCGCCCAAGCCGCTCACGGTCCAGCCCCAGCAGCGCGGCGCCGGCCAGATTCGCTTGCAAGATGGTGGTATCGAACGCAAGCACGAAGTAGGCAAGCGGCGCCAGCAAATGCGTGGCGTTGAAATATGCCTGCTCCTGCTCGTAGCGCAGACGGGTCGGGCTGAGCACGCTGTCATCGAGCCGGCCGGCCTCCAGCGCGCCGGCCGCCGCCGCTGCCAGCGCCGGGCTGCCGCCCATGGCGCCGATCATCGCATGATGGGTTGCCGCGCCGGGCGGCGGCGGCCATTGGTCCTGGTTCATCGGTCCCCCTGCGCTACAAGGCCAGGCCATGGCGGCCGCTTCGGGCGAGGCGCCGCGCGGGCCGGGCCGGCGCCGCGCGCGTGCTGCATTCGCCCGCATGATGTGTGCGATTCAGACCCTACACTAGCATGGGCACCGGACGGTGTCGAGCGAACCGCCGCCAGGTTGTGCAACTGTTGCAATGAAGCTCAGGCGAGAGCGACAGCGGCAAGCGGAGCCGACGGCCGCGCGCGCTTAGCGCTCGGCGCGGCTCAAACGCCGTTCCGCGCGCCGCTGCAAGGCTTCGAAGGCCAGGCTCAGGCACCAATAGATGGCGGCGGCCGCCAGGTAAAGCGGCAAAGGCCGGAAGGTGGTGGCGATCACTTCCTTGGTTGATAGCATCAATTCGGTCATGGTAATGACCGACACCAGCGAAGTATCCTTGATCAAGCTGATCAAGGTGTTGCTCATCGATGGCACGGCCACCCGCAAGGCTTGCGGCAAGATGATGAAATACAAGCTGTGCCAATAACCCATGCCCAGGCTGGAGCTGGCGGCCCATTGGCCGCGGCTGACGCTCAGTATCGCGCCGCGCAAACTTTCCGACAAGTAGGCGCCGGCATTGAGGCTGAGCGCAAGAATGCCGGCGGTGACGGGCCGAAATTCGATACCCACGCTGGGCAAGCCATAATAAATCACGAAAATCTGCACCAGCAAGGGAGTGCCGCGCATCGCGCTGACATACAGGGCGGCCGGCCAGCGCAACAGCGGCGAATCCATGATGCGCAGCACGGCGGCGGGAAATCCCAGCAGCAAGCCGCCCAGCATGGAGGCGACGGCGAATAGCACGGTGTATCCGGCGCCCACCAGCATGGTCGGCGCTGCGGCGTGTAACAAGTCCAAAAGTTCCATCAGGGTCTTCTACAAGAAGCGCGGCGGCGGTTGCCGGCCGTGGGGAAAAAAAGCCGGCCGCTAGCGGGCGGAGCGAACGGATGGGGCGGCTACCCCGCCGGCGCGGCCCGGCCTACGCGGCCCGGGCTACGCCCACCTGGGCGGCCCCACCTGGGCGGCCCCACCTGGGCGGCCCCACCTAATCGGCCAGACCTACACCGCGCGCCGGCTCCGCCCGTCTGGCGATGCCGGTATCAGTTCGCGGCAGGGGCGCGCGTGACGTCGCTACCAAACCATTTGACGGAAACTTTTTGCAGGCTGCCATCGGCGCGCGCCTCGGCCAAGGCCTTGTTGAGCGCCGCCTTGAATTCCGGATTACCTTTCTGGAATGGAATGCCCATGCTTTCCAGACTGCCCACGCGGGCGCCCGCTTTGAGCGGCAATTGCGAAGTGCTCAGCAGATAGGCCACCATCAGGCTGTCGTTCAAGGCGGCGTCGATGCGGCCCACCGTCAGATCTTGCAAGGTCTCCGGGGCGCTAGGATAGCTTTTCACCTCCACGCCGACAGCCGCCTTGGCTTGCTGTTCGAACACGCTGCCCTGACCCACGCCCAATTTTTTGCCCTTGAGCTCAGCCAAACCGGCGTAACTGGCCGTGTCGTTCTTGCGCAAGATGAGCTGTGGCGTGGAATAGGTGTAAGGCTCGGAAAAGTCGAACGCTTCCTGGCGCTTGGCCGTGATGCCCACTTGGCCGACGATCACATCATACTTATTGCTGGCCAGACCGGCCAAGATGCTGCTCCATTCGGTGGTGACAAATTCAGCCTTCACACCCAGTTTTTCTGCCAATAAACGCGCCACATCGACATCATAGCCCGTCAATTGACCGCTCTTTTGGTCCTTGAAATTGAACGGCGGATAGGTGCCCTCGGTGGCGATACGCAGCGTGCCGCGCGTTTTGACCGTGCCGAGCAAATCGGCGGCCGCCGCATGCAGGCTGACGCCCGCCAGCACGCCCAAGACGGTCATCTTCATCATACTGGCCAGCACTACACGGCGTGTCGTTACGGAACGATTATTGCGCATTACAGGACCCTTCTCTTGTGTGTAAAAATGCATGACTGTAAATTCTTATTATTGCTATATTACATGCCCCGCGCAAGCGGCGTGCGGCGCAAACGCGTACCGAAGGGATGGCCGGCCACCAGGGTCGAGCTTTCGATCAGGCTGCTCATGCCCAGCACCAGCTGAATCAATTTATCGTCGGGCAAAATCCACAGCGACGACGCCGATGGCGCCACCTGGGCCGCCGCGCAAATCAGGGGCGCGATCCATTCGGCGTCGGCAGTGACATCGAGAATGACGGCGCCGTCCGCGCTGGTCTGCATATATACTTGGCCACCCTCGGCCAGATGAAAGCAGATGCCGTAACCCGTTTCGCCGGGACGGATGTGCTCTTGCAAGCCGCGGTTATGTTCCTCGATCCAAATCTCGACATCGTAAGGCGTCTCCAAATGCTCCCAGGGGCGGGGCCGGAAGCGCGGTTTGGCCGCCTCGGCCGCGGTAGAAGAAGGGTCTTGCTGGTCGCTTGCGCCGTGCATGGTCATCCCGAATCGTTAAACCGGGCCACCGGCATGATGCCGCTGGCCAATTAATCATTATCCTATCTCTGCACGCGTCGTGCCGAACTTCCTGCTCGGCCGCTGGCCGCGGCGTGCCCAGTTGAAGGTTTGATCCATATCAGCGCCGCGCGGGAGCGTTTTCGCAGGGCCCGGGTCTCAATTACACCAGCAGCTTTGAACGAGGCCGATGATGACCACTGACCTGCAAAGTGCACCGTTTCCACGATTGTCGCGCGCCGGATTGTCGCGCGCCCGCTTGTCACGCGCCCGCTTGTCACGCGCAGGATTGTTACGCTCCATGTTGACCGTGGCCGGCGCGCTGACCCTGTCCGCGCTGGTCAGCGCCTGCGACAGCGAAAAAAAACCGCCGGAGCCCAAGGTGGCGCATGCGGCCGCCGCGTTGCCGAGGTAGGCCGCCCGTGCTCCCTATTCATCTCAAGGAATCAATATGCCTCAAACCAAAATGTACCGACCCAAACATAGCGGTTATGTATCCGAGTTTTCCCGCTTTTTGGGCGACTTTCTCGACCAGCATCCCCACGTGAGGGAAGACCAGCGGCGCGGATGGTATATTTTTTGGGACCATCACGTCGATCTCAGCGAGCAAGACCGCCTACAGCGCGAGCGCTTGCCAGCCAAAGGCTATGCCTACGACTGAGTGCTTCCTTAACCCTTCCAAGTTCGCTTCAACCCGGTGTCGGCGTGTATCCAGCCGCCCCGCGCACCAGCCCGGTAGTAAAACCCGACCCCGCCTTGGCGAAAACTGCGCACCAAACCCCCTAACACTTCCGCGTTCAAGTTGGGAATGCGGATGTCGGCGGCGCGCCCTTGAATGTGAAGCGACTGGCGCGCCGCCGGCACTCCCGCTTCGATTAACTTATTGTTCGAATCGGCGGTCCGGTAGCCGGACAATATTTCCAAAGGCTGCTCGATGCCGTAGCGTGCCACGAACGCTTGCGTGCCCCATAAGGTTTCAAACAATTTCGGATCGATGGGCGCGACCTTTTTGCCGTTCACGTCGCGCAGCAAATGGCACAGTTCCTGATAAGCCGAGTCGATCACCTCGCCATCCTTCCAATACAAAATTTTGGCCCGTTCGCCGCTGGCCGGGCGCGTGACGTCGAGCACGCGCGGCTTGAGCCAAAACTCCAGATCAAGCGCCTGGGCATCGAAAATATCGGGTGGCGGCGCCAGCATGGTATCCGACTCTTCGGCCCCGTTAGGCACCGCCCTGACCGGCGGCGCCGCCCGCGACGCCGACTTGCCCAGCACGGTGGTGCCCGGCACGGTGGTGCCCAGCACGGTGGTGCCCGGCACGGCGGTGCCTCGCGCTGCGGCGCCGGGCGCCGGTGCCCGCGCCGCGCAACCGATCATGGGAAACGCCACGGCGCCAAGCGCCGCCAAGCCCCAACCCTGATGAAGAAAATGTCTACGTGTTGCCATAGTCTGCTCACTGAAACGAGGTGCTCACTATAGCGTATTGTTGGGGGGATGAAAAACACGCCGTCTCAATCGCGCAGCCCCGCCTCAGCCGGCCCGGCCGGGTCCAATGGCACCGGACGCGCGCGCGGCACCGCCAGGCTGGGCCCGGGTTGGTCGAGCAAATATCCTTGCAGCAATACCGGCAAGCCACTGTCCTGCGCCGCCTGGCGCAGCAAGTCCAGATGGCGCGTGTTATCGACCCGTTTGAAGATCACCTTCACGCCGGCCGCGCGGCACGCCGTCAACAGCGCGGCGCCATCTTGCGCGCTCGGCACGCTGCGCGCGTCAAGCTTGAAGGTGGCAGGTTGCAAACGCTCGAGCAAGCCGAGCGCCTCGCCGGGACCGTTCACATTGACCGCGCAGGCGAAGCCGTTGCGTTGATAATTATCGGCCACATAGTTGAGCAGCCAACTCTGTTTGTCGGTCACGGCCGGCAATTGCAACACGATGCCGGCAAGCGGCAAACCGAGCGCGTCCAGAATGCGCTGAAATGCGTACCCGTGATTGCTGCTCACGGCGCTGAGCAAGCGGTCATGCACATTCAAATATAGCTGGGCGTGCTCACCTTCGGGCTGACGGAAAAAATTAATCGCGTGCAGCATGCGGCACAGCCGATCGAGCTCCACCGACTGGTCGTCGCTGGCCGCGTGGTCGAGCAATTTCCATAACGACAGGCCGGTGTCGCCCGCCGAGACGCTGCGCGCCAAGCCTTCGTAAGCGTGCACCGTGTGCGTGTCGAGCTGGCGGATCGGTTGAAACGCGCTCGTCATGGTGCAATTGAAAAAACGCCCCCTGGCTTTGCCCGCGTCATCGCGCCATATGCTGGCGCCGGGCGCGGCCGCGCCGGACAGGCGGGCCAGGTAATCGAGCAAAACGGGGAATGGCATGGGTTTCCTTCACAAAGCGGCGCCGGGCCGCCATCACGCGCCCCGCTTCGCCAACAAAGGGGCAGGATAAGCCGCGACCACTGCTTGGTAAAACGAATGATTTTACCCTTGCATATGCGGCCAATGCATAAGGCGACCGACCGGACGCGCGTATATGCATATGCAAATTGATTCCTTGTCAAGGCGGCGGCGCCGTATTACTGTCAAGCTCACCGGCGCCGCCGCGCCGGCTTTACCGCGTCAGGAAACCGTATATGTGCCAGCTTTTGGGAATGAATAGCAGCAAGCCCGCCGCCCTGGGATTTTCGTTCGAGGGTTTTGCCGAACGCGGCGGACGGACCGGCGAGCATAAAGACGGCTGGGGCATCGCCTTCCACGGCAGCGACGGTTGCACCCTGCTCACCGATCAACTACCCTCCATCGATTCGCCGCTGGCCGCCTCGCTCAAGCGCGCGCCGCGCAAGGCCACCAATGTGGTGGCCCATATCCGCAAAGCGACCCGGGGCCGCATCGCCAGCGAAAACACCCATCCGTTCGTGCGTCAGTTGTGGGGCAAGACGTGGTCCTTCGCCCATAACGGCGACCTCACCACCGCCCTGCCCGAGCAAGCCGGCCAAGCATCGCCGCCCCGGTTCGTGGCGGCCGGCGACACCGATAGCGAACAGGCGTTTTGCTTCCTGCTCAATGGCTTGCAAGACCGCTTCGCCCGGCAACCGCCGGCCGACCAGCTGTATGAGGCGATCGCCGAGATGGCCGCCGCCATCGCGCGCTGCGGCAGCTTCAATTTCTTGCTATCGAACGGCGAGCTGCTGTTCGCCCATTGTTCCACCCACCTGCACTATGTGGTACGCGAATACCCGTTTACGGTGGCGCAACTGGTCGATTGCGATATCAGCATCAACTTCAGCCAGCACAATCACCTGGACGACCGTATCGCCGTGATCGCCACCCAGCCGCTGACCTCGAACGAAGCGTGGATTGCATTTACTCCTGGGCAATTGACCTTGTTTGTGGGTGGTGAAGCGGTGGCGCGCCAGGAGCCGTGTCGCCACGCGCCCCGGGCCGCCCGGCCGCAATGGCGTTTCGCCTGAGCGCGCGACGCCAGCCCAGGGCGCCGATCCCCACTGCGACGCATTAAGCGCTATTACATTTGCAAAAGCGCTTGCGGCGCGGATCGGCGCCCGCCGCGGCGCTGTCGCCGCCCGCGCTGGCGCCTAAATCTTTCCAGCACAGCAAAGCATCGGCGCCATATGAGGCTTTCACCATGCCCGAGCGCAAATAGCCCTGACGGGCATAAAACCGCTCGGCGCTCACGGTGCTGTGCAATTGCAAGGTCTTGATGTCCCAGGCGCTTGCCTGCAACTCCATGCGTTGCAACAACGCCCGACCGATGCCCCGACCTTGCGATTCCGGCAGCAAATAACATAGGCAAATCTTGCCGGCCCGTGTGAGCAAGGCCACGCCGACGATCTGTTCGCCGTCCAGCGCGACCAAGCAATAATTGGTCGACGAAGCGAACCAGCCGGCCACCATGGGCGCGGTTTTATTGCCGAGCCAGGCGTCCAGGATCGCCGGATCGTTGCGATGGTCGGGCAAGCAGCACTCGGTGATCGAGCGGCGCAACACCGCGCAGGCGGCAACGGCGTCGGCACTGGTCGCGATGCGAATTTCAACACTCATGGGCACTCACAATCTTCCTTCATAACGTATCGAGCAGTGGCTGCTGCTTGGCGCGCGTTTCTGACTATACACCAGGCAAGCCAACACTGCTTTTGCGCGCTGACAAGGGGACATGGCAAGAATGGAAATATTAAGCCGATTGCAGGGCCCGCACCACGAACCATTTTGGCGCCCGATATTCGGTTTTTGCACGGCGGCGGTTTTTGCGCGGGCCGGCACGGGCCGAACCGGCGATCTAAGCATATGACAAAACAGTCGCTTCTTTTCCCCGCCAAGCTTTAGACTATGCTTCTGTCTTTTCACCATCACGAGACCACCATGCCCGACATCGTTTCCCCCGCGCGCCGGCGCGCGCTGGCCACCCTCCTGCTGGCCCTGGCCGCCAGCCTGCCGGTCATGGCGCCCGCGCACGCCGCCGAGACGGTGTTGCTGAACGCTTCCTATGACGTGATGCGCGAATTATTCAAGGAAATCAATCCCGCCTTCGTGGCGGAATGGAAAAAGAGCACGGGCGAAACCCTCACCATCAACCAGTCGCACGGCGCCTCGAGCAAACAGGCGCGCTCGGTCGCCGACGGCATGGAAGCGGCGGTCGTCACCATGAACCAGGCCAACGACATCGACTTGCTGGTCGAGCGCGGCGTGGTGGCGCCGGGCTGGAACAAGCGCTTCCCCAACAATGCGGCGCCATTCTATTCGACCATGGTTTACCTGGTGCGCAAGGGAAACCCCAAGCATATCCAGAACTGGGACGACCTGGGCAAGCCGGGGCTGCAAGTGATCGTGCCCAATCCAAAAACCAGCGGCAATGGCCGCTATACCTATCTGGCGGCCTGGGGCCATGTGATCAGAAACGGCGGCAATGAAGCCCAGGCGCGCGATCTGGTCAAACGCCTGTTCAAAAACGTGCCGGTGCTCGACACCGGCGGACGGGCCGCCACCACCACCTTCACCCAACGCCAGATCGGCGACGTGCTGGTCACGTTTGAAAACGAAGTGCAACTGGTGCGCACCGAGTTCGGCGACAATTTCGAGGTGGTGTACCCCCCCTCCTCGATCCTGGCCGAGTCGCCGGTGGCGGTGATCGACAAAGTGGTCGACAAGCGCGGCACCCGCAAGCAGGCCACCGCCTATTTGCAATTTCTGTATTCCGAGACCGGTCAAAATATCGCCGCGAAACATTTTTTGCGGCCCCGCTCCGAAGCGGTAGCCAAGCAATACGCGGCCAGCTTCAAGCCGATCAATTTATTCACCGTCGACGAGGTGTTTGGCGGATGGAAACAGGCGCAGAAAAAACACTTCGATGACGGCGGCGAATTCGACAAGATTTACGAAAGCAAATAAGGCGGCGCCACGCGAGCGGCGTCGCCCCCACCGCCGCCGGCTTGGCGCCGCGCGGCATCCTCTTCACTCCATAACAGGAATCAGCATGGCCATATCAGAAATCAATGTACGCAACCAATTCAAAGGCACGATCAAGGAAATCATCGTCGGCTCGGTGGTCTCGGAAGTCGATATCGAAACCCCGCACGGCATCGTCACCTCGGTCATCACCTCGCGCTCGGTGCAAGACCTGGGCTTAAAAGTGGGCAGTGAAGTGATCGCGCTGATCAAATCGACCGACGTGTCGATCGCCAAGATCGTCTGATCGCCTGCCCCATGCCGGGCGCTTGAAGGGCCGTACAGGACCGCACCGGCCGCCGGTCCGGCGCCAGGCGGGCCGGCCGGCGGGCCCGGCCGGCGGGACCAGCCGGCGGGACCAAGCGGCGCAACCAAATCGTCTACAACACCGATCGCGGGCGCGCCCACCCGCCCCGATCACGTGCAAAGCGAGCTGATGCAGGCAACTTTGCCAGCAATACGGCTTTTTTAGGCAAACAGGGCCGCACGGCTGACACAAGCTGTACAGCGCCAAAGAATTGATGGTATTGTTTAACCTCAGCTAAATATCGCCCAACGACTAGACAATGTGCGCGCGGCACGAGTGCCGCCCTCAATTCAACCTGTTCTGTCCCGACCACATTCCATGCTCAAGAAACTATTCACAGTAGCGATGTTATCGCTTTCCTCCGCCGTCATGGCGGTGCCGCTCGGTTCCCAGTCGGTACTGGTGATCGAAGATGGCACCGGCAAAGTGCTGCTGGAAAAAAACGCCAATGCCGTGGTGCCCATCGCCTCGCTCACCAAGCTGATGACGGCGATGGTGGTGATCGACTCCAAGCCCGATATGGATGAGCCGATCAGCATCGACAAGATCGACGTCGACATGCTCAAACACAGCACCTCGCGGGTACCGGTGGGCGCCACCATCAGCCGGCGCGACGTGCTGCAATTGGCGCTGATGTCGTCCGACAATCGCGCCGCCGCCTCGCTGGGCCGCACCTTCCCGGGCGGGCCGACCGCCTTCGCGCTGGCCGTCAACGCCAAGATCAAGGCCCTGGGCATGACCCAGACCGTGATCGAAGAGCCGACCGGCCTGTCGCCCAACAATAAATCGACCGCCTCCGACCTGGTCAAAATGGCGATGGCGGCGGCCACCTACCCCGACATCACCCGCATCACCACCGATACCAAGGGCTTAATCAGCATCAGTGGGCGTCAGGTGGAATACCACAACACCAACCGCCTGGTCGGCGCCAAGGGCTGGGACATCGCCTTGTCGAAGACAGGTTTCACGGAAGAAGCGGGACGCTGCCTGATCATGCGCATCCAGTCGGCCGGCAAGCACGCCACGCTGGTGCTCCTGAACGCCAAGGCCAGTTCGGCCCGCATCATGGATGCGCTCAACATCCGCCGCTTCATCGCCGCCAACGACGATGGCGACGACGCCGACGAACAATCGCGCGCCCTGGTGGCCACCACCCGCGCCATGCTGGCCGCGCCCGGCGCCGGCGTGGCGGCGCGCGCGGTAAAGGTGTCGATCCGGCATAAACGGCAGGCCCGTTCCAACCGGCAGCGCCGCGCCGCCACCTGATCGCCGAGCGATCGGCGGCGCTGGCATCCGTATCAACCCGCTGCGCCTGACCGGGCTTGTCAGGCCGGCACCTTGTCGAGGCTGTCGGCTGAAGTCAACAGCGACTGCACGGCGCGCTCGAACAAGGGCTCCGCTTCCATGAATCGCACCCGTCCGCGGCTGAGCATGCGTAAAAACATGCGCACACTGATCATGGACGGCTTGTCTTGCCCTTCCAGGCTCAGCACCAGGTTGCTCAAGTTGGGGTTGATCCACTTTAAGCGCCCCTGGCTGGGCTGCGAGCCCAAATTGATTTCCACCGCCACGCCGCTGCGCAGGCGCGCCTCCACCTCGTCGCCACTGAGGTCGATCCGGGCTTGCAGCGATTCGGGCTCGTCCCCGTCGCCGGGAAACGCTTCCTCGAATACCTGGTCGAGCATCTGCACTTCCAGATCGAGCGCCTTGATCGCTTGATGCATCAACTGATGGTTTTGCGCCACCCGCTGGTAGTCGATCTCGGCCGGCGCATCGGCTTCCGGATTGTCCACGAACTGGCGGAAGTGTTCATGGATCGATGGCAGCGACACGGCGTTCACGCCGGGCTGGGCGCTGCGCAAGGCGCTGGTATGGGCGCCGACCAGCCAGTCCATCAACGCTTGCGAGGTGGCGGCATCGGTCTCAATCAAGGCCAGCCCTTCGCGCAAGGTGGTTAAAATAACGGGCAGCAAGGCGAACAGGTGGCTGCGGTCGCTCTCCTGTAACTTGGGCACGATGCTCCACAACAGATCCGGCACCAGCAAACGGTAGCGGCGCGCCTTGAGCGCGTCGTCGCGCTCGGCCATTTCAATCGCGGCCACCCAGCTGGTGGCCAAAAATTGCTGGAGATAGGGATCGATCGTCAAGCCATGCAGCGCCTCGCTCAACTGGGCCGCCGTATGGGCGAAACGCAGGGTGCGGTTTTGCACCTGCTCGACCACTTCCACGGCGCGCTCGATGCTCTTGTCGCCGGCCCGCAGTTCGAGCGCGATAAAGGCGTCGAATTCGTCGAGCATGCGGGCAAACAAGTGCGCGCTCTCGTCCTCCTCCTGCAACAAAGTCTCGACGATGCGCACGATTTCGGTGGTGATGTGCGCGCCGGTCGGGTCGAGCTGCTTCAAGCCGACCGAGATGGAACCGATGCGGTTGACCAGCATGCGTGCCGGATGGCCTTTTTGGGTCAGCAGCGACGTGTCGCGCAAAGCCACCTTGAGCACGATAAATTGCAAGCGGCCCAGTTGCGCGCGCACCTCGGCCGGCACCTGGTTGTCACGCAAAATGAATTCGAACAGCATGGCCACGATATCGATGGTCATCTGCTCGTCGATATCTTGACTGGCCTCGGTCAGCGCGCCGCGCTGCTCCAGGATCAGATTGCGCACCTCGCCCTGCTCGTTGAACATGTCTTCGGTGGCCGGGGTGCGGCCGCGCTGCAACTGCTGAAGCGATTGCACCAGCCGGCTGGTGGCGCCCGCGCCGCCGCCCTGCTCGGCCCTGCCATCCGCGTCGGCCACTGCGGCGGCATGCTCTGGCGCACCGACTGCGGCCTGGCCGGCGGCGCCGCCGTTGGGCGCGCCGCCCGCGTCCGCCCTGGCTTGCCTGCCCGCTCCACGGCCGGCCTCCTGGCCGCCGGGCTGGCCGGTGTCGCGCGGCGCGCCGCCCGACGCGGCCCGCGCCGGCCCGGCCGCCGCGTCGTCCGACCTGGCCGACTTGGCGCAATACGGCTGATCCTGGCCGCTCGCTTGCGGCGCCGATGGCCCGCCCTTATTAGAAAAGAATTTGCGCAACACGCTGCCCACCGCTTGATTGCCCGGCAACCAGCCAAACGCGCTATCCTCGGCGCCAGCCGGCGGAGCCGCACGGTAAGCCGGCTGCGCGCCGCCGGCCTGGCCGGGCGTGTCGGCTTCACCGATCAAAGGCTCGAACACCGAGGCGGCGCGCGCCGGCGCCTGTGCCGCGTCCGCCTCGCGCGGCGCAGGGGCCGCGCCCAAGCCGTCATTGGCGGCGGCGCTGCCGCGCACCGACGCCATCAATTTATCGACACGCTGTTTGGCATGCGCCGCGCCAGCCTGCGCTTGCGCGGCCTGGGCCTGGCGCGCGCTGGCCTGACGCGCCAGTTCCTGCCCGGCCCGCTCCTGCTCCGCTTCTTCCTGCTGCGCCTGCATCAAACTGGCCAGCGCATGACTGGCGAAAGCTTGACTGGCCATGGCGCGGCTGGCCTGGGGCGCGGGCCCAGCCGGGGTAGGCCCCGCCGGGGTAGGCCCAGCAGGGGTAGGCCCCGCCGGGGTAGGCCCCGCCGGGGTAGGCCCCGCCGGAGTAGGCCCAGCCGGGGTAGGCCCCGCCGGGGTAGGCCCAGCCGGGGTAGGCCCAGCCGGGGTACGCCCCGTCGGGGCTTGGCGCGCGCCGGCGGCCATGGCGCCTGCGGCGCGCATCGCACCGAACTGGGCCATCGACGGCATCGGTTCGCTTTCGGCCGGCGGCGTGACAGTGGGGAAATAGGCCTGCGGCGACTTTTGTATTTTCAGCTGCAATTGCGCGGCCACGCCGTTTTGCGCCAGATGGGCATTGACTTCGGCATACACGCCGGCCACGCAAGGGGCGAAACTGTCGCAAAACTGTTCGATCAGGGTGGACGCCAAGTCTGTGCTTAAACCGAAGCTTTCAAACGCGGTGGCGATCCCGCGCGAAAACAGGTAGGGCCGGAATGGATTTTCGCGCTCCTTGATATTGTCTTGGCCAAACATCAGGGCGATCCGGATATTCAGGTCGCGCAACTGCTCTTCAGCTTCGGTGCGAAAACGGTTGGTCACTTCATTGATGCGCAGCTCGTCCTCGAAGGCGGACGAATCGATCAGCGACAGGTTGTCGGCGCTGGCATCGAGCGCCGACGGCCGGCGGAAACTGTTATAGGTGGTTTGGAAGCTGCGGTTGAGCAGCCGTTCCATGCTGGTGGTCATCTGGCGCGTGACCATCGGGTCTTTTTCAACCAGGAACACGCGCGACTGCAAGAGCCGGTTTTGCTGTGACGAGGAATAGCTGGCATTGGCCGCTTCGAACAAGCGTTCCTTGGCCACCGGCATGGTCTTGACGATGGCCGCCGAATACGCGCGCATGAACTCGGCGCGGGTGCTGCTCAATAATTGCTTAGAATCCATAACTCATCCTCGTGTTACCGGTTTCTGCGTGACGATCGTGCTGGAAAGACAATGTGCGGCTGGCGGACCCTGGCGCAGCCTGGAGCGGGGCGTCTGCCTTAATGTATCAAATTTCGCTTGGCGAAACAGTGCTCTGCGAATAATCCATGTGATTTTACAACAAAGATATTGGCACCGCAGTAATTGTCGTTAAACGAATGCAATCAATTATTGCTTACTGTGGCGTGGCCACGCGCGGCGCCCGCTAGCGTGCGGCAATAGCGGGCAAACGGGGTCGAAAATTGTAGTTTTGCAAGCTTGCAGTGGTGGCAAGTTGTGCCGGAAAGAGCGTGGTGATCGGGCGCGCCCGGAACGGCTCGCTAGCGAGCGATCAGCCCGCGCAAGCCGCTGGCGCGCTGGGTGCGACGGGCGATGGCCTCGGTAAGCACCACTTGATTGGGTGAAACCAAGGTAAAAAAATCGCGTGCGCGCGTGATGCCGGTGTAGACCAGCTCGCGCGCCAGCACGGCCCCGCCTTCGCGCGGCAGCACCAGCACGGTGTGTCGAAATTCCGAACCCTGCGATTTATGCACCGTCATCGCGTAGGCCGTCTCGACATGGCGCAAACGGGTGGCCAGCACGCTGCGCACCGCCTCGCCTTCCAGAAAATACACGCGCAGCGAGGCCGGGCGTTCCGGGTCGCGCAAGGTCAAACCGATGTCGCCGTTGAACACGGCGGTGCCGTAATCGTTGCGCGTGACCATGACAGGGCGTCCGACATACCACTCGGCGCGCCGTATCAAGCCGGCCCGCTCCAAGCCCAGTTCGATCGCGCCATTGAGCCCGCCCACCCCCCACTCGCCCTCGCGCACCGCGCACAGGATGCGAAACGCTTCGAACTGGTGCAGCACCGCGCGCACCCAGGCCTGGTGCGCGTCTTGCCCCGGTCCGCGCCGCAGCAAGTCCAGATAGGCGGCGTAACCGCGTCCGGCGCCGTCGCGCCCGCCGAGCGCCAGGCGCAGCACGTCGGCCGGCTGGGCCGGCTCGATCCAGCTCAGTTGGCCGCCGCTGTCGGCCCGTAGCCGGGCCACGGCGGCGTCGGCATCGCCGCCATTGACGGCCAGCGCCAGGTCGCCGATCGGGCCGCTGAAGCGGTGGCTGTGGCGCAGCATCACGGTGTGCTGGGCCAACGCGCCCCCCTCGCCATGGAAGCGCGCGCCGATCGCCTCGCCGCTGGCGGCGGCCACATAGTCCACGGTGGCGGCGCTGTAGCCCCCGGCCTGGGCGTTTTGACACAGGTCGCCCAGCACCGCGCCGGCCTCGACCGACGCGAGCTGGTCCTTGTCGCCCAATAAAATCAGAATGGCGTGCGGCGGCAAGGCCGCCAGCAGCGCCGCCATCATTTCCAGGTGCACCATCGACGCTTCATCGACAATCAGCACATCGACATCGAGCCGGTTGCCGGCGTGGTGGGCGAAGGCGCGCGTGTCGGGCCGCGCGCCCAGCAGGCTGTGCAAAGTGCGCGCGGACCCGATGCGCCGGGTCAGCTCGGCCAGCGGCAAGGCGGCGCCCACTTTGTGGGCCAAACTGTCGAGCGCGCGATCGATCGACTGCTTCAGGCGCGCGGCAGCCTTGCCGGTGGGCGCCGCCAGCGCCACCCGCAGGCGCTGCGGCTGCTCGGCGACGGCGAACAGCAGCGCCAGCAAGCTGGCCACGGTATAGGTTTTGCCGGTGCCGGGGCCGCCGGTGACGATGGTCACGGTGCCGCGCAGCGCCAGCGCGCAAGCGATCTTTTGCCAGTCGGGCTGGTGGGCGGATGCGCCAGCGGTCTCGCGCTTGGCGACGCGCTTGGCCACGCCCCCGGCCACCTCGCCCGCCACCTCGCCGGCCGTCCCATCGGCCGGGTTCGGCGGGAACAGGATATCGAGCCAATGCCGCGTCAGCGCCAGCCCGGCCGCCGTGGCCGGCGCGCTCGGCGCCTCGGCCTGCGCGCGCGCGATGATCGCGCCCGCCACCAGCGTTTCGTCGCGCCAGTGGCGCCGCAAATACAAACGGGCGCCGTCGAGCACCAGCGGCTGCTCGAAATCGAAGGCGCCCACCTCCCACACCGGTTCGGCCGTGGCCAGCACGGCGGCCCAGGCCGACGCCGTTTTCGGCAGCGCGCCGCAAGGCTGGGCCAGCGCGGCCCATTCCGGCCCGCTCCACCCCATCAGGGCGGCCGGATCGGCGGCCAGCTCGTCGAGCATCAGGCAGCTGTGACCGCGTCCCTCCAGCTCGCATAGCACCACGCAGGCCAGCAGCAGCGCGGGCGCCGCCCGGCCATGGCTGCACTCGGCCACGAAGCGGGCGAACGCCGCGCTCAGGCGGCGCAACTGGCCGGCGTCGGTCAAACCGTCAAGCTGGGCCAGCAGGGCGGCGCCATGGTCGTGCCGTTCAAGGCGCATGGTCGGCCTCTTCATCGTCGGCGCCCGCGCCCGGCGCCAGCAAGGCGTCCAGGCCGTCGAGCAGCGCCGGCTCCGGCGCCAGCCAATAGCAGCCATGCGTGCGCGGGTGGGCGATTCCGCGCAAAAACAAGAACAGCGCGCCGCCCAGTTGCCTGGCCGGATCGTAGGCCGCGCCCAGCCGGCTGCGCAGCAGGCGATGCAGCGCCAGCATATAGATCGCGCCCTGCACGTCGTAGCGGTGCTGGGCCATGCCGGCCGCCAGCGCCTGTTCGTGGTAGGCGGCGTCGCCGGCGCCCAGCGCGTTCGATTTATAGTCGATCACCCAGTAACGCCCCTCGTGTTCGAACACCAGATCGGCGAAACCCTTGAGCATGCCGTGCAACTGGCGCTGGGGCAGCGGCGGGCGGGCCGTCTGGCCCAGCAGATACCGGCCGCACAGGCGGTCCAGCGCCACGCTCGACAGGCGCTCGCTGGGAAACCAAAATTCCATCTCCGGCAGCACGCCCGCCACCTCGGCCAGCGCCGCGCCCAGCACCGGCAGCCGGGTGGCGGCCACCCGCCGCAGCCAGGCGATGGCGTCGTCCTGACGGTGGCCCCAGCCGGCCCGCTCGCAGCGCGCGGCCAGGCGGGCGTCGAAATGGGGGTCGTCGATCGCGCCGAAGCCTTCCTGACCCATCCATTCGAGCTGCTCGTGCAGGAAATTGCCGGGCACCGAGCCGCGTGGAAAACGGTGCCAGGGCGCGTCGTCGGCGCGCGCGGTCGAGCCTTGCGGCACCGCGCCGCCGTCTTCAAGCAGCGTGGCCTCCAGCGCGCGCTGCGGCGGGGCGGCCGGCGCGGCCGCGCTCACCAGCCGCGTGAGCGAGCTGAAACTGCCGACCGACCAGTCGCGCTCGAAGCGGGCGTGAAACGGCGCCGGCGCCACCAGCGCCGGGCGCTGCTCGACCCGCGCCAGCGGCGTCACGTGCAGCGGCGGCGCCAGGGTGGCAATCCCGATCGCCGCGCAGTCGCCGCGCAGGCGCTCCCAGTGGCCGGCCAGGTCGGCCGCCGCCAGCGCCGCCCCGCCGCCCAGCAGATAGCCCAGCGCCGAATCGTGCAAGGTGTTGGCGCCGGCGCGCCGCCCGGCCAGCGCCGCCACCCCCAGCCACAGAAAATGGCGCGCCCGCGTGAGCGCCACGTACAGCAGGCGCAAGTCTTCCTCGATGCGGGCCGCCTCCATGGCCGCCAGCGCGGCGTCGCTCAAGGCCAGGTCCAGCTGGCGCCGGCCATGCTGGTCGGCGTACTCGAAAAAGCTGCGGTTGCGCCGTTCCACCTTGCGCGCGGTGACGGCGAACGGCAAAAACACCAGCGGGTATTCCAGGCCCTTTGATTTGTGCACCGTCACCACCTTGACCAGTTCGGCGTCGCTTTCGAGCCGCAACACGCGCTCGTCGCCGCCCTCGGCCTGGCCGGCGATCTGCTCGGCCAGCCAGCGTATCAGCGCCTGCTCGCCGTCGAGCTGGCGGCTGGCCGATTGCAGTAATTCGGCCAGATGCAGCAAATTGGTCAAGCGCCGCTCGCCGCCCGGCGCCGCCAGCAGCGCGGCCGGCAAACCCAGTTCGTGTATGAAGCGGCGCAGCATGGCCAGCACGCCCTGGCGCTGCCACACTCCATGCCAGCCCTTGAGCTGCTCGACCCGCGCCTCCCACGCCACGTCGTCTTGCGCCAACAGCGCCAGCGCGGCCAGCGGCAAGCCCACCGTGGGGGTGGCGAAAGCGGCCCGCGCCAGCGCGCCGTCAAGCGGGCTGGCCACCGCGCCCAGCCAGCGCAGCACGTCGGCCGCCTCCTGGCTGTCGATCACCGAATCCTTGTCCGACAAATACACGCTGGCCACCTTGCGCTGTTGCAGGGCCAGGCGGATCGCCGCCGCTTCCCTGCGGTCGCGCACCAGCACCGCGATGTCGGCCGGTTGCAACCGCACGAAGCCGGATCCGTCCTGGCCCGCGAAGCCGGCGTGGCGGTCGTTGAGCAAGCCGACGATGCGCTCGGCGCAGTGATGCGCGAAATAGTCACGGTACTCGTCGCCGCGCAAATTGTCCGCCGCGCTGAGCGAGACGGTGAGCGCCTGCACCGGCCCGTCGACCCCCACCAGGTGCTGGGCGCGGCCCTTGGCGCCGACCGCCTCGAACGGCAGCGGATTCTGGCCGTCGGCGCGAAAACGGAAGGCGCCGGCCGCGAAGCCGGCCCGCCGCGCCTGATCGCCTGCGCCCTCGCCCTCGCCCTCGCCCTCGGCGTGCAGGAACAGGCGATTGACCGCCGCCACCAGCGCCACCGTGGAGCGGTAGTTGGTGCCGAGCTGGTAGTGCCGGCCCGCCGTCGCCGCGCGCGCCGACAGATAGCTGTGGATGTCGGCGCCGCGAAAACCATAGATCGATTGCTTCGGGTCGCCGATCAGGAACAGGCCGCGCTCGGGCCCGTTCTCGGCCACCCGGTACAGCACATCGAAGATCTGGTACTGGCTGGGCGAGGTGTCCTGGAATTCGTCCACCATCGCCACCGGATACTGCTCGGTGATGCGCAGGCGCAGGGCGGCGCCGTTTGGGCCCAGCAGGGCGTCGCGCAGGCGGATCAGCATGTCGGCGAAACCGAACTGGCGCGCGCCGCGCTTGAGCTGCTCCATGCGGCGCGCGATCGACAGCGCCGCGTGCCGCTGCAAGGCGTGCGCCAGCGGTTCGAGCGCGTCCAGCGCCGCCGCCAAAGTGGCGGTGTGGGCAAAGTCGTCCGGCACCGGCGTGTCGAAACCCTTGGCAAACGCGTCGGCGATGCCGTCCGGCGTCAGACGGCGCCAGGCCGCCTCGCTCAAGTCCGGCCGCAGCGCGCGCGCGTCGCCGGCCCAGCCGCGCAGGGCGGCGAACCACTTGGGCAGCGAGTCGGCCCGCATCTTGTTGCCGTTAAAGCATTTGGGCGCCGCCGCGCGCCGCTCGCCGATCCAGCGCTCCATGCGGTCGGCGCGCTCGGCCCAGCCGCGTTTCAATTCGGTCAGTCGGGCCTGCTGCTCACGCAGCGCGGCGGCGATCAAATCGGTCAAGCTGGCGTCGGCCGCGTCCGCGGCGATGAGGTCGGCCCGCTTGGCCAGCTCGCGCACGGCGCGCTTGAGCACCGTCACGTCCGGCCAGCAAGCGAGCAGCGGCGCCAGCGCCGCTTCCTGAAGCGGATACACCTGCTGGCGCCAGTAGTCGTGGGTGGCGTCCTCGAACAGCGCTTGCTCGTCGCTCAGCAGCTCCTCGTCGAACAGGCAGCCGCTGTCGAAGGCGTGCTCGCGCAGCATGCGCTGGCACCAGGCGTCGATGGTGAAAATGGCCGCTTCGTCCATGGTTTCGGCGGCCAGCATCAGGCGGTGCGCCGCCGTCTGACGCGCGCCGTGCTCGGGATAGGACAGCAGCAGCGCGTTCAGATAGGGGTCGCCGCCCCGGCCACCCTCGCCCTCGCCCTCGCCCTCGCCATCGCCGGCGCCCTCGTCCCGCGCACGGAAATAGGCGGCCGCCTCCACCAGGCGTTCGCGCACCCGGTTGGCCAATTCGCGCGTGGCGGCGCGCGTAAAGGTCATCACCAGGATATCGGCCGGCAGCAGCGGCCGCGCGTAGCCCTCGGCGCCGCCGTGGCCAAGCACCAGGCGCAGGTACAGGGCGGCGATGGTCCAGGTTTTGCCGGTGCCGGCGCTGGCCTCGATCAGGCGCGTGCCATGCAGAGGAAAGCTGATCGGGTCGAGCAATTGGCTCATGCGACGGCCCCGTCGTCAAAGGCGGGCGCGCCGGCGCCATCGGCGGCCTCGATCGGCGTGAGCGTGATGTCGTTTCCGATCCATTCGGCCAGGGGGCCGTACAGTTCGAGCGAGCAGTCGAGCCAGGCCGGCTCCGCGCTCAGGGCGGCGTAGTCGGGCCACAGGCGCGCCAGGCACAAGTCGTCGCGCTCGCCGGCCAGCTCGAAACCGCCATCGTAGACGGCGCGCGGGTCGCCATCCTGGGCCAGCGCCAGCGCGCTTTTGCAGGCGGTGGGCAGCGGGCGGTCCATGCCTTCGCGCCACAGCGCCACCACGGCGGCCAGCGCCAGACGGGCGGCGGCCGGGTCGAGCGGGCGCATGCTCACCACGGCGTCGCGCGCCACCAGGTAACCGGTCAGCCGGTAGTCGTGCGCGGCGGCCGCCAGCTGACGCAGCCACATGCCGATCAATTTGTCGGCGCGCGCCTGGCCATCCTGGCCCAGCACCTTCGACGAGATTTGCATCAGCCACACGGTGGCGTCGCCGTCGCCGCGCAAGCGGTCCAGCCAATCGTCGAGGCGCAAGGCGCCGAACTGCATGGTCAGCGCCAGTTTGTCGGCCGGCAGCGGATAGCGGGCGCACAAGGCAAGCCAGGCGCGGCGCACCGGCACCAGCGCGTCCACCAATTGGCGCCGCCAGTGCTGGCCGAGCAGGCCGATCGGCAGCACGCCTTCGCGCGCCAGCCGCGCCGCGCGCGCGTCCAGACTGGCGCGCACCTCGCTCAAGGCTTCGGCCTGGCCGCTGTCGTCGAGCAGGATGTCTTCCAGCAGATAGCGCTCCAGCGCGTTCAAGGCGAACGGTTCCTCGTCCTCGCCCAGCGCGGCCGCCGCGCTAAAACTCACGCTCAGGCGGCGCCGGAAAAAATAGCGCACCGGCTGGCGCACAAAGCTGGCCAGCTCGCGCAGGGTGAGACGGAACTGCGGCTCGACCTCATACGGCGGCAGGGCCGCCAGGCCAAGCCGGTCCGGCGCCGCCGGCGTGGCCGCGCCGGCTTCGGCCGGGTCGTCGCCGGCGTGCGCGGCGCGCCATTCGCCGGCGTAGGTGAGCAAGCCGCCCGCCTCGAAATACTTGCGGCTAAACGGCTGTAAGGCGTGTTCGGTGGTCAGCGCCGCCAGGTCCAGTTGCCAGCCGGCCGCCAGGTAATCGCGCAACTGGGACACCAGCACCGAAGCGGGCTGCTCGCTGTTGTCGCGCACATTGCGCCCGACCCAACTGATATAGAGCCGGTCGCGCGCGGCCAGCACCGCTTCGAGCATCAGGTAGCGGTCGTCGTCGCGGCGCGAGCGGTCGCCCGGGCGCGCCATGCCCGGCAGC
>JAZKGI010000034.1:0-18406 GCA_040385995.1 Pseudomonadota bacterium
TATTTGATCGTCGCGAATCGATTTTTAGGCTCATCGGCTTAAGTCCGGTAGATTGCCTGCCGGCCCCATGGGCGCCTTCCTCAAGCAGGCAAAAATCAAGAAGCAGGCGTTTCAAAAGCTGGGCGACGCCTTCATTGGTCTGCAAGAAAAGATCCGCACTGATGGCGAGCCGGAGGGTGAGATCACCAAGTCGCCGGAAAAATTCATCGCGGCGGGAATCGCGGCCGGCATCGCGGGATTCTCGCTGTTCGAGTCGGAAGAACCGGTATCGCTGCGCGCTTTGACCGAAGCGGCCGCCACGCTCATCGAACAGTCGAGCGCGGACAGCGGAACGGCTGGCGCCGACGGCAAATCGCCGCTGCACTTCGACCGTGCCGTGATCGACACCTTGAATACGGAAGATTGCGTGGCCCTGCTCAAAACGTGCGGCATCGAAGTGGCGACGGTCGAGCCGCGATTGATACAAAAGAATGCGGTGCGTGCCGCGATCGGCGACAAGCTCGAACAAGCCAGCCACATCAATGCCAATATCGATTTCGCCACCATGGCCGTGATCAAGAGCGTCAAGGGCAGCATCGTCGCGCCGAAGGACCTGGAAGCGCGCGCCGAATCGATCGCGCAGTCGCTGGCGGCCAAGCTGCCCGGCGCCAATCCGCGCGAACTCCAATCGAAGTTGGAACGACTGTTCGCGTACACGCCAAAACTGGCCGACGTGCTGGACAACTCCGTGATGAGCAAGCCGCAAGCGGCGCTGTGGGCGCCATTGGTGGCCAGCGCCCCGGTGCACACCACGCTCGACGCGATTCACGAATTGAACGCCCAGCTTGGCAAGCACTTGCTTGCCAACAAATCAGGGCCTGAAATTTCGAAGCTGCTGGACCAGGGCACCCACAATCTGCAACAGACGGGCAGCGTCTTCGGGCGTGCCATGGCTTCGCTCAGGACCAATCCGAGCAACAACGATCAGGCCTCGGCCTCCGGTGTGACAAAACACCTCGCCGCCGGCCGCAAACTGGCGACCACCGAATCGGTCGCTTACGGCTTTGCCAACAAAAGCCCGGAGGTGCCGCCCACGCACGACCAGAAAATGCTCGATGAATTGCTCGGCATCTTAAATGTCGACACGTCCGCCTGTCAGCCCGATACCGAACTGCTGTTCCGTCAGCGCGGCGACGCCGCGCAATTCGATTCCGAGGTCAAGGAGCCGGTGCGCGAGCTGCTGCTGGTCGATCAGAAAGTCAAATTCGTCGATCCGAAGAAACAGGGCGCCACCGCCCCGGCAAAAGCCGGCTCGAGCGAGGAAAGCACGCCGCTGCTGGGCGCCCCGGCATCGCGCTCGTCCGCACAAGAAGCCGGTGCGGCAGGCGCCGCGGCGGCCGTGCCGGCGCCGGACGCGCCGCTCAAGCCGGGCGAAAAAATGGTCACCGTCAAGCAGGGCCCCTTGCTGCTCACGCTAGAGCACATCGTGTGTGGCAGGGATCACTTGGTCAACCCGAAAATTCTCGACGTGATTGACGCGTCCAAGGTGGCGAGCATGCATTCGGCGTCCGACCCGGAGTTTGCCGCCAAAGTCGAAGCGCAGTTTCACAACAGCGCGGACATGCCGGCGCAGCTGCTCAAACGCAAGCTGGTGGCCTTCCAGCTCATGCGTTCGATGTTCCTGGAAGGTACGTCAGCCAGCGAGACGGCAAAGGACGTGGCCCCGTTTACGCTGGCCGGTTTGGGTATGGAAGGCTTAAAGCATTTTATTCCCGACGGTATTTACAAGACGGCCACGATCGGCATGTTCTTCCTGGGCGCCGATCTCGGCGACAATGCGATGGGCTGCTTGCCCGAGTTAAAATCGCAATTGGAAACCCTTGGCATCCATATCGATTCCCTGGCCGACCTGTACGAGCCGACCTTTGGCAAACCGCGCCCCGACAGCCTGTTGACCGAAATGGCCGACTATGCGAGCTTGGTCAAGCCATCGGGCAAAGCTGCGGGTCCGGCCGGCGAAATCGTCAAGCAGACCTTGCAGTCGGTTGCCCTGGGCGCGGTCGCCGGCAACGTCATGACATATGGTTATGCCGCCAGCGCCGGGCTGCTCGCCGCCAATCCAGCTGTCACGGCGCTCGCCGGCATGCTGGCTATCACCGGCACGTCGCTGGGACCGGCAATCGGTTTCGCCACCGCGCATGCGGATCTGACGCTGGGCTACAAAAAACAGCTGCACGACAAACAAGTCTTGCCGCCGGCCGGCCTGGACATGAACAATCCGAAGGAAGTCGATGCTTTTTGCAGCCGGCAGGCGAAGAAGCAGTTGATGATCCAGTCGGGCAATGGCGCCGGCGCCATGGCTTTCATGATCGCGCCACTGGCTTCGTCGCTCAACCTGGGCGGCTTTTTCGTCTCGCCGGAAGCCGTTCAGGCCGCCATTGAACCGTTCATGCCCGGCATGGAAAACATCGCCCGGGTCGGTGCCATGAAGTCCCACGAACAGCACGTCACCGAAGTATTGGAATCGATGGAACGGCAAGCGGTGGCAGCGGCCGCGTCCGGCAACACCACCTCGATCACCTCGGAACAGTTGGAGTCCGATTTTCATACCCCGCTCAATGAAATGGCAGCTACGCTGTGCTTGATAGTGGGTGGCATATTTCTTCCCGTGGTAGATCGCAGCAGCAATCACCGCTTGCAGGTCGTCGGTGACGAGCCCGGCGGCGCGGCGGCGCCGGGCTAACAGCGGCGCACAAACCCGCGGCATTGGCGGGCGCGCCTGATCGCGCTTACAACAAAAAACCCGCATCACCTATGAGGAGAGCGGGTTTTTAGACTGCGTGATACGGTGTGAAACTGTATCTTGGTGCCGCTTGCCGGAATCGAACTGGCGACCTTTTCATTACGAATGAACTGCTCTACCAACTGAGCTAAAGCGGCGAAGACGCGTATTCTAACAAACAATGCTTGAAACTTGCTAGCTCGGCCGCGATTTTCTTGACAATTTGTGTGCCGCGCCGGCCTTACTCTTGATGATAACGGGTCACCCGCGCCACTTCATCCTTGGAGCCGAGGAACACCGGCACCCGCTGATGCAATTTGTGCGGCGCGATGTCGAGGATGCGGCCGCTGCCATCGGTGGCCGCCCCGCCCGCCTGCTCGACGATGAACGCCATCGGGTTGGCCTCGTACATCAGGCGCAGCTTGCCCGGCATCGAGCTATCGCGCGCATCGGCCGGATACATGAAAATGCCGCCGCGGTTCAAGATGCGGTGCACGTCGGCCACCATCGAGGCCACCCAGCGCATATTAAAATCGATGCCGCGCGCGCCGTCGCTGCCGGCCAGCAGTTCGTCCACATAGCGTTTGACCGGCGCGTGCCAGTGGCGCGCGTTCGACGCGTTGATGGCAAATTCCTTGGTCGCGGCCGGAATCTGCATCTGGCTTTGGGTCAAGACCCAGGAACCCATTTCGCGGTCCAGCGTGAAGCAATTGACGCCATTGCCGGTAGTGAGCACCAACATCGTCTGCGGGCCATACACGGCGTAGCCGGCGGCCACCTGCTTGCTGCCCGGCTGCATGAAATCCTGCTCGGTCGGCGCGCCCATGCCCTCGGGCGCCTTGAGCACGGAAAAGATGGTGCCGATCGACACGTTGACGTCGATGTTGCTGGAACCGTCGAGCGGATCGAACAGCAACATGTACTCGCCCTTCGGATAACGGTTCGGAATCGGATGGATCGATTCCATCTCTTCCGACGCCATGGCCGCCAGATGGCCGCCCCACTCGTTCGCTTCGAGCAAGATCTCGTTGGAGATCACGTCCAGCTTTTTCTGCACCTCACCCTGGATGTTTTCGGTATCGGCGCTGCCCAGGATGTCGCCCAAGGCGCCCTTGCCCACCGAATGGCTGATCGTCTTGCAGGCGCGCGCCACCACCTCGATCAGCAGGCGCAGCTCGGCCGGAATGGTGTTGTGCGAGCGTTGTTCTTCAACCAGGTATTGCGTCAGACTGATGCGTTTCATGTGTTCCCTTCGTGTGATGAATCCGATACCTGTCAAGACCGGCTCAGTTGGCCAGCGCCTTGCCCAGCACTTCGCGCACGTCATTCGACAGTTTCTTGCGCCCGGCCACCTGGTCCAGCGCGGCCCGCATCTGCGTCTGCAAAGCGGGCACATAGCGGCGCCAGCGGTCCATGCTGCGCGCCAGGCGCGCCGCCACTTGCGGATTCAAGGCGTCCAGGGCGATCACTTGTTCGGCCCAGAAGGCGTAGCCGCTGCCGTCGTCGGCGTGGAAACGCGAGGGATTGGCGTTGGTAAAGCTAAACACCAGGCTGCGCGCCCGGTTCGGGTTTTTCAAGCTGAAGGCGGGATGCGCCATCAGCGCGCGCACCGCGCCCACGTCGGCGGCGGGCGCGCTCGCTTGCAGCGCAAACCATTTGTCGATCACCAGAGCTTCCTGTTCAAACTCGCGGTAAAAGCGTTGCAGCGCCTGCTCGGCACGGTCGGCGGCGCCGCTGTGGATCAGGGCCGCCAGGGCGGCGGCGCGGTCGGTCATGTTGCCGGCCTGGTCGAACTGGGCTTCGGCCAGCGCCAGTTCGTCCGGCCCGGGCGCGATCAGCAAATACGACAGGGCCAGATTCTTCAAGCCGCGCTTGCCGGCCGACAGGGCGTCCGGGCTGTATGGCCCCGGGGTCTGGTTGGCATGGTACTGGGCCAGCCATTCCGGTTTGAGCGCGGCGGCCAGGCTGGCGCGCATGAACTGGCGCGCGCGGTGGATCGCCTGCGGATCGACCAGCGCCACTTTGTCGGCGATGTTGGTTTCGGACGGCAGGATCAGCGCCAGCTCGCGGAAAGCCGGGTCCAGCGTGTCATCGGCCAGCAGGCTGCGCTGGGCGGCGATGAAGGTGGCGTCCAGCGTCAATTCGGCGCCCTCGGCCACCGCCGCGGTCAGCTTGAGCAGGCGCGCCATGGCCAGGCGCTGGCCCGCTTCCCAACGATTGACGGGATCGCTATCGTGGCGGAACAGGTGCAGCAGTTCCTCGTCGCTGTAGTCGTACTCCAGCACCACCGGCGCGGAAAAGTCGCGCAGGATGGACGGCACCGGACGCTGGTCGACATCGGTGAAGCGCCAGCTCTGTTCGGCCTGCGTCAATTCCAGCACCACCGTGCCCTGGCCGCGCTGGGCGCCGGCGTTGATCGGAATGTCGCGCCCGTCGGCGCCCAGCAAACCGAGCGCGACGGGGATGTGGAACGGCAGCTTTTGCTCTTGCCCCGGGGTGGCCGGGCAGCTCTGGCGCAAGGTGAGGTCGAAGGTTTGGGCCGCGCTGTCGTACTGGGTGCTGGCGCGCACCACCGGGGTGCCGGCCTGGCTGTACCAGCGTTCGAACTGGTTCAGGTCCACGCCGTTGGCGTCGGCCATGGCGGCGCGGAAGTCGTCGCATTGCACGGCCTGGCCATCGTGGCGCGCAAAATACAAGTCCATGCCCTTGCGGAAACCATCGCGCCCGACCAGGGTTTGCATCATGCGCACCACCTCGGCCCCTTTTTCATAGATGGTGACGGTGTAGAAATTATTGATCTCGACGAAAGAGTCGGGTCGCACCGGATGCGCCATCGGTCCCGCGTCCTCGGGAAACTGGGCTTGGCGCAAGGTGCGCACCTGGTCGATGCGGGTGACGGCGCGGCCGCTGGCGGTGCCGATCATGTCGGCTGAAAATTCCTGGTCCCGGAACACCGTCAAGCCTTCCTTGAGCGACAGTTGAAACCAGTCGCGGCAGGTGACCCGGTTGCCGGTCCAGTTATGGAAGTATTCGTGTCCGACCACCGCCTCGATGCCGGCGTAATCGACATCGGTGGCCACGCGCGGATTGGCCAGCACGTATTTGGTGTTAAAGATGTTCAAGCCCTTGTTTTCCATGGCGCCCATGTTGAAGTCGCCCACCGCCACGATCATGAAACGGTCCAGGTCGAGTTCCAGGCCAAAGCGCTGCTCATCCCAGCGGATGCTGTTCTTGAGCGACTGCATGGCGTAATCGGTCTTGTCCAGATTGCCTTCCTCGACCCACACCTGGAGCAGCGCCTGGCGCCCGGACTGGAGTGTGAACCATTCTTCCTGACACACCAGGCGCGCCGCCACCAGGGCGAACAGATAGGACGGCTTGTTGAACGGGTCTTGCCATTTGGCATAGTGGCGCCCGTCGCCCAGCTCGCCTTCCTCGATCAGATTGCCGTTCGATAGCAACACCGGGTAGGCGCGCTTGTCGGCCCGCAGCATGACGGTGTATTTCGCCATCACGTCCGGGCGGTCCGGAAAATAAGTGATGCGGCGGAAACCCTCGGCCTCGCACTGGGTAAAGAAATTGCCGTTCGATACGTACAGCCCCGACAGGGACGTGTTTTCCGCCGGCACCAGCAGCGTTTCGATGTCCAGCGTCACCTCGGCGGGCGCCTTGCGGATCGTCAGCGTATGCGCGTCGCGCACATACTGGCCCGGTTTCAGCGGCTTGCCGTTCATGCTTAGCCCCACCAGTTCGATCTGTTCGCCATGCAGCACGATGTCGCCGCTCACGCCCGCCGGATTGCGGCGCAGGCGGATGCGGGTGGCCACGATGGTGCGCTGGGGATCGAGATCGAACCCCATCTCGACGGTATCGACCAGAAAGCTCGGTGGCGTGTAATCTTGACGATAAATGGTGTGCGGGCTGTCTGTACGCATAGGGTGCCTGATGGGAACGAGATCAAAAATCTATTTTACCAATACCAGCCCGGCGCGCGGCGTAATGTTAAGGGCGTCGCGCCGGGGCTCGATGGTGCCGTGGCGCATGTTATACCAGTCCGCTACGCGGTAACAAACTGTAATAGTGCAGCGCATTGTCGCCGTTGATCGTACACTTATGCGGTTGTAGATGTACTAAATTTGTCGGAGATCAATGCCATGAAATATCTCGCTATTTTGGCGATCGCGCTCAGCGCCTTGCTGACCGGCTGCGCCACCACCATCCGCAGTGAAGTGACCGCCTTTCACCAGTGGCCGGCCGAGCTGCCGGACAAGTCGTACGCCTTCCTGGCGCCGGCGCCCCCCGAAGACACCCTGGAATACCGCAGCTACCTCAATCTGGTGCGCGCCGAGCTGGCCAAACTGGGCTTGCGCGAGGCGGCCGACCCGGCCCAGGCCAAGCTGCGCGTGAGCATGCAGTTTTCCACCATCGACCGGCCGGAACGGGTGATCGAGGCGAGCGACCCGTTTTTCGCCGGACGCGGCTACTGGCCCGGGCGCTACGGCTATGGTTATGGTTACCCCTGGGGCTACGGCCGCTTCGGTTACCCGCGCCCTTATTTTTATGATCCCTTCTTTTATAGCCCGCTGGATGTGCGCGAAACGATACGCCACAACTACGAACGCGAGTTGAAGGTGAGCATCAATGGCAGCGACGGCAAGAAACTGTATGACGTGACGGTGCATAACACCAGCCGCAAGGCGGCCACGCCGGTGGTGATGCCGGCCCTGGTGGCCAGCGCCTTCGCCGGCTTTCCCGGCCGCAGCGGCGTGCCGCACCGGGTCGATCTGAAGCTGGAATAAGCGCGCCCTAGTATGCTAGTGGATGAAATTGGCAGTTGAAAAAGGCCGCCGGCAAGCCGCAAAATCGCTGCAATAGCGCGCTATTGCGAGAATGTGCAACGCCGCAGGAAGGTTATTTTCAACGCCAAGTCCGCCGCCATGAATGAAGCAGTGCTTCCTAGCTGTAATACGCTTCTGCCCCGAAGGTGATGGCCGCGATCAGCAGCACGGCCAGCGCCAGCACGATCAGCAGGCGGCCGAACTTGGGGCCGCCCTCGCCGCCCGCCCCGTCCGCCGCGCTCATGCGCGCCCCGGCAATAAAACGCTGGACCCGGTGGTCTGGCGCGCCTCCAGCTCGGCGTGCGCCCGCGCCACCTCTTCCAGGGCGTAGCGCTGGTTGACGGCGATTTTCACGGCGCCGCTGTTGACCACGCCGAACAGGGAAGCGGCCGCCGCCTCCAGGTCGTCGCGCCGGGCCATATAGTCGCCCAGCGAGGGCCGGGTCAGAAACAGTGAGCCGCGCGAGGCCAATTCCGACAGGGCGAACGGCTTGACCGGGCCGGAGGCGCTGCCGAAGCTGACCATCATGCCCAGCGGGGCCAGGCAATCGAGGGAGCCGATGAAGGTATCCTGGCCGATCGAGTCATACACCACCGAAACACCCTTGCCGCCGGTGATCTCGCGCACCCGCGCCACAAAGTCTTCCTTGTTGTAATTGATGACGTGGGCGCAGCCGTTGGCGGCCGCCAGCGCCGCCTTCTGGTCGGAGCCGACGGTGCCGATCAGATTGACGCCCAACACCTTGGCCCATTGGCAAGCGATGCTGCCCACGCCACCGGCGGCGGCATGGAACAAGACGGTGTCGCCCGCCTTCAAGGCCACCGTGCGGTGAAACAGATAATGGACCGTCAAGCCTTGCAACATCATGGCGGCGGCCGTCTCGAAGTCTATCTTGTCGGGCAGCACCACCAAGCCCGCCGCCGCCATGTTGCGCCGCTCGGCATACGCGCCGTTCGGCCCCCGGGCATAGGCGACCCGGTCGCCCACCTTCACTTCGGTGACGCCCTCGCCCACCGCTTCGACCACCCCGGCCGCTTCCATGCCCAGGCCGGCAGGCAAGGCTTGCGGATACAAACCGGTGCGGAAATAGACATCGATATAATTCAAGCCGATCGCCTCGTGGCGCAACTGGGCCTGGCCCGGACCGGGTGGATCGAGCTCGCGTTCGACCAATTCCATCACTTCCGGCCCGCCCGTGCGGGACATGCTGATCACTTTAGTCATTGTGGCTCCCGTGGTGAAAGATGAAACATGCTAGCGTGCCGCCCGCAACTGCGACAGCACCAGATGGGCCGACGACAGATTGGTGGCGCACGCCACATTGTGCACGTCGCAGGCGCGCACCAGCGCGTTGATATCGGGCTCGTGCGGCTGGGGCGTCATCGGGTCGCGCAGGAAGATCACGCAATCGATCTGCCCCTCCACCAGCAGGGCGCCGATCTGCAAGTCGCCGCCGAACGGACCGGAATGCTTGCGCTCGACCGTCAAGCCCAGTTCCTTGACCAGGCGGCCCCCGGTGGTGCCGGTGGCGGTCAGGCTGCAAGTGAGTAAAAAGTCACGGTAGTGGCCGGCCAGCGCGATCATGTCGTCTTTTTTCTTGTCGTGGGCAATCAGGGCGATGCGGATACTCATGTCGGTCCGTTTCTGTCAGTGTGTGCGGCGCGCTGCGATGGTGCGTTCATTTGGTGCGTTCATTTGGTGCGTTCATTTTTTCGACAGCATATATATACCCGCCAAGACCAGGCTGGTGCCGGCCAATTGCCAATGGGTGATCGGCTCGCCCAGGATCAGCGCGCCCAAAAACAGGGTCGACACCGGGCCGATCATGCCAGCCTGGGAAGCGGTGGCGGCGCCGATGCGGGCCACCGCCGTCATGGTCATGAACACCGGCAGCACCGTGCACAGCAAGCCATTGACCAGCGACAGCCAGTACACCCCGGGCGGCTGGATCAGTAAGGTGGCCGGGCGCAGCAGGAAAAACTGGCCGATGCAAGCGGCGCTGGAGACGCACATGGCGTACGACACCAGGCGCAGCGAACCGATCCGCTTGACCAGTTCGCCCGAAGCGAGCAGGTAGACGGCGTAAGCGGTGGCCGAGCCCAGCACCAGCAGCGAGCCCAGCACGACATTGCTGGCGCCGCCGCCCAGGTCGTGCAAGAACACCAGCACGATGCCGGCGTAGGAGGCGAGCAGGGCCAGCCATTGGCGCCGGCTGATGTGCTGCTTGAGGTAGACGGTGGTGATCAGCAGCACGAAGGTGGGCGTCAAAAACAGGATCAGGCGCTCCAATCCCACCGAAATATATTGCAGGCCGAGAAAATCGAGAAAGCTCGACAGGTAATAGCCGATCAGGCCCAGGCCCACCAAGCGCCAGCGGTCGGGCACCGACAGGGGCGGCCCGACCCGCATTTGCCACAGCGCCACGGCGGCGAACACGGGCAGCGAAAACAGCATGCGAAAGGCGATCAGGGTGACCGCGTCGATCTGGTAGCGGTACAGCAGCTTGGCCACCACCGCCTTGGTGGAAAACAGCACGGCCCCGCCGACCGCGATGGTCAAGCCGGCGAGATAGGCCGCGCGCGGCGTCGCGGCGGAGGAAACATCGGTGGCGGTTGTGCTCATGCCACAATTGTAAGGCAAAGCGGACGCGGCGTCCGGCCCGGCCCCGATCGGCGCCGGCCACGCCGCTGGAGGCGGCGGCACGCCGCCGGGGCACGCGATTTTCGCGCCCCGCCCTATGCTAAAATGTCGGCCACTATTGCACTTCGTCTAAGGGACCGCGACATGGCTGGACACAGTAAATGGGCCAATATCAAGCACAAAAAAGCCGCCACCGACGCCAAGCGGGGCAAGGTCTGGACCCGGCTGATCAAAGAGATCACGGTGGCCGCGCGCATGGGCGGGGGCGATATCGCCGCCAATCCGCGCCTGCGCCTGGCGGTGGAGAAGGCGGCCGACGCCAATATGCCGAAAGATAACGTGGCGCGCGCGATCACACGCGGCACCGGCGGCGAAGGCGGCGCCAACTACGAGGAAGTGCGCTACGAAGGCTACGGCATCGGCGGCGCCGCCGTGGTGGTCGAATGCATGACCGACAATCGGGTGCGCACCGTGGCCGAGGTGCGGCACGCATTTCTGAAAAACGGCGGCAATATGGGCAACGAAGGCTCGGTGGCTTTCCTGTTCCAGCACTGCGGACAATTCCTGTTCGCGCCCGGCACCGCTGAAGACAAGCTGATGGAAGCGGCCCTGGAAGCGGGCGCCGAGGACGTGCTGACCGACGACGAGGGCGGCTTCGAGGTGCTGTGCGCGGTGCACGACTTCGCCAACGTCAAGGACGCGCTGCAAAAAGCCGGCTTTAAGGCCGAGGTGGCCGAGATCGTGATGAAGCCGGCCACCGAAACCGTGTTTAGCGGCGAGGACGGCATCAAAATGCAAAAACTGCTGGACGCCCTGGAAAACCTGGACGATGTGCAGGAAGTGTTTTCCAACGCCCTGATCGAAGACTAGAACGAGCTAATACGCATACCGGAGGCGCGCGGCGCCTTCGCCACCACATTGAACGAATAGTCCATATGAAAATTTTGGTAGTCGGCTCCGGCGGCCGCGAACACGCACTGGCATGGAAACTGGCCCAATCGGAGCGCATACAAGTGGTGTATGTCGCGCCGGGCAATGGCGGCACAGCGCGCGACTCGCGCCTGGTCAACGTCGACTTGAGCGACCCGGAACAGCTGGCCGACTTCGTTCAGCACGAGCATATCGGCCTGACCGTGGTCGGGCCGGAAGTGCCGCTGGCGGCGGGCATCGTCAACCTGTTCCGCGCGCGCGGCTTGAAGATTTTCGGCCCCACCAAGGAAGCGGCACAGCTGGAGTCGTCCAAGGATTTCGCCAAGGCCTTCATGCGGCGGCACGGCATTCCCACCGCCGCCTACCAGACCTTTTCCGAGCCGGCGCCGGCGCACGCCTATGTCGACGAGCAGGGCGCGCCGATCGTCATCAAGGCCGACGGCCTGGCCGCCGGCAAGGGCGTGGTGGTGGCCATGACGCTGGACGAGGCGCATCAGGCGGTCGACCAGATGCTGTCCGATAATCAGTTCGGCGACGCCGGCGCGCGCATCGTCATCGAACAGTTCCTGGCCGGCGAGGAAGCCAGTTTCATCGTCATGTGCGACGGTAAAAACGTGCTGCCGCTGGCCACCAGCCAGGATCACAAGCGTCTGAAAGACCAGGATCAGGGTCCCAACACGGGCGGCATGGGCGCCTATTCGCCGGCGCCCATCGTCACCCCGGCCATGCACGCGCGCGTGATGCGCGAAATTATCAACCCCACCATCCAGGGCATGGCGCGCGACGGCATCACCTTCACCGGATTTCTGTACGCCGGGCTGATGATCGATGACAAGGGCAACCCGAAAACGCTGGAATTTAACTGCCGCATGGGCGATCCGGAAACCCAACCCATCATGGCGCGCCTGAAAACCGATCTGGTGACGGTGATGGAGCACGCCGTCAACGGCACGCTCGACGCGGTCGAGCTGGAATGGGACCGCCGCACGGCGGTGGGCGTGGTGCTGGCCGCCGCCGGCTATCCCGACACGCCGGTCAAGGGCACCCTGATCGACGCCATCCCGGCCGACACGCCCGAATCGCTCACCTTCCACGCCGGCACCGTGCAAACCGATGGCAAGCTCTATACCAACGGCGGGCGCGTGCTGTGCGTGGTCGGCCTGGGCGACAGCATCAAGATGGCGCAAAAACAAGCGTACGAAGCGGTCGATCAAGTCCATTTCGAGGGCGCCCAGTTCCGCCGCGACATCGGCTGGCGCGGCCTGAAACACTAAGCCAGCACCGCCCGCGGCGCGGCGCCATGCCGCGCCGCGCCCCCCTTCGGCGCGCCGCCGCCGCGATCGCCGCCACCCGCCTCCTCTTTTCCACTCCCTATGACCACCGAAACGCGCAACGCCGCCCTCGCCACCCTGCAACAACTGGGTTTGATCACGGCGTCTGAATATGCACTGGGGCTGGCCCATGCGGCGCCGCGTCAGCCGGGCGATGCATCCGACAGGCCCGATCCATCCGCCACCCTGGCTTGGCTGCTCGAATGCGCCATCGTGGCCGGCGACGCGCTGTTGGCCACCGCCAGCCGGCTGGCGCGCGAAGCGGGGAGAGAAGCTGGGGGAGAAGCGGGGGGCGGAGCGGGCGCCGAAGCGGGCGCCCAAGCGCAAGGCCGGCGCGACGCCGTGCTCGCGCAAGCGCTGCGCATGGTCGCCGGCCGCAGCCTGCGCACCCTGCTGGCCGAAGGCTTGATCGGCCAGCAGGCCCACGACGCGGCCGCCGCCACGCTGCCCGCCGGCCGCGTGCTGGCCTCGCCGGCCGCCGCCCTGGTCGCCATGGTGCGCACCGAGTCGATCTCGCGCGGCCAACTGGCCGCCTTGAGCGCCCATATCCAAGCCAGCGGCTCGCCGGCGGCGCTGGCCATCCTGGCACAGGCCAACGGCGAGCTGGGCGTGCGGCAGCGGGGCCGCGGCGGCGCGTGGTCGGCCGCCTTGCCGCCCGGCCCGCGCTGGCTGTGGCTGGCCGGCGCTCCCCTGTTGCTGCTGCTGGCCGGCGGCCTCTGGTACGCGATGCGCGCCAACGCGGCACCCGGCTGCGACGCGCGCGACACCGGCAAAACGGTGAACGCCATGCTGCTCATGGCCAGCACCGCGAGCGGCGGGCGCAACGCGCCGCCGGCCCCGCATCTCCAGGAAGTGCATGAAGCCGGCTACAACGCGGCGCGCAAAACGCGTGGCTGCCTGGCCACCTTACGTTATGCCGACGGCAGCGGCCCGTATGCGTTCACCATCGCCCCCAACGCCGACCCGCAAGCGGGCGGCTACGTGATGACGAGCGCCGAGCCGGAATTGGTGGCGGCGCGCTTCGGCCGTATCGGCGTCGGCGGCGACTTCGCCAACCAGGCCGAGCCGATCGGGCGCGCCAATCTGGAGCAGGCCTTCCGCGCCGGCATGGCCAACCTGGCCGGCGCCGGCGTGAAGGCGGAACTGGCGCGCCTGATCGGCCATATCCTGCCGGCGCCGCGCAAGGTGGTCGCATCGAACGGGGCCGCCGCGGGCGAGCGCGAAGTGGGCGAAGTGGAGCCGCTGGCCTCCTGCCGCGATCTCACGCCCGACAACTCCGCCACCCGCTATGCCTGTCCCCTGCTGGTCGAATGGAACAATCCGCTGCTGGTGGCGCTGGGCCGCAATAACGCCCTCATACTCCGGGGCGACTTTACCTTCGAGCGCGCGGCGTCGGGCCAGCCCTGGCATATGTCGGAACGCTTTTCCGACGAGCTCGAACGCGCCAAATCCGTGGCCAAGCACAAGGCGGAAGCCGAGGCTGATGCCGGCCAGGCACGCGAGCGGCAAAGCACCGAAGGCGAAGCGGGCATCGGGCGCTAAGCCAAGCCGGCCGCGCCGACGCCGACCGCCTTACAGCGCCGCCAGCACGTGCTCGAAATCCTTCAACGCGGCCGCCGCCGTGCCGACCGGGTCGGAGCCGGCCCCGATCACGGTCAGTTCGCCCATCGTTTCGCACACCACCCGGATCGCCTTGGCGCGCCCGTGCACCCGCGCGAACGGGTGATCGGCGCCGTACAGCCGTAACGCCACGCTGGCGCGCGTGACGCCGCCGGCGCGCTCGATGCAGCCCACCAGGCGCGGCGTGAGCCCGGCGGCGCGCCAGCCGGCGATGTCGTCGGCGCTCACTTGCGCGATACCCTCGCGCGGCACACTGTCGACCGTGAGCGCCGCGTCGAAGGCGGCGTTAGCCAGAATGGTCAGCTTGCACGCGGTGTCCCAGCCGTCGATATCGAGCGCCGGATTCGATTCGGCGATGCCGAGCCGCTGCGCCTCGGCCAGCGCCTGCGCGAACGACCAGTTTTGCTCCATCATGGCCGACAGGATCACATTGGTGGTGCCGGTCAGGATCGCTTCAAACGAGACGATCTCGCAGCCGGCCAGGTTGTACTGCAACAGGTCGATGGTGGGCAGGGCGGCCGAGGTGGCGCCGCTGATGCGCAGCGCCACGCCCTGGCGACGCGCCTCGTCGCGCAGGCCGGCGTAGTCGAACGCCAGCGCGCCTTTCGAGATGGCGATCACCTGCATGCGCCGGCGCAGCGCCGTGCGCATATAGCCGAGCGCGGCGCCGCCGTCGCGAAAGTCGCTGGGGCTGGCCTCGAACAGCACGTCGGCCCGCACCTGGTCGATGAAGGGCGCGCCGGTCAACCCGGGCGTGAAGCCGGCGCCATGGTCCAGCCGGGCCGGGCTCAGGCCGGCCGCGTCGCACAGGCCGGCGCGCGAGCCGCACACCCCGGTCACCCGCACCGCCACGCCAAACCGCTCGCGGTAGCGCGCCTCGCGCGCGCCCAGCAGGCGCGCCACATGTTTGCCCACCGTGCCAAAGCCGCTGATGGCCACATCGATCTGTTTCATTTTCCCTCCTTTGTCGCAGCACCCGAATGGGCCAATTATAAGGACAAAATAATCGATCAAAAAGCGCTATATAATTTAGCTGAGCCACAAAAAAAGTGATGAGTCGATGCCAGCATGATACGTGAATTGAAGACCTTCCTGGCGGTGGTCAGGCACGGCACCTTCGGCCGCGCCGCCGCCGCGATCGGGCTGACCCAATCGGCGGTGAGCGCCCAGGTTCAGCGCCTGGAAGCGCACCTGGGACGGCCCTTGTTCGACCGCACCGGCCGCGCCGCCGTACTCAACGACGCGGGTCGGCAGACCATGGCCGTCGCCGCCGAGCTGCTGGCCGTTTTCGAGCGCCTGGGCCAACCGGGCGATGGCGGCCAGGCCGGGGTGCTGCGTGTCGGCGCCATCGCCTCGGCCCAGACTTCCCTGCTGGTGGGCGCCATCGGCCGCTTCAGGACGCATTCGCCCGGCTGGCACATCAAGGTGCTGCCGGGCGTCTCGCTCAACTTGCTGGCCCAGCTCGACGCCGGCGAACTGGATCTGGCGGTGATGATCAAGCCGCCCTTCGGGCTGCCGTCGGAGATGCGCTGGGAAACGCTAACGCGCGAGCCCTTTGTGCTGCTGGCGCGGCGCGAGCTGGGCGGCCAGGATTGGCGCGCGCTGCTGGCCACCCAGCCCTTCATTCGCTACGACCGCGGCTCTTACGGCGGGCGGCTGGTGCAGCGTTTCCTGCGGCGCGCCCACCTGGCCGTGCATGACGTGGTGGAATTGGACGAGCTGCAAGCGATCGTCGGCCTGGTCGAACGCGGCGTCGGCATCGCCCTGGTGCCGCGCGCGGCGTCGCTGCGCATACCGCCGGAGCTGGCCGAGATCGCGCTGGGCAGTGATGGCTTTAGCCGCGAGATCGGCGTGGCGCGACGCGACGCGCGCGCCGAGCGCCCGGCGGCGGCCCGCTTCGCGGCTTGCCTGCACGGCGACGGCGACGGCGGCGCGACGCCGCGCCGGGCGCCGGGCGGCGAACTTGACTAGTGGCTAAATTTGCCGCTTGGTAGCCCTCTCGCCTGGCGCTTGAGCGGTGCATCACCACAGTACATCCGGCCGCCGCGGCCGTGGCCGCTTCCCCGGCCCGGCGTGCGGCTTTTGTTTTGCTATCACAAAAAGCCGCGACGGGGTACAATCGCTCCTCACTTTTTATTGTCCGCGCAATGTCGTCCACCCCCTCCCCTTCCGCCGTCAAAGCCTATTTGCTCGATTTGCAAACCCGTATCGTGGACGCGCTCGGAACGCTCGACGGCCTTCCCTTCGCGCGCGACGCCTGGCAGCGCCCGGAAGGCGGCGGCGGCATCACACGCGTGATCGAAGAAGGCCATGTATTCGAGCGCGGCGGCGTGAATTTCTCGCACGTGATGGGCGCCAGCCTGCCGCCGTCGGCCGCGGCCGGGCGGCCCGAACTGGGCGGACGCGCATGGGAAGCGATGGGCGTGTCGCTGGTGCTCCATCCGCGCAACCCGCACGCGCCCACGGTGCATATGAATGTGCGTTTTTTCACCACCAGCGCCGCCAATGGCGATCCGGTCTGGTGGTTTGGCGGCGGCATGGACCTGACCCCCTACTACGGCTACGCCGAGGACGCGCGCCACTTCCACCAGCGCTGCCAGGACGCGTTGGCGCCGTTCGGCCCCGATCTGCATCCGAAATTCAAACAGTGGTGCGACGATTATTTCTACCTCAAGCACCGGCGCGAGGCGCGCGGCGTGGGTGGCATATTTTTCGACGACTACAACGACACCGATTTCACGCACAGCTTCGCCATGATGCAAAGCGTGGGCGACAGTTTTCTGGACGCGTATGTGCCGATCCTGGAGCGGCGCAAGGACAGCCCGTACGGCGAGCGCGAACGCGACTTCCAGGCTTACCGCCGGGGTCGCTATGTCGAATTCAATCTGGTGTTCGACCGCGGCACCCTGTTCGGCCTGCAATCGGGCGGACGCACCGAGGCGATCCTGATGTCGATGCCGCCCCTGGTCAAGTGGCGTTACGACTGGCAGCCGGCGGCGGGCAGCCCGGAAGCGGCGCTGTACAGCGACTTTTTACCCCATCGAGACTGGCTGCAAGCGTGACCGGCTGCGTGGCGGTGCTGGGCGGCAGTTACGATCCGGTACACCGTGGCCATGTCGCCCTCGGCCTGCACCTGGCCGGCGCGCTGGGCGCCGATGAGCTGCGCGTGATTCCGGCCGGCCTGCCTTGGCAAAAAGGCAGCTTGCAAGCGAGCGCGGAACAGCGCGTCGAGATGGTGCGCCTGGCCTTCGCCGACGCGCCCCTGCCGGTGCGGATCGACTGCCAGGAAATCGCGCGCGCCGCGCCCACTTTCACCATCGATACGCTGCGCGCGCTGCGCGCCGAATACGGACCGCGCACCTCCATCGTGTTCCTGATGGGCGCCGACCAGCTGCGCCGCCTCGACACCTGGCGGCAGTGGCGCGCGCTGTTCGACTATGCTCACTTTTGCGTGGCGCCGCGGCCCGGTTTCGCGCTGGCCGACGGCGACGTGCCGGCGGCAGTGGGCGAGCAGTTCGCGCGCCGCCTGGCGACACCGGAACACATTCGCAACACGCCGCACGGTCTGACGTATCTGGCACAAGACTTCGCGGTGGATATCTCCGCCACCCAAATACGTGCGGCATTACAACGGGGCGATAAGGCAGGCTCGCTTATCTCGCCGGTAGTGCTAGACTATATTCAACAACATAATCTTTACAAAAGCTAAATGGACATCAAAAAACTGCAAACCCTCGTCGTTGACGCCCTCGAAGACGTCAAGGGCCAGGACATCATCCTGTACGACACCACTCACCTGACCAGCCTGTTCGACCGCATCGTCATCGTCTCCGGCACCTCGAATCGCCAAACCAAGGCGCTGGCCGCCTCGGTGCGCGACAAGGTCAAGGACAATGGCGGCGACATCATCGGCATGGAAGGCGAGGACACCGGGGAATGGGTACTGGTCGACTTGGGCGACATGATCGTGCACATCATGCAGGCGCCGATCCGCGCTTACTACCGCCTGGAAGAGATCTGGGGCGACAAGCCCATCAAACTGGGCGCGGCCAAACGCGCGCCGAAAAGCGCGGCCGACGAAGCGCCGAAAAAGAGCGGCCATCTGGCCGCCAGCAAGGTCCAGGTCGATGCAGTGCCCGTGATCGAGAAAAAGACGCCCGTTAAAAAAGCGCCGGCCAAAAAAGCCGCGCCGGTGGGCGCCAAGGCCAAACCGAAACCAGGCATCGACGAGCCGGTGGGCGCCAAGGCCAAACCGAAACCAGGCATCGCCGAGCCGGTGGGCGCCA
>JAZKGI010000034.1:18506-96291 GCA_040385995.1 Pseudomonadota bacterium
AGGCCAAACCGAAGCCAGGCATCGCCGAGACGGTCGACGCCAAGGCCAAACCGAAGCCAGGCATCGCCGAGACGGTCGACGCCAAGGCCAAACCGAAACCAGGCATCGCCGAGACGGTCGACGCCAAGGCCAAACCGAAACCGGGCATCGCCAAGAAGGAACCCGCTCCGACCGGCAAAACCGTCAAGGTGGCGCCGACCAAGAGCGCCACCGCCGCGGTCAAGGCCTTGAAAGCGCTGCCGCCGAAAGCGCCGGCCCGCACCAAGGTGGCCAAGGCGCCGGCCGACGCGGCGCCCGCCAAGACCGTCATCAAGCGCATCAAAAAAGTAGCGGAGTAAATCCGCATGCAGCTCATCATCGCTGCGGTCGGCCACAAGATGCCGGCCTGGATAGAGACCGGCTTCGCCGAATACGCCAAGCGCATGCCGCCCGAGCTGCGCGTGGTGCTCAAGGAAGTCAAGCCGGTCGAGCGTTCCGGCAGCAAGACCGCGGCCACCGCGATGGCGCTCGAACGCGAGCGTATCGAGGCGGCGCTGCCGAAAGGGGCGCGCATCGTGGCGCTCGATGAGCGTGGCAAAGACTTGACCAGTGTCGGCCTGTCGCAGCAGCTGATGCAGTGGCAGCAGGACGGGCGCGACACGGCCTTCCTGATCGGCGGCGCCGACGGCCTGGACCCGGAGTTGAAAGGACGCGCCGAAGGCTTGATCCGCATTTCCAGCATGACCCTGCCGCACGGCATGGTGCGCGTGCTGCTGGCCGAGCAGCTCTACCGGGCCTGGTCGATCACACAAAACCATCCCTATCATCGGGTCTGACAATTCGAAGAACATACGATGAAACCGGTCGACAGAAAAATTTATCTCGCTTCCAAAAGCCCGCGCCGGCGCGAACTGCTGCGCCAGATCGGTGTGGAATTCGAATTGCTCATCCTGCGCAACGACGGCCCGCGCGGTCCGGACGTGACCGAAGCGGTCAACCCGGGCGAATCGGCGCTCGACTACGTGGCCCGGGTGGCCAATGAAAAAGCGGCCTTCGCGCAAAACCTGGTGCGGCGGCGCCATCTGACGGCGCGCCCGGTGCTGGCGGCCGACACCACCGTCATGCTCGACGACGTCATCCTCGGCAAGCCGGCCACCCGGGCCGAGGCGATCGACATGCTGCAACGTCTGTCGGGACGCACGCACCAGGTGCTGACCGCGATCGCGGTCCATTTTGAAGACGTGGCCGAGCACCTGACCCAGATTTCGCAGGTGCGCTTCGGCGTGCTGACCCCGGCCGCGATCCAGGCTTACTGCGCCACCCAGGAACCGTACGACAAGGCGGGCGGCTACGGCATTCAGGGCATGGCCGCGCTGTTCGTCGAGCATATCGAGGGCAGCCATTCCGGCATCATGGGCCTGCCCCTGTTTGAGACCGCACAATTGCTGCGCCAGGTCGGCCTGCCGCTGCCGTGATCGCGCGCATGGTCGTTTGCCTCCCTCCCCACTTCGCAGGCAGCCCAGATTCATGAACGAAGATATCCTCATCAACATCACGCCGCAGGAAACCCGGGTCGCCCTGATCGTACAGGGCGCCGTGCAGGAGCTGCACATCGAGCGCACCTTGACGCGCGGTTTGGCCGGCAATGTCTACTCGGGCAAGGTGGTGCGCGTACTGCCGGGCATGCAGTCGGCCTTCATCGACATCGGGCTGGAACGGGCCGCCTTCCTGCACGTGGCCGACATCTGGGAAGCGCGAGCGCACGACGGTCAGAACACGCCGCCCACCGCGATTGAAAAAATCCTGTTCGACGGCCAGGTGCTGACGGTGCAAGTGATCAAGGACCCGATCGGCACCAAGGGCGCGCGCCTGTCGACCCAGATCTCGATCGCCGGGCGCATGCTGGTCTATCTGCCGCAGGATAAGCACATCGGCATTTCGCAAAAGATCGAAAAGGAGAGCGAGCGCGAACTGCTGCGCAGCCGTCTGCAAAGCCTGCTGCCGTCCGACGAACAGGGCGGCTATATCGTGCGCACCATGGCCGAGGACGCGTCCGACGCCGACCTGGCTTCGGACGTGGAGTATCTGCGCAAAACCTGGGGCGCGATCTGCCACGGCGCGCGCACCCGTCCGGCCACCAGCTTGCTGCACCAGGATTTGAGCCTGGCCCAGCGCGTGCTGCGCGACTTCGTGCATGACGACACCGCCACCATTCAAATCGATTCGCGCGAAAATTACGCCAAGCTGCGCGCGTTCGCGCAAGCCTACACCCCCAGCGAATTGACCCGCTTGCAGCACTACACGGGCGAGCGTCCCCTGTTCGACCTGTACGGGGTGGAGGAAGAGATCTTGCGCGCGCTGGGGCGGCGGGTGGACTTGAAGTCGGGCGGCTATTTGATTGTCGATCAGACCGAGGCCATGACCACCATCGACGTCAACACGGGCGGCTTCGTCGGCGGACGCAACTTCGCCGACACCATCTTCAAGACCAATCTGGAAGCGGCGCACGCGATCGCGCGCCAGCTGCGCCTGCGCAATCTGGGCGGCATCATCATCCTCGACTTCATCGACATGGACAACGCCGAGCACCGCCACGCGGTGCTGGCCGAATTGAAAAAGACGCTGTCGCGCGATCGGACCAAGGTATCGGTCAGCAATTTTTCGGCGCTGGGACTGGTCGAAATGACGCGCAAGCGCACCCGCGAATCGCTGGCCCACATTTTGTGCGAGCCGTGCCCGGCCTGTTCCGGCAAGGGCCAGGTCAAGACTTCGCGCACCATTTGCTATGAAATCCTGCGCGAGCTGCTGCGCGAAGCCAAACAGTTCAATCCGCGCGAGTTCCGCATCCTGGCGTCACAGGAAGTGGTCGATATGTTTCTGGAAGAAGAATCGCAGCACCTGGCCATGCTGGGCGACTTCATCGGCAAGAAAATTTCGCTGCAAGTTGAGTCGGCGTATCACCAGGAGCAGTACGACGTTATTTTGATGTAGCCATCGATCGGCCGCGCGGCGCCGCCCGCCGCCACCGCAGCACGGCCTGCTCGACCTGCTGCGCCGTGATCGCCTCCATGCAGCCGCAGCTGCGCGCGTCGCCACATTGGCCGCAAGCCCGGTCGGCGCACAGGGATTCGGCCCGCTCGCCCAGGGCGCCCCAGCGTGCCGGGTCGATCGGTTTCACCGGCGGAAACAGGCCGATGGTGGGCCGCCCCAGCGCCGCCGACATGTGCAACGGCCCGGTGCCGCTGGCCACCAGGCAATCGGCGGCGCCGATGGCGGCCGTCAAGCCTTCCAAATCGACTGTCCCGCATACATTATTCACATTGGGCATTTGCAACAGCTGCGAGCCGTGTTCGGCCAGCCACGCGCCTTCGGCCGCGCTGCCGGTGACCCAGATCCGAATGCCCGGGTCCGCTTGCAGCAGGCGCGCCAGTTCCGCGTAACGCGCGATCGGCCATTCGCGCCCGTTGCCGTTCGACTTGGGGTGGAAGATCAGGTTGAAATCGAAGGGCGCGAACAATGCGTCGATGTCGGCCCGCTGCGGCGCCGTCAAACCATACAGCGGCGCTATCTCCGCCAAAGTGGGCACCACATCAATGCCGAGCGGGCGCAAAAGGGCAAAATTAAGCTGGGCTTCATGCAAAGGCGATTTGACGCGGCTAAAATGGGCCAACTTATTGCAGGTGAACCAATGATACAGACGATGGCTGGTGCCGACCCGGCGACCGATGCCGGCCCGCTTCGCCGCTGTCGCCAAGGTGCGTTGCGGGTAGGCGAAGATCACGGTGTCGGCGCCGCAGCCGGCGAAGTAGGCCGTCAGGTCGTCCAGCGATTCGAGCGCCACCACCTGGTCCACGAATCGGCATTGGCGCACCACCGGCGCGGCGTAGGCGCGGCACAAAAAATCGACCCGCAATCCCGGGTGCTGGCGCTTGAGAAACGCGGCCAGCGGAAGGGTGAGCACCACATCGCCGATATTGTCGGTGCGGCAAATTAAGACGTGGGACAAAGACGTGGGCATTGAGGTCTCTACAGTGCGGTTCTATATAATACACAGTTCTGTGCGCCCCCGGGCTTCCACCACGGCGCCGGTCCCGGGCGCGTAATCATGATCGAATCGATGACTTTTCGCTACAACAATAATAATAACAACGGCACGCAGTTCGCCGCGGCCTGGGTGTTCCTGCTGCCGCTGCTGGCCCTGACCAATCCGGCCGGGCTGGGCCTGTCGCAGCTGATGATGCTGCTTTCCTTTTTTTACTTCGCCAACAAAGGCATGGCCACCTACTACCGCGCCCGCCTGCCCGCGCTGCGCTGGGTGCTGGCCGGCTTCGGCGGCTATTTCCTGGTGTCGCTGGCGCGCGTGCTGGCGGTGCGCCCGGCCTGGGCGCCCATGGACGGGCCGCTGCGCATGTTGTTCGCGCTCAGCTGCATCGGCTTCGCCGGCTGGCTGCGTCCGCCCGCGCGCTGGTTCTGGCTGGGCGCCTGTCTGGGCGCCATCAGCGCCGGCGCCATCGCCTTGCTGCAATGCCTGGTGCTGGGCCAGGAGCGCGCCGACGGCTTCACCCACCATGCCATCACCTTCGGCGATCTGGCGCTGGCGCTGGGCCTGGTGGCCTTTTGCGGCTTGTCCGAATTTCGGAACAGTAAGCTGGCCTGGCTACCGCTGGTGGCCTTGCTGTGCGGGGTGCTCGCGTCGTTGCTGTCGGGCTCGCGCGGCGGCTGGATGGCGCTGCCGCTGGCGGCGATCCCCCTGCTGCGCCACGGCCGCGCGCTGTACGGCAAGATGATCGCCTACGCCGGCGCGCTGGTGGCGGCCGGCTTTACGCTCGCTTGTCTGTTGCCGCACCTGAAGGTGGCGCAGCGCATCGGCCTGATCTACACGGAATGGCAGCGCTATGTGACGCTGGGCGACGCCACCACCTCGGTCGGCATCCGGCTCGAACTGTGGAAGGCATCCTGGATCATGTTCAGCGAGCACCCCTTGCTGGGCGTGGGCCGCGGCGCTTTTCACAGCAGCTTGCAATCGCTGGCCGAACGGGGCCTGTTGCAGCGCACCCCGGCCCTCGAATTTAGCAGCAGCCACAACGACGCGCTGCATTTGCTGGCCACCGGCGGCATCCTCGACTTCGGCCTGTTGATGATCATGTATCTGGCGCCGCTGGCCATCTTCCGCGCCGTGCTGCGCCGGCCCGAGCATCCGGCCCGGGCGGCGGCCTTGGCCGGCCTGGTGTTGGTGATGTGCTTTGCGGTGTTCGGCCTGACCGATGTGATGTTTTGGCTGATGACGCCCAAAATGTTTTACGCCATCATGGTGTGCACCCTGATCGGCTTTTGCCTGGCGCGCGAGAACGAATCGGCCGCGCCGGCGGCTTGAATCACAGCGGCGCGGGCGGCGCCAGCATGGGCCGCAGCGCGCCCCACACCATGGGCGCGCCCAGCTGACGCAGACAATGCTGATGGCCGAGCGGGCACACGCGCTGGCGGCAGGGCGCGCACTCGAGCCGCAGCGACAAGGCGGCCGCCCGCGCGGACCAGGGCGGCGCGTGATCGGGATCGGTGGGCCCGTACAGCGCCACCACCGGCCGGTTCAAGGCCGAGGCGATATGCAGCAGACCCGAATCGTTGGCCACCACGGCGTCGGCCGCCGCCAATAAGGCGATCGCTTCCTGCAAGCTGGTTTGCCCCGCCAAATTATGGATGCGGCCGGCCCCTTGCGGCCCGGCCAGCGCCAGCACCTGTTCGCATACCGCGTGGTCTTTTGGCGAACCGAGCAACATGATGTGGACGCTCGGATGGTCGGCCAGCACGGTTTTCGCCAGGTCGGCGAAATGGCTCTCCGGCCAGCGCTTGGCCGGGCCGAACTCGGCGCCCGGCGCGAAGCCGATCAGGCGCTCCGCCTGGCCCAACCCCAGTCCCAGCCGGGCGCGCGCGGCCGCGATCTGGGCGGCGTCCACGCTGAGCGCCGGGCGCGGCGGGTTCGCTTCAGGCGGGACGACGGCGACCGGCGGGCGCGCCAGGGCCGCATAAAAGGACACCATCGGGCGCGGCGCGGCGCGGTCGTCGTGGTGCATCACATTGATCAAGCCGTAACGGCTCTCGCCCTTGTAGCCGACGCGCCGGCCGATGCCGGCCAGCCAGGGAATAAGCGCGAACTTGAGGGTGTTGGGCAGCACGTAGGCGGCCTGGTATCGGCGTCGGCGCAACTGGCGCGCCAGCGTCCAGCGCGCGCGCAGCTGCAAGCTGCCGTGGCGGAACGGGGTTTCGATGACGCTGTCGACTTCGGCCATCTGGCGCCACACGGGCGCCACCGGCGGCGGCGCCAGCACGTCGATCGGGGCCGTCGGATCGGCCGCGCGCAGCAGTTGCAGCAGCGGCTGGGCCATGACGGCGTCGCCAATCCAGTTGGGCGAAATGATCAGGATGCGCGCGCCGTTTCCGCTCATGCGGCCGCCTTGGTAAATTGCAGACGGTACAGGTTGGCGTACACGCCGTTTTGCGCCAGCAGCTCGTGATGGCGCCCCACTTCGATGATGCGGCCGCGGTCCATCACGGCGATGCGGTCGGCCCGCTCGATGGTGGAGAGGCGATGCGCGATCACCAAGGTGGTGCGCCCGGCCATCAGGGTGTCGAGCGCGGCCTGCACCGCGCGCTCCGATTCGTTGTCGAGCGCGGACGTGGCCTCGTCCAGGATCAGGATCGGCGCGTCCTTGTAAATGGCGCGCGCGATCGCCACGCGCTGGCGCTGGCCGCCCGACAGGCGCCCGCCGTTCTCGCCGATCAGGGTGTCCACGCCGTCGGGCAAGCCGGCCACCACTTCGCTCAGATGGGCGGCCTGGATCGCCGCCGCCAGGCGGGCCGGATCGACCCGCTCGGCGCCGTAGGCGATGTTGGCGCCCAGGGTGTCGTCGAACAGCACCACGTTCTGGCTGACCATGGCCAGCTGGGCGCGCAGGCTGGCCAGCGTCAATTCCTGATACGGCACGCCGTCGAGCGAGATGGTGCCCGAGGTGGGCGCGTAAAAGCGCGTGACCAGATTGACCAGGGTCGATTTGCCGCCGCCCGACACGCCCACCAGCGCCAGCGTTTCGCCGGGCGCGATGTCGAGCGTGACCCCGGCCAGGGCCGCCGCCGCGTGCCCCGGATAGGCGAAGCCGACGTCGTCGAAGCGCAGGTGGCCGCGCGCGCGGTCCAGCACGCGGGTGCCGGGGTCGGCTTCCACCGCCGCGTCCATCATGGCGAACACGGTTTCGGCCGCGGCCATGCCGCGCTGGAGCGGCCCGTTTACTTCGACCAGGCTTTTCAGGGGTGCCAGCAGCATCAGCATGCTGGTGATGAAAGCGGTGAATTCGCCCACCGTGATTTGCTGGTGCAGCGCCAGCACCACCACCACCGACACCGCCAGCGAGGTGGCGATCTGGGTGATCGGCACGGTGGCGGCGGCCGCCACCGTCATGCGCTGGGAAAAGCCGCGCAGGGCCTCGCTGCGCCGCTCGAACCGTTCGCGCTCATAGCGTTCGCCGGAAAACACCCGGATCACCTGATGGCCGCGTGCCGCCTCTTCCACCACCTGGGTCATCTCGCCGGTGACGCGCTGGTTGTCGCGGTTAAGCTTGCGCAAGCGCTTGGTGGTGCTGCGCACGATGACGGAGGTGAGCGGCACCACCACCAGCGCCACCAGGGTCAGGCTCCAGTTCAAGTACAGCAGATAGGCCAGCAGCGCGAGCACGGTGAGGGCGTCGCGCACGAAGGCCAGGCAGACCGAGTTGATCATGTCGACCACCTGGCGCACGTCGCCGATCACGGTGTTGATCATGGTGCCGGTGGACTCTTCCTGAAAGCGCGCCACGGGCAGGCGCAAGAGGCGGTCGAACATGGCGCGGCGCAGGTCGTTCAAGACCCGGCTGATGACCCAGTTGTTCAAGTAGGCGGTGGAAAAGGTGAATATGCCGCGCAGGGAAAAAATCGAGATCAGGATCAGTGGCACCCACCACAGGTTGAAGGTGACGTGTTTGCCGAAGCCGTTATCGAGCAGCAGTTGCATCGAATTGGTCAGCATCGGCTGGGTGCTGGCGGTGCCGGCCATGGCCAGCAGGGACAGCAAGGCGCGGTTGCGGTAGGGTTTGACGATCCGCAGCAGGCGGCCGATTACGGCGCTATTTTCCATCGTGTTCTTTCGGATTGAGGCCATAGCCATGGGAGTGCTTTGCTGGCCGCATGGCGGCCGCGCCGAAGCAGGCATGGATTGTATACCGCAACGCCGGCTTGTTGTGCATCGGCGCGCCGGGCGCCGGGCCGGCGGTTAGCGGTCGCGCCAGAAGCGCTCCATCACGAACTTCACGCTGGTGCCGTGCACCACGATCGAGAGCATGATCACCACCAGCGTAATTTGCGTCATTTCGCGCCCCAGGCCGGCGGGCAGGCCGTGCTGCAAGGCGAACATCAAATAGTACAGCGAGCCGATGCCGCGCACCCCGAACCAGCCGATCATGACGCGCAGGCGCGCGCTGGTGGCGGTGCCCGCCAGTCCGATCAGCACGCTGACCGGGCGCGCCACCACGAACAAGAACAGGGCCACGCCGACGCTGCGCCAATTCCAGGCCGACAGCGACAACATGCCGCCCAATAGCAGCACCAGGGTCAATTCGGACAAGCGCTCCAGGTGTTCCTTGAATACCAGCGACTCGGCGCTGACGGTGAGCGGGGCCGCGTGGTCGGGACTGCTGACCGCCGATTGCGAGCGCGAAGTGTCGTCGTCGAGCAGACCCTGCCGGTCGCGCCGCGCGCCGGCCAGCATCAACTCGGTCTGGCGCAGGGCCACCCCGGCGAAAAACACGGCCAGAAAGCCCCACGCTTGCAGCCATACGGTGACACTGTAGACCACCGCGATCAGGCCCAGCGCCGCCAGGTCGTCCAGCACCTCGTGTTTCGGCTCGGCCCCGCGCAGTTTCCAGCCCATGCGCGCCAGCGCGGCGCCGCCGGCCGCGCCAATGACCACCGCGCCCAGGGTGGCCCACAGCACGTCGACCAGAACCCAGCGCAGGCTGAACTGGCCCAGGTCGTGCAAGCCCAGCATGCCCAGGCCCAGCATCACGAAGGGGAAAGCGCTGCCATCGTTCATGCCGGCCTCGCTGGTGAGCGAGAAGCGCAGCGCGTCGCGGTCGCCCGCGTGGCGGATCTGGACGTCGGTGGCCAACACCGGATCGGTGGGGGCCAAAATGGCGCCCAGCAGCACCCCGGCGCCCGCACTGAGCCCGAGCGCGAAGTGGCAAAACAGCGCCACCAGGGCCACCGTGATGGTCATCGACAGCCAGGCCAGACGCAGCGACGGCCCCCAGCGCGCCAGCGTGAACGGCACCGGCATTTTCACCCCCGCTGAAAACAGGGAAATGAGCACCGCGATTTCGGTGAGCACTTCGAGCAGGGCCGATTGCTGAAGCGGATCGAAGTGAAACACGTTGAACAGGCAGGGGCCGAGCAGCAGGCCGGCGCACAGGTACACGATGGCCGAGGTAAACGGCGAGCGCGAGATGGTGGTGGCCGCCAAGCCGCGCGCCAGCATCAGGCAACCGATCAGGAAAAACCACTGGATATGCGTCATCGCCGCTCACTATTCCGCCAGCCGGGCTGGGCGGTTTACCGCTGTTGGTCACGCTGCCACTGTACACGGTTCCCGGCGCCACCCTGTTCCGGCAGGCGGCCCCCGACCCGCGTTTTCTATCGGCATGTGAAACACCGAACAGACCGGATGCGCGGGCCCTGCCACGCTAAGTCCAAGGTAACGGCAACCCGGTCGGCCCGGCCGCATCGATGCGGTTCATTTATTTCAAGGAGCACACTTATGCGCGTAGATATCTATCGCCGAGATGAACATAACGGTATTTTTTCCTACTTGGCCGTTCCTGAAGGAAAACCTATTCCGCAGGAAGCGACCAACACCGATTGGCAGCCCGAAGTGCAGGCGCTGGAAGTGGACGAGCAGGCCGACGCCCTGCCCGCCTATCATATCGAACAGACGGCGCGGCAGATCAGCGCCAAGGGGTATGCGATAACCGGGCTCAAAGATATGGGCCAGCCGGAAAGTCCCGGCCATTAATCGCGCTGGCGGCCGAAGGCGCTCGCGTCCCGGCCGCGCACACTTGCCTTAGTATTCCACCGCCACCTCTTTGGCGCCCAGCATTTGCTCGAGCGCCAGTTGCAACTCGTCCGATGGCGCCACCCGCCATTCGTCGCCAAATTGCAGGGTGCAATTCACGCCTTGCGGGCTGATACGGGCCGCGATCGGCAAGCCGCTTTCCGCCCGATGGGGCGCCAGCACTTCGCGGATACGCTTGGACTCCAGCGTGGACGGCAGCGCCAGCCCCAGCTGGCGGCCATACTGAATGCGGGCTGCCACGATATCGAAGGCTTTTTCGGCCGTGATGCGCAGCCCGCCCGAAAAGCGGTCTTCCGACACCTTGCCTACCACCGCCAGAAATTCGTCTTCCTTGAAGATGCGTCGGTTTTGATCGAATAACTCGTTATACACGGTCACCTCGACCGTGGCGCTCTTGTCGTCCAGGGTGACGATGACGATCTTGCCACGCTGCGTCATCTGGGTGCGCAAGCCGGTGATCACCCCGGCCATCATGCGCGCCTCGCGCGACGGCTCCAGGTCGGCCAGCTTGGTGCGGGCGAAGCGGCGCGCTTCGGGCGCATAGGTGTCGAACATGTGGCCCGACAGGTAAAAACCGAGCGCGATTTTTTCCTCGGCCAGCTTTTGCTTCTCGGTCCAGGGCGTGGCCTTGACGTAGTCGGGCGGGGCCACCATGTCGCTGTCGTCGCCGCCGAACAGGCTGACCTGGTTGGCCGCCCTGGCGTCCTGCTCGGCGCACTCCATGGCAAAGCCGACCGAGGCGAGCAGGATCGCGCGGTCGACCCCGAAGCTGTCGAACGCGCCGCCCCGTATCAGCGACTCGATGGTGCGCCGGTTGATCTGGCGCTTGTCGACCCGCTTGCAAAAATCGAACAGGCTGACAAACGGGCCGCCCTTGTCGCGCGCGGCGATGATCGCCTCGATCGCGCTTTGGCCCGAACCCTTGACGGCGCCCAGGCCGTAGCGGATCTTGCTCACGCGCTGGCCGGACACCGACGGCGGCGGGCCGTCCGGGGTGAAGCGGTAGTCGGACAGATTGATATCGGGCGGCAGCAGCGTCAGGCCGCACACGTCGATCGCGTCTTCGACCAGGATCTTGATCTTGTCGGTGTCGTCCATCGCCAGCGACAGGTTGGCCGCCATGAAGGCGGCGGTATGGTGCGCCTTCAGGTAGGCTGTGTGGTACGACAGCAGCGCGTAGGCGGCGGCGTGCGACTTGTTGAAGCCGTAGCCGGCGAACTTTTCCATCAGGTCGAAAATCTCGTCGGCCTTCTGCGCCGTCAGGCCGTCCTTGGCGGCGCCGGCGCGGAAGATCTCGCGGTGCTCGGCCATCTCCTCGGCTTTTTTCTTGCCCATCGCCCGGCGCAGCATGTCGGCCCCGCCCAGCGAATAGCCGCCCACGATCTGGGCCATCTGCATCACCTGCTCCTGATACACCATGATGCCGTAGGTTTCGGACAGAATCACCTCGGTGCGCGGATCGGGGTAGTCGAAGCGCTCGCCGTGCTTGCGCTTGCAAAAATCGGGAATCAAGTCCATCGGGCCGGGACGATACAAGGCCACCAGGGCGATGATGTCCTCGAAGCGGTCGGGCCGGGCGTCCTTGAGCATGCCCTGCATGCCGCGCGACTCGAGCTGGAACACGGCCACCGTCTTGGCCTTGGTGAGCAGCTCGTAGGACGGCTTGTCGTTGAGCGGCAGGCGGGCCAGATCGAAGTCGGCCTGGGCCGGGTCGAGCTGTTTGATGTAACGCACCGCGCGGTCTAAGATGGTGAGCGTGGTCAGGCCCAAAAAGTCGAACTTGACCAGGCCGACCGCCTCCACGTCGTCCTTGTCGTATTGCGACACCACGCCGGAATCGCCGCCCTGGGTATAGAGCGGACAAAAGTCGGTCAGCTTGCCGGGCGCGATCAGCACCCCGCCGGCGTGCATGCCGATATTGCGGGCGATGCCTTCGACCTGCTGCGCCAAGTCGAGCAGCTGCTTGACCTCTTCCTCGTTTTCCAGGCGCTCGGCCAGCAGCGGCTCTTCCTTGATGGCGTCGGCGATGGTGACCGGTTTGCCCGGTTTGAACGGGATCAGTTTGGACACGCCGTCGCAAAAGTTGTAGCCGAAATCGAGCACCCGGCCCACGTCGCGGATGGCGCCCTTGGCGGCCATGGTGCCGAAAGTGGCAATCTGGGACACCGCGTCCTTGCCGTACAAATCCTTCACGTGCTGGATCACCCGGTCGCGCCCCTCCTGGCAAAAGTCGATGTCGAAGTCGGGCATGGAGACCCGTTCCGGATTGAGGAAGCGCTCGAACAGCAGGTTGTAGGCGAGCGGATCGAGATCGGTGATGAGCAGCGAATAGGCCACCAGCGAACCGGCGCCGGAGCCGCGCCCGGGGCCGACCGGCACCCCGTTTTCCTTGGCCCAGCGGATAAACTCGGCCACGATCAGGAAGTAGCCGGGAAAGCCCATCTTGATGATGGTGTCGGTCTCGAAGGTGAGGCGCTCCTGGTAGCGGGCGCGCTGGGCGGCGCGGCGGGTTTCGTCCGGATAGAGCTGGATCAGGCGCTGCTCCAGGCCGGCCTGCGATTCGGCCACCAGGAACTGGTCGATCGTCATGCCGGGCGGGGTGGGGAAGTTCGGCAGCTGCGGTTTACCGAGCACCAGCGTCAGATTGCAGCGCTTGGCGATTTCGACCGAATTTTGCAGCGCGGCCGGCATGTCGGCGAACAGCGCGGCCATCTCGGCCTGCGACTTGAAGCACTGCTGCTCGTTAAAGCGTTTGACGCGCTTGGCGTTGGCCAGCATCTCGCCTTCGGCGATGCAGGTGCGCGCCTCGTGGGCGATAAATTCTTGCCTGGTGAGGAACTGCACCGGATGGGTGGCCACCACCGGCAACCCGAGCTTGGCCGCCAGCGCCACCGCGTGGCGCACCTGGGCTTCCTGGTTGGGCTGGCCGCCGCGCTGGACCTCGATATAAAAGTGGCCGGGGAAGATGGCGGCCCAGCGCTGGGCCAGGCGCTCGGCCAGGGCCGGATTGCCGTTTTCGATGGCGGTGCCGACATCGCCGAAATGGGCGCCCGAGAGCACGATCAAGCCATTGGCGGGACTGACTCCCGGCAGCAGGTCGGACCCGGTGCCGGCCAGCTGCTGCAACCACTCTGCGCGAATCTCGGCGCGGCCCTTGTATTGATTGGTCAGCCAGGCTTTCGACAGCAGTTCGCACAGCTGGAGATAACCCATGCGGTTCTTGGCCAACAGCAGCAGGCGGCTGGGCTTGTCGCGGTTGTCGTCGTTGCTGATCCAGACGTCGCATCCGACCACCGGCTTGATGCCCTTGCCGCGCGCCGCCTTGTAGAACTTGACCATGCCGAACAGGTTCGACAGATCGGTGATGGCCAGGGCCGCTTGCTGGTCCTTGGCGGCGGCGCCGACCACGTCGTCGATGCGCACCAAGCCGTCCACGATCGAATATTCCGAGTGCACGCGCAAGTGCACAAAGGCCGGGCCGACTGGCGCCATGGCGGCCGCCGCCGGCGCCGCGTGTTCGCTTACCAATTCCATCTGTGTGCCGATCTTTTGCTGAGTCAAGTGGCCTATTTTACCGCGCCCGCGCCCCGCTATTGGTCGCGGCGGGCGTTTATAATAGCGGCTATAACGTTTATACTGATGTCATTTATGCAAGTATCCTCTTCCATGCCGGTCGCCGCAGCCACCGCCGCGCACGTCAACATCGCCGCCTATAAGTTCGTCACCCTGGACGACACCGAGGCCTTGCGCCCCCGTTTTCAAGCGCTGTGCAAGGAGCTCGACTTGAAGGGCACCATTTTGCTTACACCGGAGGGCATCAATCTGTTCCTGTCCGGGCCGCGCCAGGCGATCGACCGCTTTCTCGGCTGGCTGCGCGGCGACGCGCGCTTGGCCGACATCGAGGTCAAGGAGAGTTATTCGGAAGAGCAGTCGCACAAACGCATGCTGGTGAAGCTGAAAAAAGAGATCATCACCATGCGCATGCCGCTGATCCAGCCGGAGCGGGGCCGTGCGCCCGGGGTGGCGCCGGCCACCTTGAAGCGCTGGCTGGACCAGGGTCACGACGATGCCGGCAAGCCGGTGGTGATGCTGGAGACGCGCAACGCTTTTGAAGTCGATGTGGGCACGTTCGCCAATACGGTCGACTGGCGCATCGAAAAGTTTTCCGATTTCCCGGAAGTGGTGGCCGCGCACCAGGATGAGTTCGAGGGCAAGACCGTGGTGACCTTTTGCACCGGCGGCATCCGCTGCGAGAAGGCGGCGATTCATATGAAAAATATCGGTTACGACAGCGTGTATCAATTAGATGGCGGCATCCTTAAGTATTTCGAGGAGGTGGGCGGGGCCCATTATCAGGGCGACTGCTTCGTGTTCGATTACCGCACCGCCCTCAATCCCCAGTTGGAGCCGACCGAGACGGTGCAGTGCTTCGTGTGCCGCGCGGTGGTCACGCCGCGCCAGCAGCTGGCGCCGGAGTATGTGTATGAGATGTCGTGTCCGCATTGTTTTGTTGCTGGGGATGAGAGTCTTGCCGCGACGCCCTCGCTAACTTGAGGATGCCAGCGGATCGCGGTTAGCAAGACTGTAGCGGCGTCAACAGATTGCTATACCAGCAAAAAGGTGATGCACTGCGGCCGCCAAGCCTGCCCAGGCAAAGTTTTAACGAAACAATTGAAAAAAATCAAACTGTTTCCATCTTACGCAAGCGCAAAATAAGCCTCTTTCCAAAATTAATTCCAGAGACCTCAATCAACTTGTACGACAACATTGCACATGACACGACCACCAACAACGTGAAAAACGCATTAACCAAAAATGCCCAGCTCCCAATGGCAGCAGTAGCTTGAGTATTCAACGCCTGATTGAAAGGTTTGAGCCAATAAATAACAAAAGGATGGACTAAATAGATACTGTAGCTACGCTCACCCAAAAACTCCATAAATCTCGATGCTAAAACTGGCGAAGGGTAAAGTGCCTGCCATACGACAATGATAGAAAAAAACGCGGCCCATAAAAACATGTCGGCGCGGGCGTTCATGGAAAGAAAAAGACTAAATCGAGACAGAATTATAAAGAATGTGACGCAACAAAAAAATAAAAAATAAATTTGATGCAACTTTGATCTTTTTTGTTCTCCGGTAGGTAAATTGAATTTTATTTCAAAGAATTTAAAATACCAAAATGCTAGAATTCCTGAAAAAAATACTCCCGCGCACGATATGAATGCGGAGCTTGCATAATTGTTTAAGACTTCTCCACCACTTTTCAAACTTACATGTCCAAGGTAACTGATAGCTACACCTGTAAAAAAAAGGTAAATCGCATGTCTCAACCGCCCTACCATGAGCATAATGGTGGGAAAAATAACATAAAATATCATTTCAACACCGACGGTCCAACCAGCAGCCACCATGGACTCATGTTTTCCTGGAACAAAATTAAATCCAAATAAAATATTTATAAAAACATCATTTATTTTTAACTCAACCCCTTTGACGTAATAAAATGTTTGCCAGATTAGGAGCATCACATAAAATAATGGCGCAACCCTAAAAAAACGTTTTATGAAATAGTCTCTGACCCAATCAGGCTTGCAGATAGTAGGTAAAGTAGAGTAGCAAAGGGAAAATGCACTCAGAACAAAAAATAATCGCACGCCAAGCCCAAAATGTGTACCTATAAATTTCAGGGCACTAGGTAGCGCAAGGCTTTCAAGATGATGCAAATGAAACATTACAACCGTTACAGCTGCCAGCCCACGCAGTCCATGTAGAGCCGGCAATAACTTAGCAACCGGAATAACTGATTTTATATTATTCATAAATTTTAGTGTTCGGTTTAGTGAGTATTACATTACGGGATGACTGCCTAAATAATATTAGATGGGCTAAATGCCTTAATCCCGAGCGCGCGAAGGCGACGCAAATTCAATGCAGAACCGCGTGTTCCAATCGGCTGCCATTAGACGCCCAACACGCGGCTGGCCGGCGGAATACATAGACATCTGAGCCCCTCCCTTCAGCCTCCATGGTCAAGTTCACACCACTTCCTGCCAAAGATAACCTGATTAATCCGCAAACATGGCACCAAGGTTCTCTGCACTGAAGTGCGTAGAAGGGATCGCTGCCCCTCGTTAATCAAGGCGTAGCCAACTACGCGTCGCTGCAGGTCGAGAAAGCGAATTAACCTGGGCGCGGCTAGCTGCTGAGCAATTAGGATAACGCATGCACGCGCACATGGCGATTATCAGCACTAATCTTGTCTGCTCGGTCGAGATGCCCTTGACATCGCGGGAACGCACGCTGAGGCAGCTTCGTATCCAACTCCCTTTTTACCTGATTGTATGGATAAATACCGAAAATGCTAAGTCGGCGCTGCGAGGCAGTCTCTGCCAGCCGTAGCGCTCGATCGGAACGCTGAAACACAAAATCGATTTGCACTTGATCATAGATACCCGACGCCAATGCCAATCAGCCAACCTGCGATCGTCAAGCATCGTTTGCTGGGAACGAAAGGCCGGGATTTGAACCGCCACAAGTAATAGGGCTACCAGCGCTTAACGGAATAAGGCACGCCGAGTTCACTGCCTTCCAGTATGATGCAAAGTCGGCGCATACAATACCATCAGCGTCGTCCATGCCATCAGCGTGGGTGTTGTGTAGCGGCTAGTTAACGCTTGATTCACACCAAAGATAGCGCGACCACGTACCGCTCCCAAAGCGGTGACGAAGATATACAAGAGGAACAAAAATAACATCAGCGCTGAGCTATCCTTAACCCGCCGCCTCAACTCTCTCACAGCAAAACGCGCCGCAGCCAACTGGAAGTATATACGGCGCGCGTTCGCTGGAGACGCTATCCCATCCTTTGCCTACCTGCTGAAAATTTACAAAATAATTAGCATATGAAATTCTTCGCGTGAGTGTCGTACCTGTCAGTTGACCGAGCCCAAGCACAGCCAGGCACCGTACAGACTTTTCCGGTCCACCAGCAAACCCGACTTTCTTCAAAGGAAGAAGAAAATGGCTTGGTATAATTTATTAATCAAGTATCCGAATAGGTACGGAAAATTGAGGACAAAGCTCAATTTTTCCATTATTTTCTACCGCCAAACCTAAGTTATATTTGCCTTTCAATTTCGATATATCCACATTGGTAACATAACCCGCGTTCGCCAATTCCGGTTTTTTCAAATAAGCTGCAACGTCGGGACGCACGGTTCTTTTTGCAACAGCGAAATGATGAATTTTTTCATTATCTGTCATCACGATATAAACCCTGTCCGAGCTGCTAGTTTGCCCTGAGGTTGCGGCCACCCAGCCTTCAACTTTAAGCGAGCCAGAGGAGCCCACTTCGCCTAACGGCGCTGAACCGTTGATCAAATCTATACTGCCCTGGCAACTTACCGCTGTTGGTGTGGCCGAACTAGACAAATCCTCATCGAAAACATTCAGCAAGCCAAGGCCCGACACGTCGAACTTCCGTTGCAAGGGCAACGTGCTCAACACCAAATCGTAAGCTTCCTGCCAATGTGACCGATTTCCATCGACGGTATCAATAATAATTGATTGCACTAAATTGGAGTTGAGCAAATTAGACCCTGCATATAACAGGCCAAATTCCGCAGTATTTTTGACTACTGGGGAAAGCAAAAAACCGGCCTTGGCCATACCTGAAATAATACGATATTTGCTTTCAATGCCATTTTTCAATTTAACCGTAATTTGAAGCTGATTTGGTTTCAAAAAAATACCGGCGATGCGCCCGCGCAGCGTGGGTTTAATGTCCATCATGGCATACAGAATTTTTTTCGTGTTTGGCAAAATAACTAACTCGCCCAGTCGATGCCTAGCTCGACCAATTTCCAGTGCTTGAACTGGGGCGCCCTGTTCGGGGCGTTTTTTAAGTATCAGCACGCCGTTTACCATCCGGTCCGGACGATAATTGTTGAGTAGCACAGGCCAGCTCGGTCCATCATCCAAGGATGGGAAACGATCATCCAACGAAGCCACTTCAAACAACACATTGTCGGGCGCCGATGTCCCCAGCAGATGCTGACGGTTTTTTTCTGCTAAAACGGGAGTATAAGCAGAATAGCTTTGAAAAATCGGCCGCGGTGACCACTTATTTCCAGAAGCAATCAGTAGCGATAACTCGGTTGGATATATATCTGTAGTTCCCGGCAATATTGGAATTGCAGCTTGCTCGCGCATTTTTTTTACTTCCATATCGAAATCAATTTTTGGCCATGCGTGGTCCTGCAAACGCCGCCTCGCACCAGCCCACCCGGCAAAATATGCGTCTCCTGCGTTTTTGATTAAACCAGCAGAGTTGGTCTTGATATAGTTACTATCGATGACAACCCAACTTAACATGGCTGCAAAGATCACCAAAACAGAGTGGCGCGCACCCGTCATGAACGGCAAAAACAACGCGCCTATGACCAATGCGGTACTAGCAATAGTGGCATGGCCATCGTGACGGGTAAATCCAGCCTTAAAAACGATAAATAAATAGCAAAGATATAAAGCAAACAAAAATAAGCGTGATCGCAGTGACGCGGCGGCATTACCTAGGATCGAGCTCAACAACAATCCTGCTGCTACCAGAAAACAAATAATTTCTTTTGCATTATTCCCTGATGCCATAGCCTCAGTATAGCCAGACACGATCGAGGATTGACTAACAAAATATTCATATAAATTGAACAAGGATTGCCCTGAAGCAATCCATGAAAACACCAACATAGCTAATGGTGCTAAGAAACAACAAAGTGCCAAAAAGTTTTTTTTCGCCAAAACAAATATAGTTGCACACAAAACAATAGTCGCGACACCCATCAGCCACAAACTACCTTTAACTAAAGGCAGTAATCCAAGTGGTGCAAATATTAAGGCGACAATGGCCCAGTCAAACCGGGATTTCAATAAAAAATGATCTGGCGTGAATATTATTTTATAACTCAGCAGACCAATTATCAAAGTCAATGAAAAAAACAAGGAATCGCGTACATACAACACGCTAACCAGGACCAAACAAAATACTACGGTCAGGTACCAACGACTGTTGTCCATAAACAGCGTATAAATTCCCCAGTAGGACAAAGCAAGATAAATGCTGCCCGTTAGCGCCATCCAGTCGGTAGCGGGGCTGTAAATCAAAGTATAAATCGAAGCATATGGCCCGAAAGTAAATACCACATCTCTACCGAAGATTAGTCCCTGCTCCACCGCTTGATTCACCCCGAAACGCCACGATGGATCTAATCCCGCGCTCGGCATGGCAGGCGACCATGGCACAAATTTGGCCAACAACGTCATCAGCACGAGCAGGGACAGGGCCACGGCAAATACACGAACCCGCCAGTGCGAGTCATTGGTTCGATCGGCGCTGTTTGCATCGACTGCCGTCGAAATTTGAGACCGAAATTGCATAAAAACACTGCGTGTCATTGTTACTTTCAAGTAATTTCCATTTAATAGAACACAGCCCGTAGCGAAAGAGATAATACCGAGCAATCCTGTGGTGCGAGTCGTGCCTCAAATTATTGCTACAAAGCTGTCCGACGTACCATACCGGACATGATATAACCGAAAACACTTTATTAATACGGAAATGATAACGTTTTTTAATTGCGCAACAGTGTAGCGTCGCTGATGTTACTGCAGTTAGCAGTCAGTCAAATCAAGCTAAAGAATCAGCAACACTTGCAACACGAAAACTTCCTTCGAAGTAAGGTAATTCTGGTGCACAGTGTTACTATTCGAAAAACTTTCAATACTTCTCACTCCGTTTCCGCAACGCTTGTAAATAACACTAGTAAAGCGAACCTTTTAATTCAAAATGCAGACAGCAAAGTACTCAATGCCAAGCACCCACCATTGAGATACCCCAAATCACTAACATAACCAAGATCCAAAATTATATACTAATAAATTTATAATATCGATAATTAGTTGGCAATTAACCCACAGAATTTTTAACTTTAAAAGTTTGCTTAACTTTACAATGGTGGTAAAAGGATAAATTTAATCCTGGCCAGCTGCCGCCATTGCGAACTCAGTGAGCGCAGGAACAGCGGCGATCACTGAGTGAAAATGGCTGCGCCCTACGCCCTTAGTCGAGGTACTACTGGCCGGCGGAATGATAATAGATATTTGACAATCCGGCCTCTCAGCCTCCATGGTCAAGTTCACACCACTTCCCGCCAAAAGATAACCTGAGTAATGCGCAGACACGGCACCAAGGTTCTCTGCACCGAAGTGCGTGGAAGGGATCACTGCCCCCTCGTTGATCAAGGCGTAGCCAACCACGCGCCGTTGCAGATCGAGAAAGCGAATCAATTTGGGCGCGGCTTGTTGCTGAGCGATTGACATAACGCCATGCACGCGCACGTAGCGACTATCAGTATTAATCTTGTCTGCCCGGTCGAGATACCCTTGACATCGCGGCAATGCACGCTGAGGCAGCTTTGTACCCAACTCCTGTTTTACCTGGTTGTAGGGATACATACCGAAAATGCTGAGTCGGCGCTGCGAGGCGGTCTCTGCCAGCAGCAGCGCTCGATCGGAACGCGGATAGACAAAGTCGATTTGCACTTGATCATTGATGCCCAATGCTAGTGCCAATGCAGCCAACCTGCGCTCGTCAAGCATCGCTTGCTGGGAACGCAAGGCCGGCAATTGAACCACCCCTAGTAATAGCGCTACCAGCGCATAAGGGAATACGGCACGCCGAGTCCACTGCCTACCAGCTTGATGCAAAGTCGGCGCATACAGTACCATCAGCGTCGCCCATGCCATCAGCGTGGGTGTTGTGTAGCGGCTAGTTAACGCTTGACTCACACCAAAGATAGCGCGGCCACCTGCCGTTCCCACGGCGCTGCCGACGATATACAGGAGGAACAACAATAACATCAGCGCTAAGCTATCCTTGACGCGCCGCCTCAACTCCCGCACCGCAACGCGCGCCGCCGCGAACAGGAAGTATATTCCACCAATGATCGCCGCCAGCCGACCCAAAGCCTTGGCCCCAAACAGGTAAAAGAATGGGCCGCCCAGATAATACAGCACATAGTGCAATAAACGGACAGGGGCTTCGCGCATGGTCATCAACAGCGAGCCATGCGCGGGCGGGGAATGATAGCCGTAGAAATAAAGGAAGAGCGCGCCAGCGGAGAGCAATAACAAGGTGCAGATGCGCAACCAGCCTTGGCGAAGATAGATTGCATACACCAACATCAAAGGCAGGGCAAGGACGCCATTTGCCATGGTAGCGATGGAGAGAACACCAAAGACGTTGGCAAGTACAAAATACCGAACCTGATTGGCGCTCCCTAACGATTTGTGCAGCAAATAAAAAGCGCACAGAGGCAACAGTTGAGCAAGTATGAATTGACACTGGAACCCCCAAACGAGGTTTTCGCTTTGCATCCATGAAAATAGCCAGCCCGCCAAGCCAAGCCCCAGTGCGATCTGGCCAGGCGTGGTAAACGGCGTAGCGGCGCGCGCACGTAGCAGGCGATAAAAAATTAGTGCAACCACGGCCAGCAACATGCAATTGACCACTACAAGCGACCAGCCCGCACCTTGTAGATAGCGCAAGTCGAGCCAAAACAGGGCACGCGCCAGTAAAATGCGGTGTTCATTATGGGGTTCCCACCAGGCACGCCAATTGTAGTCATTAGCTTGGAAGAAAAAACCCAAATAACCATCCCACATATCGGCATAAGGGACCACTGAATAAGCGCGCGCCACCCCAATGATGGCGAGCGCCACGTTAATAGTTGCCCAGCAAGCAAGTGGCAGAATGAGGTAAAGCCGCGAAACCTGCGCCGGCAGGGCATTTGCCGGCGATTTCAGAGACATGGAAGCATAAGAAAATTTCTAGTGCGGAAGTAATGCGAATTATATACTGAAAGCTTTGCATATTTGCAAAAGTCATTATGCCTGGGCTGCCGATAGACGGGCGGGCCAAGGATCACCCGTAACATTCATACCGGTACACCGGTTGACTCGACCGGCATCGTGTTTTCGCTGGCTACATAGCACACGTCGTTCCGCCAAAAGACGTAACCACACGAGCGGATATGCCATTTGAATTGACCGGTAGCGACCTGATCCTCCGAAGTTTGTACCGGCGCAAAAAAGCGGACTTCCGCAGCAAACTCTTGCGTAAATTGCAACACCCCATCAATCTCGCCGCACTTCGTCAAGACGCGCCAAGGCAGCGGATTATCGTTATCGTTGCGATTGTTAAAGCGTATGTGAATTTGTCTTTTTCCCATGTTGTTTCTCCAGGTAACCTAATGATCAGTGTAAGGCGACACACTCGCAGAGTGTCGCAATATGCAATTTTTGACGAATTATGTGATATATGCTATCATAAATTTATAATTTTCGAAGTAGTTTTAATTTTTAAGGTTTTGCGACATGGGACAAATTGATCTGGCCGGACTCGATGCACCCCAAGCTTGGAGTACAGAACTCGCCTTTTTACAACTCCACGAGCGTGGTCTAGCTGACAGCAAGCGCACTGCCGAGCGATGGCTACATCGGCAGAACTTGCTGCCTACGGAACTTAACGCAGAGTTATTGATCGATGATAGGGATGCCTCCCCGATCCCTGCCGTTTTGCGCCATGCCTTTGAATCCTGTCGCGCCCAGCGTAGGTTGATCCTGTTTGCTCAGTTATCGCTCATGCCGGGCAATATTCATTGCCTACACGCCAATGATGCTCGAGGTGCGCGTTATTGGCGACCGATGCATGAAGCGCTTACTGTGGACGCGCTGACAGCAGCGCTAGTCGACTTGCAGAGGCTGACGGGAAAGGACCTAGCAATATTTCCACACGGTCATTTGGTTACGCTATGTCGCCAGCTAGCGCCCCTACACAAGGTTACGATCGAATTGCTCGCCTTCCCAGAGTCGCTTGATATGTTCAGCACGCTAGCGAAGCCACGCGGGCCCATGGCCCCTCATCTGAGCGGGATGGAAGCGGAAAGCATTCATATCTTGCGCCAGGGTGTTGCCAGCGCGCACCGCCCTGCCCTACTGTATTCGGGCGGAAAAGATAGCTCCGTCTTATTGCACTTGATGCGAAAAGCCTTTTATCCATGCCTTCCGCCGCTTCCTTTATTGCATATCGATACGCGCTGGGCCTTTCAGCAAATAGCTACGTTTCGCGACCGGGTCGCGCGCGATAGCGGCCTGGAATTGCTGGTGCATACCAATCCAGAGGCGCTTGCCAAAGATATCAACCCATTCGATCACGGCGCTAGCTTGTATACCGACATGAGCGCTACCGAGGGACTCAAACAGGCAATGGCACGATTCGGTTACGACGTGGTGTTCGGGGGCGCTCGGCGGGACGAAGCGGCAGTCCGCTCAAAAGAACATATTTTTTCATTACGCTCGACCAATCAAAGCTGGAACCCGAGCCAGCAGCGCGTGGAACCCTGGAAGCTCTATAACACCCGCAAGCGTCTTGGCGAAAGCTTGAGGGTGTTCCCCTTATCCAATTGGACCGAACTCGATATCTGGCAATATATTTACCAGGAAGGCATCGTCGTGCTGCCCCTCTATTTTGCGCGCGAGCGCCCGGTGGTCCGCCGCGAGGGCAGATTGATCATGGTGGACGATCGGCGCATGAACTTGCGTCCAGATGAGCGCATCGAAAAAAAAAGGGTAAGATTTCGCAGCATCGGCTGCTACCCTTTGACCGGAGCGATTGAATCGGGCGCCACCGACCCTGCCGGCATCATCCTTGAGTTGCTGACGAGCCGCAGCTCAGAGCGGCAAGGGCGCCAGATCGATGACGTTGGCAATGCAAGTTTGGAAAAGAAAAAGCAAGAAGGATATTTTTGATGGCAAGACCGCGTAAAACACCCGGTGAGCAAGCGCAGTCCGGGTACCAGACAGCGCCCGCAGTCACTGACATTGCCGTATTTCTCCAACATCGCAATGAACAAGCCCAGTTGCGCGTGCTCATTTGCGGCGCCAGCGGGGATGGCAAGAGCACCTTGCTTGGCCGTTTGCTGTGGGAAATGCAGCAATGGCGTCAGGACGAATTGGCGTTGTTGTCCAACACAGTTCAAGACCATGCTCTACCGGCCAGCGCACTCAAGGAGCAGCCAAATTTTGCGCTCGCTCTCGACGGCTTAGAGGCCGAACGTCAACAAGGCAGCACGATCGAAGTGGGTTACCGTTATTTCGCAAGCTGGCGCCGTCGCTTTATGGTGGCGGACACACCCGGCCGGACCAGCGCTACCCACACCATGCTTGGCGCCGCTTCTAACGCGGAACTGGCTATAGTGGTGGTCGATGCGGCGCGCGGCATCATGCCTCAGACGCGGCGCCACACGTACTTGCTGTCACTGGTGGGTGTGCGCCACATTGTGCTTACCGTCAACAAAATGGACTTGCTTGGGTTTAGCGCGGACGGCTTCGCCCATACCGTCGCCGCGTTTCAGCAATTTACTGCCACACTCGGTTTCGCTAGCATCACGGCAATTCCTGTAAGCGCGCGCCAAGGCGACAACTTGACGCGCCATTCCGGACATACTCCGTGGTATGCCGGGGCAACGCTGATCGGAATGCTCGACACCATCAAGCTGGCGCCCACAACCCCTCTGCCATTTGCGTTTCCGGTGCAATGGGTAAACCACCCAGAGGCCAATTTTTACGGCTTGAGCGGAACCATTGCAGAAGGGCAGGTGAGCGTCGGGGATGCAGTGCGGGTGAGTGCGTCGGGACGGTCGGCTCAGGTGATCGGGATCATTACCATGGATGGGCCACTGCGAGTTGCAAACGCTGGTCAGGCAGTCACACTAAGACTGGACAGTGACAATGGTGCCGAGCGCGGCGACCTGTTGTGCGCGAGCCAGTGCCCTTTGGAAATGAGCGATCAGTTTGAAGCGTCTGTGGTGTGGTTGGACCAGGATCCGGGACTCATCGGCCGCAACTACGCCATTCAGCTCGCCGGCCAAGAAAGCAACGCCTCGATTACCAATATCAAGTACCGGATCGATACCGACTTGTTGACGCAGCAACCCTGCAAGAGCTTGACCTTACATGACATTTGCGTTTGTAACATCGCAACCAACAAGCCCATGGCGTTCATGCCCTACCAGCAATCGAGCGCACTGGGCAGCTTCATTCTGGTAGACCGCATCAGTCATGCAACCGTGGGAATGGGTATGATTCGGCACAATTTGCGGCGCGCGCAAAATGTCCATCGCCAAGCGCTGACGGTAACGCGGAGGGAGCGGGAAGCACTGAACGGGCATCGGGGCAAGGTTATCTGGTTTACTGGCCTATCAGGCTCGGGTAAATCAACTATTGCGAATGCGCTTGAAGTTAGCTTGCACCAGCAGGGCCGGCGCACTTATATTCTCGACGGCGACAACGTGCGCCAGGGCCTCAACAAAGATCTGGGGTTTACCGATGCGGACCGGGTGGAAAACATTCGCCGAATCGCCGAAGTGGCTAAGCTGATGCTTGATGCTGGCATGATCGTGATGGCGTCGTTTATTTCACCTTTCCGTCGCGAGCGCGAGATGGCGCGCGAACTGATTGGACCGGAAAACTTTATCGAAGTGTATGTCAACAGTTCGCTGGCGGTTTGCGAACAGCGCGATCCGAAAGGCTTGTACAAAAAGGCGCGTGCCGGCACACTGCCGAATATGTCAGGTATCGGCAGCCCTTACGAACCCCCTGAGGAACCGCAGCTTATCATCGACAGCGCTACCTTGCCCTTGGCCAGTTGCGTTCAGCAAGTATGCGATTTTCTTTCTCTGCAAAACAAGGTGACACCAGATTAGCTTCTTTCTAAAGCAGCTGGCAAGACGGCGGCATGGTTCGAGTCAGGCTTTTTAATTGTCGCCGCCGGGACTGTGGCAAGCGGGTCGCCAGCCGGCTGATCATTTTTATCGGACCAAGCTGATACGACAACGAGTATAGCGACAACAACCGCGAATCGATCGATCTCATAGGGACTCTTTATTGAAGGCGATCGACGGCTTGAAAATGACGACGCTCGCGCTGACAAAAATACACCGGGAATGGCATCATTCGGATCGTTTCATTTAGCGAAAGGACCAGCGCTTGTGCCCGATATAACTGGTAAACACCGGCACCACGACGCCGACCGCATGTGCAATTTCCTTTGTATATCTCGTGACGCCAAGCACGGGGAGCAGATAATAGGCCAAGCTCATGCTGATGGCCCAAGTTTGGGCGACGGCAACTAGATTGACCAGGATAAAAAACATGACCGAGCGTCGCATCGATTGCTGGCTATCCTTGAACACAAACAGCTTGGCCAGCACGAACGCGGTGACCATGCCCGTGATGTAGGCGAGCAGCACGGCTGCGGAAAACGGCATCCAGTGGTTGTAGACCAGACGCGATCCGAAATTGATACCCGCCGCCGTGCCGCCGGTGACGAGAAACACGATAAATTGGCGCGACAGAAAACCGTCCCTCATGCGGCGGCATCCTTGGCCAATTGTCGCCCGAAGCCGATGCTTTCCGATATGCCGCGATCTTCGGGATAATAATGCGAGGTGTCGGCCACCCATAGCCCTTTGACGGGCAGGGCCGCCGGTGGCAGGCGCGACAGAAATCCCGGCTCGCAGATCGGCTGCGCGTAGCGGTAGCGGCTGGCATGCATCGCGATGAAATCGCTATCGCGTAACTGCGGGTTAATCTTCTTGAAGTAGCGCTTCACTTTTTCCAGAAACACTTGGTCCGGCTCGGCATACTTCGGATGTTCGCCTGGCATATAAAACGGCACATAGACGATGTGCTCGGCTAGCGGCCGCAGATTGGAATACTCGACCAGGCCCGGTATGTCCATCTCCGGATCGTTGGTGTTGAGCCAGAAATTATCGGTCAGTTTCTTGCGCAGCTTGACGATGACGCACACCACGGCCACGTTATTGAGCGCGCGAAATTGCTGCAAGATGGTCTCTGGCAGCTGCGGAATCAGGCGCGGCACATAGGGCAAAGGCACCGTACTGACCACCTTGTCGAAGGCTTGAAATTGGCCATTTATTTCCACGCCCCGCACCTGACCGCCTTCGAGCACCACCCTGCTTACCGCCGATTTCAGCTGAACAATGCCGCCATGTTTTTCGATATCGGCGCGCATGCCTTGCAACAGCGTATCCGAACCGCCATCGAGATAGCCAAGCTTTTCCTTGAACAGACTGTAGCGGGAGCGGCCGATACGGCGGATACGGCTCCAGATCCAGGCCGCCGACAAGTTGTCGGTAAAATCGTAAAATTTGTATTCAAACAGGCGGCGCCACAATACCTCGTAGGCTTCCTTGCCGACCGCATTCTTGATCCACTGCACTGCATTGACATGGTCCAGCGGATGGTAATCATTGCGTTTGGTGGATAGGTAAGCGTGCAAACCGTAACGAAATTTGGCGACCATGCCCAAGCCCCGAAACTTCAGCAGCGCCACAGGATTACCCCATTCCTGAAGGCGGTTTTGATACCAGTAACCCATTTTGGTGGCGACCCAGTGCATTTTTTCAGACAGGCCCAGCTCGTCTAATACGGTCAGGAAAGCGTGATCGGAGATCGCATGAAAATGATAATAGCGCTCAATCGACAAGCCGGCAAAATCGAAGGCCGCCGTCATGCCGCCGACCCGGTCGTCGGCCTCGAACACCACCGGGGTGTGGCCGTCGCGCGCCAGCTGATACGCGACCGCCAGTCCCATCGGTCCGGCGCCCAGCACTGCAATACGTTGGCCCATCTTAAAACTCCAGAATGATTTTATTGTAGCGTTCGTCGTTGAAGGTGAGGTCGATGGCCTTGGCGAACGGGGTGTAGGGCACGCCAAACTTGCCCGGCCAATCGATCACCTCGAACTCGTCCTTGGCGCTCAGGGCGGCCAGCTGTTGGGTGGTAAACGGCGGCTTCTTGTCAAATAGCGACCAGGCCCAGATCAGCGTGTAAAACAGGCGGTACGGAATCTTGACAATCGGCGTGGTGGCCCCGGTGGCGCGTTTGATGATGCGGATGATGTCGATGTAGTCGACCTTCTCGTGGCCGGAAATATTGTAGATGCCGCCAGCGGTGCGCTGCTCGATGCAACTGATGATGATGTCGGAAAAGTCACCCGCGTAGAGCGGCTGGCGCATGTAACGGCCGTGGCCGGGAATCGGAAACACGGGTACTCTTTTCATGAAGCGCGACAGCCAGCCCAGATGCTTGCGATCGAACCAGCCAAACATCAGCGTGGGACGCAGGATGGGACACGCGATGCCACTGGCAAGCACGATTTGTTCTTGCTCGATCTTGCTACGCGTATAAAAATCGTCGGCCACCGACACCACCACTGAAGAACTGATATGCACCAGGTAAGGTTGCATGGGAGCGGCTTTGATCACATCAAGCATGTGCTTGGTGGCGTCGATGTTATTGCGCTGAAAGTCGCCGTAGTCGATGCCGCCGATTTGCGCTTGCAGCATCACCACCACGTCGGCGCCGTCGAAATGGCGGCGCCACTCGCCCGGCTCGGCCAAGTCGGCATAGATGCAAGCGACATCCGGCTGCACGCGTTGCAAAATCGCCAGATTGGCACGGTGTTTGTCGAGCACCACGATGTTGGTATAGCCGCGGTCTTTTAGTCGTGCCACGAGATTCTGGCCGACCAGGCCCGCGCCGCCCGGCAAGAGGATTTTTTGATTGTGTGTATTCATAACATGTTCCCGACTAGCGCCCGCGCTAGATATCCATTTTCTTGAAGATGAAATTTGGCAAATGACGGATCACCATCATGATCAACGCCCACTTGCCTGGCGCGTACACCACCACTTTACCGGCGGCCATGCCTTTGACGATTTCCTGCGCCACCTGTTCCACGCTGGCCAGCTTACCGCCCTGCCCTTTGAGGTGCGCCGTCATCGGCGTGTCGGTCGGGCCCGGCTTGATCAGCACCACCTTCACGCCGCTAAAAGCCAGACGATGTTGCAAGCCTTGCGCATAGCGGGTCACCAATCCCTTGGCCGCGCCATACACATAGTTCGATTTGCGGCCGCGGTCGCCGGCCACCGAGCCGATCAGGCCCAGGGTGCCGCTTCCCACGGCCGACATATGGCTTGCAAACGCCTCGGCAAAGAGCACCGGCGACATGCCGTTGATGACCAACGCCTCCTGGGTGGCGCGCAAGTCCGACTGGCAGCGCGCCTGGTCCGGCAACGAGCCATGTGCCACCAGCACGGTATCGACCTTGCCAGCGCGCCAGATCGATTCAACCTGCGCTTGAATGGCGACTGGGTCAACAAAGTCGGCCTGTATCACAGTGACAGTCGATTGCGCGCTGCGCACCCGCAAATCGGCAGCGACCCTCTCGGTGCGCGGCACATCTCGCCCCAGTAACACCATGTCACAGCGTCCTTGCGTCAACCACAGCCGCGCGCAATGTTCGGCAATGGAGGAAGTTGCACCTACGATAACAATTCTTTTAACTTGATCTGACACTGTTTGATTCTCCTGTCGAAGACGCGGCCAGACGGGATGTTTGCCAGCGTCCCAGATACTGCATGGCTGTTTTATTTCACGTTAACGGGCGAGCAGCAGCAAAGCGCGTTCGGCGACCGGCATGGAAACAAGCATGCTTTTATTTCTCTTAACATTTTACTCATTTAAAATTCATGTTGATGACTACGATTGGAATGCGGTAGTGACGTTTTCCACGCGGTACCATGAACCGCTTGACCCGCGATGTTGGTTCAATACCCCATCAAGCGGCGCGACATGGCCGAACTGATACCGGCATCACGGTAAGGTAAGAATTCGTTCAAGCGAGGATAACCGGCCTCAAATAACTCGCGCGGCATGCGCGCATCCTTGGCCATGTAAATGCGGCCGCTCGCTTCGCGCACTATGTTGTCCAGCTCGCCGAGCAGCGCCAAGGTGCGCTCGCCGCGATTGGGGAAATCCAATGCCAATGTGACGCCAGGCTGAGGGAAACTGAGCATGCCCACCGCCTCTCGTTGTCCAAAGGTCTTCAGCACAGCCAAGAAGGAACCGTCACCTCTGCGCGCGATCGCCGTCAACATGGCTTGCACTGAATGCAAGCCCATCGCACGCGGCACCACACATTGATACTGGTAAAAACCATGTGGCCCGTACATTCGGTTCCACTCCAACAAGTTGTCGAGCGGATAGTTAAACGATTCATAGTGAGCGATTTTTGCACCGGCCCGCCATTTTTTCAGATGGAAATAAGCCATGTTAAATGCGGGCAAAGATAGCTTATTGACTAGCGAAATCGGCGGCACCATGGGCATGGTACGGGAGCGCTGGTTTGGAACCGGATGATCGCACACGGGACGCAGGTTGGCACGCAAAAATATGCCACGTTCACCGCTGCCTGCCATGCAATCGATCCACGAAACCGTATGTTCCCACGCCGCTTCCGAACTGTCGGCAAGAGTAAAAAACTCAGCGAGATTGGCATACGGGATGGTTTCCGTATCAAGCCAAGCGCTGCCAGCCCGGCGCAGCTGTAGCTCAACCTGAACAATTACGCCTGTCAATCCAAGGCCGCCGACGGTGGCGGCAAACCACAGGGGCGATTGGGCGGGACCGCACACGATGGACTCGCCGTCGGTGCGGGCCAGAGTCAGCGAGCGCACGTGGTCACCAAACGAGCCGACCACGTGGTGATTCTTGCCATGCACATCGTTGGCGATCGCGCCGCCCACGGTGACCATCTGCGTGCCAGGCGTCACCGGCAGCAACCAGCCATGCGGTAGCGCCAGTCGCTGTATATCGCGCAACAACACACCGGCCTCGCACACCAGGCGGCCCGTGCTCCAATCGACCTCGATAAAACGGTCCAGCCCGGTTGTACGCCACAAGTGGCCGCCGGGATTGAGGCACACATCGCCGTAACTGCGGCCCATGCCGTAGGCCAGACCGGGGCGGCAAGCCAACAGCTGCCGCCCCACCGCGACCCGATCGGCGAGCAGGTGCACCTGATGCTCGTGCGCGCTGAGCCGGCCCCATGAGGTGACCGCTACCATGGCCAGCCCAAGGTGCCGGCGGTCAGCACGCCGCCGAAAACCAGGCCGGCCAGCAAACTTGCCTTGTCCTTTACCGCGAACACCAGGGGATCGTCATGCATTTCGCCACGGTGGGCGCGCATCCAGATCCAGCTGACCCAAAACAGCATCACCGGCACCGCCCCCCATACCAGTTCCGGGATCCGGTATAGCTTGAGCACCGCGTCGCTGTTCAGATACATGGCCAACACCACCACCGAGGCGTAACCGGAACTGATGCCCAGCATCTGCACCAGGGGCGCGTCGCTGGTGTAATAACCGCGTCCGTGCACCTTGATCTTATCGCTCCCGGTTTGCGCTTGCAGTTCGGCGTAACGCTTGACGAACGCCAGCGACAGGAACAGGAACACGGCGAAGGCCAGCAGCCAGAACGACAGCGGATGGTGGGCGGCGGCGGCACCGGCCACGATCCGCAAGGTGTACAGGAGCGCCAGCGTCAGGCAATCGATCAGCACCAGCCGCTTCATGCCCCACGAATAGGCGCACGTGAGGGCGAAATACAAGCCCAGCCACATGAGAAAATCGACATTGACGTGCCACGCGAGCGCCAGGCTCGCCAGCAGTAGCAACGGCGCCAGCAGCACGCCTAGCGCCACCGGCACTTGACCCGACGCAAATGGTCGTTTGCGTTTGCGCGGATGCTGGCGATCGCTTTCTAGATCGAGCAAATCATTGGCGATATACACCGAAGAGGCGCACAGGCTGAACGCGACCAAGGCCAGCAGCAGCGTTAGCCAGGCATTGACATCGGTCACCTGATGGGCCGCGATCAGCGGTACGAACAGTAATAAATTTTTCAGCCATTGGTGCATGCGCAGCACCCGGCGCCATACCGACGGGCCCATGCCGGCGCGCGCAAATTGCTTGGTCACTGAGCAGTTCGCCTGGGCCCGGTCCGCCAGGCGCGGCGAGCCGTTGACGACGATGGCGTGACGCGCGCGCCGCCACACCGCCAAGTCGGCGCCGGAGTTGCCGACATAGTCGAATTGGGCCGCCCCGAAACGGCGTTCCAGGGCTTCGGCCTTATGCTCGCCGGCCAGATTGATGGCGCCGTCGCTGGCGATGACCTCGTCGAAAATGCCTAAATGGGAGGCGATCGCCTGCGCGATCGACAGGTCCGAGGCGGTGCATAACACCAGGGTCCGCCCGCCCGCTTTTTCCTGGCGCAGCCAGGCGATCAATTCCTCGTTGTATGGCAAGGACGCCGGATCGAAATCGCTCACGCCAGCCAATTTTTGCTTGAGGTGGGCTTTGCCGTGCGCCAACCAGAACGGCATGCGCAGCACATCTTGCGGTCGGTCGCGCAGCACGCGCAAGGCCGATTCGTGCAACATGTCGGTGTGGATCAGGGTGCCGTCCAGGTCTACAATTAAAGGAAACAAACTCAAAATCAACTTTCAGCAAAGTGTAAGGTGGCCGTCAGCGGCGAAGTGGCCCGGCCGCGCCCATGGCCGGGCCGCCGGCTCCGATGTTGGCGGCCGGCGACGGCCGATCCGGGCGCCCGTCGGCCGCGACGCGCTACATGACCTTGGTCGATGACTGACCGGACTCGATTTTTTTTAAAAACAAAATCGGGTGCGTTTGACGGGCGGGGTCGAACAGGAAATTCACCAGTTCGAAGTGCGGCGCGAAGGCGGTGCGGGCGTAAGCCTCGGGGATAAAAGTTTCGCCATAAAAGTCGGCCGTCATGGCGCCGCCACCCGCCACCCCCTTAGCATTGCAATGGACCAATTCACCCCGGTCGTAACGCGCGCGCGGCACGTCGAAGTCGTCATACATATTCGCCAGCGCGCCCAGGTAACCGTGCTGGGGCGAGGCCTTGAGCGATTCGCAAAAATCGAAAAATGGGCGACCCCGGGTGGTCACGGCCACCATCCCGCCCGGCGCCAGCAAGCGGTGAAACTCCGCCATCCACAACTGGCAAGCCTGCTCGGACAGATGGGAAAACACGGAATAACCAACAATATATTGGAACGATTCGGCCGACAGTGTCGTGGGTGGCATCGGTGTTGTCAAATGAAAATTATCGCTGGCGAAAGTATCGCGGCAAATATGGATGAATTCTTTGGTGACATCCAGGCCGAAAATGTGCTCAGCTGGCAATTCGCGCATAAAAAACCGTGCAATGCGGCCCCAGCCGGTACCGAAATCGAGCAGCCTATGCTCGGGTGACATGTCGGCGCCCGCCGCGCGAAACTGGGCGATGCAGTCTTCGTAAAACACAAACGCTTCCTGCAGGGTGGGCACGCCGGCCTGCCCGGTGGTATTGGCTTGAATCTGATCCGATGGAAAGCCCGGCAAACGCCGGCCCGCAAAGGAAACCGGTGGCGCGAGATAACTTTGCTTGATTGTTTCGAACCACTGCTCATTGCTCAACATATCGCCTCCTGGAGTGAAAGAATGCGAGCCGGCCGACAAACATGTCATCCTTTGCGGCCGTGCCCGTTACTCGTCTAATGCGGCGCCGCGTTCTTGTTGACATAAATAGTGGATGCAAAGGCATATTTTTATGCTGCAACAAGAGCGCAAGACGACACGCGTACCCGATTACCGATCCCACCCGCCATGGCCAGCGACCCTGCGTCGCCACCGGCGTTGTCACCACCGCCCTCCTTCCAAGTCTTTTATTGGCCGATCACGCTGGCCTTGATCCAGGCCGCCGTCTGTAGCAATCCGGACACCAGATCGGTGTGCGCTCGCCAGCCCGACACGGCGCTCAGCTTTTCCGTCAGCAAGACATTGCGCTCCACGTCCACCGCCCGTGCCGGCAGATAACTGACGCCGACGTCGCGCTCCAGGGTGCGATCGATGAGCGCGATCAATTGGTTGATCGAGGTGCCCACGCCCGTGCCCAGGTTATAAATTTCGCCGGCCAGGCCGTGGTCGGCGGCGGCCAGCAAGCCGCGCACGGCGTCGTCGATATAAATATAGTCGCGCACGTTTTCGCCCGTGCCCCAGACCTCGATGTTTTCGCCCTTGAGTACCTTGTAGAGCAAGGTCGCGACCAATCCCTGTCCGGTCAGCGGACGCTGCCAGGCCCCATACGGATTGGCCAGGCGCACCACCACGTAATCGGTGCCATGCAGTCGGCGGTACAAGGCCAGATACTGCTCAACCGCCAATTTAACCACGCCATACGAACAGATCGGCACGTTGGGCGCGCTTTCGGCCAACGTTTCTTGCCGGCTGTGTCCGTACACCGTGCCGCCCGACGAGACATACACCCAGCGCAGCGCACGCGCCTGACAATGCTCGAGATAGCGCACCGTGGTGGCGAGGTCGGCGTTCACTTCCTGGGCCGCGCCGGCGGTGCTGCTGGAAGGCCGGCAGGAACTGATCAAGTGAAACACGACGGCTTGGTCCAGATGAGCGAGCAAGCGCGGCGGCAACTCGGCGAACTCGCCGATGATTTGCTCCACCCCGGCCGGCCAATGCGGCGAGGCGCTGCGCGCAAAGCACACCACCTGCCAACCCGCTTGCACCAATGCTTGCGCCAAATTGATGCCGATGAACCCGGAAGCGCCCAGAATGACGGCTTTGTGATAAGGCTTAGGCGACATCGGCGGCTCCGTAGTGGACATCCTGACGCCGCGCCACCTTGAAATGGTCGCATACTTGGTCGATATACCCCTCGGCCAACGCCACTGCCGCCGGCCCCGGCGCTACCAGACGCATCGCCTCTTTTTGCATGGCGACAATCTCATCGATGTGGCGCGCCGCAGCCAGCGAGCCGGTCACGCTGCCTTCATGGCGGCGGTGCAAATTGAGCGCTTTTTTGCTGTGGCAAACCTTTCCCTTCATCATGACATGCAGATACACCAGCCAATCGCCGGCCACTTTCATCGCAAACAGCCGCTCTTGCACCGCATCCAGGGTGTGCGCGATGACCGCGCGACGCATCAACACCGCGCTCACGTTCGGGATGGTGTTTTTGATACACATCGATTTTGCGATCTCTTCCTTGCCATCGCGGAAATAATCAGTCAAGCAACAATCCGAGGCGCTGAGCGTGTATTCCAAATAATTGTCGGCCACGATGTTGTCGGCCGCATCGATCTGCTTGGACTGGCAGTAGGCCAACGCCAGCTGCGGATCGTCGAAGGCCGTCGCCAGTTCTTGCAAAAAGCCGGGCGCCGTCAAGTCATCGGCTTCGGCGATCCACACCAGGTCGCCGGCGCAAAGATCCACCCCCTTCTTCCACTGCCGGAACACGGAGCCCGAATTGCTGTCGTTGACGACCAGCCGCGCCTCGTTGCCGCTGGACTCCAGATACGCCTTGATGGCCGCCACGCTGCCATCGGGCGAGGCGTCGTCGAGCACAATGACTTCATAGACCGGGAAGCCTTGCTGAAAGATGCTGTCCAGGCGCCGCGCGATGTAGCGTTCATATTTGTAATTAGGCACCACCACGGACACGCGCGCGAAGCCGTTCAAGTGATGCAGCAAGTCAAGCGCGTAGCGCCGCAGCGAAACGTCGGCGCTCACGGGATTGGCCGGCTCGGCCAGCAATTGGCACACTTTCCGCGCGAAGTCGCCCGTGTCCAGATGGTCGGCCAGCAAGCCGTCGTGGTCAACAATGAATTGACCGGCGCCGGAGGTGCCGCGAAAGGCCACCACCGGTGCGCCCGCCTCGGCCGATTCCAGTACCACGTTGGGGAAAGGGTCTTCGCGCGAGGTGAGCGCATAGACGGCGGCGGCCGCGTAATACATCAGCGGATCGCGTTCGAAATCGACCAGTATGACCTTGCCATCGAGGCTAAGCTGATCGATTTTCTCGCGCACCTGACGCGCCATGTCGCGCTCGGCATGGCCGATCCAGATGAAGACCGTGTTGGGCCGTTGTTGCAGCACGCGGGCCGCCATCTCGACGAACAGATCCGGCCCTTTGCGCAAGTCCATATAAGCGATGCTGAGCACGATCTGTACATCGGCCGCCAAATTGTGCTTGGCACACACCAGCCGGTGCGCTTCGTCGCGCCGGTGCTTGAACGGATTTTTGCGCACCACGCCCTGATGACGCACCACCACCCGTTCGGGGGCGACGGGCGCGATCTCGATAAATTTTTGATGTACCAAATCGGCTGGAAACACCACCTTGTCGGCGTGCGCGGCGATCAGGGCGGCGTTGCCCTCCTGTTTCATATCGCGTATGACGCCGGGCAATTCATGTATCAGGCTGAGCACATTGAAGCCGAGCTGTTTGAGCTGCGGCACCACACAGCCGCTGACCACGGTGCTGGTGATGGCGTTGATGGTGCCGGCGGCGCTGATGGTTTGTAAGAACGACGCCACGCCACCGGCGCCGGCCGTTTCGGCGTTGAGGGTTTCGCCGACCGCGACAAAATCGTCCAACAGGCGGCCGCCGCCCAGCGCCAGAATGTAAATCTTAAAGCCACAGTCGCGCAACTCCTTGGCCGTCTCCAGTATCAAGAACTGGGCGCCATGCGGATGGCAATCGTGGGTCACCAGCAAAAGCGAACCGAGCCGCTGATCACTGGTGAGCGACAGCGCGTCGCGCGTCGCTTGCAGGTAGGCATAGCCATAGCGCGCATCGGGTTCCAGATGGGCGCCTTCGGCCCATTCGTTCCAGGCGTTGACAAACACCAGGCGTTGGTCCGGATTGGGGCTCTGCTGGACGGTGTAATTGATGGCGTTTTCCAGCCAGCGTTGATACAGCTTGGGCGAACTATGCTGAAAAATGGTGCCACGGTTCTTGCGCCGCGCCGTGTTGTCCCATGATGGACAAACACTGCGGTAGAGCGTGTAATCAGGTTGCTTGTATTGCTCGCTACGGGTGACAAACGCACGCCAGTCGTACACGGTGGCGGCGAAATTGTCGCGCAAGGGTGTCACCCCGGCCGTGATATTGGGTGGCGCCGAGTTATTCGGAGGAAATTCGATGGCGGCGTCAAAACCGTATTTCAAGGGATTTTCCACCTCGAACGACTGGGTATACGCCAGATAGATTTCACCCAAACCGTGCTCGCGGCACCAGTCGCGCCAGCGCTGTACCGTGGCTTTGGGCGAGGGTAGCAAGCTGGGACGATACACCAGCAGCAAAGGCTTGCCATCGATCCGGATATAACGGGGATCGCGCATGTATTGCGCCACATGGGCGATGAAAGCCAAGTCGTCCTGTGGCGAATGTTGCTGCCCCATCAGAATTTCGCTATCGAGTCCGTCCCAACGGCGACTCCAGTTTTCATTGGCCCAGCACAAACAAAACGGCAAGTCCAGACTGGGATCGCGCAGATAGTTTTCAATCGGTGTTTCAAGCAGCCGTTTGCCGCCAAACCAATAGAAATAGAAGCAAAATCCTTCGATGCCATACAGCTTGGCCAACGCGATCTGACGCCGTTGCACTTCCGGGTCGAGCAAGCTATAAGCGCCCAATTCGCCCGGTACATGGGGTTGGTAATGACCGGCGAATTGCGGCTGGGCCGGCGCCACATTGGTCCATTCGGTAAAGCCTTCGCCCCACCACTCATTGTTTTCCGGAATCGGATGAAACTGGGGCAGATAAAAACAGATCAACTTTGCCGGTTTGTCGCGCAGCGGCTTGGCCTGTAACAAGGGCACATAGCTGACTTTTTCCATTACATGGCCGGCGCCGCCCGCCAGGGGGGCGCCGCCGTCCGCGCGATCGGCTGGCGCATGCATGGCGGCCCAGCTTTGATACGCGGCGAACGAGCCAAACAGTTGCGGCAAGTGCCGGAACAGTTTGCTTTTAAAATTTTGCTTGGCCTTCACCGATAAGGGCAGGCGATGCCATAACGCGCGGCCACCGGTCGAGAACGAGGCACGCATCGCACGGTAGGGTGTGCTGATCGCTTCGCGTCGTGCCGCCCGCAGTGGCTTGGTCAGGCGCCATGATTTGCTGTCGAGAATTTTGGCGATCTCCGCATCACGGTCGCTAACGGCTTGCCGCAAATCGCGCACGACACGCTCGCGCAACAGCCCTTGCGCATGGGCTTGCTCCAACGCGCCCCGCAAGGTGCCGATTTCGCCATCCTGCTCCAGCACCGTGGCGCGCAACTGGGCAATGTCACGTGCTTGCGCGGCCAGACGCTGCTCGAATCCGAAAATCGTCTCGTTCCGAAGCGACAATAGTTCCAGGTATTTGCCGTCCAGTCCACGCAGCATGGCCAGATCGGTCGTCACATCGTTTAACTGCGCCAGGCGCTCGCCGTGCTCGCTGTCGAGCGCCGCCAGCTGCGCTTCCAAACGCGCCACAGTGGCGTGCAAATCGCCGATTTGTTCGCGCTGGCGTTCGGATATTTCCGCCAAGCCATCGTCGCGCGGGTCGGGGCCGGGCGTCACCGCGCTCAAGTTGTCGAGCTCGGTGCGACACGCGCCTAACTCCCCTTGCAAGCCGGCGATCAAGCCATCGCGCTCGAGCACTGCCTGATGCAAGCCGAGGATGGTGCCCTCGCGCCCGGCGATGGCCTGTTTCAAGGTTTCGACCACCACGTCGGATCCCGCTTCCGTGCCGCCGCCATCGAATGCGGCAAGCGGAGCCAAGTCACGCAATTGCGCTTCCCGCTCGGCCAGCGCGGCCGACACGTGGTGCAAGCGCATGTCGCAATGGCTCAAGTAACGAAAAACGGCATGCAGGCTGTCGATCTGGCCGGCCCACCGTAAAAACGCATAGCGCACCGCGTCCGACCGGATCGCCACCTCATCGCGCGCCAGCCGGCTTAACAAGGCATAGGCCTCGGCCACTTCGACTGGAATGGCGGGGTTGACGGTCAAATCCTCTGCTTCAAACTGGGCGTGACGCAAACCGCCCTCCAGGAATTCGCCGCGGTAAGCGGCCCACTCGGCGGAGTCGAAATCGAGCGCCAGATCGAGCGCGGCGGCGACCCGTTGCAACTGCTGTTCGGGCTGGTCGATCAGCAGATCGTAGTCGACCACCACGTTCAATTGCTCGCCACGCTCGGTAAAGCACGGCACCATGTGCTCAAGCCAGAGATAGCAGCTTTTTTCCAGGGCCATGCCGTCCCGGTTTTTCAGCGATTCGGCCACGCTGAGCGGGTTGCGGCTGGCCACCACATAGCTCACGTCCAGGTCGAGATGGGCGAACACCGCGCTCCAAAACGGCAATAAACGCGACACGCGCGGGTCCTTCATGCCGAAGATTTTGACGCCCAGCATTTTTTTACGCAGCAAAACGATGGCGCGCAACTTAAAGTCGACCAGCCGCTCGCTTTCCAATTCTTGCGCCGTGATGGGAGTGAGCGACTGCCAATCGTGTCCCAGCGCCGCCAGCAGATCGATGTTCAATTGGTTGAGATCGATATCCTCCCAAAATCCCTTTGCGTTATTGCCTTCCATGGGAACCATCAGGCGGGTGCCCAAATCGACCCCGAGCGCGGCCAAGCCACGCGTCAACACGCTCGTGCCACTGCGATGCATGCCTAATACAACAATGAGACGGCGCTTAGTTTGATTCATTTACCACTACCTCTTCAATTCCGGGAACACAGGAAAAATCGATTAATCCAGTCGACAATCTGGCGCTGTCGGACATGACCCTGAACATGGCGATGTCGACCAGGCGGTGCAAGAAGCCCTCTTCGCCGGCGATATCGCCGACCACGCCCGCGTTCAAAAAATAGGTGCCCGCGTTCAGCGCGCAGGCGAAGCGGAACTCGATCCGGTACACGCTGCCGGCGGCCACGAAACTGACGCTATCCCTGGCATGGATGGCCGTGGCGGCGCCGCCCAATTCGACCCCGGAAATAGTCTTGATGAGCATGCCGAATCGTACATTGCTCGCGCTTCGTTCAAACCTGACCGTATAGATATAGCGATAGGTTTTACCGCTGATCAAATTGTTGACCGGATGATCGCGCGCGTCGACGATGCCAGGATCGACAATATAGGCGCCGTGCGACTCGTATTCGATGGTGCTGGTCGGCTTCAAAGCGGGATCGAAGCTCTCTTGCAGCTCGTACACTTCGGGCGCGCCCGGCGCCGCCTCGGCGCCCGCCGCGCCGTCATGCCCGTTATCGCGCGCCACATTCAATTGGCCGATCTGGGCGCGCAGGGCGGCCCGTTTGTCGGCCGGCGCATACAGCAATTTTTGATATTGCCCGACAATCTTTTTGGGCATGCCCACCGCGATTTTTTCTCCGCCATCGAGCAGCACCGCGCGGTCGCACAGTTCCACGATCTGCGAGCCGGAGTGGGACACGAACAAAATCGTGGCACCCTGGGCGCGGATCGCCTCGATGCGTGAAAAACACTTTCTTTGAAATAGCTCATCGCCCACCGACAAGGCTTCGTCGACGATCAGGATTTCCGGATCGACGTTGATGGCCACGGCGAACGCCAGGCGCACCAGCATACCGCTGGAATACGATTTGACGGCCTGTTCGATAAATTCACCGATATCGGCGAAAGCGGCGATATCGGCGAAACGGGCGTCGGTTTCCTCTCTGGTCAAGCCCAGCACCGAGGCGTTCAAATATACGTTTTCGCGCCCGGTGAATTCGGGATTGAAGCCCGAGCCCAGCTCCAGCAACGCGGCGATGCGGCCCCGGGTTTGAATGGTGCCGCTGGTCGGATTGAGGGTGCCGCAAATCATTTGCAGCAGGGTCGATTTGCCGCTGCCATTTCTGCCGATGATGCCGACCGTCTCGCCTTTCCTCACCTCGAATGACACGTTTTTCATGGCCCAGAAGTCACGAAAATATTTCTTTCCCTCGTGACCCAGCATGCGCTGGATGCGCGGCAAGATCGATTGCTTTAAACGGTCATGCGGTTGGTTGTATATTTGGTAACACTTGCTCAGATTTTCTATCTGAATCGCCATTTCAGAGGACATCGGCGAAACCCTTTCGCGTCTTCTGAAACCAGGCAAAGCCGAGCCATGCAATCAATGCCGATCCGCACAGGTAGGCGAACCACAGGGTAGGATCGGGCACCCGGCCCCAAAACAGCACATCGCGCGCCTGTTCGATGGCCGGCGTGAGTGGGTTAAATTGCAGCAAGCCGCGGTATTCCGCCGGCAAGCTATTACCTGAATAAAATATCGGCGACAGGAACATCAGCACGGTGGTCAACACCCCGATAAATTGGGCCACGTCGCGCAGATACACGCCCAGCGCGGCCAAGCCCCAGGTCACGCCCATGATAAATAAAATCAGGGGCAATACCACCAATGGCAATAACAGTACGGTTGGATGGGGCAAGCCATACAAGATCAGATAGGCCAGCAGCCACACCGTGACACTGATCAGGGCATGAAACATGGCCGCGCCCAGCGCTACCCAGGGCAATATTTCCAGAGGAAACACCACCTTCTTGACATAATTGACATTAGACAAGATCAAGGCCGGGGCCCGGTTGAAACATTCCGCGAACAAGTTAAACACCAGCAGCCCGGCAAACAGCACCAGGGCGAACTCGGTCTTGGAATCGCTGCCCGCGTGCCAACGGGCCTTGAACACCACACTGAACACGAAGGTATAGACCAGCAACATGAGCACTGGATTGAGAAAAGACCAAAGCAAGCCCATGATCGAGCCACGGTAGCGCCCCATCACTTCGCGTTGCACCAGTGCGCGCGTCAAGGCACGGTGGCGCCACAGACTCGACACCATGGCCTGTGGGGAAATCGAAAAACTTTGCATTAGGCAAACACCTCGGCTTCAGACAGGACGGCGCCGGCCGCGTCCTTTGCCGACAGCAGCGGCGTCGCGCCGTCGAGCGGCCAGTCGATCGCGATGGCGCCATCGTTCCAGGCCACGCAGCGTTCATGTTGGGGCGCCCAGTAATCGGTGGTCTTATACAAAAATTCAGCGCTTTCGCTCAGCACCACAAAGCCATGCCCGAAGCCTTCCGGCACCCACAGCTGATGCTTGTTTTCCGCGCTCAGGGTGGCGCCCACCCAACGGCCAAAGGTTGGCGAGCTGCGCCGCAGATCGACCGCCACGTCAAACACGGTGCCGGCCACCACGCGTACCAGCTTGCCCTGTGGCTGCTGAATTTGGTAGTGCAAGCCGCGCAACACATGCTTGGCCGAACGACTATGATTGTCTTGCACGAACTGCACCGACCGCCCAACGGCGGCATCGAACTTTGCCTGATTGAAGCTTTCGAAAAAAAAGCCGCGCTCGTCGCCAAACACGGTCGGCTCGAACAGCACAATATCGGGTATCGCTAAACGGGTCGCTTTCATCAAAACACCGTTTCTTTTAAGACTTGAAGAAGATATTGGCCGTAGCCATTCTTGGCCAGTGGCTTGGCCAGATTTTCCAGCTGGGCGGCATCGATCCAGCGCCGGCGATAGGCGATCTCTTCCGGACAAGCGACTTTCAAGCCCTGACGATGCTCGATGGTTTCGATAAAGTTACTCGCTTCGATCAAGCTTTCGTGGGTTCCCGTGTCGAGCCAGGCGTAACCGCGGCCCATGATCTCCACGTTCAGTTGCTGACGCTCGAGGTAAATCCGGTTGACGTCGGTTATTTCGAGTTCGCCGCGCGCCGATGGCCGCAAATTGGCGGCGATATCGATCACCTGGTTGTCGTAAAAATATAAACCGGTGACCGCATAGTTGCTTTTCGGTAGAGCTGGCTTCTCTTCCAGGCTGGTGGCTTGGCCCTGCTCGTCGAAGGCGACCACGCCGTAGCGTTGCGGATCTTGCACGTGATAAGCGAACACGGTCGCACCTTGCTCGTGCGCCAAGGCACGCTCGAGTTGTGTTTGCAAATCGTGGCCGTAAAAAATATTGTCACCCAACACCAGCGCACAAGCATCGGCACCGATAAAATCTTTGCCTATGATAAAAGCTTGCGCCAACCCATCTGGACTCGGCTGCACCGCGTATTGCAGATTCAAGCCCCAGGCGCTGCCGTCGCCGAGCAACTGCTCGAACCGTGGCGTGTCCTGTGGGGTCGAGATGATCAGGATATCGCGTATGCCAGCGAGCATCAGCGTGCTGAGCGGGTAATAAATCATCGGTTTGTCGTAAATCGGCAGCAGTTGCTTCGACACGACCTTGGTAACCGGATAGAGCCGGGTGCCGGAGCCGCCGGCCAGGATGATACCTTTACGTTGCTTCATCATGATTTCTCTAGAATTTCGGTGAGCATGCGGCTGACCCCGCTTTGCCAGTGCGGCAAAGTCAGGTCGAAAGCCTGTTGCAATTTGTGCGTGTCGAGGCGCGAATTTTTCGGTCGCGGAGCGGGCGTGGGAAACGCCGCGCTGCTAACCGCCCGGATCGCCTCGGGGGTCACTTTCAACGCGACACCGGCCTGGCGCGCCTGGTCGATCACGAAACTGGCGTAACCATGCCAGGAAGTCTGGCCGGACGCGGCCACATGATACGTACCACCCAATTCGGGCTGGCGGACGATGCGCCGCACGGCATGCGCGGTGACGTCGGCCAGCAGTTCGGCGCCGGTCGGGGCGCCGAGCTGGTCGTCGATAACAGTGAGCTCGCTGCGCTCGCGCGCCAGGCGTAACATGGTTTTGGCGAAATTGGCGCCGCGCGCCGCGTACACCCAGCTGGTGCGCAATATCAGGTGCTGACAGCCGGATGCTTCAATCGCCTGCTCGCCCTCCAGCTTGGTGCGCCCGTACGCGCTCAGCGGCGCGACCGGATCGTTTTCCCGCCAGGGCCGCTGGCCCGAGCCATCGAAGACATAATCGCTTGAATAATGCACCAACCAGGCACCGCGTCGGGCCGCCTCGTGGGCCAGCACGGCGGGCGCCTGGGCATTAATCAGGCGGCACAAATCGACTTCGCTTTCAGCCTTGTCGACCGCGGTATGGGCGGCGGCGTTGACGATGATGTCGGGCGCCACCGCGCGCACGGTGGCGGATATGCCTTCCACATCACGCAAGTCGCCGCACCAATTGGGGCCGGCGCCGCTCAAGGCCACCAACTCACCCAGGGGCGCCAGACTGCGCTGCAATTCCCAGCCGACCTGACCATTCATACCAAACAGCAAAATCTTCATGCTTGCCGCTCGGCGTAATTTTTTTCCACCCAGTCGCGGTACGTGCCTGACTGCACATTGGCGACCCATTGCTGGTTTGCCAAGTACCATTGCACGGTTTTGCGGATACCACTGTCGAAGGTCTCGGCCGGCTTCCAGCCCAGTTCACGCTCGATCTTGCCGGCATCGATGGCATAGCGGCGGTCATGCCCGGGACGGTCGGTGACGTAGGCGATTTGCGCGCGATAGCTGGCGCCGTCGGCACGCGGACGCAATTCGTCGAGCAAGTCGCACACGGTGTGGACGATCTCCAGATTGGGCTTTTCATTCCAGCCGCCCACGTTGTAGACCTGACCGGGCCGACCCGCCTCGAGCACGCGTCGGATCGCACTGCAATGGTCTTTCACGTACAACCAGTCGCGAACCTGCTGACCATCGCCATACACTGGCAAGGCCTTGCCGGCCAAGGCGTTCACTATCATCAGCGGAATCAATTTCTCGGGGAAATGATAAGGACCGTAATTATTCGAGCAATTGGTGGTTAGCACCGGCAAACCATAGGTGTGATGGTAGGCCCGCACCAGATGGTCGCTGGCGGCCTTGCTGGCGGAATACGGACTATTGGGCTCGTAGCGGTGCTGTTCGGTGAAGGCCGCATCGTCCTTGGCCAGGGAGCCGTACACCTCGTCCGTCGAGACATGCAGAAAACGGAAATCCTGTTTGGCTTGCTCCTCCAAACGGCCCCAATAGGTGCGCACCGCTTCGAGCAGATGAAAGGTGCCGACAATATTGGTCTGGATAAAATCTTCCGGCCCGTGAATGGATCGATCGACATGGCTTTCGGCGGCGAAATTGAGGATCGCGCGCGGCGCGTGCTCGGCCAGCAAGCGGTCGAGCAAGGCGCGGTCGCCGATGTCGCCTTGCACAAACACATGGCGCGCGTCGCCGGCCAGCGGGGCCAAAGTTTCGCGGTTTCCGGCATAGCTCAGGATATCGAGATTGATCACCGCTTCGTTGGGCTGGGCCAACCAATCCAATACGAAGTTTGCACCGATAAAGCCGGCACCGCCCGTTACTAAAATCATGGAGTATCCTTCAACCCTGTTCTTTACAATAAATTGTGTAGCGAGGCGCCCAAAGCCGTCGGCCTGCCGCCGCTTTCTCAGGCTGCGGATTTTACTCTACCGCGGCGACGCGGTCGCCATTTCTTGCGCCACGGCGACCGCCAGCCCTGGCCTCATATTTTCTTGAAAATGGCCGCCGCCACCAGACCGAGATTGCCCAACCAGGTTTGGCGATAAATACCCGACTGTTTCAAACCGATCAGGCGCGGAACCAGCCAGCGATTCCTGGCGCTGGAAAACCGATCGAACACCATCCGGTTTTCCGGCGTCAGCCTGCCGCGCACGCTTTGCAGCGCTTCAACATTGCGATCGCTCAAACGACGGAACCAGCCCGACCACAACATGCGGACCCGATTGGCGCGCGCCCGCCAGCCGGCATTCATGCCCACCACATTGCCGCCATGCTGACGATAACGCAGCGAGGGATAAGCGTCGTAGACAACCCTGCCTCCGCAGCCACTGATGAGCAGGTAAGCCCACCAGTCGTGCAGCGACACGTCCACTTCCGGCCCGGCTTCGCACAAAAGTTGGCGGGCGGCGTCGTTAAACACCATGGTGTTACCACCACCGATGTTCTGCATGAGCGCGTTGGCGAAGCTGGGCGGCTGAGAAAACAGGGGCGACAAACCAATTTCCTGATTGTTCGCATCGACCAAGCGGGTGCGCGAACAATATAAGGCGGGCACCCCGGCAGGCACCTGGCGCAAACAATCTATGGCGCGCTGCAACTTATCGGCTTCCCAGATATCGTCCTGGTCGGAATAAGCGTAATAATCGGCGCGGATGTCACTCTTGCAAGTTAACGACAAAAAATTAAAGGCAAACCCCTGGGCCGGCCCCGTGTCCACCGACAGCCGCGCGCGGCCCCACTGCCGGCTGTAACGTTCCAAAATGGCCCGGGTGGCGTCACGGGAGCCGTCGTCGGACGCCCACACCACCCAATTTTGATACGTCTGCATAGCCAGGGAGTCGAGCTGTTCGACCAGGTAATGCTGACCATGATAAGTACAGAGCAGGATCGCCACAGTGGGCAAGCTTGGCGCTGAGGCGGCGTCGGCATGTGCGGGCGAATACGACCGCGTCATGCCATCGATCGGCGGCGGATCGATGGCGAGCTGAAGCGACATTCCGGCCAGACGCTCCGCGCTCGCTTCATTTTTCGATTGAATCACTGCGTGACCTCCACTTAATACCTCCACTACTTTCCTTAAGCAGAACACTAGAGGAATCAAATTCAGATCGTATGGCAAGCGCCATGCCCGTTTCCACCGACGCCAACCGGACACTCTCCAGTATAGCATTTTGATGTTTTTTTCGCCATTTTTTTCTCGCCACACGAAGTTTCCAAAAGGAACTTTTGACAGCGATAAAAAATTTGCCATCTATTATATACGGCTTAATTGACACACCGCAGCAAGTTTCATTTAAGAAACTAAATTGTTGATAGCTTGTCTTGCCAGCCGCGGCGCGCCGGCGATGGCTCAAGCCACCAGCGCAGTCCGGCTGTGTTCGGAAGCCAGCGCCAACAAAGTCTGTTCACTGCCTTGTATCAACTCGCGGTACTGGCTATTTTGAAAGCCCCATAAGGTGGAAAACACTTCTTCCCGATGACCCACCAAAAACGGTAGCGCCACAATCACCCGCAAGCTCACTTGCCGTTCCAGATACTTATCGATGGTATTGACTTGATCGTCGCGGTGGTCGGGATCCCAGGCGGCCAGCAGCCGCAGCGCGCTTTCGCTATAGATATTGCACACCATGCTCGTCATGCGGTCGACGGTGACGAAACGCACACCTTGAAACACCTCTACCTCCAGCACCTTGACATCGGCATGCAGGCTGGCGATCACCCCGGCGAACACATCCCACGAGCCTTCGCGCGCGTCCAGATAAGCCTTCACCACCGCCATCTTTTGTTCGAAATCGGGCGGCAGCAGGGCGTCGTCTTCGATCACCGTCAAACGCTGCATGTGATAGCGCAGCGCATGGCGCGCCAGACTCAGATACGACAAACCGCAACCGACCCACCCCGGACGCAACCGCACGCCATCGAACACGGCACAGCCGGCCGGCCGGTTGGCCTGAAATATACGGCGCCGCGTGATCGTTTCAGGCAGCGACAAGGCGATCCGGCTGGCATCGGCCGGTATCGGCAACACATGGTTGACCAGGCGCCCGGCCGACACCAGGCCCATCGCGACCAGGAAGCGGTCAAACATGAAGCCGAACCGTTGCGCGCCGCGCGCCACCGCATGCTCAAGCGCGGCCTCGGCGGCCGGTGCGCTCAAGGCCAGTCGTACCGCTTCGACCATGGCGTCATGATTGCCCGCCTCGAAAAAGCTGACGGCGCCGGCCAATTCCGGATAATCGCCCTGATCCCGCGCCGCCTCCGACACCACCGGCACGCCCAGCGACAGGCACTCCTGGATGCGCGGCATTTCCAGTAAGGCGTCCTCGTAATAATGCAGATTGATCACCACGCGCGCGCTGCGGATCTGATCGATCATGCCGGCGCCAAACATCTCGCTGCACACTTGCACTTTAAAATGCGCGCTCAGCGACGTAAGCATCGCGCGGCGCCGCGGCGAACTGTTGGCATCGCCATAAAACAACACCTCGCAACACGGTGCGGGGCGCGCGGTGGCGGGACGATAGGCGCGGTCCGCCCCCACCGGCAAGTAATACACATTGGGATAAGCGATGCCCTTGGCGGCCAAAAATTCGATGTTGATGAGCGAATAGTCGAGCACCGCCAGCGAATTTTCCAAGATCTTGAAATAGCTGTCCGTAAACCAGCGCGAACTGACCGATTGCTCCATCTGGTACACAATACGCTTGGGGCCGGGCGGCAAAATTTTAAACATTTGCGGACAAACGACGATATACATATCGTGCGGGAAACCGGTTGGCGCTCCGCTGAGCACCTCGGCTTGCCAACCGAGCGCGCGCAGGCGAGCGGCGATTAAATGGCCCAAGAACAAGGTATGCGGCGTGGTCATCACGGCCCAGCGCTCGGGCGCCCGGCCATGGCCCAGATTCTGCAAAGCCTGGTCGACCCGGATCGAGCGCCAGCGATTGCGCAGGCCGGCGAAGTCGGCGCGCACCACATAGCGCATCAGATTGCGGCCCCGGCGCAGCAATCCGGTGAGCACGCCCAGCCGCGTCATGATGGCGCGCAGGGGCGCGGTGGCGCGCCAGGATTTCGATTCGTACAGCCGGGCCAGCTCGCCCTCGCGCGCGCGGATCGTGGCCAGCGACTTGGACAAATCGTTGGCCACGCGCCGGCTATGGAGCCGCAATTGCGCCAATTCGGCGTTCGCCGGCCGCGATTCGACCTGGCTCGAGCGGTTATTGCGCTTTTCAAACACGCCGTGTTTGAGCGCGAAAAAATACAGATCGTGGGTCTCTTCGCCCACCGAAAATTCTATTAGCTGGAACAAGCCCGGCACGTCCAACGCGGCGCGGATATCGGCCTCGTCGAGATTGCGGTAATAATCGGCCCAGTCATCGTCCACCGCCATCAGCAGCGGCGCGTCGTGCGGCGTGGTGCGCCGGGTGCCATGCTCGGGCCGGCCGGTGGTGGCACAGGTGATCACCATCAAGCCGCCCGGACGCAGCATGCGCACCGCGTTGCGCAAACTATCGACCCAGTGGCGATCGTGCTCCAGGCATTCGGTCGAGACCACCGTGTCAAAGGTGGCATCGGGCAGCAGCAAGCGATGCGCCGGCGTGACCACATCCACATTGCGCCCCACCGCCACATCGACCCCCAGATACAGGGTGGTTTCGTCAAATAAGGTATGGTTGTTGCCATTGATATCGAGCGAACCGATATCGAGCGCCATGGCGCCGCTGAAGTATTGCGGGAAACGCGCCTTGACGGATAAACAGAACGCTTGTTGTTGGGGGTGGGCCATGAATGTCTCAGTCTTAGCGCGAAAAATTGCCGGATAAAGGGATATCGATGCAGGGTACCGATGCGCACAGTGGACGGCGCCGAGCGCCTGCCGCCATCGTTGCCGCGCCTCATTATGCCATCGGCGCCGGGGCCGCTCAATCGGGTCCCGCCAAGGTCCCACTACATGGGCAGGGTCACCGTTTGCATGGCGATGTTTACCATCGGAATACCCACCAGGCCGGTTGCAGCGCTACTCGATTCGGACTTGAACAGCACTGCATCGTGCATCCAATGGTGCTGCACATGCTCGGCCTGGGTACCGTTGGCCACGGCTGCGTTGATGCTGTAGTCGCCGCCGGGCAAAATCGGCATGAAAAAGGTGAAATCGGCTTGCAAATACTGGTTCGGCTGGCACACCGGGGCGCCGCTGGCATGACTCAAATACGTGTTGTCGCCAAACAAGGCCTGGCCCAGCCTGTCCTTGACATGGAAACCGACGATGGGCGCGTCCAGCACGGTGTCGGCCAGCACGGTGATGCGCAACGTCACCGCCTCACCGCCCACCACCCAGCCCAATGCGCGCCCTTCGGCGTCGAGCAAGCCGACGTTGACGATACGCGCGCCGCCGCTGCCGAAGGAAGCGGCCTGAGGATCGAAGACAAACACTTGCAAATCGTTTCGTAGATTGCTGGCGTTGATAAACGCCTGCCGTTGGTCGACCCTCGGCACGGCGGCCGGCGTGCCGACACCTGTCGGGACGCTCGCGACAGCGGGCGCGCGTGGTTGCTGAGCTTCATAAAACGCTTGCAGATAGCGCTCGCATACTTGTTTCGGCGCGCCCTGCTCCAATACCTTACCCTTGTCCAGCCAGACCGCGTCGCTGCACAGGCTTTTGATGGCGGCGGTATCGTGGCTGACAAACAGCACCGTCCCGGTTTGCATGAATTCGCGCAGAAAACGCATGCATTTTTGTGTGAAAAACGCGTCGCCCACGGCCAGCGCCTCGTCGACCACCAGGATATCGGCGTCGACATGGGCGATGACGGCGAACGCCAGACGCACCATCATGCCGCTCGAATAGGTTTTTACGGGCCGCTCGATGAATTCGCCGATATCGGCAAATCGCGCGATGGCGTCGAAACGGGCGACCGTGTCGGCACGACTCAAACCCAGCAAAGCGGCATTCATGAATACATTGTCGCGCCCGGAGAACTCGGGATTGAAGCCTGAACCGAGCTCGAGCAGTGCGGCGACCCGGCCATGGGTCTCGACGCTGCCGCTGGTCGGATTGAGGGTGCCGCAAATCATTTGCAACAGCGTGGATTTGCCGCTGCCATTGCGTCCGATAATGCCTACCGTCTGGCCTTTTTTGATTTCGAACGAAACATTGTTTAATGCCCAAAACTCGCGGAAATACTGGCGCGTGGGCTGACCAGCCAGCCTTAACAGGCGTGGAAACATGGCTTGCTTCAAGCGGTCGCGCGGCTGGGCGTAAATCTGGTAGCACTTGCTCAAATTGTCGACCTTGATGGCGATATCAGAGCACATCGGCACATCCTGTTGCGTCAAACGCCAAGGGTAAACAATCCATGCAATACCGTTCCTGTGGTGGCGGCGCGGGCCACGTAGCGATTAAATTTTGTTGAAAATGGCGGCGGCGGCCAGTCCCAGGTTACCCAGCAGGCTCTGGCGATAAATGCCGCAGCGCTTCAAGCCTATCAGACGCGGCAGCAACGAACGGTGACGTGCCCGCGAAAATCGCTCGAGGATGGCGCGGTTTTCAGGCGTCAACCTGTCGCCAAGTTTGAGCAAGGCCTCGATATTGCGCTCGTTCCAGTCCCGGAACCAGCCATTCCACAACATGCCGACCCGGGTCAGTCTGGCCGCCCAGCCGGTATTGGTACCCACCACGTTGCCGCCGTGCTGGCGATAGCGCAGAGAAGGATAAGCATCGTAGAACACTTGGCCGCCACAACCGCTCACCACCATATAAGCCCAGCAATCATGCGACACCACATCGATCTGCTCGCCCGCTTCGCGCAACAGGGCGCGCGCGGCTTGGTTAAACACCATGGTATTGCCGCCACCAATGCTTTGCATCAACGCATTTGGGAAACTGGGCGGCTTTGAAAACAGGGGCGACAAGCCGATGTCGCAATTATTGGCATCGACCAAACGGGTGCGCGAACAATACAGGGCCGGCACGCCGACCGGCACGCTTTGCAGCCATGCAACGGCACGCTGAAGCTTGTCGACTTCCCAAATATCGTCCTGGTCCGAGTAGGCGAAGAAATCGGCCGCGATATCGGCCTTGCAGGTAAGCGAAAGATAATTGGCCGCGAAACCCTGGGCCGGGCCGTCATGGATCGACAGCCGCTCGCCGCCCCACTGCTCGCGGTAAGCTTCCAATATGGTGTGGGTATCGTCTTGCGAGCCATCGTCGGACGCCCACATTTCCCAATTAAGATGGGTCTGGGCGGCGATCGAATCGAGCTGATCCGCTAAATAGTGTTGCCCGTGGTAGGTGCACAACAAGATGGCCACCTTGGGCACGGTCTGGATTGTGGTATGGCTCGAAGCAATGTGATCGCCCGTCGCGCGCGATGCGGAGCGGTCCGAATCGCGCACCACAAGCTGCCTGGATGGCCAAGCTGCGTCGTCCGTATGGACAACCTTGTTGATTCGACTCACTCACCGCCTCCACCTAAAAAAGTGCCGCCAACATTCCCCGCCCCCGCCGGCAGGGGCGACGGCCAAGAATGGAAGATGCCGCAACATCAATGCTATCTAAAAGGTAATTGATTGAGCGGCTTGCACAAGGCGCGAATGCTAACATTCGATACAGCCCAGCAGCAACGGCAAATTGTGACAATGTGTAATACATGGCGGGAATGGTGCGCTCCGCCACGGGCGGCAAGCGCCCGGAACGGCGCCACTTGACATGAGACCGTCGCGCGCCACCAAGGTTCGCCCTAGTGTTTCGGCAAACCGCCCAACAGGGCCGCCACTTTCTGTTTAGGCTTGCTATTTGGCACACTCTCCTGGCTGACCACTGGGGTTGACTTGGCCGGCTCATACGGTTTCAAGAACCAGGGATCGACCTTTTCGCGGCGCGGCAAGGGACCGGCACCGGGGCGGGCATTGCGGTCGCTGCGCTCGCCGCGATCAAAGCGCTCGGTCCGCTCGGCTGGGCGAGCTGGCGGCGCCGACCGCTCCGCACCGTCGGCCGGACGCCGCGGACGGCGCTCGGCATCGGCGCCCGCGCTGAGGGCCGCCGGCGTAAAACCGGTCAACTCGCCGCGCAGAATGGTTTGCTTGATCAACTTTTCAATATCGCTTAACAGCCGCTCATCCTTGTCCGAATACACCGAGATCGCATCGCCCGACGCGCCGGCGCGGCCGGTGCGGCCGATGCGGTGCACATAATCTTCCGCGTTATAAGGCAAGTCGAAATTGATCACGCAAGGTAAATCGGAAATGTCGAGCCCACGGGCAGCCACATCGGTTGCCACCAACACATCGATCTCGCCTTGTTTGAATGCGGCCAGCGCCGCCATGCGCTCTTGCTGCGTCTTGTCGCCGTGAATCGCGGTCGCTTTCACCCCTTCTTGTTCCAGGCTGCGCGACAGACGCGAGGCGCCGATCTTGGTGTTGGAAAACACCAGCACTTGTTTCAAGTCACGGCCGCGGATCAGGTGCGCCACCGCATCGCGTTTGTGCTCTTCAGCCACCTTGTACACCACCTGGCTCACCTTGTCGGCGGTCTGATTGCTGCGCGCCACCTCGATCAGTTGTGGGTTGTTCAAGAAGCTGCCGGCCAGTTTTTTAATCTCAGGCGAGAATGTCGCGGAAAACATCAAATTTTGCCGTTGCTTAGGCAACATATTGATGATGCGTTGCAGGTCGGGCAGGAAGCCCATGTCCAGCATGCGGTCGGCCTCGTCCATCACCAACATTTGCACTTGCCCCAAATTCAAGGTCTTTTGCTGCACGTGATCGAGCAAACGACCGGGGGTGGCAATCACGATCTCGACGCCAGCCCGTAAAGCCGCGGTCTGGGGCGCCATGTCCATGCCGCCAAACACCACACAGGATCGCAACGGGGTGTGCTGCGAATACGCCTTGACGTTTTCCGCCACTTGTACCGCCAACTCGCGCGTCGGCGTGAGCACCAGGGCGCGCACCGGATGGCGCGCCGGCGACATACTGCTGCTGGCGTGCTGCAACAAGAGCTGGATGATAGGCAAAGAAAAACTCGCGGTCTTGCCGGTGCCGGTCTGGGCCGCGCCCATGACATCACGCCCTTGCAGCACGATCGGAATGGCTTCCGCTTGAATCGGCGTCGGATGGATATAACCCTGATCGGTCAAGGCACGCAAGATTTCCGGCGCAAGGCCGAAATCGACGAAACGGACCGTGGGCACGGCAACAGGCGTAGCAATAAACTCGGATTCGGACATAAATTTTAGTGTTCCCTTACCGCAGGAAGCAATGCTTTCTTCAATTAACAAGTGTTGCGCAGTCCTGGGCCTTGAGCCCGGCACAACGCGCGCCAAAATGATACCAGCACCTCTTTGCTCCGAGGCAATCAATTTCGCTAGCGCGGAGAGCGGAAGATAAGTGCGGGGCGGGACGGCAACCAGAGCGGACGCCAGTACAGGCGTAGTTTTGAACGCTCAAGCGGAGATACATTATTAGTGCCGTACACGATACCCTAAATCGCTAAAACTGTACAAGGAAAAGCGCATCTGATGCAAAACAAGTTACTCAATCTTAAATTGTTGCCGAGCTTGACGGTGGGCAATGCCACCAATCGTCAATCTTCCAGCCGCGTAGGATTGGGATGACACGAGGCAATGTTCCTAGCCTACATAAGCGTGTCGATTGGTCTTATGTTCGCTTTCTCACTCAACCGTTAAAGTGTTGTCTATCCGAGGCGCACACAGCGCAACACGATCGACACGGCATTTTCCGAACGATCAACCAGACGACGAGGCAATCAACATGTACAACGCTCACACCACCGCTTCCACCCTCAATGCCAACACCAGCGCACGCCTGATCTCGATCGGCGCGGCCGACTACAAAGTCGCCGCCACCCCGGCCATCAGCCTGACGGGCGCCCAGCAAAATGAATTGCTGAAAGCATTGTCGCGTGCCGAGCTGGAACGGTTGTTTGCGCATCTGGAATTGGTCACCCTGCCGGTCGGCAAGCATCTCTTCGACTTCGGCGATAAAATCGAGTACACCTATTTCCCCACCAATGCCATCGTCTCGCTGCTGTATGTAATGGAAGACGGTGCCACCACCGAGATCGCCGTGGTCGGCCGTGAAGGCGTGGTGGGGGTGGCCCTGTTCGCCGCCGAGCGCGCCACGTGCAGCGCCGTGGTGCAAAGCGCCGGCTATGGCTACCGTTTGCGCACCGAATTTCTGCGCGAAGTGTTCAACGAAGGCGGCGCCCTGGCCCAGCTGCTGATGCGCTACAACAGCGCCCTGTTTGCCCAAATGGCGCAAAACGTGGTCGGTGGCCGTCATTGCACCATCGAACAAAAACTGGCGCGCTGGTTGCTTGATCGTCTGGACCGTTCCCTGTCCAACGAATTGAAAGTCACCCAGGACACCATGGCCAATATGCTGGGCGTGCGGCGCGAAAGCATTACCGTCACGGCCCGTAAATTGCAGGACGATGGCTTGATCCAATACCGCCGCGGCACCGTCACCGTGCTTGACCGCGATGGCCTGGAACAACACGCCGGCACCTGCTACCGCGCCGCCAAAGCCGGGTTCGACCAATTGCACGAGCACACCGCCGGCCGCAACTAATTCCCCTACATCGCGTCGACGGCCACCGGCCGGCCTCGCCCCAGAGTGCAGAGCACGATGCCGCTTAGTCTCCCCTGAGCGGCATTTTTTCGTCCCCCTTGCGCCATCGCCGTATCGGCCCCACCACCCCCACCATCATGCTGTTCGGTCCAGCTTGATTTATTTCCGTTTCCGCCACATCAAGCTGGCCACATGGCGACCATTCCCGCACGCGCGGCCAGGGCGCGCGACGCTGTTGGCGGCGCTCCTGCGGCTCGGGCTGATGGCGCTGGCCTGGCCCGGCAACCTTGCGCAGGCACAGGACGTGACCCGCGACGCCGGTTTCCATGCGTTCGTCGAGCAAGTGGCGCGCAAGCTCGACGGCACAAAAGATGACATCGCGCTACGCCTGCGGCGCGCCCGCCAGGCGCAAGACCGGCAAGCGGAATTGACGGCGATACGCGACGCCTATGTGCTGGACGCGTTCTTGCCGGAGCAGGATCGCACCGCCGACGATTATCTGTCGATCCAACCAGATTTCGATGTCGCCATCGTCATGGCCAGGCAATTACGCGACGACAATACCCTATCGATCCTGCTGGGCTTGCGCGCCTATTCCGAGGCCGACCGTAATTGGCCACTGTCGAACCGGTACGCCACACAAACATTCGAGCTGGCCGAACGCGGCCACTTATGGTCGCTGCCCTATCTCTAGGAGCTCGATGCGGGAAGGCTGACCGACGGCCGAACTCGAGACCTCGATGGCTTACCTGAAAAAGGCGCAGCACATCACCGCCGGCACCGATTATGCAGTGCTGTCGTCCCGCATCAAGGGCAATATCGGGCTGGCGCTGCAAGCGGCGCAAGCATACGAGGCGGCCGCGGCCCAATTCGAGAGCGCGCTCGAGGACGCCGACGGCCAAATCGATTCCGGCCATATGCCCTATTACCTCTACTATTTGGGCGCCACCGACATCAAACTGGGCTTATACAACAGCGCCAACACGCGTCTGCGATCGGCACTCGCCGATTTTAGGCAAAGAAACGAAAAAGTATTCATGACCTTGAGCCTGATCGGCTTGGCGGAGGTACAGTCGCGCCTGGGTTTTCATCAGGCCGGCATGGCCATGTTGGCCCAGGCCCGGCCGCACATCGCGCTCTCGGCGTCGGCGCGCCTGATCGCGCGCTATCACCGCACCGCGGCCGAAGCCTATGCCCGTATGAAAGACTATCCCGCCGCTTACCGCGCCACCATGGAGTTGGTGGCGGCGGAACATGCGCTGGCGCTGGCCGGCAGCAAAAAAGGGGTGCAAGAACTCACCGTCAAGTTTGACGTGAAGCTCAAGGATGGCGAAAACGCCGTGCTCATCGCCGAGCGCGCACAGCTCGAAAGCCGCAAGACGGTGCTGATCCTGGCCTTGCTGTTCGGCGCCATATTATTGGGCACCATCGCGGTGCTGCTGGTGCTGCAAGTGCGGCAAAAACGGCGCTTTGCCGCCCTGGCTTTGCATGACGAACTGACGGGCGCGCCCAACCGGCGCCATATCATCGCGCGCGCCTGCGCCGAGGTCAAAGCGGCGCGCCAATATGGCCGCGAGGTGTGGCTGTCGATCCTCGACATCGACCACTTCAAGCGCATCAACGACGAATGCGGGCACGAGGCGGGCGATGCCGTTCTGAAAATGTTTTATGCATGCTGCGCGGGCGCCCTGCGCCAGTCCGACGCCCTGGGCCGCGTCGGGGGCGAAGAATTTTTACTGGTGTCGGTGGGCGCCCGGCAGGACGACATTTTGTTTTTATTCGAGCGCTTGCTCAAGGCCGTCAAGCTGATCGAGGTGCCCGGCGCGCCAAGCGGGTATGCGCTCAGCTTCAGCATGGGCACTTGTTCGTCGAGCAACCCCAAGCTTGATGTGAAGGGTCTCATCAAACACGCCGACGATGCCTTGTACCAAGCCAAGCAAAACGGGCGCGGGCGCTGCCACGCCAGCGTTACCGATGGGTCGGACCAAGCGGCGAGGTGATCACCGGTTGCCGCGGCGGCCCGCCGATCCCTCCGTACGAGACGAGACGAGACGAGACGAGCAGGATATTGTTCAGTACAGCGCGAGGCGACGCGTTGAGATAGTGGAACCAAATCAATCGGACGCGGCCCGCGTGACGGGCTGGCGCCGTGGGTCTGGTCTTTTTTCGGGAAGCCGATGTCATTTCTCTGCCGTTACGTCCTGGTGTTGCTGCTGGCCTTGCGCCTGGGCTGCGCGCATGCCGGGTCCGATGCCAGCGCGGCCCACCTGGACAGGTTCGTTGATCGTCTGGCCCATCAGATGGGCGGGGTGGAGCAAGAGATCGCGCTGCGCCTGCACCACGCGCGCGCCGCCGGCGATCGGGCCGCCCAATTGCACGCCTTGCGCGACCAGTACGTGATGGATGCTTTTTTGCCGGAATCGATCCGTTCCGGCGCCGCTTATCTGGCCCTCGCGCCAGGTTTCGACGCCTGCATCGCCCTGGCCACCGCCCTGCACGACGAGGACGCGCTGGCCATCTTCCTGGCCCTGCGCGCTTACGCCGAATCCGAGCGCGACCGCGAGCTGTCGGACCGCTACGCGAAGCAGGCGATCGCATTGGCCGAGCGCGGCCACAGCGAGATCGCCCCCTATTTGCACGAACTGAACGCCAGCCGGCTGCTGGGTTTGGATGAAAAAGAAGCCATGCTGGCGGCGCAAACATCCTACCTGGCCTTCGAACGCAAGGGGAACAAGGTGATGATGGCAAGCAACTTGGCGGTCATGGCGCGCATCGTGCGCGCGCCGCTAACGGCAACGCCGGCCGACCTGGTGAAATCGATGGCGTGGCTGGACCGGGCATTGCAGCTGCTGGAAGGCGGCGAATATCAAGCGCTCAGGTCGCGCCTGCACGGCGACTATGGCTTGAGCCTGCGCCGCCAGGGCGAGTTCGCCAAGGCGTCGGCCCGCTTCGAGCTGGCCTTGACGCTGGCGGAAAACCAGGTTGACCCGTTGCGCATCGCCTATCTGACCTATTACCTGGGCTCGGTCGACGTCAAGCTGGGCCATTTTGCCCGCGCCAGCACCCGCCTGACGCTGGCCTTGGGCCAGTTTTCAGCGAACCAGAACCCCCTGTTTTCCGCCCTGCCCCAGCTCGGCATCGCCGATGCCGCATCGCGCCTCGGTCACACCCGCGTCAGCGTGGATGCGCTGGAAGCGGCGCGCCGCAATGTCGAGTTGGCCAAGTCGATGCGCCTGAACGCCGACTACCAGCGCAACACGGCCGATATCCAAGCCCGCCTGGGCGACCACGCGGCCGCCTATGTGGCCGCGATGAAATTGGTGGATGCTGAAAACGCGATTGTCATGGCCGGCAGCAAAAAGAGATTGCAAGAATTGACCGTCAAGTTCGATATCAGAGTGAAGCAGCATGAAAATGCCTTACTTAAGGCCGAGCACGCCCGTCTGGAGAGCCGCAAGACGGCGTTGATTCTCGCCTTGCTGTTCGGCGGCTTGCTGCTGACTTTAATCGCCATCATGCTGATGCTGCAAATCGGCCAGAAACGGCGCTTTTCCGCCTTGGCACTGCGCGACGAGCTCACCGGCGCGCCAAACCGGCGCCATATTATGGAGCTGGCCGCGCGCGAGGTGAAAGCGGCGCGCGCTTGTGGCAAGGAAGTGTGGTTGTCCATCCTCGACATCGATCATTTCAAGCGCATCAACGATCAATTCGGCCATGAAACGGGCGATCTGGTGCTGAACCTGTTTTACGCGTGCTGCCAAGGCGCCTTGCGTCAATCGGATGCCTTGGGCCGCATCGGCGGCGAGGAATTTTTATTGCTTTCGGTCGGGGCCGCGCGCGAAGACGTGCTTTTCCTCTACCAGCGCCTGCTGGCGGCGGTCGCCCTGATCGCGGTGCCCGCCGCGCCCGCCGGCTACACGCTGACCTTTAGCATGGGCGCGTGCGCCAGCGGCTTTGCCGAGCTGGACGTCAAAAGCGTGATGAAACGCGCCGACGCGGCCCTGTATCGCGCCAAGCAAAACGGCCGCGCGCGCTGCGAGATCGGCGACAGCGCCTGACGCGGCGCCGCGCGATCATTTCGGCTTACCGGACGCGGCCGGCAGCTGCGCGCGCCATTTTTTCAGATACTGATCAATTGGCGCGGCATGATGGTACTGCGGCTCAGAATGGTTTTTTTGCTGCGCGGCTTGCTCTTCCGCCGCGTTCAGTTTCGCCTGTTGCTTGCTGACCTGGCCCCGCCGCGCCAAGCCGGCCTTGACGTCCTGGTCTTCCCGCGCCGCGACCAGCTTGCGCGCCTTGTGAAAAGCGTCGCCAAAGCTGGACGTGCTCAAGATCGCATCCTTGAACAGGGCTTCGCTAAAATAGGTGAAGTCGTTGTCGTCGGCGCAACCGAACGAGGTGCGGTCGCCGCGCGCGGCCGTGATGATCAGGCCATGATCGTCCTTGAGCGGGTCGATGAAGCCGCCCGAATAACAGGCCGATATCACCGTCACCTTCCAGCGAATGCCACTCGCCTTGAGTAATTTTCCCAGCTCCTGGGCTTCCAGGCTGTGCAGATCCATACCGTTTTGATCGAGCTGGAATTCATGCGTGCGCGATCCGTGGCTGGTCAAAAACAAGAACAGGATATCGTTGTCCTTGTCCATGCGGGCGGCGATGGCGGCCAGGCTCTCGCGGATGCTGGTCAAGGTGGCCATGGGCCGGGTCGCCACCGTGGTGCGGCTATTGACCAGCACCACCGAGCGGCCGGCGGTGCCGAAATGACGGTCGAACTGCTGCTGCACGTATTCCGTTTCGCGCCTGAACACTTCTTGCGCGCCATTGCCGCCCACCGCTAGCAGATACATATTGATCTTGCCCGGCTCGCGCGGCAGCAGCGCCGCCAGCGTTGTATCGAGCAGCGCGCGTTGCGTGTACAGGGCCGTTTCAACGTTAAGTTTGCTCAGCTTGGCGGCGGCCGGGTCGTCCAGCACGCCATAACTCCAGGTGCCGGCATCCTTGAGGCGGCCATCTTTTTGCGGCTTGGCGTAAGTGAGCACGCCCTCACCCTCATACATGCCGTACTTGAAGCGGCCGACATACTCGTCGCCGGCGGCGTTGCGCAAACTGCCCTGACCGTCGAAGCGCCATTCCTTGAACTCGCCGTGATACACACTGCCATCGGTGGAGGTGGCGCTGCCCTTGCCGGCCAGCTCGCCCTTGACGAAATTGCCTTCATACACGTCACCCTCGGCGCTGGTGTACACGCCGGGGCCTTCCGGTCGCCAATTCTTGAACTGGCCAACGTGGAGCGTACCGTCTTTGCGCCGATAACTGCCCTGCCCCTCGAAATTGCCTTTGCTAAATTCACCCTCATATACTTGGCCATCGGCCGATTCGTAGCGTCCCTTGCCCTCGAACAGGCCGTCGACGAAATCGCCCCTGTAGTGGCGCCCATCGGCGTGCACCAGCTTGCCCTTGCCGTGATACTTGCCCGCTTTGAAAGCACCCTGATAGTGGTCGCCGTTGACAAGCAGTTTGCCCTCGCCATCGAACAACCACTGTTTAAAGTCGCCTTCGTATTCGAATCCCTTTCCGGTTTGGCGCCCCTTGCCGGTAAATTGCGAGTCGACAAATTGGCCCGTGTAGACCGGGCCGAGATGACTCGTGTAACGGCCCTGGCCATGCATGGCGCCCAGACGGAACTGGCCCTCATACAGATCGCCATCGGCCGACTTGTAACTGCCTTTGCCGTAAAACAAACCTTGCTCGAACTGACCCTGGTAGACGGCGCCATTGGACCATTCCAGACGACCGATTCCATGCAGTCGATGCTCGCGCAGCGGACCGTAATAACGGCCACCGTCCGGCGTCACCGCATCGGGAACGGGGGTCGCGGCGGCGGCCACATCCGGCTCGGCCGCCTGTATGCAGGCCGGCAAGCTCGCGGCCAAGCCCGTCGTTGCGGTGATGAGCAAAACGGTGCGCCAGCTGCGCAACATCGCTTGGTGAAAAAGCATGACTATCCTGTGTCGTGTAGGGCGATGTAGTGATCGGCGCTGACGCAATGCGCGTGGCGTGGTCATCGCCAGCGGATCGCCGGCGCAAGCGAATGGGCGCGGCCGGCGGCGGCGCCCATTCGCTTGCGCAGTGTGCCTGATCTTGAGCACATCAGGCAAGAGGCGGCATGGCGAAAAGGGCATGATCAAAAAAATAATCAACCATCAGGGGCGTGTCGGCCCATCTTACGCGGCGGCGCGCCTGCGCGCGGCGCATCAGGGTGGGTCGGTCGCCAGCCGCAGCGCCTCGCGCAGCCCGGCCACCATGACATCGAAGGCGTCCCGCCGGGCGGCCGGATCGGGCGCGCGCAGCACGTAGGCGGGGTGATACACCGCCAGCACCCAGCGGCCCTGGTGTTGGAACGGTTGGCCCAGCACCGCCTTCAGGCTCACGCCGGCATCGTCCATGACCGATTTCAAGGCGGTGGCGCCCAGCGCGACCACCACGGCAGGATTAACGCTTGCCAACTCCTGCTCCAGCCAGTGACGGCAGGCGGCCACTTCGCGCTGGGCCGGCGTTTTGTGCATGCGCCGCTTGCCGCGCGGCTCCCATTTGAAATGTTTGACGGCATTGGTCAGATACACGGTATCGCGCCCGACGCCGGCCTGGCGCAAGGCGTCGTCGAGCACGGCGCCAGCCGGGCCGATGAAAGCCTTGCCGGCCAGGTCCTCCTGGTCGCCCGGCTGCTCGCCGACCAGCATCAGGCGCGCCCGAGGCGGCCCCGCGCCGCCCACCGCCTGGGTCGCGTGCTGCCACAAGTCGCAGCGGCGGCATTGGTCGAGTGTGCTGGACGCGTCGCGCTGCGGCTGGGCCTGGGCCGGCGTGAGTGGAATCACGTTGCCGCCGCGCCGACCCACCGACGCGGTTTGACCGGTGCGGCGCGCGCCGGCCGCCGCTTGCGTCACCATCTCCGGCACCACCGCGCCCTCGGGCAGATTTTTCCAGAAGCGGGACGGAATATGGCTGTGCATCAGTGCGGCATTGAGCCGCGCCGGATTGAAAATGCTACGATAATAAGTGAGCCACAACGCTTCGCCGGCATCGTCCACATCGGCCGCGCTGCGCATCGATGGCGGCAGCGCGTGCAGCGCCGCGCCATCCCACAGCACGGTGGCATCGGGGGTGGCGATCATCCAGGTCACGCGCCCCATGCGGGCGGCAAAATGTTGTGCGACCTGGGGCAGCACGTCGTGCGAGGGCTCGAACCAGGCCACGAAACGGGGCGGTCCGGCCGCCTCGGGCCGCTCGCGGAAACGCACGTAGGCATGCATGTCGTGTTCCTCGCGGTGCACGGCCTTGACCATGCCGTGCAGCCGCGCGCCATCCTCGTCGGCCGGCGACACCACGTCGTGTTCGCCGCGCTGCCAGCGCCACATCACGCGGTATAAGAAAGACCAGCGCTCGGGCGAGCGGAAACAAGCCGCGCTGTGCAACATGTCCATCAGAGAACGAGGCACGCGCATGGCGGGGCCGGACCGCGCCGTCCGCGGCGCCGCGTCAGCCGGATCCACATCCGCCGCTGCCCTGCGCACCGGGTCCGGCACGACGGCGCATGCCGTGATCGCGTGGTCTTGTTCAGGACCAGGCGCCGCCACCGACTCCGACTCCGACTCCGGGCCGGCGGCGCCCGCCCCGTCGTGAACGGGATCGACCGCATACGCGTTGGCCACTTGGCGCGCCGCCGGCGCCGGTACCGGCGCCAATTTGCTGAACAAATCGCCATCGGCCCGATGCGTGATCCATTGAACGGCGTGAGGCGCCACATCGTGCGCCAGCAACAGGCGCGCCGCTTCACGCCATTGCTCGAACGACTGCACCAGCAGCGGCTGGCCGGCTTGCACAGCGGCCAGGGGGCTCATGCCACTTTCAGTGTCGGCCATAAATCCATTTGCTGCGGCGCGTCGGCCATGGAACGCCGCAAATTGTCGGACGAAGCCATGTCGCGCGCCGGCGAATAGTCGGCCGTGACGATAAACGGCGCGATCTTTTTCATACTGCATCGCAACCGCGACAAATCGGCGTAGCGGATGCTGCGCAACCGCCGCAGTTCCACCAAACGCTTGGCATTGCGCAAGCCGATACCGGGCACGCGGGCGATCATGGCCATGTCCGCCCGGTTCAAGTCCATCGGAAAATGATCGCGGTTGGCCAGCGCCCAGGCCAGCTTGGGATCGATATCGAGCGCCAAGTTGCCGGCCGCCGGCAGCAATTCATCCACCCGGAAACCATAGCCGCGCATGAGAAAATCGGCTTGGTATAAACGATGTTCGCGCAGCATGGGCGGCGGCTGCAAAGGCACGCTTTTCGGGCTCTGGGGAATGGGGCTGAAGGCCGAATAATACACACGCTTGAGTTTATAGCTGCCGTACAGGGTTTCGGCGGTATTAAGAATATTGCTGTCGTCGCTGGCGTCGGCGCCCACGATCATTTGCGTGCTCTGGCCAGCAGGCGCGAACTTGGGCGCGTTCGGTTCCTCCGCCTTTTCATCGAGTTTGGTGCGGATCGCCCCCATCGCCAGCTTGATGGTATGAATGCTTTTCTCGGGCGCCAGGCGTTCGATGCTGGCCTCGCTCGACAGTTCGATGTTGACACTGAGCCGGTCGGCATAGCGCCCGGCGGCGGCGATCAGGGCCGGGTCGGCGTCCGGTATCGTTTTAAGGTGGATGTAGCCGCGAAAATGATGGGTCTCGCGCAATTCGCGCGCGATGTGCACCAATTGCTCCATCGTGTAATCGGCCGAGCGGATGATGCCGGAACTGAGAAATAGCCCATCGATATAATTACGCAGATAAAAATCGGTGGTCAGCTTGACCACTTCCTGCACCGAAAAGCGGGCGCGCGGCACGTTCGAGCTGCGCCGGTTGACGCAATATTGGCAATCGTACACGCAATAATTAGTGAGCAGAATCTTGAGCAGTGACACGCAGCGCCCGTCCGGCGTATAGCTGTGACAAATGCCCATGCCGTTGGTGGCGCCAATGCCATCCTGGCCGATCGAGCCCCGCTTGGGCGCGCCGCTGCTGGCGCAGGACGCGTCATATTTCGCCGCGTCGGCCAGGATTTCGAGCTTGTCGGTCAATTCCATGGCGCCCATCCCTAACTGTATGCATGTACAGTATTGTATACCAGTTCGGGCGCTACGGTTTTATACCGTGCGCCGGCACGCCGCGCGGGGACCGGCACGCCTTCGCAATCGGCTCAGGCGCCGCCCGGGCGCCTTGCAAAAACCCCGCGCCACGGCGACATCAGGCCAGACGCATGCGCAGATAGCTGGTGACGGCGGCTTGGAATTCAGCAGCCAGCCTGGCGCGCGCGGGCACGTCGGCGGCCATTTGGTACAGCGGATTGAGACTGCGCACGATTTGGAGAGTCACGTTGGCGATCAAGTAAGCTTCATCGGGCGCCAACGTCGGCTGGCGCTGCACGAACAATTGCGCGAACCGTCGCAGCAAGCGGTCACGCAACTGCTGGTCGCGCTGGAAAGCCATGGGCGCGTTGATCAGCTCCATGCAGGCGGGATGGGTGCGCAAGAAATCCAGCATTAAATCGAACAGGCGCGCAACCAGCTCGGCCAGCGGCAAACCCTGCGCGCCGCTGGCCAACTCACTCCAGCGCGCGTCCATCCGGTCGGCATATTGGGTGCGCAAGCTGTGCGCCAATGCCTCCTTATTGGGAAAATATTGATACAGCGCGCCAATCGAAGTGCCGGCCAGGGCCGCGATGTGGGTCATGGTGGCCGCCTGATAACCGTGCTGGGCAATAGCCAGACCGGCCGCCTGCAAGATCGTTTCCAGGCGCGCCGCGGCGCGCTGCTGCTGCGGCACCCGTCGCGCGCCGCGCACAAGGTCTGAGGCCATACTCACCTTTAATGATAATATGTGAGGATCATCTCACATACGGACCATCGTGGAAACCTTGTCGTTGAATCCCGCGCGCTGCGCGCTGATCTTGATTGATTTACAAAATAGTAATCTGGCGCGTCAACTGGCGCCGCATGCGGGCACGCGCGTGGTGGACCATTGCGCCCGTTTGGCGCAGGCCTTGCGCGCGCGCGCGGGCACGGTGGTGTATGTGCGCGTGTTGGTGGAAGAGTTGCTCGCTTTGCCAGCCGACGCGCCGCTGGGCCGGCCGGCAGGGGCCCCGCCACCGGGGCCTCTGGCTTCGCAACTGGTGCCCGAGGCCGGCGTGCACGCCGATGATGTGCTGATCGTCAAGCGCCAATGGGGTGCGTTTTATGGCACCGAGCTGGACCAGATATTGCGGCGGCGCCACATCGACACCCTCGTTTTAGGCGGCATCGCCACCAATTTCGGTGTCGAATCGACGGCGCGTGCCGCGTTCGATCTGGGCTATAAGCTGGTATTCGCTGAAGACGCGATGAGCGGGGTGTCCGCTGAGGCGCACCAGTTCGCCTGCCAGCGAGTGTTTCCTCATATCGGCCGGGTGCGCTCTACGGATAGCTTGCTGAGGATGCTCGACGGGACCGCCGGGAGCGCAGACCGATCCGACGAAAACGCCAATCCGTAGCCAGCCCGATAACGGCGAGGAGCTGCGCTATCGGTCGCCGCCGACGCGCGGCGCTTACGGCGGTCGGCCGCGCGGGCTGGCCGCCCCATGCTTAGCGCATACGCACCACCACCGTGTCCGAGCTGGTGTTGCCGGCGTCATCGGTCGCCTCGACCACGATGCTGTGGCTGCCGGCGGCCAGCTTCATCACCACCTGGGCGCCCGCTAGCGATGCGCATTGGGCGGCGTCGACTTGCCCCGCAGGCACATGCCAGTGGTAGCTTACCGCCCCGCGCGCCGCCTTGCGCGCCGCGCTGGCGCTTAAGGTGACGGCGGTGGTGGCCGAAGCGCCCTTGGCCAGGCACTGATCGGCGCCGGCGTTGACCACCAGATTGCCGTGGTATTCGCCGACCGGCAATTTGACCTGGACGGGATTGCTCCACACCCAAACCAGGGGCGCGGCGGCGCGCACGAAACCTGCCGGCGCCTGGGCCGGATCGACCGTGTACAGGCGGCGCCCGTCCGCATGGTTATATTCATATAGCGCCACCCTGCTTTTCACGGGCGCCGCCGGGCCGCTCGGCGCGGCGAAAAATAACGGGTCGAGCACGCCGGCCCCGCTGATCAGGCGGCGGGACGCGTCGCAGGCGGGCGCGCTCCAGCCGACCGGCGTGGTGCCGGTGGCGGCCCGGTCCAGCGCCAGGAAGGGCGCGGCCAATGGCGCGCTTCCGGGCGCCACGCTCTGCTTGGCGCCGAACCGGTCGGCGGTGGCGCCGCCCTGGTCGTAGATCGGCACGGGCAACGTGAGCTGCGCGTCGTCCAGATTGAGCCGATACATCATCTGGTTATAGTTGTACAGCGGCGTGATCGCCGGCGCGGTCGAGAACGCCGACGTGTAGGTGGCCTCGAAATACACCGTTTTGCCGTTGTCCGGGGACAGATAAGGATGGGTGTAGGGATTGTAGAACGTGTAATTGTTGTGGCTGACGATCTTGCGCGCGTCGACCCACGGCCCCATCGGCGTGTCGCCTTCGGCATACCAGATCTCGCCGAAAGTCGACGGCGAACCAAATTTATGCTGGCCGATCATAACGAAACGGCCCCGGTATGCGTTCCAGCTCAGCGAGACCGACGACATGCCGATGGCGCCGGCGTCGGCCACGCTTCGCATGTGGCCGTCCAGCGACTGGTCGGTGGCAAGCCCGGCCGCCGTGATGGCCGCGCCGATCTTGCTCAAGCCGGAGCCGCCCTTGCGCCACGCATAGCGCAAGGCGTCGCCCACCCGGTCCAGCTGGGTGTTGTTGGCATCGAGGAAAGGCGTGAACAATTCATAGGTGGCGCGGTCGAGCATGGCTTCGGCCGTGGCCGGTATGCGCAGCTTGCCGCCTTTGAAAAAGGCGTACTGACGGGTTGGCGTGTCGAACTTGAAGGCTTGCCCGCCGGACGGGTAATTGTCGCCGTCGAGCGGATAATTGTCGATCACCGGTTTGAACACCTGGGCCGTGTCGTCAAACAGGATCAAGCCGTTTTTGAGCGCCGCCATATTGCTGTCCGGTTTGCTAAACGAGGCAAACAGTTTTTCATTGCCGGCGCTGTCGGGCACGGCCACCATGGCGCCGATCCAAGTTGGATTGCCGGTCGGCACGATGTTGGGCACCGCGCCGCTGACAAAGCCGCTCGGCTTGCCCAGATAGGTCAAGTCGATCCCGCGCTCGGGGTCCAGCCCGCCGGCGCCCGGCAACAGCGAGGTGGCGCCCGGCGAGGAGAAATTGCCCAAGCCGTAGGACAAGTTGTCGGTGTCGCCCCAAGTCCAGAAAATTTTATCCTTGTACACTGCGGAAATCACCGAATCCTGGCCGACCACTTGGCCGTTCAAGGCGCCGTTTTGAACCGGAATAGTCAAGCCCAGCAGCAGGCTGTCGCGGTACGTGCCCTGGCCGGTGATGCGGTACAGGCGCTCGCCCACATATATGCTTTCCAGCTCGATTTGGGCCACGCCACCGGGAATCGCTTGCAGTGTCACCGTCTTGGCGAGATAACCGTGGCTAGAGACCGGCACCGTTAGCGCGCCCATCTTGTCGGGGTTGCAGTAGGCCACAATGCCTTGGCTATCAGTGCTTTGCTCGCCCGCCGGCAGCGCCAGCGCGACCAGCGGCACGCCGCGCCGGGTACGCTTGTCAAATACGCGAATGGTCATGCATTGGGCCTTGCCGGGCACATTGGCGGCCACCAGGCGCGACTGCAAATTGCCCATGCTCATGGCCGGCGCCGCGCCGCTCGGGGTCATGCTGACGGTGGCCGCGCCGCCTTCCGTGGCGCGCAACGTCACGCCGCGCAAGCCCAAACCGTCGGCCGCCACCGTGTAACCTTCCCGCACCGGCGAGAACCAGACGTCGCGCTCCATCGTTCCCGGCTCGTAAAACGCGGCCACGCCATTGTCATCGGTGGTATAGACCAGACGGCTGACCGTTTTCAATTGCACACCGGGAATCGGCAGATTGGTCACCGCGTCGCGCACCGTGATTTTAAAGAACTTGTGCGTCACCCCGGCTAGTGTCGGATCGGCCGGCGGCATCGTCGTGCCGTACGGCGTCATCGGCGCCAAGGCAGACGGGGCGGGACAGATGGCTGGCGTGACCGGCGTGTCTGGCGCGCTCGGCGTGGTGGGTGCAGCGGGCGTTGCCGGCGAGCCTGGTGTATCGGGCGTGCCCGGCATCGCCGTTGGCGGCATGGTGGTCCCGGGTGTCGTGCCCGGCGGCGTGGTCGCGCCCGGTGTGCCACTACTCGGTGTGGTAGTTCCTGGCGTGGTCTGGCCCGCCCCGCTGCCGGCAGCGCCGGTGTTGTTGCCATTGCCCGATTGGCTCTCACTTGAACCGCCGCCGCAACCGGCGATGGCGATCGCTAAGATCAGCAGCGAGACTTGGATCGCAAGGCAACGTGGCAAGCTGCGTTCAAGGTTCGACATAGGATCGGCTTTATATAAATGAACGCCGAGCGAACGGCAGGGATACCACATGCAAATAAATATTTCACATCAATAATGTTGTGAATCGGCAATTGTACAAGGATTGAGTTCGAATGCAATCTTTTTGTCAACACAGGGTGCCGGCATGGGCGAGCCGGCGGCCGATGGTGTCAGGTAAGATGCGTACACCGGCCTGACCTGGCCATCCGCTCACCATCTCGACGAGGTTCCATGTTTTCATTCCGCGCCCCCGCAGCGTTGCTGCTTCCCCTGTGCCTGATCGCATCGAGTGCGACGGCCATTTCCTTGTCCGACCTGAGCAATCAAGATGTCAACGGCGGTTTGCGCGCCGCGCTGGAACAAGGTTCATTGGCGGCGGTCGGTAAACTGGGCGTCGAGAACGGATTTTTGAACAATGACAAGGTGAGAATCCCCTTGCCGACCATCTTGGAGCAAGTCCGTCCCCTATTAAAGATGACTGGACGCGGCCACATGCTCGATGAGCTGGAAGTGGCGATGAACCACGCGGCCGAGGCGGCCGTGCCGATGGCCAAGCCGCTCTTGCTGGACGCGGTCAAATCGATGTCGATCACGGATGCGAGGAACATTTTGACCGGCGGCGACACCTCGGTAACGGACTTTTTCCGCGAGCGCACGGCGGCCAAGCTGAGCGTAAAATTCTCACCCATCGTCAAGAGCGTGACCGACCGTTCCGATCTGGCCGCCAAATACAACAGCACCATGGACCAGGTCGCAAAACTGGGGCTGCTGAAACAGCAAGCGACGGTGGAAGACTACGTTACTCAGCGCACGCTTGACGGGCTATTCATTATGATAGGCGAAGAAGAAAAAGCCATCCGGACCGATCCGATCAGCACCGGCAGCAAAATTCTCAGCAAAGTGTTTGGCGCGCTGCAATAAGCGTTGCATGCCCACGCATTGGGCGCGCCGCCGTCTATCCCATGTCTACCGGCGCGCTATCGGCCGCCACATCGGCGCCGCGCCGCAACTGCCGGAAACCTTGCGGTTCCCATTCGCGCATGGCCAACAGCAATCCGGTGCCGCGCCGTAAATGCAAGGGCGCTCTGGCCGACTCCCGGTGCAGCGCCGCCAGCTTGCCGCGCGCGCGGCGCAGCTCGATTTGCAACTGCGCCTGCGCCGCCTCGGTCAACATGCCATGTACAAATTCCATGCTCTCCTGCTCGCGCGCAAAGCTGCTGCCCATAAAATCTCCGATGCCCTGGCTCAAGAAAAACTGTTGAATCGGCCCATTGGGTAACCAGTCGAAATCGCGCGCCACCAGCAAGCGGATCCGGTCGACGTGCATCGTCAAGATGTCGTTGCACCTGATAGTGACAAGACTAACGTGGTCGCCGGCGCACGCAGAAGCGAACACTGCGATCAGTAATTGTTAGCGCGCTTTGTCCATGAAAATTGCTCACATGACAATTATCATATCCACTCTCGTGAAAATGAAAGAATGCGAGGCAGACAATCGGCTACATGATACTAAAACGCAACAAAGTGTCGATGGACGGCCCTAGAGCATTTTCCTCGGGTAAAATAAAGAAATAAATATTTCTTACCGATAAGAGACAAGCCATGGGCTGGATCGGAAAATTGTTTAGCGGCGAAGAAGAAGCGGCCAAATCGGGGCCTGTATCGACGCCGAAAGCCGCGCCAGCCGCTGGCGCGGCGCAGCCCGCCAGCGCCGCCGAGATCGACGCGGTTTACTTCCGCTGGCTTGCGGCGGTGGGTCCCCAGGTGGCCTCCGCGCCGACCGAACAGCTGATCGTCGACGAACTGACCCGGCTGGCGCAATCGCCGGTGGCGGGCGCCGCCCTTGTCCCGCGCGTGCCGGCCATCATTCCACAACTGATGCGCACCCTGCGCGACGACGACATGAACGCCGCCGAACTGTCGCGTCAATTGTCCCAGGACTTGGTCTTGGTCGCCGAGGTGTACCGCGAAGCGAATCGGCCCTGCTACCGTCCCCGCTACCACAACAGCCCGCCGATCAACAGCGTCGAAGGCGCCATCATGCTGCTCGGGCAAAACGGCATGCGCATGCTGCTGGCGCGGGTCGCCTTCCGCCCCATCATGAGCATGCAAAGCGGCGCCCTGGCCAAGCGCACCGCGCCGCTGATCTGGCGCCAGTCCGAGCATTGCGCGATGGCGGGCAGCCTGCTGGCGCCGTCCCTGCGCGCCAACGCGTTTGAAAGTTATCTGGCGGGGTTGATGGCCAACGTCGGCTTGGTGGTGGCGTTTCGCGTGATCGACCAGATGCATGCGGGCGATGCGCTGCCGCAGTCGGACGCCTTCATCGTTTCTCTATTTGGTCAGGCGCAAACCTTGTCGGCGCGCATCGCCGAGTTATGGGAGTTTCCTGAGACGGTCAACGGCGCGATCGACTTGGCGGGCCGGCCCGATGCGCCCCCGCTGGCCCAGACCTTGGCGCTGAGCGACCGGGTAAGCAAGCTGCGCATGCTGGTCGACGCCACGCTGGTGGCGGCCGACGACCCGTTCGTGGTGAGCGGCCTTGGCAAGGTGGCGCTGGCGTGTTTCGACAAGCTTCAGGAAGATGAGGAATAGGTTCATGACCATGCATTGTGTGGCCCAGACATCAGGTCATTGATTTGCGTAACACCACCGGCCCACAATGTAACGCGGCTCAGAAGCCGACCAGATGCTAAATCGCTGTGGCAGGCGCTATTTCGCCAGCGGCAGCGTGGCCAGCCGGTGTAGCACCTCGGTGCGCACCGCCGGCGGCACATTCAACTTGGCCAGCGCGTCCGGCCACAGCTCCTTGACCAGGTTGACCGTCTGTTTGACAGCCGCCTTGGCAATGCGCTCGGAGATGCCGGCGCTCTTGGCCACGGCAAGGTAGTCGTCAACCGTTTCCTTGCGCTGGTACTTGTCGATGGCAACGTTGGTGCCGAATCCCTGGAAGCCCGGCAGCGCCGCGACGCACACGATGTCGTAAGCCGGCGAGAGTTCAGGCATCACGCCATTGTGATAGAGCACGGAGAAGTTTTTCAGATGCGCGTCCGAATTGCCCAACAGCGTATTGACCACCTGGCGAATAAAGAACTGGCGCACGTCCTCGATGCCGCGGGTGCTGAAGCGGTTGAGCACCTGCACCAGGCGAACGAAGTATTGGCGGCCGGCATACTTCTGGCCCGGCATGATGCGAAGGAGCTGGCACGCATCTTCCATATGCACCGCGCTGCCGGGACCACGGTCGAATCGCTCAACCGCCAGGAAATGCGTATTGGGACCCAGCGCCGCCACCAGAGCGTCGCGACCGACCAGTTCCCGCATCTGCACCGTGCGGCACTGCGCGATATTGACGCCGGCCTGCGCGGCCAGCTGCATGCAGGCATATTCGTTGAAGACTTGCGAGTCGTCGCCCTTGACCGGCAACTTGGCAATGAGGTCCGAGAGCGTGCCCTTGACAGGCATGCAGTAGCGCTGGCCGTTTTGCGCGCTCGACAGCGCCAGCTTGTCCTGGACGCCCGACAGCGACGCAGCGCCCTCGGCCGCCTGCTCCGGCACACCAATTTCAAGGTTGTCCGAGCCGCCCGTGACGCCGAATGCCCGGGCGGTCACCGTGAGCTTGTCCAGGTCGGCAGGCAGCACCTGGACCGCGCCTGGCAAATCCTCGCCGGCGGCGGCCAGCACGCCTAGGTCATCCATGTCGCGCGGGTCCTTGCGCGTCGCCGCCAGGCGCCGGCGAAGCGCGCCCTCGGGTAGCAGACCGGCGAAGAACGGCGGCAACTCGCCGCGCTCACGGTAGACTGCCTTGTCGAAGTAGTTGGTCAAGGTCTGGCGGGTCAACTCGTCCTCGCCGGGTACCGTCATCGAAATCGACAGGGTGGGCCGGCGCGCGTTCGCCACGTATTCGTCCGAGGCAATGAAACGCGTTACACGCCCGGCTTCGCACAGCCAGCCGATATGCTGGCCTTGCAGGAAGACGTCGAGGTAGCGCGGCAGGAGCCCCTTACTCATTGGCGCCACCTCCGAACAGCCGGTCTACGGTCGAAGGCGCCTCGTCGGGACCGATGGCCTTTCCGGACAGCAGCCGTTGAACTTCTGGAAGCAGATGCTTGGGGACCAGGACCCAATTAGCGTCGAGCGCGTCTGCCAGCGCTTCGAGCGTACCGGATTTCGCTTCCGACTTTCCGCTGAGCAGCTTGCTGACACTCGACATCGCAATGCCCGTTACCTCGTGAAGCTGCTGCAAGGTACGGTCCGATTGAGCGCGGCGGTCGCTGAGCTGTTTTGACAGTTTCATAGGGTTGATGCTAAACTTTACTTAGTATTTAAGCGTTAAGACTAACACAATCAACAACAGAAACAAGTTTTTCAGCTCTTACACTAAATTCCCTTAAAAATATTAGCGTTTAAGCTAAAATAATAAGTCTGACTGTTGATGTAGGCTGCTTTATGTAGGCCATTCCAAATGTCTCCGGATCGTCAAACAAACGCTTTTGTCTGGATCCTTTCATTCCGGCAGTTTTCCGGCAAAGGCCACTTTTAAACCGAATTCTCAAGCATACAGACGACAAAGAAGCCCAGACGATTGTTCGTAAAGGCTTAATTTCAATGCATAAAAATTCTGGTGGGCCTCCCGTGAGACGAACACGGCACCAACGGATTATGAGTTTGCCGTTGAAACCGTGCACATAGGGAAATCGACGTAAAATAAGCTTAGGGTGGTGAAGGAAAAAGTATACAACGAATCAACGAGTTACCGAAATTTACGCAAATCAAGAGATCATTACGCGTGTACCGCAAATGTACCATCTAGACCCAGTTGAGTGTCTTATCCTCTGCAACGACTGCGCGCACCAATTCACAGAACTACCACTTTCGTCCCTTTGTCAACGTAGACTTTGCCTTTGGCGCATCGATGATCGCTAGCATCGCTGTTCGTCCTCCCCGTCGGTTGGCCTCAAGTAGGCTTTTCAGCAATGAAATCGATTTTGCGCTCGCTCCAATCCAGCCCCTCCGCGCGAGTTGAACAAATTCCGTATTGTTCAGATACCGAGGACAATTATGGTAGCCAACAAGTGTCCCACCGTTCTCCCCTTTTGCCTCCGGCAGCGTTAGGAATTCCCGGAAATGATGCTCTGCCATTGTGATGCCGCGTACTAGACTATCGTCGCGCGCATCTGGGCGAAATGCCTCACAAAATTTGAAATAGAATGGCTCGTCGTTAAGGCGGTAGCTCCACAGAGTCGATGCGGCGCCAGCGATCTTGACCAATTTTGCGGCAGCGCGAAATGAAGCCATACACCGAAGCTGGTCGTGAATGTTCGAACTTGGATGAATGGCGCAGGCCCATCCTGCCGAGACTTTTTCCATCCGTTTGTACTGCATGAGTAAAAAGTTCTCGTAATAAGAACTGTAAATTATCAGGTCAATCCCAAGCACGGTTTCCAGGTCAGTCTTGTCTGCAATATAAACGCGTAGTGCGCGCCCAGATTTGTCCGCAAAACTTGCGGATTTCGGGCTCTCGCCCCCAAGGACAACGCGAAAAACTGCAGCATCGTGTTCCAGCAAACTTCGCTCATGAACCGGCATCGCGTCGATCAGGTCCAACACCGAATTCGCGGTACCCGCATTTTCCACGATCATTGACTTTAGTACGCCAGCACGGTCGATATCCGCGATGTCTAGTGCAATACCCAAGCCATCTCGCTGCTCGTTTAGTCTGTCCATGCGGTTTGATTGGCCATACAGTCGTCGTTCAACTTCACGTGCTAATACAAGTTTGCCAATGGCATCTGCTGCCTCAGGGCGCAGCTGAGAAAGCTCAAGTAACAATGCTTCCCAAGTTACCGCTTCAGTACGTTTTAATTCCCCAGCCGTACAGATTTCAGAGGATAGGTCAGCAATGATAAATTCGTCGGGATTAACGGGAGAATCGACAACAACAACATCGGTCATTTTCATCTTCAGTTTCCCGGAGCCGCCACTTCCGTGCCCTCTTTCCATCAATGCGACCGCAAACACGGCGACCGGATCGCGCGAAGCCAACAAAAATAGTTCTCGTCGCTCGAATTTCCAGTCTAGAGCGGAAAACGATTCAGAAAAATCATCTCCAGCGCCGATTTTTTCTACTAGCCAACCAGTACGTTCCGGCTCAAAAGTGAGGACGAAACCTGAATAGCGCACCACCTCGATGTTTTTCTTTGCCATGTTCAATCAAGCCAAGTAACGGTTGGGTTGCAGCTGAGCAGGTTCATTTTTTACTACGCGCGCAAAGTGACAAATCGCTTGTCCAGATCAGCCGCAAGGTCGAACTGGGCCTTTCCCGACGGGCGGCCTGGGCTGCGATCTACTTGCTTCCCCGACAAAAAACAAATGATCACAGTTCCATGGTTGCATGTGGTAAATTATTACATCTTTGCTAGCATTGAAGCTAGGTAATTTTGCCGCGCGCGTTTAGGAGTAGGCTGCCTATGGAACGAATCGATACTGATACCGCCACTGTTGTTGGGCTGTGGGCTGGTTTAGGAGGACTTCTGGTTGGGTTTGCCGGCATTGGCTTGACGCTTTACTCGTTCTACAGAGACAAGCCTGAGATTCTTACTTTAACTGCGTCAGGCTGGGCCGCAGCTTTGTTAACCGCTGTCGTGATGGGTCTGCTTGGCAAGCGCCTTGTTGCGCTGGCTTCGGCTCTGTCCCAACAAGTCACCGAACTTAGCGTGGATATTGCCGAGCTGCGAGCAGAAAAAAGCCGTCTGATTACAATCGGCGAGTATTTGGCGTCCCAAACGACGCGCACGGCAAGGCGCAAACAAGCTGCGCCAGCTGAAACCATACCTTCGGGGGACTAATCATGGCAATCCAATTTGGGGACATTCCTTACTACCCTTCGTTGCGTACAAGACCGGCCGAATTATCCGGCTATGCGAAGTTGCGAAATAATGTCAAGAACGCGCTTCTGCCGATTATGCGGCTGGGCGCGTGGCCTCGCTGCACAGATTTAAGCGAATCGATCAGCCAACTCAGCAACGCTGCCGGAGAAAATACTTTTATTTTGGACGTTACGCGAGAGCTAATGTATCAAAACTCATCTGTACACGCGCTGCTTGAGCCTACAGATGATTTCAAAGCATGGCGTGATTTTGTGCACTCGGTCCCAAACGCTATCCCAACGGTTCAGTTCGCTGGAAATGCACGCCTTCCACAAATAATTCGTCAGACGCGTTTGCTAGAGAGCATGGGGCGGCGCCTGGCATTTCGTATATCTGACTTCCAAGGCGACACGAGTAAAGTTATCACAGCATTATCGGCAATGGATGATCCCAAGAATGCACTGATTGTTATTGATGCGGGATATATTCGTGAAACGATGGCCGCAAGCATTGCAGCGTGTGTCTCATCAGTCAACGATATTCGTGACGAGATCCCCAGCGCAGAAATCGTCGTGATTTCGACGAGCTATCCAGCGTCGGTGACCTCCTTCGTCAACCCTAATGGGCAGAACACATCAGGTGCAATAAATATATTAGAACGTGATCTGTTCGAGGCTATTGGCGCCGATGCCGTTATCTACGGGGATCATGGTTCAATTCACGCCCGGACAAAAGCGGCTACTGGAGGAAAATATACCCCGCAGATCGATTGTCCGCTATACGACGCGTGGCTGTTTGAACGCAGGCCAAGTATGGACGGCGAGGGTTACATTGACGCAGCACGGGTGATCGCTCAACGCTGGACCGAATGTGCCACTGATGACACCTGGGGGGCGGAGATGATCCGAAAGGCAGCGTCAGGCAACGTCGAAGGCATGAAATCACGAAGTTATTGGATCGCTGTCAGGGTGAATCTCCATTTAACACGCCAGTACGAACTCTCGTGCCAAGTAGTGGCGCCAGATGACGAAGATTCTTGAGGCAAACTTCACGCCCGCCTTCGCACAAAGGACGGCATATCCGCTGGTAGTGGGCCGAATTTCTGCGCTATTTTATCTAAATCCAGCCAAGCGGCATTGAGGCTGCTCTCATCGGCGCAAACACGGATCGGCTCAAGGGGAATGTCAAATCGGGCCTTCAGCTTGCTAAGATTGGCAAGATCCGTCGGCTTTGTGCTCTCGTTTCGAATTTTGCAGAATAACTCGAATGTGTCGCGATATCGCCTCTTTAAAGCGTCCAGAACAAAGGACCGCAGGCATTTGATTGACAGAACTTCGGCAAGAAGTTCCAGTTCATTTCGCGGCATGTCGACGCTCACAACCTTCCCCTGTTTTCCGAGGAGCGAGACAAGTTCGACCTTTAAGAGGTACGCACAAAGTATTCGTTTATTGGTAACGTTTGAACTGACTCCGCGCCGCGCAACTGTGATTCCTACACCGTGTTCCTCCTCGGTGGCGCACCAAATTTCCACGCGAGGATCAGCACTATCCTTGATGAGCGATATGAATTTTGGAGTACTCACGACGGTGACTTTGTCGAACCTATGAAGATAGGTTTCCAGTTGCCCATCAAGCCGACGAAGACTATCCAGATCACTCTTGATTTCAAAAGCATGAAGCTTGCCGTTTGCAACAACCAAGTCGGCTCGTCTACTCCAATTGGCCACTACCATTTCATTAATCAATACAGCATCTGTCAACGCCTCCGCGCTGAACAGTTTGTCGATTACTGCTGCCTTGATGTCGCCTTCGTTCAACACACTGTGATCCTCTGCTCGCGAAAAATTCAGTTACGACCCGCCAACGCAAGCCGACGACTGTAAAAGCATCGGTTGATTTTGCCTCATCTATCGAGTATACAGATTTGGGTTCGATCCTGCTAGTTCGATAGGTAATGACTCTCGCCAAGGCGATGACAGTCGGCATCAAAGCACAGTAGCTCTACGGTGGCGCCTTCCGTGCCGCAGCCACTTCGCCTACTTTGCCGCCGCCAGCGCTACGCCGCCGAGCAGTCCACCAACTAGCCAGAACAATGCTTGCGTGCTAACCGCTGGCTTACCAGAAACACGGTTAGCAACAACTTCGCAGTTATTTTCAACGAGGTGATATGGGGCCGGATTCATCAATTCGGACAGGATGCGCGACCGGACCGCATCGTGCTCTGACCTGGTTTGAAGCCCGCTCCTGAAAGCCGACTCCGAGGGACCTACCCTCATCTTTTGCATAGCTTTGCCACAGTCCGTCAGTTCATGCGAACTTCCTTTCTGTGTGCCTACGGCACACTCTCGATCTCCCAACGCGCGCGATACCAGTCGATCAATTCGATGGCGTCGTCCAG
>JAZKGI010000035.1:0-10095 GCA_040385995.1 Pseudomonadota bacterium
CTGTACAACTTGGCGTTGTTCTTGCCGCAGTTCTTGGCATGGTACATGGCCGTGTCGGCATACTTGAGCAGCGCATTGCAATCCTCGCCGTCTTCCGGATAGAGCGAGATGCCGATGCTGGCCGTGACGAAGATTTCGTTGGCGTCGAGCAGGAAGGGGCGCCGCATCGCCTCCTTCACCCGGTGCGCCACGTTAAGGGCGTTTTCAACCCGCTCCAGGTCGGGGATCAGGATGGTGAACTCGTCGCCGCCCAGGCGCGCCAGATTGTTATTGTGATGGTCGGCGCGCGAGACCAGATCGCTGGGCCGGATGGTTTCGCGCAGGCGCTCGGACACCACCTTGAGCAAATGGTCGCCCACGTTGTGGCCGAGCGTGTCGTTGATGCGCTTGAAGGCGTCCAAATCCATGAACAGCACGGCGAATTTCTTGTTGCCCACCTTGGAGCGGTGCAGTTCGCGCTCCAGCGTTTCCAGGAAGGCTTGGCGGTTCGGGATGCCGGTCAGGCTGTCGCAATAAGCGAGGCGCCGGATCTGCTCTTCGGTGCGTTTGCGCTCGCTGATATCGCGCACCAGGCCCAGCACCTCGTCGGCGCCGGTGGTGACCAGGCGCGCCTCGAAATGCTGGCTGGCTTCGCCGCTCAGCAATTCGTATTCGACCGAGCGGATGTGCTGGGTTTCCAGCACCGCGTGCATTTGTTCGAGCAGGCGCGCGGCGATCTCCGCCGGCAGCACGTCGCCGATATGGCGGCCCACATAATGTTCGCTGGAAAACAGGGGACTGGCGTCGTGGCCCTGTTCGTAGTCCAGATAATAGCCGTCCTTATTGAGGCGAAAGAAGGTGTCGGGGATGGCTGCCAGCACGGCGCGGTTGTGGGCGTCGGCGATGCGCAGGCGGGCGATGGCGTCGCTGGCGCGCAGCACATAGAGCACGCGGTGGCCCAGGATCGGCCAGTTGATCGGTTTCGAGACGAAGTCGGTGGCCCCTTCTTCGTAAGCGTGGGTGACCGCTTCGAGCTCGTCGCCGCCGGTGACCATGATGATGGGCACGGTGACCGTCGATTCCAGGCGCCGAATTTCGCGGCAGACCATGAAGCCGTCCATGCCGGGCATGTCGACGTCGAGCAGCACCAGGTCGGGCCCGTCGCTTTTGTAACGGGCCAGGGCTTGCACCCCGTCGGCCGCCTCGATCACGTCGAGTCCGACCTGGTTGAGCATTTCGAGCATCAGCATGCGCATCACGGGGTCGTCATCGACCACCAGCACCGTGCCGCGTTTCGGGGGGGAGGGCGCTGTCATGTCAGGTTTCCTTTTCGATGATGGCGCTCAATGAGTGGCGCACGGCCTGGAATTCCTGCTCCATATGGGACAGGATGCCGGTCGCGCCTTCGGTGCTGGCGCTGCGGCCGAGCGCCTCCATTTCCTTGCACAGTTGCGCCAGCGTCTCGGCGCCCACGTTGGCGCTGCTCGACTTGAGGCTGTGGGCGGTGCTGCGCAAAGTGTTCGGATTGAGCGTGGCGATGGCGTCGCGCAGGGTGCGCAGATGCTGGGGCGTGTCGTCCACGTAGGCGTGGATCACGCGTTGCACCAGCGCTTCGCCGCCGCTGGCGCTCAGGGCCCGGATATTGTCGAGCGCGTGGCGGTTGATGACGTTTCTGGGGGCCGCCGGCGTAGGGGCCGCCGGCGTAGGTGCCGCCGGCGTAGGCGCGGCCGGGGTACGTGCCGCCGGCGGGCGAGCGGTCCCGGCCGGCGCCCCTTGGGGAGCGGCGGCGGCCGTCGGCGCGCTCGCCGGCCGGGGCCGAAATCCCGGGCCCGGCAGCGGCGCGCTGGCCGCGGTTTGGGCGGGCGGGCGCGGCGCTGGCGCCTCGTCATGGTGCACGGTGGCCGCGCGCGGCAGGGTGATCCAGCGCGCCAGCGTGTGGCCCAGCTCCTGCTGGGTGAACGGTTTGCTCAGGTAGTCGTCCATGCCGGCCGCCAGGCACGCTTCGCGGTCGCCCTGCAAGGCGTTGGCGGTGATGGCGATGATGGGCAGGGTACGGGCCCGCCCGCGCTGCTGCTCGTGGCGGCGGATTTCGGCGGTGGCGGCAAAGCCGTCCATGACCGGCATCTGGCAATCCATCAGCACCAGATCGTATTGCTCGGCCTGGGCGGCGCGCAAGGCTTGCGCGCCGTTGGCCGCGCACGTCACCTCCAGACCCAAGCCTTCCAGCATGGCCATCGCCACCTCCACATTGACCGGATTGTCTTCCGCCAGCAGCGCCTTGCGCCGCTTGCGCAGGGGGCTCGCGCGGCCCGGCGCCACCGTCGGCGCGCCGACCAGGCGCACGCCCTCGTTGGCGCGCAAGGGCGTGACGATGCAGTCGAACAGGTCGCACTCGCGTGCCGGCTTGATCAGCTGAAAGGCGACGCCCGCCTCGCGCCGCTGCACGGTGTCGGCGGCGCAGCGCTCGGTGCTTAGCAGCAGCAACTTGACCGGCGCGATGGCGGAATCGGCCTTGATGGTGGCGGCCAGCGCCAGGCCGCTGGTGCGCGACAATTCCATGTCGAGCAAGGCCACGTCATAGGGTTGGCCGGCGCGGGCCGCCTCGCGCAGGCGGTGCAAGCCGTCGGTGGCCGAGACGGCGCTGTCGCTGCGCAGGCGCCAGGCGCTCAATTGCTGTTCCAGGGCGGCGCGCGTGCTGGCGTTTTCGTCGACGATCAAGGCGCGTAATCCCAGGCTGGTTTTCGGATGGGCCGACGGATCGTGCATATCGATGCGGCGCTTATCGAAATTTACCGCGAACCAGAAGATGGAACCTTGCGTCAACGCATTGTCGACCCCGATTTGGCCGCCCATCAATTCCACCAATTGCTTGGAAATGGCCAGGCCCAGGCCGGTGCCGCCGTGCTTGCGCGTGGTCGAGCCGTCGGCCTGGGAAAACGAATCGAAGATGCGCGAGCGCGCTTCGCTGGCCACGCCGATGCCGGTGTCGTGCACTTCGAAACGCAAGCTCACAGCCTGGCTGTCCTCGGCCACCACCTCGACCTTGACGCTGATCTTGCCGCTCTCGGTGAACTTGATGGCGTTGCCCAGCAAATTGACGATGACTTGGCGCAACCGGTTCGGGTCGCCGCAAATGGCGATCGGGATGTCGTTGGCGATGGCAAATTCGAGCGCGATATTCTTGGCGTGGGCTTGCGGCGAAAACACGGTGTCTATATCGTCGAGCAATTCGCGGAAATTGAAATGGATATATTCGACCGTCAGCTTGCCGGCCTCGATCTTGGAAAAGTCGAGGATATCGTTGATGATCACCAGTAGATGCTCACCGGAGCGTTTCACCATGCTGGTGTAGTGACGCTGCTGCTCGGTCAGCTCGCTACCGAGCAACAATTCCGTCATGCCCAGCACCCCGTTCATGGGGGTGCGGATTTCATGGCTCATGGTGGCCAGGAAGGCGCTCTTGGCCTGGCTGGCCGCCTCGGCCGCGTTCTTGGCCTTTTCCAGCTGCTCGGTGCGCACGCCGACCTGGCGTTCGAGCTGGTCGCGGTAATCGGCCAAGGTGGCGTCGCGCGTTTCGATCTGGGTCAGCATGTCGTTGAAACTGTCGATCAGGGCGCCCAGCTCGTCGCTGCGCTGGTGGGCGATGCGGTGGGTATAAGTATGGCTGCTGCACACGCTCTGGGCCGCGTTGATCAGTTTGGTGATCGGCCCGGCGATCTGCTGCCGGATGCGCCCGGCCAGCACCAGCGCCACCATGAAAGACAAGGCGGTGGCCAGGGCGATCGCGCCCAGCTGCTTGAAAATGGCGCGCCACATCACGGTCAGATCGGCCTCGACCATGACGCTGCCGATCAGGTATTGCTGGTTCTCGATGGCGCGGTACACGCGCATGCCGGGCGCCCACAGCGGGCCGTTGGGTTCGATCACGGGGGCGGCGGCGCGGGCTATGCGCGCGCGCCAGGCGGGGCCCAGGTCGGCCACGGCGGGCGCGCGGCCGGCGTCGGCGGCGCGGTACAGCGCGAACAGTTTGCCGTCGCGGTCGAACAGGGCCGCTTGCGAAATATCGTCGCGCGCGGTGAGCGCGGCCAAGGTTTGCTCGGCTTGCGCCTTGTCGAGAAACATCAAGGCCGACACGCTGTTGGCGCCGATCACCCCCGCCAGCGACGATAAATGGCGGGCGCCGTCGGTCTGATGGCCCGTCACCGTGGTAAAGGCGAACGCGACAAACACGATGAGCAGCGCGCACGCGCTTGACAACACCGAAGTCAAGGTGAGTTTTTGGCTGATGCTGGCGCGTTCGAAGCGGCCCATGGCTTAGCGGCGCCGGCGGCGCGGCGCGCCCGGCGGCGGCGAACTGGCGTGACAAAGTCGCGGTGCGGTCATGGTGGCGGGCCGGTTGTGGTGGCGGGGCGTCGGCGGCATGCCATCCGGCGCAACAAGGCACACTAAACTAATTCCATCAGGAAAAATATATGATGGAAGATGGGAGCCGGTATTGACCTGGATCTAACAGAGCCAATAGAGGCGGGCGCCCACGACCGGGGCGCAACAGGGCGGCAAAAAAGGGGGCAAGAAGGGGGCCACGGCGGGGCGGGGTGGACGGCGCGGCAAGGCGGGCCGCCGCCGGCGTGGCGACCCGTTTATTTCTTCGCCGCCGCTAGCAGCAGCCGCCGCGCTTGCCGGCTCCGCCATAGCGCGCCTCCTGGCGCTCGCGGAAAAACGCTTCATACGACATCATCGGCTCACCCGGATGAGTCGCCTGCCGATGGCTGACGTAACTGTCGTATTCCGGCAAGCCCACCATCAAACGCATGCTTTGGCGCAAATAACGCCCGGCCTGAACGATTTCGTCGATCATGACGACACCGTGGGCATCAGGCGGAACGCACTTTCCTTGGCGCTGGGCTGGGCGTTGGCGCGCGCGGCCAGCACGGTGCGAATGCCGAACACCAGCACGCTGAGCACGACCAGCATGAAAAAGCCCGCCAGCGCCGCGTCGAGCCGGTCGTTAAAGACAATTTGCTGCATTTGGGCCGCCGTCTTGGCCGGCGCCAGCAGCTTGCCCTCGTCGAACGCGTGCTGGTACTTGGCGGCGTGGGCCAAGAAACCGATGCGCACATTGGGGTCGAAAATCTTTTGCCAGCCGGCCGTCAAGGTGCACACCAGCAGCCAAGTGGCCGGTGCCGCCGAGACCCAGGCGTAGCGCCCGCGCTTCATCTTGAACAGCACACAGGTGGCCAGGATCAGCGCGATACCGGCGAGCATCTGATTGGCGATCCCGAACAGGGGCCATAAGGTATTGATGCCGCCCAGTGGATCGACCACCCCTTGATACAGGAAATAGCCCCAGGCGGCCACACACAGCGAGGTGGCCAGCAAATTGGCGAACACGGAATCGGTTTGCTTGAGCCCGGGCACGAAGCTGCCCAGCAAATCTTGCAGCATGAAGCGGCCGGCGCGGGTACCGGCATCGACCGCGGTGAGGATGAACAAGGCTTCAAACAAGATCGCGAAGTGGTACCAGAACGCCATCATGGCTTGGCCGCCTATCACGCCCGACAAGATCTGGGCCATGCCGACGGCCAGGGTGGGGGCGCCGCCGGCGCGCGAAATGATGCTGTGTTCGCCCACATCCCTGGCGGTCTGGGTCAGCATCTCGGGGGTGACATAAAAGCCCCATTGCGAAATGGCCAGGGCGGCCGATTCGGCCGTGCCGCCGATCAGGGCGGCCGGGCTGTTCATGGCGAAATAAATGCCCGGCTCGATGGTGGAGGCGGCCACCAGGGCCATGATGGCGACAAACGATTCCATCAGCATGGCGCCATAACCGATGAAGCGGGCGTGCTGTTCGGTCTCGATCATCTTCGGGGTGGTGCCGGAGGCGATCAGGGCGTGAAAGCCGGACACGGCGCCGCAAGCGATGGTGATGAACAGGAAGGGAAACAAAGAACCCGACCAAACGGGGCCGGAGCCATCGATAAACTTGGTCACGGCCGGCATTTTCAAGTAGGGCGCCACCGCCACGATGCCCAGCGCCAGGCCGACAATGGTGCCGATCTTGAGGAAAGTGGACAGATAATCGCGCGGCGCCAGCAACAGCCACACCGGCAACACGGAGGCGACGAAGCCGTAGCCGACCAGCATCCAGGTCAGCTCGGTGCCGCTGAAGGTAAACATCGGTCCCAGCACCGGCGAGTCTTGCACCATCTGGCCGCCCACGATGGCCGACATCAGCAGCACGAAGCCGATCAGCGACACTTCGCCGACGCGGCCCACCCGCACAAAGCGCGTGTACACCCCCATGAACAGGGCGATCGGGATGGTGGCCATGACGGTGAAGCTGCCCCAGGGCGAGCCGGTCAGGGCCTTGACCACGATCAGGGCCAGCACCGCCAGGATGATGACCATGATCATGAAGGTGCCCAACAGCGCGATCAAACCGGGGATGGGACCGAGCTCGGCCTTGATCAAGTCGCCCAGCGAGCGGCCGTCGCGGCGCATCGAGATGAACAGCACCAAAAAGTCTTGCACGGCGCCGGCGAACACCACCCCGGCCAGTATCCATAGCATGCCGGGCAGATAGCCCATTTGCGCGGCCAGCACCGGGCCGACCAGGGGGCCGGCGCCGGCGATGGCGGCGAAATGGTGGCCGAACAGCACGAATTTATTGGTCGGCACATAATCGAGGCCGTCGTTGAACTGGTGGGCCGGCGTCATGCGTTTGGGGTCGAGCGCCAGCACCTTGTCGGCGATAAACTTGCTGTAGAAGCGAAAAGCGATCAGATACACGCACACGGCGGCGAGCACGATCCAGATCGCGCTGATCGGCTCGCCCCGTTGCAGCGCGATCACCCCCAATGCGGCGGCGCCGGCCAGCGCCAGCGCTGCCCAGCCCAGCTGGCTAGTAAGACGTTTCATATTTTCTCCAAGAATAGGCGGACGCCGGGCGCGCCTGATATCCGTCAGTTTCGCGCGCCGCGCGGATAGCCAGTATTGGCGAGTGATGCCAATCTTGCAAGCGCAAACTGTGGTTGAGCGTGCATTATTGCGACGCTCGCAACAGGGACGCGCGCGGCGCCGACCAGGGCCGGGTAGGCGCGGGCGGCGGGGCCGGACGGCGGGGCCGGACGGCGAGCCCGCATGGCGGGCCGAATGTTCATCGATGTCATTGTATAACTGGAAAATATTGTCTTCGTTAAAACGTTTTCCACAATTGTTTCAGCTAGAATGTGCGTACTTGCAGGAAAGTAATCAAAGGGAAGTGATAAAGTTGCTGAGTGTAAATACCCATTCCGTGCCCCCACAGAGAAGCCGATGTACGAACGCCCGTTTCCCTTGGTGGGATTAAAAGCCGATGCCGCTGCCCATCATCGATGGGTAAGGGTGGCGCCGCGCCTGGAGCGCGCCGACGCGGGCGTGGCCCGGGCGGTGCCGAGCGCGGGGTTGACATCGATGTCATCGGGCCGCCGCCGGGGCGCGGCGGGCCGATCGTTTGGTCTGCCAGGGCAGACCAAACGGTGCCGGCGGCGCGCCATGTTGCAGGCTGGTCCGCATGCGCGCCGGGTCGGCGGGAAGCGCTAAGCATGCTGGCCCGCTCCACGCCCGACCTGCTGGCTTGCGGCGCACAACTGTGCGAGGCGGTGCTGCGCCTGTGCGACGGCGAGCTGGAGCGGGAATTGGGTCGGATCGCCGCCAGCGTGACGGCCAGCGCCAGCGGCCTGTACTTGCCTGGCTCGGCCGGCACCGAAGTGGGCGCCCCGGACGGGCCCGACGGCGCCAGCTTAAGCCAGAACATCTTTTTCGAAGGCCAATACCTGGGTCGCTTCATCGTATCGGGCCGGCGCGACTATGACGAACTGGACCGGCAGCACCTGGCCACCCTGGCCGGGCTCACCGCCAACGTACTGCAAGTGCAATCGCTGGCGCAGCGTTCCAGCCACGCCTACCTGCAAGTGGAAGCCCAATTACAGCAAAAGTCGCAGATTCTGGACCAGATCCACGAATCGGTGCTCACCACCGACCTGACCGGCTACATCACCAGCTGGAACAAGGGGGCCGAGCGGCTGTTCGGCTACAGCGCGGTGGAAGCGGTGGGTTGCAACATCTTGTTCCTGTCGGAACAAGATTCGACCGACTTCAAGGATGGTATCGTGGGCCAGGGCGGGCGCCTGATGGAAGTACGGCGGCGCAAAAAGTCGGGTGAAGTCTTCTGGGCCAGCCTGTCGCTGTCGCCCTTGTGCGACATCGAAGAGCGGCCGGTGGGCATGATCGCCTACATCACCGACATCACCGAGCGCAAGCTGGCCGAAGAGCGGATTCACCACCTGGCCTACTACGACGGCTTGACCGGCATGCCCAACCGCACCTTGCTCACCAAACTGGTCGACCAGGCCTTGATCAACGCCCAGCGCAACCACAAGCTCGGTTGCATCCTGTTCATCGACTTAAACCGCTTCAAACTGATCAACGACGCCTTGGGGCGGCGCATCGGCGACGAATTGCTGCGTCAAATCTCGCTGCGGTTTCGGGCCGTGCTGCGCGAGCAAGACCTGGTGGCGCGGCTGGGGGGCGACGAATTCGCGGTCGGCCTGTTCGACGTGACCCAGCACTTCGAAGCGAGCATGCTGGCGCAAAAATTGCTGGCATCCTTGATGCCGGCCTTCCTGATCGAAGGTCACGACTTGCGGGTGGGGGCCAGCATCGGCATCAGCGTCTACCCGCAAGACGGCAGCGACGCCGAGACCTTGCTGCGGCAAGCGGACATCGCCATGTTCCGGGCCAAGCAGGGCGGCGACAGCGGACACGAGAGCGTGACCTTCTACAGCCAGGACATGAATCTGGGCATGCAGGAGCGCATGCGGATTGAAGTCGGTTTGCGCCACGCGCTGGGCAACGGCCAATTACTGCTGCATTACCAGCCCAAATTCGACTTGGTTAGCGGGCGCATCATCGGGGCCGAAGCCTTGGTGCGCTGGCATCATCCGGAGCGGGGCCTGGTGCCGCCGAACGAATTCATCCCGCTGGCCGAGGCGACCGGGCTGGTGATACAAGTGGGGGAATGGGTGCTGGAGGCCGCGTGTGCCCAGGCCCAGCAGTGGAAACGGGCCGGCTTGCCGCCCTTCCGGCTGGCCGTCAACGTGGCGGCGCGCGAATTCACCTCGGCGCTGCCGGGGCGGGTGGCCGAGACCATGGCGCGTTACGGTCTGGAGCCGGGCTGGCTGGAGCTGGAGATCACGGAGAGCGCGCTGATGAACAACATCGACCGGGTGATCGGCATCATGGACCGGATCACGGTGCAGGGCGTGTCCTTGTCGCTCGACGATTTCGGGACCGGGTATTCGAGTTTGTCGTATCTGAAGCGGTTTCCGATCGATACCTTGAAAATCGATCGCTCGTTTACCACCGGGATTCCGGAGGATGTGAACGATAGCGCGATCGCCACCACCATTATCAGCATCGCGCGTCAGCTCAAGCACAAGGTGATCGCCGAGGGGGTGGAGACGGTCGAGCAGTTGGCGTTTTTGAAGCGCTATGGCTGCGACGAGGTGCAGGGGTATTTGCTGTCGCCGCCGCTGGCGGCGGCCGAGTTCGAGCAAGCCTTGCGCGAGAATTGGGGCATCGGCACCGTTTAGCCGGGGGCGGGCGTGGCGATATGCCCATCGGGCCGCGATTTAGGTATAATGCGCCCACGACAGGAAGCGTGGCCGAGCGGTTGAAGGCACCAGTCTTGAAAACTGGCGACGGTGTGAGCCGTTCGTGAGTTCGAATCTCACCGCTTCCGCCAGGAAATAAAATAACCGCCGCAAGGCGGTTTTTTATTTCCTGGCGGAAGCGAGTGGGGCGCCTGCGCGCCCCACGTGTGAGATTCGAAGACCCGGGCCTACCGGACCGGGGCTCTCCGAATCGCCCGACTGCCGCGCGTAGCGCGGCGCGCCGGAGGCGCCAAAATCATAACCCCAAGAAACCTCAAGCGTCTGTGACGGCGCGACTGCGCGTCTGTGCGGCGGTCCATTGCCAGTCGAGTCCACGTCCGCGATCAAGCGCTACCCTTCGAGGCACCGCGTTATACACAACTCTTGAGCGCCCCCATTTCACGTAGTGTGCGTATCGTTTCCG
>JAZKGI010000036.1:0-73725 GCA_040385995.1 Pseudomonadota bacterium
TAAACAGATTTTTCAGGCGCGCCCTGATCAGCTCAGAGTTGTGTATAACGATATGCAGTAAACGACATTCTCGAGAGGGAGTTTAAGGGGCTGGCCGACCCTTGCATGGTTACGATCTGGAACGGATTGGACGGTAGCGAAGGCGCATCGATCCGTTATATAGGTCGGCCAAAGCCGCACACAAGTTTGGTGGCTTTCAACGGCCGTCCAAGGTCCTTTTCAAGTGACTGGAAGGCGATTGCGAATGTCATGGCTAAGGCGGTTCTGATTTGGAATCCGAATTTCGCGACTCTTGAAAGCCATGGTTACTTCGACCACAAGACGTTCAAAAACCGTCCTGGGGTTGGCTGGATGCTGTACCTGCCCACGGTACTGAATGCTTCTCAAGTACCGGAGGCAAACTTCCTTGTTCCGGTGCTGGCGCCTGACAACAAACAGGTCGGCACCATCATCGTCAGCGTTACGGATGGACCCTTTTCGCACGAGAATCAGGAACACCTCAGAATCGCCAACGCCATCGAAATCCGCTTGGTCGATCAGGATCTTCTGCCCCGCTAGAATCAGTGTCACGCAGTGAGCGCTGCTCTGCGCTCTGAACCAATATTGCTCCAGGCTTCCGAACAGTGCGCCGCAGCAAAGCCGATGCCGCCAATACAACTCGGCTGGTACTTTATGGAACCTATGAGCTATCGGTTCTTCTCAAAAGCTTTTGCGTCTATGCGGCTATCAATCGAAACGGAGTTTAACCCATGAAACGTCCATACGAGCTTACCGCTGTATTCTGGCATGCCGTCGGGCTTGACGTTACAACTATCCTGGGTGAATTGCATGCACTCGTGCCAGAACTCCGCATTTGCTCACCGATGTTGAGTGATTGGCTTTTAAAAGGCAACACAAAGGCTGAAGCATTCCTTTACGAAGCCTTTGGACCTGCCGGTCCGACCAATGCAGCAATTACCGCACTGACCGAGGCTCTGCGGCATGATATTGATCCCCGCATCGTTAGTATGTGGAATGGCCGAGAAGGGAGTGAAGGCGCGTCTCTTCAGTACGTTGGTCGACTGGCGCCTGAAAAAAGTATGGTGGTGCTTCGCGCAAAACCCGGTGCTTTCGGGAAGGACTGGAAATTGATCGCAAGTCTACTTTATAAGTCAGCCGAACTATGGCGTCCCACAATGGTAACGATTGATGCGGCCGGCTACGTTGACAAGAAGGTTTTTCGAGACCGACCGGGCGTCGGTTGGATGCTTTACCTGCCCAGGGTGCTGACAGTTCAGCAGGTTCCCGAGGCGCGTGCCTTGTTGCCGGTGCTGGGCGCCGGTAACAAACAGATCGGTACCATCATCGTCAGCGTCATCGACGCGCCGTTCTCCGACGAGAATCCAGATCATGTCAAGATTGCCAACGCCATCGAAATCCGCTTGGTCGATCAGGACTTGCTACCTCGTTATGCTGACCTCTGAAGTGATGCGTATCTGCTAGCACTTTTCATGAGCCACGCCTATGAGTTGATGTGTCGTTCCAGTCGAAGAACGAGCTTTCCGTCAACCGTGTCCTCGCAAAATTGCTTGAGTTCGCGGATCAGGCAGGCAGTGCAAACGCAGTATGCAGGAGCCACCCTCTGGGGCGCTCCTGCATACCGCTCACTTCTTACTTCACAGGCCAGGCAGTGGTCGGTTGGTCACGAACACCACGGCAGAGTCACGCACGCTCAACTTGAGCACACCATTGTTCAAGGTCCGGTTCTGGACCAGGATGGTGTCATCGCCCGTGTAGTTGTTGCCGTCGACGTCGCCGTTGCCATTGGTACCGGCTTTCAAGCTGTTCGAACCGAAGTCCAGCGAGTAGACGTAGTAGGTGCCGCCGGGCGCGCCGGGCATGGCGAGATCGATGATCTTGTCGCGCCCTTCGTTGTTCCACAGCACCACAGCGGCGTGGTCACCGTCTTTCGACGCATAGCCATCGATGCCCGCGCCCGCGTCCAGCCGCTTGCGGCTCACCGGCATCTTGTTGTACATCTGGAATGCGTAGTAAGTGGGGCGGCGCTTGCCGCGCACGTTCAGCAAGCCGATGCGATCGCAACCATCGTCATTCAACACGCAGCCGGGTTCCTGCAACTGGGCCCAATGGACCTTATCGAGCCACAGGTCCTGGTCGACGCTGGCGAAGTCACGCAGGTTGATCAGCAGCTCCCTGGCACCGTCCAGACGCAGCAGCGAATTCACGTTCTTGTCTTTCGAGAACGGACCGTGCTTGTAGTTCCACTCCGTCAGCTTGGCCCCCTTGCCACGGCCACGCACGTTGTCGCGGATGCCGTTGATGGCGCCCACGTCTTCCAGCGCCGGGCCGTATTTGTGGAAGGTATACACGTCGAGACGACTGGCACCGTTTAGAAACGGCAGCATCCAGTTGTTGAAGTCGAAGAAGGCGGCCACGGCCGGCCCCATCACCGGCTTGCCGTTGATGCGCGGCACGGCGGTGTTGTACAGGTCGGTGTACTGCTGGGAATTGAACTGGCCGAAGGGGCCCAGGTCCGGCTCATTCCAGATCTCATAGCCCACGATGTTGTTGAACGACTGCCAGTGCCGGGTGAAGCAGCCGGCCACCTTGTCGGCCCAGGCATTGAAGTCGCTCGGGCGCACCGGGCCGGTGCGCTCGGGGCTGTAGCCCAGCGCCGGCAACAGGTTGATGCCGTTGTTTTGGGCGACGCGCACCACGCGGTCCAGCGGGCCGTAGTTATTCGAGTTGCAATCGCGGTTCAGGTCGCGGCCGGTAAGGCGCTCCCAGCCGGTGTAATCCTCGGTGCCGATGGGCAGCTCCCAGCGGATTTCCAGCGGGCCGTTGACCGGCGCCAGATTTTTCGCCAGCCCGATGTCGCGCTCCCAGCGGTCGGGCGTCACGAAGGCGCTGTTGAACATGCCGAACATCTTCACCAGGTTCACGGCCGCGCCCTGGTTAAAATCCGCCGTCAGGCGGCCTTCCGACGAGCCTGCCGGTTCGCCGGCATCGGCACCGCCGCCCCCGCCACTGCCTGACAAGCCGTCGACGACGTTCCAGCTCACGTCCGGCTTGAAGCCCAGGCCACTGGCATCCCAGCTGTGGCCGCCGCCTTCCTTGGCCAGCCAAACCTGGCTGTCGATGTGGCGCAGGTAGGCGCCGGGCAGGTTTTTCGATTCGAAAGACACACCGGTGCCCGAGAGACCGTCGCGCGCGCAGAAGGTGGCGTCGTTGCGAAACAGGCCGGTGTTGTCGTTGGCGGCGAGCTTGATGCGGAAATCCTGGTGCCGCAGAAACGAGCCCGGCTGGTTGCGGGCTTCGAAGGAAAAGCAGTTCGCATCGGCCAGGCCAGCGGTGATCTTGAAGGTGGCGTCTTGCTTGACCGACTCGGTGCTGCCCGAATTGACCACCTCGGTGTAGCCGAGGCCGTCCTGGTGACGCAGAAAACGCGTGGTGAAACCCGGAGTGGTGACTTGCAGCGAGCGATATTGCCCGATCGGCAGGCTGTCGCGCACGGCCAGGGGCTGCGCCCGGCTCAAGGCGGCCGTGGCCGTGGTGCCGCCGGCAGCGTCGCCCGCGCCGGAGCCGCAGCCCAGCAGCAGGCTGACACTGACGCTGGTCAGGGCGAAGCCCAGCACCGGCCGGCGCTTGGTGGATGGATGTGAAAGAGATGACATGGGACTCCTTGTAATGGCGAAAATTCACGACATGGTGCGCTCAAGGAGCCAGCGCGCCGATGACGTTCCAATGGATCTTGATTGAAGCTGGCAGATTGCATCGCAGGCATATGGTCCGCCGCCGCGCACCATCCAGACTTCGGCAGTGATATGGCGGCAGCAGGAAACGGGGTAGTTCAAGCGCCATCCCCCCACCTACCGCAGCCCCGGCATGCATGCGGCTCGCGGAAATGTTGCGCGGACGAATGATTACTGGTTTTACAATACTGTATTACGGAATTGATGCGTCGCCAAGCGATTTCGCTTATAACGGCCGGCGCGGCAAGCGATGGGCGCTACAACTTTCCCTTCGCAATATTGCATCCTAACGATCAAATCTGATCTAAGCAAATGACGAAAGCTTCGTTTGGTTTATAACGCGCTGATGCGATTATTGCGCCCTGTTACTCGAAAATGTAATAAGAGGACCATTCATGTCAGTCGCTGCGTTGCCGCTTCCCTTGCCAAAGCAGGGCGCGCCATTCCGGGTCATGCCCGGATTTCGCCTCTCGCTGGGCTTCACGATCTTCTATTTAGCGCTGATCGTGCTGATCCCCCTGTCGGCCGTGTTCTTAAAAACCTTCACCATGACTTGGGAGGCGTTTTGGCACGCCGTCACGTCCGAACGCGTGATGGCGTCGTACCGTCTCAGTTTTGGCGCCTCGCTGATCGCCGCCGCCATCAATGTGGTGTTCGGCGGCATCCTGGCCTGGGTGCTGGTGCGCTACAGCTTTCCCGGCAAGCGCATCATCGATGCCTTGGTCGATTTGCCCTTCGCCCTGCCCACCGCCGTGGCCGGCATCACCCTGACCGCCTTGTATTCGTCCAACGGCTGGTTCGGCGCATTCCTGGAAGGCACGCTCGGCATCAAGGTCGCCTTCACGCCGTTGGGGGTGGTCGTCGCGCTCACCTTCATCGGCTTGCCGTTTGTGGTGCGCACCGTGCAACCGGTGCTCGAAGACGCCGAGCGTGAACTGGAAGAGGCCGCCGCCAGCCTGGGCGCCAACGCCTTGCAAACCTTTTTGCGCGTGGTGTTTCCCACCATTTTGCCGTCCCTGCTGACCGGTTTCGCGCTGGCCTTCGCGCGCGCCACCGGCGAATACGGTTCGGTCATTTTCATCGCCGGCAACATGCCGATGGTGTCGGAAATCACTCCGCTGTTCATCATCACCAAGCTCGAACAATACGATTACGCGGGCGCCACGGCGATCGCGGTGGTGATGCTGGTGACCTCCTTTATTTTGCTGCTCACGATTAATTTGCTGCAAGCGTGGACACGCGGAAAGTCGAGGAAATAATGTCTAGCCTTCCCATCGCCACGCCAACCGTGGCCAGCGCGCCGGCCACCGTGGCCCGCCGCGGCGAATTGCCTTCGCCCCACACCTCGCTGGAACCGGCCTGGGTGCGTCGGCTGCTGATCACCGTCGCGCTGCTGTTTTTAACCGTGTTTCTATTCGTGCCCCTGGTGGCCGTGTTCGTCGAAGCGTTCAAAAAAGGTTGGCACGCCTACGTGGCCGCCATCGTCGATCCGGACGCCATTTCAGCCATCCGGCTGACCTTGATCACGGCCGCCATCGCCGTGCCGCTCAACCTGGTGTTCGGCGTGGCCGCTTCCTGGTGCATCGCCAAATTCGACTTCCGCGGCAAAAGCTTGCTGCTGACCCTGATCGACTTGCCGTTTTCCGTCTCGCCCGTCATTTCCGGCTTGATCTATGTGTTGCTGTTCGGCGCCCAGGGCTGGTTCGGGCCGTGGTTGCAGGCGCACGATATCAAGATCCTGTTCGCCGTGCCCGGCATCGTGATGGCCACCATCTTCATCACCTTTCCCTTCGTGGCGCGCGAACTGATTCCACTCATGCAGTCGCAAGGCAGCGAGGAAGAGGAAGCGGCCATCGTGCTGGGCGCGTCCGGCTGGAACACCTTCCGCCGCGTCACCTTGCCCAATATTAAATGGGGCTTGTTGTACGGCGTGATCCTGTGCAATGCGCGCGCCATGGGCGAATTCGGCGCCGTGTCGGTGGTGTCCGGGCATATCCGGGGCGAAACCAACACCATGCCCTTGCAAGTGGAAATTCTCTACAACGAATACAACTTCGCCGCCGCCTTCGCCGTCGCCTCCCTGCTGGCGCTGCTGGCCCTGGTGACCTTGGCGCTTAAATCCTTCATCGACTGGCGTCTGCGCGAAAACCGCGTCGACCCAGCACGTTCCACGGAGCACTAGCATGACCATCGAAGTGAAAAACATTCACAAGCGTTTCGGCGATTTCGTCGCCCTCGACAATGTGTCGCTGGCCTTTCCGGCCGGCGAGTTGACCGCCTTGCTGGGCCCTTCGGGCTGCGGCAAGACCACCTTGTTGCGCATTATCGCCGGCCTGGAGCATCCCGACGCCGGCCAGGTGTTGCTTGATGCGCAAGACGCGTCGGCGCGCCACGTGCGCGAACGCCAGGTCGGCTTCGTGTTCCAGCATTACGCCCTGTTCAAGCACATGACCGTGTTTGAAAACGTCGCCTTCGGCTTGCGCGTCAAGCCGCGCGCCGAACGCCCGTCCGAGGAACAGATCCGGCGCAAGGTCAAGGATTTGCTGGAACTGGTGCAACTCGATTGGTTGTCCGACCGCTACCCGCCGCAACTGTCGGGCGGGCAGCGCCAGCGCATCGCGCTGGCGCGCGCGCTGGCGGTGGAGCCGCGCGTGCTGCTGCTGGACGAACCGTTCGGCGCGCTCGACGCCAAGGTGCGCAAGGAATTGCGGCGCTGGCTGCGCCGCCTGCATGACGATTTGCACGTCACCAGTATTTTCGTCACCCACGACCAGGAAGAGGCGCTGGAAGTGGCCGATCAGGTGGTGTTGATGAACAAGGGCCGCATCGAGCAGCGCGGCGCGCCCGAGCAAGTGTATAACCACCCGGCCTCGCCCTTCGTATATGGCTTTCTGGGCAACGTTAACCTGTTCCATGGACGGGTGCACGAAGGCGTGCTGGCCACCGGCGACGCCAGCTTCGAGGTGCCCGACCATGCCGGCGTCAACGACAGCACCGGCATCGCCTATGTCCGTCCGCACGACCTGGAAATCGACCGCTACACCGAGGGCGCCGAAGGCATCGTGGTCAAGCTCAGCCGCGCGCACGCCATCGGCCCGCTGGCCCAGCTCGACCTGGAGCGGCTCGACAACCAGGAATTGATCGAAGCGGTGATGTCGAACGAGCGTTTCAGCCATCTGCAATTGAAGGAAGGCGAAACCCTGGTGGTGCGGCCCAAACGGCTGCACGTGTTTGTCGATGGCGCGCCTGGCCGCCCACTGTAGCGTTAATATTGGAGCTGGCATGAATTTTCAACAATTGCGATCCATCCGCGAGGCGGCCCGCCGCGGTTACAACTTGACCGAAGTGGCCAATGCCTTGTTTACCTCCCAGCCCGGGGTCAGCCGCCAGATCCGCGAACTTGAAGATGAGCTGGGGGTGGTGATATTCGAGCGCAACGGCAAGCGCCTGACCGGTTTGACCGAGCCCGGCAAGGGCATCCTCAAAATCGTCGACCGGCTCTTGATCGAGGCGGAAAACCTGCAACAGGCCAGCCTGGAATACGCCGGCCAGAGCAGTGGCACCTTGTCGGTGGCGGCCACCCACACCCAGGCCCGCTATGCCTTGCCCAAGGTGGTGCAAACCTTTCGCGCCGCTTTTCCCGAGGTGCGCATCGCGCTTCAGCAAAGCTCGCCCGAGCATATCGCCGAATGGGTCTTGTCGGGCAAGACCGACATCGGCATCGCCACCGAGGGCTTGAGCCAGTTTCCCGACCTGGTGTCGTTTCCCTGCTATCGCTGGAGCCATTTGATCGTGGTGCCGGACGGCCATCCGCTACTCGAACGCGATCCCGTTCAGCTGCAAGACTTGGCCCGCTTCCCCCTGATCACCTACGACCGTGGCTTCACCGGCCGCGGCCATATCGATGCCGCCTTCGCCGGCGCCGGAGTGGAAACCGACATCGTGCTCACCGCCATGGATTCCGACGTGATCAAGCAATATGTCGCGTTGGGGCTGGGCGTGGGCATCGTCGCCTCCATGGCGTTTGACGCGGTGCGCGACAAGGGTGTGCAAGCGATCGAGGCTTCGCACCTGTTCGCCGCCAACACCACCCGGCTGGCGGTGCGGCGCGGCGCTTACTTGCGCTCCTATGCCTACGAATTCATCTTGCAGTTGGCGCCGGACCTGACCCGGGCCGATATCGACCGCGCCATGAACCATGGCGAAGCCGCCTGATCGACATGGCAGCGCTTGGGGCGCGCCGGTCCGGCCCGGGAGCCGACTATAATGGCGCCGTTATTGATCCCATTTGGTTCGCTTTCCCATGCCGCTCACACACGATTATGCCGTTCGTATCGCCGCGTCCACTCAAGGCGGCCCCCTGTCGCGCGAGCGCAAGCGCTTCAATTCCCTAGTCAAGAAGCTCGACGCCGAGCGCGCCAGACTGGCCCTGTGGCGCGATCAATTACCTCACATACGGGCCTTGGCCGATAGCCAATTTCAACCGTTGGCGGAGCGTTTCGACACCCTTCGCAAACAGCTGGTGTCGGTGCTCGATATGGCCCACGACAACAAGGCAATGGGCAAAAAAAACAAGGCGAAACTGGCCGATTTGATCATCGGCATCGCGGAACCCTTGATGGCGGGCGACGACGACGAGGCGATCAAGGCGATCTATAACAAATATAGCGGCCGTGACTTCGATCTGGACACCGAGGCCGACCATGCCGAGCTGCGCGCCATGTTGTCCGAAGCGTCCGGCATCGAACTGGGCGAGGAAGTCGATGTCAGCTCGCCGGCCGCTTTTTTCAAGGCGTTTCAAGAACACTTGGATGAGCGCGCGCGCACGCAAGCCGAATCGGCCGCAGGGACCGGGACCGGAACCGGAACCGGAACCGACGCTTCCGCCAAACCCGCCAAGCCTAGCGCGCGCGAGGCGCGTCATCAAGCCGAGCAGCTCAAGCTGAAGCATTCGGTGCGCGATATTTTTCGCAAGCTGGCCAGCGCGCTGCATCCGGACCGCGAATCGGACCCCGCCGAACACGCGCGCAAGACCGCTCTGATGCAGCGCGCCAACGTCGCTTACGCGGCCAATGATTTGCTGGCGCTGCTGGAAATGCAGCTGGAGGTGGCGCAGATCGATCAGGCCGGCCTGAACAATCTGGCCGACGACCGTATCAAGCAATACAACATGGTTCTGCAAGAACAAGTGGGCGAGGTCGGCGCGCAGATCGCCGCGCTGGAGCTCCAGCTGATGCTCGATCTGGGTTGGGAACCCGGTCGGCGCCTGCTACCCAAGACCTTGATGAAAAGTTTGGAAGTGGACATCGCCCGGATGCGCGCCAATGTCATGCACATCGAGGCCGACCTCGCGGCGTTTGCCGATCTCAAGCGACTCAAGGCTTGGCTGGCGGACTACCGGATCGAGCCGGCCATGCCGGAAGACGCGCCCTGGTTTTAAGCAAGCCGACAGTGGGGCCGGCGGCGCCGCGAGGCGCCTGCTTGCGCTCGTACGCCTAGGAATGTATCCCGCGCCAGGCGCCGCACCTGATCCGGGCCGAATCGACCCTGCCACCGAGCATGGCGGGGCCGCCTGATCGGCGTGCGCCTGGCTGAACTTCGGCGGCACTGAACGGTCTATAGGAAAGGAGCCGCAGGACAGTGGCCGCCGTGGGCGGGGCCAGGGCGGCGCCGCAACGAGGGCCGTTTGCATGAGTTCTGGGGACATAGTTTCCGTTGATATGAATGCCGTATCGATGTGTGAAGCTGATCAATTTGACGTCGGCGCCATCATGGGCGGCCTGTACGGCGATGGCTACATCGTGCGCCGGGGCGCCTTTTCGCACGACTGGGTGGTGCGGCTGGGTCAAGACATCGATCAGCTGTTCAACGAGGCGCGCGCCCGGCCGGGTGGCGCGCTCGAGCGCGGTCCGCACCGTTATTACGTGGAGATCCACCCGGAACGGCTGCGCGGCTTCGCCGATTTGCTCGGTCACCCCTGGGTGGTGGCCGTGTGCCGCGCCGTGCTGGGGCCCGACTATAAAATCGTTGAAGTCGGTTTCGACGTGGCGCAGCCGGGCGCCATGAAACAGCCATGGCACCGCGACTTCCCGGCGCCGTCCCGCACGGTGACCGGACGGCGCCTCGATTCGCTGGCCTTCAATTTGAGCACGGTCGATGTCACCGAAGAAATGGGGCCGCTGGAAATCGCCCCCGGCACCCAATGGGACACGTGGGAAGGGGACCAGCCCATGTTTCCCGGGCAAACCTTGGCCGCCCGCTACGAGGCGCGCCGGCAACGCAAACTGGCGCGCATGGGTGACATCTCGGCCCGCTCGGCGCTCACCATCCACCGTGGCAGCGCCAACGTGTCGTCGCAAGCGCGGCCGGTGCTGGTGCTGGGCGCCGATGCACCGGACGGCTGCAACGCCGACAAGCATGATTTGCAATTGAGCCGCGCTTATTACGCCGGCTTGGCGCCCGAGTTGCGTCGCCATGTGGCGTGCCGCGTGCTTGACCGGCTAGAGCCAATCCGGCAAGCCCACACCATCGCCGGTTTGCTGATGGGTGCGCCTGATTAGGTAATCGGTATCGACACCGCAGAGGCCGGTCATGAAGGGGCCGCCTTGGGGCGCTGTACCGACGCGCGTACACGCCGCTTTACTCCACCGCGCCAGCCTTGACCAGCGCCTTGATCAGATCCGGCTTGGCCTTGCTGGCGCCGAGCGCGGGCGCGCCACGGCGCGCATAGGCAAGCGGGGTTTTGCCATCTTTCGCGCGCGCGTTCACACTGGCGCCGGCCTTGATGAGCAGGCGCACGGTGGGGGCCATGCCATACAGGGCGGCCATGTGCAAAGGTGTCCAGCCCTCCGCGGTGCGGGTATGCACGTTGGCGCCGTGCGCGATCAGCATGGCGGCCGTGCTGGCCGAGCGGCGCCACGTGGCCTGAAACAACGCGGTGTGGCCGCTTTCCATGCCGGCGTTGATTTTGGCGCCTTTGCCCAATAGATGCGCCATGACATTGGCTTGGCCGTTGCGCGCGGCCGCGTCCAGCGCGGTGACGGGCGCCGAACGCTCCAGATTGGCGCCAGCGGCCAGCAGCAGGTCGATGATCTCGAACGACTGCGGCTGCACCCGGGCCGCGCTGGCGGCGGCCACCAAAGGGGTGAAACCGTCGTTGTCGGCCGCGTTGACCGGCACGCCCTGAGCCAGCAAGGTGCGCACCGCCTCGATATCGGTTCGGTAAATAGCCGCGGTCAACTGGTCCGGCAGGGAAGCGATCTGGGCATGCGCCAGCTGCATCGCCAGACCCAAGGCGACGCCGAGCACACGCATTAGCACACGTGGCATGGCCGCTCCTGGTCCAGCAGGGAGCACGGTTTGACGAATAAATTCATTGCCTTAATATTTCTTCACTAAGCATGCATGATGAACATGCATTGATATCGATATCACCAGCCCGAAGTTAGCACATAACGGGTGTCATGCGATAGTGAAATTGGATAGCCGCGGCCTGACCGGGCTCGGGCGGCATGACCAGAACAGTCAGGGGCGGCGCCGCGATGCGCTCGAACGCGCGAAAGCCCGGCCATCGCGATGATGCCGGGCCAGGTGGGTCCGTTAATCGGCTTTCAAGCCGATCTGTAAGGGGGCGGCACGTGGCGCATGCCGCCGCGCCAGCGCCTACCAGCTATAGCCTGCTTTGGCGTAGTAGTAGCGGCCATTAAACCCGTTCGGCGAAAAAATGCTGTACGGGGTGATGCCGTCGGAATTCAAATTGCCGGCCGTGGTCAGCTGGTCGGGATAGCGGTTGGTGACGTTATCGACGCCGGCCGTGAGGCGCCAGTTTTTGCTCAGCTTCACGCTGCCCGACAAGTCGAGCACCCATTGCGGATCGAACACTTGGTCCAGTGCCGCGTTGTTTTGCGGTACGGTGAAGCTGCCGTAGCGGGTGACCAGGCTGCGCGCGCTCCAGTTCCCGCTGGCGTAGTCGGCGGCCAGGCTGAATTTGTCCTTGGGCGAGCCAACCGTGGCGCGGTTGATGGTCTGGCGGTCGATCAACACCAATTTATTGGCGGCCAAAAAGGCTGGATTGGGGGCCACCGCCCGCACCGCCGTTTTATTGCGGTTATAGGCGAGCGTGAAGTCGATCCGGTCGCGCTCTTTCAAATCGATGCGGTAGGTGCTGACCAGGTCGACGCCGGTGGTGCGGGTGTCGAGCGCGTTGGCGAAATAGCGCGCGGCGCCAACAAACGTGCCTTGCGCCGCCAGCTGGGCCTTGAGCGCATCGGACAGCGACAAATTAGACGAATACAAAATGCGGTCGTCGATGTCGATCCTGTAGGCGTCGATCGTGGTGTTGAAATAGCGGGTCGGCTGCAACTGCACGCCCACACTCAGGTTGCGCGACTTTTCCGGCTTGAGCGCTTGGGCGCCCAGCGCTTGGGCGGCCTGGCTATTGACGGCGAAGGTGCCGGTTTCGGTGGGTGTGGGCGACAGGCCGTCGGGGCCGACCAGGAAAGTGCTGGTGGTGATGGTATAGAACTGCTGCGCCAGCGACGGCGCGCGGAATCCGCTCGACGCCGTGGCGCGCAGCGAGACGGCGTCGGAGAAGGCATAACGGGCCGAAGCCTTCTCCGACGTGGTGCTGCCAAAGTCGCTATACCGTTCGTGCCGCACGGCCAGCGCGGCCGACAGTTTTTTGGTCAATTCCGCTTCCAGGTTCACATACAGCGAGCTGTTATGACGGCTGTTGCGGCCGGCGTCGGCCGCGCGGAAGCCGCTAAAGCCTTGCGAGCCACCCCCCACATACGAGGCCGGATCGCCGGCGCGGATACGGTAGCTTTCATGGCGCGACTCGGCGCCCAGCGCCACCGTCAACGGGCCGCTGAGCAGCGGCACGGCGAAGTCGCGCGCCACATCGAGATTGAACAAGGACTGCTGGTTTTGCAGCTCGCCCGCATAAAAATGGGTCGGGCTGTTGGCGCCCAGGCTCTGGTTGACGGTATGGTCCAGCTCCAGGTGGAACAGATTGCTGCCGTAATTGAGGCTGCCGTCCCAGCGCCAGCCGGCCGTCTCGCCACGCAAACCGGTGACCAGCGACTGGTCGGTCGAGCGGCTGTTTTCCAGCGGCAAAAAGCCTTCCGGATAAATGGCCGGCGCGCGCAGCACGCCGCCGGTGTAGGCGGTGCGCCAAGTGGCCGCCGACGAGGTGTTGCGCTCGCCGTAATTGGCGAACGCATACCAGTCGATATTGTCGGTCAGGCGCAGCTGGCTGTTGACGAACAGGGTTTGCGGCCGGGTCGAAGGATCGCCCAGGCGCTGGTTGACCTGGCCGTAGCGCGGCTCTTTCGGATTGCGCAGATCGGGGTTGGCGCGGTTGGTCGGCTCGCGCTCGGCCAATTCCAGCGCCACCCTCACCCAGCCGCGGTCGCCCAGCGCGAAACCGGCCGAGCCGTTCACACTTTTCTGCTTGCCGTCGTGTTCCTGGTACTGACCGTAGCCCAGCTCCACATCGCCGCCGGCGGCGCCTTTTTTCAAGATGATGTTGATCACGCCGGCGATCGCGTCCGAGCCATATTGGGCGGCGGCGCCATCGCGCAGCACTTCGATATGGTCGATGGCGGCGATCGGAATGGCGTTCAAGTCGACCGGCGCCGAGCCGCGGCCCACGGTGCCGTTCACATTGACCACGGCCGAGGTGTAGCGGCGTTTACCGTTTACCAGCACCAGGGTCTGGTCCGGCGACAGGCCGCGCATTTGGGCCGGACGCACCGCGTCGCTGCCGTCGGCGCCGGAGGCGCGCGGGAAGTTCATCGACGGCACCAGGCGCGCCAGCACGGTGGCCAGTTCGCCCGAGCCGGAGCTGGTCAATTCGCGCGCGCCGATGATGTCGATCGGCGACTCCGAATCGACCGTGCGGCGGCTCTTGGAAAAGGTGCCGGTGACGATCACCGATTGCAGTTCGCCGTCGGCCGCGGCGCCGGCGGCGTCCTGCTGGGCGCGCGCCATGGCGGGCAGGCCCAGCGAGGCGATCAGGCCGGTCACCAGCAGGGCGCGGGTAGGTCGGGGACGGCGGGGTGAATGGCGCATACAAAAATCTCTTTACTGAAAAGCGCGCTGACGCGGGAGCGGCCAGGCGGATTGAAAATGGACGCGCCAGCTTAGCAGCGCGTCACCCATTTTCCCAGGATTGCTTTCGAATAAAGATATATGAAACGATGAATAACGCCGTGTGCTGTCCTCGCTCAGCGTCCGCGCACCGCTTCGGCGCACTCGCGCACCAGCGCGGGGCCGGCGTAGATCAAGCCGCTGTACAGCTGCACCAGGCTGGCGCCGGCCTCGATTTTGGTGCGGGCGTCGGCCCCGCGCAGGATGCCGCCCACCCCGATGATCGGCAGCGCGTCGCCCAGTTCCGCCTTCAGTTGGCGGATCACGCCGTTCGACAAATCGAATACCGGCGCGCCCGACAGGCCGCCCGTTTCCTCGCCATGCTTTAGGCCCGTCACGGCGGCGCGGCTCAAGGTGGTGTTGGTGGCGATCACGCCATCGATCTGATGGCGCAGCAGCGCGCCGGCGATGTTTTTCACTTGTTCGTGGTCGATGTCGGGCGCGATCTTGAGCGCCAGCGGCACATAGCGTTTGTGGCGCTCGGCCAGGCGCGATTGCGCCTGCTTCAATTGAGCCAGCAGCGCGTCGAGCTCCGAGGCGCCTTGCAACTGGCGCAGGTTCTTGGTGTTGGGGGAGGAGATATTGACCGTCACGTAGCTCGCGTAGGGATAGACCTTTTCCAGGCAATGCAGATAGTCGTCGGCCGCCTGCTCGATCGGCGTGTCGGCGTTTTTGCCGATGTTTAGCCCCAGCACGCCGGCCCGCTCCTGGTAAAAACGGGAAGCATGGACGTTGGCGACAAAAGCGTCCACCCCGCCATTGTTAAACCCCATGCGGTTGATGATGCCCTTGGCCGACGGCAGACGGAAGATGCGCGGCTTGGGATTGCCCGCTTGCGCGCGCGGCGTGACGGTGCCCACTTCGATGGACCCGAAACCGAGTGCGGCCAGCGCGTCGATGTAGGCGCCGTCCTTGTCCAGACCCGCCGCCAGCCCGACCGGATTGGGAAAACGCAGCCCCATCACGCTGCGCGGATCGGCGCGCGGCAGCGTGAGCATGCCGGTCAGGCCCAGCGCGGCGGCCCGCTTCAGGCCGGGCAGGGTCAGATGATGCGCGGTCTCGGCGTCCAGCGCGAACAGCAGGGGGCGGGTCAGGGCGTACAGCAGTTTTTGGGACATGGAAGGCTTCAAGTGGAAGCGGGCCGCCTGCGCCGATGCCGCGCGAGGCGAAGCGGGCCCGCTGTTAATATGGTGCGGTATTCTACCGCGCCGGGCTAGCGGGTTGGATCGGACTGCGGCAGCGGACCCCAACCGCCGCGCACGCGCGCCTCGAGCGGCTTGAAGTTGATCTTGTACGCCATCTTGGGGCTTTGGGCGATCCAGTAGCCGAGATACACGTAAGGCAGCTTCAGTTCACGCGTCTGGGCGATTTGCCACAGCACGTTATAGGTGCCGTAAGAGGCGCCGGCCACGTCGGGGTCGAAGAAGGTATACACCGAGGACAGCCCGTCGGCCAGCACATCGATGATGCTCACCATGCGCAGCACACCGTTCGGTTCGCGAAATTCCACCAGCCGCGTGTTGACCCGGCTTTGCAGCAGGAACTGGGCATATTGGTCGCGGCTGTCCTGATCCATGCCGCCGCCGGCATGGCGCGTGCTCTGGTAGCGCAGGTACAGATCGTAGTGCTCGTCCACGAAGGACAGGCTGGCGATGCTGGCCACCAGCGTGGCGTGGCGCTGCCAGGCACGCCGCTGGGCGCGGTTGGGCTGAAAGGCGGCTGCCATCACGCGCACCGGAATGCACGCCTGACAGCCGTCGCAATACGGGCGGTAAGTGAAGATGCCGCTGCGCCGGAAGCCGTTTTTGACCAGTTCCGAATAGACGTCGGCGTTGATCAGGTGCGAAGGGGTGGCCACTTGCGAGCGGGCCTGACGGTCGCTCAGGTAGCTGCACGGGTAGGGCGCAGTCGTGTAGAACTGCAAGGTCGAAAATGGCAGGTCATTTAGATGCGTCATGCACGTCCTATCGGTGCGGTTGAAACAGCGGTCAATGTCCGTATCTGTATCATATCCTGTTCGCGTGGTTTCGGCGCGCGAGGCGCCGTACCACGGCCCTACGGCGGCCGCCCGTCCGCGCCGCTACATGGGCGCCGCGACATCGGCCGCCACCCCGGCGCCGGCGCCGGCTGGGGCCGTGCGCGGCGGCGCCAGCGGTTGCCAGTCGGTGATGGCCGGTTGCTCGATGGCGTCGCGTAAGTGGGCCAGGAAGCGGGCGCGCGTAATCGGCGCCGCGCCCAGCGATGCCAGGTGCGCGGTCTCTTGCTGGCAGTCGATCATGGCCACACCGTGTTGCTTGAGGAACTGCACCAGATAGGCCAGCGCGATCTTGGACCCGTCGGTGACGCGGGCGAACATCGATTCGCCGTAAAACATGCGGCCGATGGCCACGCCGTAGGCCCCGGCCACCAGTTCGCCGTCGAGCCATAATTCGGACGAGTGCGCGTAGCCGAGCCGGTGCAAGCCGCCGTAGCCGGCGATGATATCGTCCGAAATCCAGGTGCCGGGGCCGTCCTTGCGGGGCGCCGCGCAGGCCCGCATCACGGCCTCGAAGTCGCCGTCGAAGCGCACTTGCCAGCGGCCGTCGGCGGCGGCGCTGCGGGCGACCCGGCGCAGCGCTTTTTTCAAGCTGTCGGAGACGCGGAAATGCTCGGTCATTAAGACCATGCGCGGGTCGGTGCTCCACCATAAAATAGGCTGGCCTTCGGAAAACCAGGGAAAGATGCCGCGCCGGTAGGCGGCCAGCAGGCGCTGCGGCGACAGGTCGGCGCCGGCCGCCAGCAGACCGGGCGCGTCGCCCGTGAGGGCATGCGACACGTCGGGGAACGGCGTGTGGACATCGAGCCAGGGTATCATCGGCGCGTCACATCCATGTAGGCTGGTTCAAGGTTGGCAAGCGCATCGCGGCACATCAGTCTGGGTTTGCGGCGTTTGTCGCGTTTGGGGCATGCCCGGCATGGGCCATCGGCCGCGTGATGTTATGTTCGTGGAAGCCGTATCCGCCGCCCTCACGCATTTTGACGCGATCGGCAAAAAACAGTTCCAAGGTGGCCCGTATGGTGGGGAAGGCCAGCTCGTCCCACGGAATTTCTTGCTCGGTAAACATCCGCACGTCCAGGCTCTCGATCCCGGGTGCGAAGTCGAGGTCGCGCAGGCGGGCCAGATAAAACATATGCACCTGGTGCACCGGGGCCACGTTGAGCAGACTGAACAAGTTGCCCAGCTCGATGTTGGCGCCGGCTTCCTCCACCGTTTCGCGCAGCGCCGCGTCGGCCGTGGTCTCATTGTTTTCCATAAATCCGGCCGGCAGGGTCCAGTAACCATAGCGCGGCTCGATGGCGCGCTTGCACAGCAGGATGCGCAGCGGGCCATCTTGCTCCCAGACGGGAATAGAGCCGACCACCATCTTGGGATTTTGGTAATGAATGGTGGCGCAATGGGCGCAGACGTAACGCGGGCGGTTGTCGCCGGCCGGGATTTCCAGGGCGACGGGATGGGCGCATTCGGAACAAAATTTCATGGGTCATGGCGAGAGTCGGTTTAGCGCTTACTGTACACCGATTGACGTGCCCGCGCCGCATCGCAATGGCGCACCCAGCGGGTCGGCGCCGCATTGACGGGGCCACCGTACATTAAATTGAACTATTACGCGCTATCTCGGGATAGGGATTGCCTAAACCACGCCGCACCCCTATAATAGCCACACACAGACGCGGGGTGGAGCAGTCTGGCAGCTCGTCGGGCTCATAACCCGAAGGTCACAGGTTCAAATCCTGTCCCCGCAACCAAATAAGTAGTTCAGCAAGACCAGAAAGCCGCGATCCTCACGAGGGATACGCGGCTTTTTTGTTTTCCGGGCCAGCTGACCAAAGCGCCTCAACCTTACAAAGTAGAAACGTTTACTTATTAATAATGAACTTCATGGCGCTTAACTCCACCCACCTTTGGTCCCTATTGTCTCGGGGACCTATGACCGCTGGCCCGTCTTGCAGCAATGTAGACTCTTTTAAAGGAAAACAATGTTTAAAAAAATAGCTTATACCGGTATCGCCGCGCTCATCTTGACCAGCGCCGGCATGGCAAGCGCCGCTTCCACTTGTAGCGTCAGCTACCTTACCCGCAACGATTGGGGCACCGGTTATGTGGCCGATCTGGTGCTCACCAATAGCGGTGGCGGCGCCGTGAGCAACTGGAGTGTCAGCTTGAATTACCCGGCCCCGGTGTGGGCCGCCAACGCCCCTTGGGGCGCCAGCTACGCTTTCAATGGCAATAACGTGACCATCAAGGACAACGGCAGCCATCCCACCATTTCCGCCGGTGGCAGCGTGTCGTTCGGCATGGTCGTCGGTTTCAGCGGAAACAAGACGCAGCCGAACGTCACCGTCACCGGCGACGGCTGCAACGAGCCCGCCAACCCGCCCAACCCGCCAAACCCGCCCGACCCGGATAACCCGGCCACCCCGGCCACCGGCCTGTATATCGACCCGGATTCGAACGCGGCGCGTTGGGTCAACGCCAATCCTTCTGATAGCCGCCGCGCCGATATTGCCGCCCAGATCGTCAATCAACCCAGCGCGCGCTGGTTCGGCAACTGGAGCGGCGAGATCGGCGGCGCCGTCAACAGCTACGTGGCCGGCGCCGCCGCCCGCAACCAGACCCCGGTGCTGGTGGCCTACAACATCGTGGGCCGCGATTGCGGTCAATACAGCAGCGGTGGCGCCGGCAGTTCGGGCGCCTATCAGGACTGGATTCGCGCGTTCGCCGCCGCCATCGGCAAACGCCAAGCCGTCGTGATCCTGGAGCCGGACGCGTTGCCGCAACTCGATTGCCTGAGCGCGGCCAACCAGTCCGACCGCCTCAACCTGATACGCTACGCGGTGGCCCAATTCAAACAGACCGGCGCCGCGCTGTATCTCGACATCGGTAACAGCACATGGCTGGCGCCGGCTGAAGCGGCCAAACGGCTCAACAACGGCGGCATCGCCGACGCGCACGGTTTCTCGCTCAATGTGTCGAACTATCGCACCGACGCCGAATCGAATGCTTATGGCGCGGCCGTGTCCGCCTCGCTGCAACAGCAGTTCGGCTACACCCGTCCGTTCGTGGTGGACACCAGCCGCAACGGCAATGGGCCGCTTGGCACCGAGTGGTGCGATCCCGCCGGTCGTAAAATCGGCAAAAAGCCGACCCGCAATGGCGCCGGCGCCCAACCTGAAATGACCTTGTGGATCAAGTCGCCCGGCGAAGCCGATGGCTGCGCGGCGGCGGCCGGGGTCTTCTCGCCCGACTTGGCTTACAAACTCATACGGGGTTATTGAGCCCGGTTATTCAACCCGGTGATCAAACCGGGTCACTAAGCCCGGATATGTGGCCCGGTTATTCAGCTCGGTTACTCAGCTCGGTTATTTAGCCCGGTTATTTAGCCCGGCGAGCCGGCCGGCGCCCCGCCGGCCGGCTCAGTCCGGGGCCGGCGGCTGCAAGCTGGCCCATAAATGGGCGGCCGCCATGCTGCGCTGCGGTTTGTATTGCGCCAAAAACGCCTCGGTGCGCGCCAGGTCGGGCTTGTCCGGCTCGCCCAGCAAGCGTTGCAGCGCGCTGCGGATGGCGACGTCGCCATGCAGCGAGCAGTCGGCATAGCCATAACCGCGCAGCAGCGCATAATTGACGGTCCACGGGCCGATCCCTTTGACGGCCAGCAGCGCCGCGGCCAGCGCCTCCACCTCGCCCGAGGCCGGCAAGGCCAGCGACAGCGCGCCTTCCTGCACCAGACGCGCCAAGCGCAACAGCGTGTCGGCTTTAGCGCGTGAAAATTTTTGAGCGGTCAAGCTTTCCGGCGCCAGGCGCGCCACGTCGGCCGCCTCCGGGTAACACCATAAGCCCGCGCTATGCCGGCGCCCCGTTTGCAGGATCAGGCTGCGCCGCAGCGCGATGGCGAACGGCAGATTGATTTGCTGGCCGATGATGGCCCAGGTCAGCGCTTCGAAAGCGCTGGCCGATTGCACGATGCGCAGCCCGGGCCGGCGGCGCACCAGGGGTCCCATCAGCGGATCGGCTTCGGTCAGCGCCAACAACGCTTGCGGCTCGATGCGCAGGCCCAGCATATTGCGCAGCGCCTCGTCCACGCGCGCCCGCGCCGCGTCCGAAAGGGGCGCATCCGCCCGCACGCCGCAGCGCGCGTATTCGCACGCCGGGTCCACCTCGATCCCGATTTCGACCGCCACGCCGTCCACCAGCACGCCTTTGCGAATCCGCCGCGGCGTGACGTGTTCGGCCACGCTTTCGGTGTCGCGCCGGTGAAACGCCAGCACGTCGTGCCAGCGGTAATGGGGCGGCAGCGCGATCTCGGTGACGGCGGCGCCCGTCATGCCGGCGAGGTGAGCGCCTCTGGCGCCTCGAGCCCCTCGAGCGCCTCGGGCGCGTCTTGCGCTTGCATCGCCTCGGCATGGCGCACTTGCAGCGCGTCGGGCACGGCGTTTTTCACCGCCGTCAATTCGGCCAGGATGGAGACGGCGATTTCGGCCGGGGTCTTGCTGCCGATGTAGAGGCCGATCGGACCATGCAGTCGGGTTAATTGAGCCTCGCTCACGTCGAACTGGGCCAGCCGCGCGCGGCGCTTGCTATTGTTCAGACGCGAACCGATCGCGCCGACATAAAACGCGTCCGACTTGAGCGCTTCCATCAGCGCCAAATCGTCCAGCTTGGGGTCGTGGGTCAGGGCCACCACGGCGCTGCGCTGGTCCAGTTTCAATTCGAGCACCAGGTCGTCGGGCATGGCGTGCACCAGCTGCACGCCCGGCACGTGCCAGCCGGCGCGGTACTCCTCGCGCGGGTCGCACACGATCACGTGGTAATCCATGGCCATGGCGATCTGCGCCACGAAGCGCGACAATTGGCTGGCGCCGATGATCAGCAGCCGCCAGCGCGGGCCGTGCAGGGTGGTCAAGTGCTCGGCGCTCAATTGCAGGCCGGCCCCGGGCGCGCCGGCGGCCAGCGTCACCGCGCCGCTGCCTAGCGCCAGGGTGCGCGCCACCAGTTCATGCCGCTCCAGGCGCGCCAGCAGCTCGGCTAACGCGCTGTCGGGCGAAAGCGGTTCGATGGCCAGTTCGATGGTGCCGCCGCAGGGCAGGCCGAAGCGGTGCGCCTCGTCGGCGCTGATGCCGTAACTGACGATCTCGGGCACGGTGCGGGCGATGCCATGCTGGCGCACCCGCTCGATCAAGTCGTCCTCAATGCAGCCGCCCGAGACCGAGCCGACCACACGGCCGTCCTCGCAAATGGCCAGGGTGGCGCCGATCGGGCGCGGGCTGGAACCCCAGGTCTTGATCACCGTGACCAACTGGCAGCGGCGGCCGGCCGCGACCCAGGCCGCGCTGGTCTTCAATACTTCTAAATCGATACTATCCATCCGCTACACTCCAATGCAAGGTCCACTGTGGCGGGGAGCGGGAGGCTGGCATATACTACGCGTCCCGCCAGCCTGCCGAGTGAGCCCATGAGCAACCCTACCGACCGCGCCGACGATGGCAATCCCAAGTTTGGCAAGCTGCTCATCGTCTTATTGATCGCCGTCCTGTTTTGCGCCGCCCTGACCTGGGTCATGGGCGTCTACTTCCCCGACTTCCCCAATGTTTAAGGCGTCAACGGCCGCTTGGCGGCGCGCTTGGCCTTGATTTCAGCCACTGTCTTGTTGATGGCGGCCACCCGGTACAGGGTGGCCGGGTGGTTGGCGGTATAGCTGTTGAGCACCGAGGCCGGATACTGGGCCGTCAAGCGCTGCCAGAAATAAGCCACGTTGTCGATGTTATAGCCGCCGCGCGCCAGCATATACAGCGCCAGCCGGTCGGCCGCCGCGTCCATTTCCTGCGGCATGGCCTTGATGCCGGCGCTGCCCACCAGCACCGAGACGTCGGGCCGCACATTGTTGAGGTTATCGATGATGCCGGCCAGGGTGCCGGTCGAGCGCTGCGTGACCGCGTGGCCCAGGATGTTGTGGGCCATGTCCTTGGCCAGCACATAGGCGATCGATTCGTCGTTCTGGGCGAAGGTGATCATGCCGCGCGTGATCAGCACGCGCTGGCCGTCGGCGTACGAGTTGACGTTGTCGGCATTGCCCAGATCGACCCGGAAGGCGCAGGCGCGCGTGACCGGCACCACCAGGGCCTGGGTGGCGTCGCCGCGCGCGATGGTCATGTGCAGGCTGGCGCGGCCCGTCACCAGCGGCCCCAGGATGGCGGCCGCCTGGCTTTCCGCGTTCGCGCCCGACGGCAGGGCCTTGCCCTCGACCGTGAGCAAGCCGTCGCCGGCGCGCAAACCGCCGGCGGCCGCGCCGCTGCCGGCCAGCACGCCCGACACTTGCAGCCGCTCGCCATAGCCCAGGGCGGTCTGGGCCGCCTCGGCGAATTCGCCCGGGTAGGAATATTTGTTCTTTGCCGTAAAGCCCAACAGATTGCGGGCCTGGCTTTTGCACAGGTCGGCGTTATTGATCAGCAGCGGCGCCGCCACCCGGTACAGGCGGTCTTGCAGCGACACCATCTTGGTCAGCGTTTCCTGCGCCGCCACATTACGCGCGGCGGCGGCCGCCATTTCCGGCGACGGCGCCGCGCTGCTGGCCGGGGCGCTGACGGGCGCCGTGGTGGCGCAGCCGGCCAGCAGCAGGGCGGCCCCGAGCGCGGTGGCGCCCAGCGCGGCGGCGCCCGGCGCGGTGGCGCCCGGCGCCTTGGTACGCATGACTTGGACGAAAGCAGGCATCAGACTTCCTTATTGTTTTCCGGTGCTGCCGAAGCCGCCAACACCGCGTTCGCTTTGGTCGAATTGTTCGACGACATTGAAATTGACTTGCAGGACCGGCACGATGATCAACTGGGCCAGGCGGTCCATCGGTTGCAGCGTGAAAGCGCTGTGGCCCCGGTTCCAGGTCGATACCATCAATTGGCCCTGATAGTCGGAATCGATCAAGCCTACCAGATTCCCCAGCACGATGCCGTTTTTGTGGCCCAGTCCGCTACGCGGCAGGATCATGGCCGCATAGCCCGGATCGGCCACGTGGATCGCCAGCCCGGTGGGGATCAGCACGGTCTGGCCGGCCTCGATCACCAGCGGCGCGTCGATGCAGGCGCGCAGATCGAGGCCGGCGCTGCCGGCGGTGGCGTAGGCCGGCAATTGCTCGCGCATGCGCGGGTCGAGGATGCGGATATCGATGGTCTTCATGTTGACTCTGTGTGACGGTGGAGGGCAGCGGGCGCCGGCGGCGCCTACTGGAACAAGGATTTTTTTTCGATCCGCTTGGCGATTTCGGACACCAGCTGGCGCGCCAGGGTCAGCTTGTCGGCGCGCGGCAGCACCGTGTGGCCGCTCTCGTCGAACAAGATGATGGTGTTGTCGTCCTGGCCGAAGGTGTGGTGGCCGATATTGCCGACCAAAAGCGGAATGCCTTTGCGCACCCGCTTGTCGGCGCCGAACTGCACCAGGTTTTCCGATTCGGCCGCAAAACCGACGCAGTAGGGATGGCCGGCCAGATTGGTGCGCCCGGCAACGGCGGCCAGGATGTCCGGATTTTGCGCGAATTCGAGCCGCGGCACGGAGCCGTCGTCCTGCTTTTTCATTTTTTGATCGCTGGCGTTGACCACCCGCCAGTCGGCCACGGCGGCCACCGCCACAAAAATATGCTGGCCGTCGACGGCCGCCATCACCGCGTCGTGCATTTGCTGCGCGCTTTGCACGTTCACGCGGCGCACCCCGTGCGGGGTGGCCAGCGCGGTGGGGCCGGACACCAGCACCACTTCGGCGCCGGCCTCGCGGGCCGCGCGCGCCACCGCGTAACCCATTTTGCCGGATGACAGATTGGTGATGCCGCGCACCGGATCGATCGCCTCGAAGGTGGGGCCGGCCGTGATCAACACCCGTTTGCCGGCCAGTACCTTGGGCTGGAAGGCGGCCACCAGTTCTTCCAGCAGCTGCTGCGGTTCGAGCATGCGGCCCAATCCCGTTTCGCCGCAGGCCTGTTCGCCGGCGGCCGGTCCGAACAGCACAATGCCATCCTCGCGCAGCTGGCGCGCGTTGCGCCGGGTGGCCGGGTTCTGCCACATCTCCACATTCATGGCCGGGGCCAGCAGCAGCGGCAGTTGGTGAGGGCGGGCCAGGCACAGGGTCGAGAGCAGGTCGTCGCACACGCCGTGCGCCAGCTTGGCCATGAAGTCGGCCGAGCAGGGCGCGATCAGGATCGCGTCGGCGTCGCGCGTCAAGTCGATATGGGCCATGTTGTTGGCCACCCGGCCGTCCCACTGGCTGGTGTAGACCGGCTGGCCCGACAGCGCCTGCATGGTCACCGCCGTGATGAAATGGCAGGCCGCCTCGGTCATTACCACTTGCACCGAGGCGCCCGATTTGGTCAGCGCGCGGCACAACTCGGCGGCCTTGTAGCAAGCCACTCCGCCGGACAGGCCGAGCACGATTTTTTTGCCGGACAATTGCATCTGCTTCTCCTGGGACGCCGACGGTTACTTGTTCACGCGCCGCAGTTCATCGATGATGAACAGGGCGGCGCCCACGCAGATGGCCGAATCGGCGATGTTAAAGGCCGGGAAGTGGCCCACGCCGTTCCAGTAAAAGTCGAGGAAGTCGATCACGTGGCCGTAGGCGACACGGTCGATCACGTTGCCGATGGCGCCGCCCAATATCAGCGCCAGCGCCCAGCAAAACATGCGCTGGCCGGCGTGGCGCTTGAGCAGATACAGGATGAACAGCGCCGCCACCACGCCCACGGCGGTGAAGAAATAACGCTGCCAGCCGCTTTCGTTGGACAGGAAGCTGAAGGCGGCGCCGCGGTTATAGGCCAGCACCAGATTGAAAAAGCCGGTCACCACGTATTGCTCGCCATAGGTAAACAGCTTGGTGATGGTGATCTTGCTGACCTGGTCGAGCAGGATCACGATGGCGGCGATGCCGATCCATGGCGTGAGCGAGGTTTGCGGCGTGGTCGAAAATGTGCGTTTGTTGGCCATGGCGTAGTCAGTGTGGTTCGTGGCCGCCATGGCGCAAGGCGCCATGGCGGAAAGCGGCGAGGCCGGTGGAGGCGCCGGTCCCGGTCAGGCGAAACGGCGGCGGTCGCCCGCGCCGAACAGGTTGCTCACGCAGCGCCCGCACAGGGTCGGGTGGGCCGCGTCGGCGCCCACCTCGGCCCGGTAGTGCCAGCAGCGCTCGCACTTGGCCGCCTGCGAGGCGGCCACCAGCACCGATTCCTCGGCCTCGGTCTCGACTTCGGAGGCGCGCGCCTGCGAGGTGATGAAGACGTACTTCAAGTCGTCGTCCAGGCTGGCCAGCAGGCGGTATTTGGCGCCCGCGGCCTTGAGCGTCAATTCGGCCTGCAACGAGGAGCCGATCGCGCCCGAGGTGCGCAAGTCTTCCAGCTGCTTGGTGACGTCGGTGCGCACCGCGCGCAGCACGCCGTATTTTTCCAGCAGGGCCGGGCCGTCCTCCACCTGCGGCAGGGGCCACCAGGTTTGGGTGAAGATGGTCTCGCCGCTGGCCTGGTAAGCCTCGGGCGCGGCGAACACGGCCCAGGCTTCCTCGGCGGTAAACGAGAGCGCCGGCGCCATCAGGCGCAGCAGGCTTTGGGTGATGTGCCACAGCGCGGTCTGGGCCGAGCGGCGCGGCCGCGAATCCAGGGCCGAGGTGTACAGCCGGTCCTTGAGAATGTCCAGATAAAAGCCGCCCAGGTCTTCCGAGCAGAAGTTTTGCAGCTTGGCCACCACCGGATGGAATTCATACTGTTCGTAGTGGGCCGTGATCTGCGCTTGCAGCACGCCCATGTCGGCCAGCGCGTAGCGGTCGATCTCGAGCAGCTCGGCCACCGGCACCGCGTCTGTGGCCGGATCGAAGTCCGAGGTATTGGCCAGCAAAAAGCGCAAGGTGTTGCGGATGCGACGGTACGATTCGGTCACGCGCTTGAGGATCTCGTCGGAGATCGACAGCTCGCCCGTGTAATCGGTGGCGGCCACCCACAGGCGCAAGATGTCGGCGCCCAGTTTGTTCGACACGTCCTGCGGCGAGACCGTGTTGCCGACCGATTTGGACATCTTTTTGCCTTCGCCATCGACCACGAAGCCGTGCGTGAGCAGCGCCTTGTAGGGCGGGCTGCCGTTGAGCATGGAGGAGGTCAGCAGCGAGGAGTGGAACCAGCCGCGATGCTGGTCCGAGCCTTCCAGATACAGGTCGGCCGGGAAGCTCAAGCTGCCGCCGGCCAGCGCGCCGTGCGAGCCTTTGCCTTGCGGGCCGCCCAACACGGTCTGGTGGGTGGTGCCGGAATCGAACCAGACGTCCAGCGTGTCCCTGTTCTTGACGTACAGGTCGGCCTCGTCGCCGATCAATTCGCGCAGGTCGAGCGCCAGCCAGGCGTCGATGCCGCCTCGCTCGATGCGCAGCGCCACCTGCTCCAGCAGTTCCGGGGTGCGCGGATGGAGTTCGCCGCTTTCCTTGTGCACGATGAAGGCCATCGGCACGCCCCACTGGCGTTGGCGCGACAGGGTCCAGTCGGGCCGGTTGGCGATCATGCCATGCAGGCGGGCCTGGCCCCAGTCGGGGAAGAAGCGGGTGTGCTCGATGCCGCGCAGCGCGCTTTGGCGCAGGGTCGGGCCGCCGTCCTTGGGCACCACATCCATGCCGGCGAACCACTGCGAGGTGGCGCGGTAGATGATCGGCGTCTTGTGGCGCCAGCAGTGCATATAACTATGGTCGAACATCTTCAGTTCGAACAGGGCGCCGGCCGCCGTGAGGGCGGCGCAGATCGGCTTGGACGCGTCCCAGATGGTCAAGCCGCCGAACAGCGGCAGGCTGGCGGCATAGGTGCCGTCGCCCAGCACCGGCGTGAGGATGGCGTCGTCCTTCAAACCGTGCGCCTTGCACGAGATGAAGTCGTCCAGGCCGTAGGCCGGGGCCGAGTGCACCACCCCGGTGCCGCTCTCGGTGGTGACGTAGTCGGCCAGGTACAGCGGCGACAGGCGGTCGTAATACGGGTCGGCCGCGCGCAGCGGATGGTGGAAGGCGATGCCTTCGAGCGCGGCGCCGTCGCAGGTGGCGATGGTGGTGCCTTCCAGCTTGTAGCGCGCCAGGCAGGACACCACCAGATCCTGCGCCAAAATGAGCAGCAGCGGCTGGCCATCGCGCGCGCTTTGCACCAGCGCGTATTTGACTTCCGGGTTGACGTTCATGGCCTGGTTGGCCGGGATGGTCCACGGGGTGGTGGTCCAGATCACGATGAAGCCGGCGCCGGCCGGCAGCGCCGGCAAGCCGAAGGCGGCGGCCAGCTTGGCCGGCTCGGCGAACGGGAAGCCGACGTCGATGGCCGGGTCGCGCTTGTTTTGGTATTCCACTTCCGCCTCGGCCAGGGCCGAGCCGCAATCGAAGCACCAGTTCACCGGTTTGAGGCCGCGATAGACATAGCCTTTTTCCAGCAGGGTGCCGAGCGCGCGCAGTTCGTCGGCCTCGTTACTGTGATCCATGGTCAGGTATGGCCGCTCCCATTCGCCCAGCACGCCCAGGCGGATAAAGTCCTTGCGCTGGCGGTCGACCTGCTCGAGCGCGTAGGCGCGCGCCTTGGTCAGCACCTCGGCGGTGGGCAGGTTTTTGCCGTACTGTTTTTCGATCTGGATCTCGATCGGCATGCCGTGGCAATCCCAGCCCGGCACGTAGGGCGCGTCGAAGCCGGACAGGGTGCGGGCCTTGACCACCATGTCCTTGAGGATCTTGTTGACGGCGTGGCCGATGTGGATGTCGCCGTTGGCGTAGGGCGGGCCGTCATGCAGGATGAATTTCGGGCGGCCGGCGGCGGCGGCGCGGATGCGCTGATAGATCTTCTTGTCTTGCCATTGCAAGACCCAGCCCGGCTCGCGCTTGGCCATGTCGCCGCGCATCGGGAACGGCGTCTCGGGCATGTTGACCGGGTATTTGCTGTCCGGCTTTTTGGCGGACTTGGGCGGCGCGGATTTGCTGTTGTCGGACATATTTTTCTTCAATGTGGGTAGCGGGGGAGCGGAACTGTTGACTGCACGGCGGCGCGACGCGGTGGCGGCGGCCTCAAATTCGGTCGGTGGCGGTGCGCGCGCCGCTGCGGCGCGCGAAAAAGGCGCGCGCCTGTTCGGAGTCGCGCGCAATGGCCGCCGTCAAGGTGGGCAAGTCATCGTATTTTTCTTCGTCGCGCAGCTTGCTCATGAACTCGACCCGCACCAGTTTGCCGTAGCAGGATTGGGCGAAATCGAACAGGTGCACTTCGAGCAGCACCCGGCCGCTGTCGTCGACGGTGGGGCGCACGCCCAGGCTGGCCACCGCCGGCAGCGGCCGCGCCGCCAGGCCGTGCACTTGCACCACGAAGATGCCCGACAGGGCGGGGCGGTGCGCCACGCGCAGGTTCAGGGTGGGGAAGCCCAGCGTGCGGCCCAGCTTTTGGCCGTGGATCACATGGCCGGACATCGCGTACGGGTGGCCCAGCAGCTGCTCGGTATGGGCGAAATCGCCCTCGGCCAGCGCGGCGCGCACCGCCGAAGACGACACGCGGGTGCTGCCGTTCATCACCGTGGGCAGGGTGGCCACCTCGAAGCCGTATTGTTTGCCGGCCTCGATCAGCAGCGCCACGTTGCCGGCGCGCCCGGCGCCGTAGCAAAAATCGTCGCCCACCATGAGCCATTTGACATGCAGGCCCTGCACCAGCACCTGTTCGGTGAACTGGCGCGGGCCGAGCGCGGCGAAAGGGGCGTTGAAGTGTTCGACGATGACCCGGTCGATGCCGGCGTCCGACAGCGATTGCAGCTTGTCGCGCAAATTGGCGATGCGGGGCGGCGCCTTGGACGGGTCGCCGGCGCGCGCGGCGAAAAATTCGCGCGGATGGGGCTCGAAGGTCATCACGGCCGCTTCCAGTCCCAGCGCGCTGGCGGCCGCGCGCACGCGCGCCAGCAGGGCTTGATGGCCGAAATGGACGCCGTCGAAATTGCCGATCGTCAGGGCGCACGGCGCGCGCGCCTGGGCATTGGGAAGTCCGCGAAATACCTTCATGGGAATCTGGGTGAAAACCGTCGCAAAGGGGGATTATACGGGGGGATTATACGGATTGTTGCGGCTATTCACACCTGCCGCTTCGCCGCGCGGTATGCCGCAGCGGCTCGCGCGTGCAAAGCGCGCGCCGGGCGCGATCTGAGTGTGACCCAAGCGTGCTCGAAGTGAGCCTCGCGCATGACGCGGCGGCCATAAAAAAAGCGCCACCCGCGCATGGCGGGCAGCGCCTGTTGCGGCCGCGTGCGGGCCGCCGGCGTCACGCGGCCGGGTGATTGATTTGCAAACTCCAGTAACGGGCCAGATCGGCCGCGCCATCGCCGCCTTGCACGGTCTTCAAGGTCGACAGCGCATTGGCTTTCTTGCCGGCCTGGGCGTAGGCGATACCCAGATGCAGCTTGAGTTCCTCCGGACGCTTGGCGCTGCCCATTTTCACGGCCTGGTTCATCAGATCGAGACCCTTGTCGGCCTGGCCATTGCTGACCATGGCGAAACCGAGCGCGCCCAGGCCGTCGGCATCCTTGTTCTTGATGAACTCGGCTTCCGTTTTGGCGGCATTGGCTTGGCTCTCGGCCAGGGTCTTGGCGGCCAGATCCTTCAAGCGCTGGTGGCGCGGCGCGTCGGTGCCGGTGCCCAGCGCGCCCTTCTTGTAACCGAGGTCGATGATCTTGACCGCTTCGGCCGGGTTGCTTGCCTGGAGCGCCAATTGGCTCATTTCCATGAACTCGCCGGGTTTGGCCAGCAAGCCGGCGCCCAGGCGCAGGCGTTGCACGTCCAGGCTCAGACGATCCGAAAAGCCGGGCTTGCCCGATACGCGGTTGAGCAAGTCGGCCCAGTAACTGGTTTTCGGATAATTGCCGGCCAGTTTTTCCAGGGTGCTCACATAACCGGCCTTGTCGCCCTGCTTGAGCTGAATATTGGCCAGCATTTGCAGTTGGCCTTCGTTATGGTTTTTCGACGATTGCAATTCCTTGGCGGCGGCCGCGTAATTGCCGCTCACATAATAGGTTTGCACCAGCAGTTCGCGCATCTGCGCGTCTTCGTGGTCCTTGAGCGAGCGGTTGATCCAGGTAATGGCGTTGGGCCAATCCTTGGCGCGATAATACATGCCGGCCAGGGCCTGGGTGAATTTGGGCGCTTCGGCGGCCGACAGGCGGCCGGAATTAATCACCGCCTCGAACGCCTTGATGGCGGTGGCGTTGTCGCCCGACGCGGCGGCGGCCGAGGCACGCACGCGCTCGATCTGATAAGTCTCGAAGGCGGTCTTGTTGCCGATCGCATCGGCGTCGCGCAACCTGGCCAGCGCTTCCTTGCTTTTGCCCGACGAAGCCAGTCTCTGGGCTTCTTGCAGCGGTTTGCCGACTTCGGCGCGCACGGTGTCGGCCGCGTGGGCCAGTGGGGCGAGGCCCAGCATGGGCGGGGCCAGGGTGAAGCCGACGGCGGCCATTACCAGGCCCAGATGGGCGAGACGAAACTTGGACATGGAAACTCTTTCAGTAAAAAGCGAAATAGGCAGGACTGTCCTGCCTATCGTGTCGAAAATGGAACGAGCCTGCCGACAATCAGAGGCGCCAGTGTAATTACTGGAACTGTTCGTTGCCGACCAGACCAATCTTGGTCACCCCCAGACGCTGCGCCGATGCCATCACGCCGGCCACCGATTTGTACGGCACCAGCTTGTTGGGACGCAGATGCACTTCCGGCTGGTCCGCTTGCGCGGCCACGTTGACCAGTTTCGCCTCCAGCGCGGCGCGGTCGGGCACCACCACGTTATCCCACAAAATGGTGCCGTCGAAGTCGACGTCGATGGTCACCACCACCGGATCCTTGGTGGGCGGCGGCGGATTGCCAACCGGCATATTCAAGTTCACCGAGTGGTTTTGCTTAGGAATCGTGATGATCAACATAATAATGAGCACCAGCATCACGTCGATGAGGGGTGTCATATTCATTTCCATCATTGGTTCGGGATCGGCGTTTTTGGCGCTGCCCGAACCGACATTCATACTCATGGTGTTTCCTTATAAGAAGTCCAAGCGCCGGCGCCGCGGCAAACCGGCCGCGGCGCGTGTGTTCAACCCTTGTCAGGCGGTTCGGTGATGAAACCGACCTTTTGAATTCCGGCGCGTTGGGCAGTGAAAATCACTTTGCCGACGAATTCATAGCGCGCTTCCTGGTCGCCCCGGACATGCACTTCGGGTTGCGGCATTTTCACCGCTTCCACTTTCAAGAATTCAAACAAGGCGTTCGTGTCCTTCATCTTGGTCTGGTTCCAGTAAATGTCGCCTTCCTTGTTGATGACGATATTGACATCTTCCGGCTTGGTCTTGACAGTCTGGTTGATCTCGTTCGGCAGCGCGATCTTTTGCAGCTTGAGCACCACCGGGCTGGTAATTAAGAAGATGATCAGCAACACCAACATAATGTCGACCAGCGGCGTTGTGTTGATCTCTGACATCACTGCATCTTCATCTCCGTTGTCGGAGCCCACTGACATCGACATGGTTCTTATCCAATCTTTTTAGCGCCGGCGGCACGGCCAGCTTCGCTGGTCGACATCGCGCCGGAAATCAGGACCGAGTGCACGTCGGCGCTGAACGAGCGCACGTCTTCCATGGCGGTTTTGTTACGACGCACCAACCAGTTGTAACCCAGCACGGCAGGCACGGCGACAAACAGACCGAAGGCGGTCATGATCAGCGCTTCGCCCACCGGACCGGCGACCTTGTCGATGGAAGCGTTACCGGTCATGCCGATGTTGGTCAGCGCGCCGTAAATACCCCACACGGTACCGAACAGACCGATGAACGGCGCGGTCGAGCCCACCGTGGCCAGGAACGACAAACCGTCTTGCAGACGCGATTGGACTTTGTCCACGGCGCGTTGGATCGACATCGTGACCCAGGTGCTCAGATCGATTTGTTCGAGCAGGGCGCCGTCATGATGGGCGGTGGCCTTGGTGCCCGATTCGGCGATGAAACGGAACGGGCTGCCGTCTTTCAGGGTGGCGGAACCGGCGGCGATAGAGGACGCTTTCCAGAACTTGGCCGAGGTTTCCTTCGATTGCTTGAAGATCTTCATTTGATCGATCAGCTTGGTGATGATGATGTACCAGCTGCCCATCGACATCAGCGCCAGGATGATCAAGGTGGCGCGCGGCACGAAACCGCCGGCCCACACCGCTTCGATACCGAACGGATTATGCACTTCTTCCTTTTCGCCCGCCTTGACCGCGGGCGCGCCGGCATCGGCCGCAGCGGGAGCGGCGGCGGCTGGAGCGGCGGCGTCTGCTGCTGGCGCTGGCGCGGCGGCCGGGGCCGGCGCGGCCGCGGCGGCGGCCGAAGCGGGGGCGTCGGCGTAGGCCGGGGCTGCTACCAGGGCGCTAGTCGCGGTGACGGACAACAATACCGCGGCAAAAAAAGCGGACAGACGGGTGTTCTTAAACATGCTTCCTCCAAAAATTAAAAATAATCAGATCGCTGCTAGGACAACGAAATCAAGTGTGAAGCGGTACCGCCGCGTCGGTTTATTCGAGCGTCCAGACATACGCCATCGGCTGCCAGCTTTGCTCGGGTTTGCCATCCACCGAACCCGGTTTGAACACGCATTTGCTGATGGCGGCCACGGCTGCTTTATCCAAGTCGCGCGAGCCGCTCGATTTGACCACTTTCGATTCGACCACGCGACCGTCGACCCCGATCAGGAAAGAGAGCTGGGAGGTGCCCGTTTCTTCGTTACGTAGCGAATTTTTGGGGTATTCCGGCTTGGCGCAGGTGCCGAAATCGACCACGGCGGGAATGCGCACCGATTTGGCCGGAGCGGTCGGCGCGGCCGGGGCCGGGGCCGCCACGGCGGGCTGCAAAACGGTGGTGGCCGGTTTTTCAGCGCTGCTCACGGCGATCGGGCTTTGTTGCGGCGGAGGTTGTTGCACATTCACTTCAACAGGCGGAATGAAGGGCGGCGGTGGCGCTTTCATTTCCGGCGGAGGCGGCGGCGGCGGCAGATCCGGAGGCGGCGCTTTTTTCACCTCCTCGATGATCTTCGTTTCTACCGGCTCGACCATTTTGGTTACCAAACGCTTACCCAAGCCTGTCACGATCCCGTAAGCCACCAGGACATGCAACAGGACAACAATGGTGATGCCCGTAAAGTTCTTCCCGGTACTTTTCTCGTTCGAAAAATTCATGCCTGCTTTCTCCAAATACCATCTCTTTTGTTGCAACTAAACCCCAACATGACGACAAAATTGCTCCAGCCGCATGCGGGACATCGGCGAATTATACCTACGATTTCTGCACCTTACCTAGATTTTTCACCTCTAAAACCGGTTAAATCTGGGTATAAATCGGTCTTTGCTGCCGATCAGGAATCATATCGGCTAAGCATTTCTATGGCGAAAAAAGCAAGATCAATAAATTGGTATTACTGCAAACATTTCGCCCCATGACCGGATGTTCTTTCTACATTTATAAAAACAAAATTAAGTTTGGCCGGGTCCGCTTCAGCGAAGTAAATGTTTGGTTGGCTGTCTTTCAATCAAGTAAACAGTGCAGAGGTGCAATTATCGGCCCCGCCGTTCGCCTCGACTATACCTGCTTCGTGGAATTGTTGCCTGAATTGTATTGAGACGTGCGCCCGGTGACGGGCGAGCGGGTGCCGTGGCCGATCGTTGAAGCGAACAATGGAAAGACAAGTGGGGTTTGCGCCGAAGAAAAGCTGGCACGATGGCCGAGGCGGTAGCCGAGGCGGTGGCCGACACCGTGGCCGGCACGGGGCGCCGCCCCGTGCGGCACCCCGGACTAAGCGTGTCGGTTACGTTTTTCGCGTTTGCACTCGAGGGTGCTGACGATGGCGCCGGAAGGATCGACCGTGTCGAGATGGACATCGAAGCCCCACAGCCGGGCCACATGTTTGAGCACCTCGTTGGCTTGCTGGTTCAGGGGGCGGCGCTGGAACTGGGTATGGCGCAAGGTCAAGGCGCGGTCGTCGCGGGTGTTGACCGACCAGACCTGGATATTGGGCTCGCGGTTACCCAGGTTATATTGCTCCGCCAGCTGCTGGCGCACATAACGGTAGCCGACGTCGTCATGGATGGCGGAAATGGCCAGTTTGTCATTCTTGTCGTCATCGAGCACGGCGAAGAAATGAAATTCGCGTATCAGCTTGGGCGACAGATATTGCGCGATGAAACTCTCGTCCTTGAAGTTGCGCATGGCGAAATCGAGTGTTTTACGCCAGTCGCTGCCGGCGATGTCGGGGAACCATTCGCGGTCTTCCGGCGTCGGGTGCTCGCAAATGCGGCGGATGTCGCTCATCATGGCAAATCCCAGCGCATAGGGATTGATGCCGCTGTAGTAAGGGCTGTTGACGGGCGGCTGGTACACCACGTTGGTATGGCTTTTCAGGAACTCCATCATGAAGCCGTCCCGTATCACCCCTTCGTCATAGAGCTGGTTAAGGATGGTGTAATGCCAGAAGGTGGCCCAGCCCTCGTTCATGACCTGGGTTTGCCGTTGCGGATAAAAGTATTGGGAAATCTTGCGCACGATGCGCACCATCTCGCGCTGCCACGGCTCCAGCAGGGGCGCGTATTTTTCGATGAAGTAGAGCAGGTTTTCCTCGGGCTCGGGCGGGAAGCGGGGCGTCTTCTTGCTCACTTCCTCCTCGTCGCGGCGCGGCAAAGTGCGCCACAGCTCGTTAATTTGCGACTGCACGTACGCTTCGCGTTCCTTTTGCTTGGCGTTTTCCTGCGCCATCGACAATTTGGCGGGCCGCTTGTAACGGTCGACCCCGTAGTTTTGAATCGCGTGGCACGAGTCGAGCAAGGTTTCCACCGCATCGACGCCGTGGCGTTGCTCGCATTCATTGATGTAGTTCTTGGCGAACACCATGTAATCGATGATCGCTTCCGCGTCGGTCCAGGTGCGGAACAGATAATTGCCCTTGAAAAAGGAATTATGGCCGTAAGCGGCGTGGGCGATCACCAGCGACTGCATGGTCAGGCTGTTTTCCTCCATCAGGTAAGCGATGCAGGGATTGCTGTTGATCACAATTTCATAAGCCAAGCCCATTTGCCCGCGCTTGTAACTTTTTTCCGTACTGAGAAAATGCTTGCCGAACGACCAATGGTTATACGACACCGGCATGCCGACCGAGGTGTAGGCATCCATCATTTGTTCGGCGCTGATGATTTCCAGCTGGTTGGGGTAGGTGTCCAGGCCAAAATCGGCCGCCACCCGCCGGATTTCTTCGTGGATTTGTTCGATGAGTTCGAAAGTCCATTCCGACTGCTCGGGCAGGGCGCGGGGATGCACGGGTTTCTTGGTCATCATGTTCATTATTTAGGCTGCTTTTTGAACAATTCACGGAACACCGGATAGATGTCGGCCGGCGTGACAATTTTCTGCATGGCGAAATGGGCATGGTGCTCGGTCACGGCCGCATATTGCTCCCACAGGTTTTGCGCCGGGCCGTCGGTGATTTCCACATAGGTGTAATACTGCACCTTGGGTAAGATGGTGTTGATCAGCATTTGCTTGCACAGCAGGGAATCGTTGTCCCAATTGTCGCCGTCCGAGGCTTGCGCCACGTAGCTGTTCCATTGGCCGGCGCCGTAGCGCTCGTCCAGGATGGTGTTGAGCAAGTGCAGGGCCGAGGACACCACGGTGCCGCCCGATTCGCGCGAATTGAAAAATTCGTTCTCGTCCACCTCGGCCGCCGCCGTGTGGTGGCGGATAAAGATCACTTCGATCTTGTCGTACACCCGTTTCAAGAACAGGTAGAGCAGGATGAAAAAGCGTTTGGCGGTGTCTTTGCGGCTCTCGTCCATGGAGCCGGACACGTCCATGATGCAAAACATGACGGCCTGGGTCATCGGCTTGGGCACCTTGACCCGGTTGCTGTAGCGCAGATCGAAGGGGTCGATGAAGGGAATGGCCAGCAGCCGGGTGTGCAGGTGGTGGATCAGGCGGCGCAATTCGACCACCCGCGCGTCTTGCTCGGGCACCTCTTGCAGCAGCAAGGCTTCCAACTCGCGCTCGGCCTCGATCACTTGCTTGCGCGAATTGCCGCCCACCGCGATGCGCCGGCCCAGCGCGCCGCGCAGCGAGCGCAGCACGTGGATATTCGATGGCGTGCCCGACATGTTATAGCCGGCCCGCTGGTTCTTGAATTCGGTGCTGGCGGTCAATTGGGTCTTGACCATATGCGGCAATTCCAAATCCTCAAAGAAGTAATTCATGAATTCTTCGCGCGACAGCTGGAAGATGAAATCGTCTTCCGAGGTTTGGTCGCTATTGCCGGCCTTGCCGCGCCCGGAACCGGCGCCGCCCTTGGGACGGTTGATCAAATCGCCTTTTTGATATTCCTGGTTGCCCGGGTTGATCACTTCCCACACGCCGCCATGGGCGTGACCGAAGGCGGGCTCGCCCACGTCCTTGACGGGGATCGAGATTTTTTCGCCATTTTCCACATCGGTGATCGAACGCCCTTTGATGGCGCGCCCGACCGCATCCTTGATTTGACTCTTGTAACGGCGCAAGAACCGGTCGCGGTTGACCGCGGACTTGTTCTTGCCTTGAAGACGACGGTCTATGAGGTAAGTCAAAACATGCCTCCGGCTGCTAGGGGGGCGGGGCGCCGTCCCGGCTGGCGGCGCACCGCCGGCCGGAACCGCACGGGCCGCTTAGGACGACTTCCTCACGCGCAAATACCATTCGCATAACAGCCGCACCTGCTTGGCCGTATAGCCTTTTTCCACCATGCGCGCGACGAAATCGGCGTGCTTATTGGCATCCTCGGCGCTGGCCTTGGCATTGAACGATATCACGGGTAGCAATTCCTCGGTGTTGGAGAACATTTTTTTCTCGATCACCGTACGGAACTTCTCGTAACTGGTCCAGGCCGGGTTCTTGCCTCCATTATTAGCCCGGGCGCGCAAGCCGAAGTTGACGATTTCGTTGCGGAAGTCTTTCGGGTTCGAGATACCGGCCGGTTTCTCGATTTTTTCCAATTCATTGTTTAGCGATTCGCGGTCGAAGCTCTCGCCCGTGTCGGGATCGCGGTACTCTTGATCCTGGATCCAGAAGTCGGCGAAGGTGACGTACCGGTCGAAAATGTTTTGCCCATACTCGGAATAGCTTTCCAGGTAGGCGGTCTGGATTTCCTTGCCGATGAACTCGACGTAGCGCTGGGCCAGATGCTCTTTGATATAGGAAAAATACTTTTGTTCCAGCTCGGGCGGAAACTGCTCGCGCTCGACTTGCTGCTCTAATACGTACAGCAAGTGCACCGGATTGGCGGCCACTTCGGTATTGTCGAAGTTAAACACTTTCGACAAGATCTTGAAGGCGAAGCGGGTCGACAAGCCGTTCATGCCCTCGTCCACCCCCGCGTAATCGACGTATTCGTGCATCGACTTGGCCTTGGGATCGGTGTCTTTCAAGTTTTCGCCGTCGTACACCAGCATCTTGCTGAAGATGCTGGAATTTTCCGGGTCTTTCAGGCGCGACAGAATGGCGAACTGGGCCATCATCTTCAGGGTGCCCGGGGCGCAGGGCGCTTTTTCCAGCGAGGAGTTGGCGACCAGCTTGTCGTAAATCTTGATTTCGTCATTGACCCGCAGGCAATACGGCACCTTGACGATATAAATACGGTCGAGGAAAGCCTCGTTGTTGCGGTTGTTCTTGAAGGTTTTCCACTCCGACTCGTTCGAGTGGGCCAGGATGATGCCGTCGAACGGAATCGCACCGAACCCTTCGGTGCCCTTGTAATTGCCTTCCTGGGTGGCGGTCAACAGCGGATGGAGCACCTTGATGGGCGCCTTGAACATTTCCACGAATTCCATCAAACCCTGGTTGGCCAGGCACAGCCCGCCCGAGTAGCTGTATGCGTCCGGATCGTCCTGGGCATAGTCTTCCAGCTTGCGGATATCGACCTTGCCGACCAGGGAAGAAATATCCTGGTTGTTTTCGTCGCCCGGCTCGGTTTTCGAAATGGCGATCTGTTTCAGCACCGAAGGGTAGCGCTTGACCACGCGAAATTGATTGATGTCGCCATTGAACTCATGCAAGCGCTTCACGGCCCAGGGGCTGGGAATGTTGCGCAGATAACGGCGCGGAATGCCGTAATCCTCTTCCATGATGACGCCGTCCTCCTCCTCGTTGAACAGGCCGAGCGGCGACTCGTTGACGGGTGAACCTTTCAGGCAATAGAAGGGCACGTGCTCCATCAGCGACTTGAGCTTTTCGGCGATCGACGATTTACCGCCGCCCACCGGTCCCAGCAGATACAGGATTTGCTTGCGCTCCTCCAAACCCTGGGCCGCGTGACGGAAGTACGACACCACTTGCTCGATCACTTCCTCGGTGCCGTAAAACTCGCGGAAGGCCGGATAAATCTTGATCACCTTGTTGGCGAAGATGCGCGACAGGCGGGTGTCGTTGCGGGTATCGACCAGGGTCGGCTCGCCGATCGCGGCCAGCATGCGTTCAGGCGCGCTGGCATAAGTGAGGCGGTCTTTCTTGCATAAAGCCAGATAGTCGGAAAGAGACATCTCTTCTTCCCGGGTACGTTCGTACCGTGCTGCGTAGTTGTCAAAAATGGTCATGTAGATGTCCTTTAATGTTAACCTGCTATCACTATTATCGGCAGTCGGAAGTGATGGCTCCTGCCCGATCCGTATCTTGGTGCTCCTGGATTGTTGTTGTTCTATGCCGGCCACGTCTTGCGCCGATCCGGATGGCCCGGATCAAAAGGCGTGGTCGTCGTGTGCCGTGTTTTTTAGCGCGCGTCCGGCATGTCACTGTGCTGTATTGGGTATCTTACGTCTATGAAATTTATTATTGCTCTATTAGTTCAGGAAGTCAAAAGATATGTCGTAATTTCCTTAATACTTGTTTATAAGTGTTTGAAAATAAAGAGAAAAAAGAAATTAATTAGCACTTTTTTATGCTTTTCCCGATACCGATTCGGCTCAAAAAACGACACCGCGCGCGCCGCCCCGCAAGCGTCCCCGGCCAGCCTTTCGGCCCGCCCGCGCCAAGGCGGCGCGGCGGCGCGCGGGGCAGCGCCGGTGCGCGCGGCCATGATGCGCTAAGATGGCTGGCCGGCGCCCCCTGCGCGCGTGGCGCCAGGCCGACACCCACTGAGGAACACCATGATGATGAACCCGCAGTTGCGCAGCGTTGTGCAGCACATGCCCAAGGCAGAATTGCACATCCATATAGAAGGTTCGCTGGAACCGGAATTGATTTTCGCCCTCGCCGAACGCAATGGCGTGGCGCTCGCGTATCAATCGGTCGCGCAGTTGCGTCAGGCGTATGCCTTTGACGATTTGCAATCGTTCCTCGATATTTATTATGCCGGAGCCAGCGTGCTGCTGCGGGAGCAGGATTTTTATGACATGACGCAAGCGTATCTGCAACGCGCGGCGGCCGACAACGTCTTGCACGCCGAAATTTTCTTCGATCCGCAAACCCACACCGCGCGTGGGGTGCCGATCGCCAGCGTGATCGGCGGCATCCACCGCGCCTGTCAAGACAGCGCCGTGAGCGCCAGCCTGATCATGTGCTTCCTGCGCCATTTGCCCGAGCAGGACGCGCTCGACACGCTGGAGCAAGCCTTGCCGCATCGCGACAAGCTAATTGGCGTGGGCCTCGATTCGTCCGAACTGGGCCATCCGCCTGAAAACTTCGCGCGCGTGTTCGCCCGCGCCAAGGCGCTCGGCTTGCATCGCGTGGCCCATGCCGGCGAGGAAGGCCCGCCCGCCTACATCGGCGGCGCGCTCGACGTGCTGGAAGTCGAACGCATCGACCATGGCGTGCGCTGCCTGGAAGACCCGGACCTGACGGCGCGCCTGGCGCGCGAGCAGATCGCGCTGACCGTGTGCCCCTTGTCGAACGTCAAGCTGCGGGTGTTCCAGAGCATGGACCAGCATAATTTACTGGCGCTGCTGGACGCCGGCCTGATGGTCACCGTCAACTCGGACGACCCGGCTTACTTCGGTGGCTACCTGAACGATAATTTTATCGCCGCCTTTGACGCCTTGCCCTTGGGCCTGTCGCACGCGCGCCGGCTGGCCCGCAACAGTTTCGCGGCCGCCTTTTTGGCCCCGGCCGACAAACAAGCCTTGCTCGAGCGGGTGGACGCTTTTTTCGAGGCGCTGTGACGGCCGGCCCGCCGCCTGCGCGCCCTAGACCATTTTTGATGAGTTTGCCATGCTAAAGCTTGCCCTGAACATGACCCGGCGCGACTGGCGCGCCGGCCAGTTGCGCTTCCTGCTGGTGGCGCTGGTGGTGGCCGTGGCCGCCTTGTCGGCGGTCGGCTTTTTTGTCGACCGCTTGCGCGCCGGCTTGAACCGCGATGCCCATCAATTGCTGGGCGCCGATCTGGTGCTCAACGCCGACCAGCCGATCGATCCGGCCTGGCGGCGCGAGGCGGCCCGGCGCGGCTTGCTGCTGGCCGACACCGTCACCTTTCCCAGCATGGCCCAGGCCGGCGAGGGCGAGCAATCGCTGTCGCAGCTGGCCGCCGTCAAAGCGGTCTCGCCCGGCTATCCCCAGCGCGGCAGCCTGAAGATCAGTGATCAGGCCGAGCAGGCCGCCGACGGCGTGGGCAGCGCCACCCGCGCGGTGCCGGCGCCCGGCACGGTGTGGATCGATAGCAGCGTGTTGGGCAGCCTGAACCTGAAAGTGGGCGGCAGCTTGCGCCTGGGCGACAAAAGCTTCACGGTGGCCCAATTGATCGCGGCCGAACCGGATCGCGGCGCCTCCTTTCTCAATTTCGCGCCGCGCGTGATGCTGGCCTTGTCCGACTTGCCGGCCACCGGCCTGGTGCAGCCCGGCTCGCGCGTCACCTACCGCTTGTTGCTGGCGGCGCCGGGCGGGCACGGCGGGGCCGCGGTGCGCGCTTTCGGGAGCTGGCTTGAAGACAAGATCAAGGCCGACAAGATCAAGGGCGTGCGCCTCGAGTCGCTCGAAGGCGGGCGGCCGGAAATGCAATCGACCCTGGAGCGCGCCGACCGTTTCCTGTCGCTGGTGGGCTTGCTGTCGGCCATGCTGGCGGCGGTGGCGGTGGCCATGGCGGCGCGCCGCTTCATGTTGCGTCATCTGGACGCTTGCGCCATGCTGCGCTGCCTGGGTCTGACCCAGAACCAGGTCACGCTGATGTATTTGATCGAATTTTTGCTGGTCGGCCTGGCCGGTAGCGTGCTCGGGGTGGCGGTCGGTTTCGGCGGCCATTATCTGCTGCTGACCTTTCTGGGCAATCTGGTGCAAAACGACTTGCCGCCGGCCGGCGTGCTGCCGGCCCTGCAAGGGGTGGCCACCGGCATGCTGCTGCTGATCGGCTTTGCCTTGCCGCCGGTGCTGCAACTGCGCAATGTGCCGCACAACCGGGTGATCCGGCGCGAGCAGGATGGACCCAAGCCGCTGGTGCTGCTCACCTATGGGGCCGGCATCGTCACCTTTGTCGCGCTACTGCTGTGGCAAACGGGTCAGTTGCAGCTGGCCTTGTTGACCGCCGCCGGTTTCCTGGGCGCTTGCGGCGTGTTCGCCCTGGTCGGTTGGCTGGGCATCAAGTCGCTCAAGCGCTTGCGCGGCCTGGTCGATCACCAGAGCTGGCGCTTCGCCGTCACGTCCTTGCAGCGCCGTCCGGGCGCGAGCGTGATTCAGATCGTCTCGCTGGCGCTCGGCCTGATGGCCTTGCTGTTATTGACGGTGGTGCGCGGCGACCTGATGGCGGCCTGGCGCAGCGCCACCCCGGCCGACGCGCCGAACCGTTTCATCATCAATATCTTGCCGGAGCAAAAAGACCAAATCGCACGCCGCCTGGCGGCCGCCGGCGTGACGAGCGCGCCCTTGTACCCGATGATACGGGGCCGCTTGACGGCCATCAACGGCGCGCCCATCACATCGGCCACCTACACCGAGGAGCGGGCCGCGCGGCTGGCCGACCGCGAGTTCAACCTGTCCACCATGCCGCAGATGCAGGCTGAAAACCGGATCGTGTCGGGGCGCTGGTTCAAGCCGGCCACGGACGGGGCCGCGCCGCTGGCCGAGGCCTCGGTCGAGGAAGGCATCGCCAAGACTTTGGGCGTGAAGCTGGGCGACAAGATGCGTTTCGATATCGCCGGTCAGCCGGTCGAGGCCACCGTGACCAGTTTGCGCAAGCTGGAGTGGGGTTCGATGCGGGTCAACTTTTTTGTCATCATCAACCCGGCCGCCATGGTCGACATGCCGCAAACCTGGATCACGGCCTTTCATTTGCCGCCCGGCCAGGCCGGCTTCGGCAACGTGCTGGCGCGCGACTTTCCCAACCTGACCATTGTCGACGTGGGGGGCGTGCTGAAACAGGTGCAAGCGGTGCTGGAACAGGTGGTGCTGGCGGTCGAATTCCTGTTTTCGTTCACCCTGGTGGCCGGCGTGCTGGTGTTGTACGCCGCGCTCATGGGTTCGCAAGACGAGCGCACCCGCGAAGCGGGCTTGCTGCGCGCGCTGGGCGCCACCCGGCGCCAGTTGAGCCAAGCCCAGCTCATCGAGTTTTGCCTGGTGGGCGCCCTGGCCGGCTTGCTGGCGGCCACCGGCGCGGCCGCCATGGGCTGGGCGCTGGCCACTTACCAGTTCAAGTTCGCCTGGAGTTTCGCGTCCGGGGTGTGGCTGGCCGGCATCGTGGTGGGGGCGCTGTGCGCCATCGCCGGCGGCTGGCTCGGCTTGCGCAGCGTGCTGCGCCAGCCGCCGCTGCAAACGCTGCGCGAGGGTTAAGGCAGCGGGCCGGCTCAGGCGAAGCTGGCGCCGCGCGCCGGGGCCGCCGCCGGCGCGTCCGCTTGCGAGGCGCCAGGCGAGGCGCCAGGCGAGGCGCCAGGCGACGCGCTTTGCGATTGCAGGAACTGGGCATACGAGTATACCGCGCCGTCGAGGTAACGCGAGGGCAGGTCGAACAGGGCCCACAGATAGTTTTCCTTGCCCTGGCAAATCTGCGGCGCCTTGCAATAGCGGTGCCAGTGGTTGCCGATGGCTTGGGAATACATGCCGTCGCCTCCCGCGCCGCCGAAAAACGGTATCACGCGGCATGCGCGCAAGGCCTCGAGCAGCGAGGGCGGCGCCTCGCTGTCGCGGGCGATTTCGAATTGCGATTGCATGGTGGCGGCCGTCTCCACCACCATCAGGGTGGCGCTGCCGGCGCTGTCGAAAAACAGGATGCCGCTCGGATTGGGGAAGATGTAATGCTCGACAAAACCGTGGCGGGCCGACAAGTGGCGCACCAGCTGGGCGAAGGCGGGATCGCGCAGAAAGTTGTAGTGATGTAGCACCAGCAGGTCGCGCAGGGTGTCGGACTGTTCGCGGAAAAATTCTTCCTGCAAACCCATGATTTCCTGCTCCAGCCGGTCCAGCGCATGGTCCTCGCTTTTTTTGATGTAGCGGTCGATCAAGCCCCGGTTGAAGGCGGCCACCGCCACCTTTTCATCGGCCGCGCCGGTAAACATGATTTTCTTGCAGGGCAGGTGTTGCACCGCCTGGCAAAAATCGAGTCCATTCATTTGCGGCATCGAATAATCGACCACCAGCACCGACGGAATCGCGAAGCGCTCCGGGCGCTCGCTGATGCGGTAAATGCGTTCGATGTCGATCACCACGTTGCATTGGTCGCCAGACAGATTCTGCGTGTCGAAATTGACTTGCAACGTCAAGTCTTCAGCCTGCCGGCTGTGCTGGAGCCAGAGCAGGGCGCTGCTGGTGTCGTGAAAGATTTTGCTGGCCAGCTTGGGATGGAGCTGGAAGGCCATGCTGCGCAAAAACGAATCGCTGTCGTCGAGCAGCACGGTCAGGGTTGGGTGGGTGTAGATCGACAGGGTCATGCTGGCCTATGCGGTAAGGGGCGCGCGCGCCGAGGGCGGAAACTCGAGGACAAAGATGGCGTAGGCGTGTTCGCGCGAGACGCAGCGGATGGTCGCTTCCCAGGCCGCCATGATGTCTTTGCACAGCGCCAGACCGATGCCGCTGCCGTTATGCGGAGGAAACGAATAAAAACGCCGGAAGATCAGCGGCATCTGGCTGGGCGCGATGCCGCAGCCGGTGTCGATAAATAGCAGGCGCGGCGAGCGGCGCGCGCCATCGACGATGATGCGCACCCGGCCTTTGCCGGCGCGGTGGATCGCCTTCAGGGCATTGCGCAGCAAATTGAGCAGGATGATCACGCACAGTTCGCTCTGTCCGGCGAAGATGAAGTTGCCGCGCAATTCCACCGCCACCGTTTGCTGCTGGGCATGGCCGGTGAAGGGGTAGCGCTTGAGCACCGACTCCACCGCGCCGGCCATCGATACCGCTTCATTGGGCCGTAAATTGTGGTTGACGACGCTGGCGCTAAGCAGGAACAGGTCGATCATGTGGTGCATATGGCGCACCTCGAACTGGATGCGGCCCAGCGCGTCCTGGCCGGCGTCGCGCTCGCTCTGGACGCACGGGGCGCTGTTGTGCAGCAGCCGGGTCAAGCCGCGCACGTTGGCGTCCACGCTGATCAGGGGAGTACGCAATTCGTGCGCCACGGTGGCCAGGCCGGCGCCCAGGCCGGCCAGCTTTTCCTGCGCCAGCACACTGCGTCCGACCCGTGCCACCGACAGCGCGACGATGGTGAACCAGTGGATCGGCACTTGCTGCCACACCTCGCGTTGCAGCAGCAAGTCGGCGCGGCCGATCGCCAGCACCGCCGCGCAGGCCAGCGCGGTGCCCAGCACGTAGGCCAGCATGGCCATGGCGATATCGAAATGAAACAGCACGATCAGCGCCACCAGCAGCGACTGGGTCCACACGGCCGAGGCGTGGTTCATCAAGAACATGAAGCTGAAGAAGAAGGCGAACAGGTAGGTGAGCGCCACCGCCAAGTAGATATCGAGCCAGCGGTTGCTGAAGCGGCGCGCGAACAAGCCGATCACACACAGCACGAAACCGATCGCGCGCAGGGTCGGGCTTTCGTATTCCTGGGCGAAAAAAAAGTGCCAGATCACGTAAAACAGGGGCATGCAAATGGTGCCGACCCAGGCCAGCAGCGTGACGCGCATCCTGGCGTGTTCATGGCGTCCCCGTAACGACTCGGTCATCCCTCCTTGCCAGCGCTTCCATTGATCGCGCAAATGTTCGGTCATGAGCTTGGTGTACTCCAGAAAATTGCTCATGATCCTATAAATCTGCGCCGCCTTTCGCCTATCCCAGAAGCAATTGATCTGCATCAATCCCGGGCCTTTACAAAACGGCATGGTTTTGACGTAGTTCATAAAAAATTAACCTTGGGAGATTCACATGGCAGATACCAGCGCGATCGCCGCCGTCGGCGCCTTTCCTCACCGTCTTCCAGCCGAGCAATCCCTACCGGACTATCTGGAGCGGCGCATGGACCAGCATTACGTGACCCGGATTGAAAAACTGCTTGGCGGGCAACATCCGCACGCGTGGCAACCGACCCCGGCCAATGCCATTTTTTTGGCCGGCAACGATTATTTGTGTCTGGCGGGGGAAAGCAGTCTGGTGCGGGCGCAAGCCGATGCCCTGCGCGGCGCCGGTGGCGAGTTGTTGATGTCGGCCGTGTACTTGCAGGAAGGCAGTGCCCAGCACCGGCTGGAACGCAAGTTGGCCGCCTTCATGGGCGCCCAGGACGGTATTGTGGCGCAGTCCGGCTGGGCCGCCAATGTCGGTTTGCTGCAATGCATCGCCGGCCCCGGCATTCCGGTCTATCTCGACATGCAGGCCCACGCCTCGCTGTGGGAGGGGGCCCACGCGGCGCACGCGCCGGCTGTTTCCTTCCTGCATAACGACATCGACCATTTGCGGCGCCAGGTGGCCAAGCATGGGCGCGGTGTGATCGTGGCGGACGCGCTCTACAGCACCAATGGCAGTCTGGCGCCGCTGTGCGATCTGCTGGAGGTGGCCGAGCGCAGCGGCTCGCTCCTGGTGATCGACGAATCCCATTCGCTGGGCACGCATGGCCCGCGCGGCGCCGGACTGGTGGCCGCGGCCGGCTTGAGCGAGCGGGTGCATTTCCGCACCGCCTCGCTGGCCAAGGCGTTCGCGGGGCGGGCCGGCTTCATCACCTGCTCGGCCCGCTTCAAGGGGTATTTCCTGTCCGAGTCGCGCCCGGCCATCTTCAGCTCTTGCCTGCTGGGCCATGAATTGGCCTGGTTTGACGCCGCCCTGGACTTTATTTGCGCCGCCGACGAGCGCCGCGCGCGTTTGCACGCTCACGCGCGCCGCCTGCGCGGCGGCTTGCAAAAGCTTGGTTACCACGTCGACGATGGCAGCGAACAGATCATCGCGCTCGAGGCCGGCCCGGAACCGAAAACCCTGGCCTTGCGCCAGGCGCTGGAACGGCAGCGCGTGTACGGCGCCATGTTTTGCGCGCCGGCCACGCCGAAAAACCGCTCGCTGGTGCGGCTGACCTTGAACGCCGGCTTGAGCGAGGCCGACATCGACCAGGTGTTGGCCGCCTGCGCCGTCATCCGCGAGGAAGTGGAACTGGCGCAATGGTCGTCCAGCCGGCGTCAGCGGCGCCTGGCGTTGGTGTAAGCCGAGCTTGGCGCGCCGTGCCGGCGGCGCACAGCTAGCACGGCCCTGCCGGCTTGCGCTATGATAAGCGCCATGACCGACACCGCACCACCAACCTTGTACCAGACCATCGGCGGCGCCGGGCCGCTGCGTGCGATGGTCGACCGCTTTTACGATTTGATGGAACTGGAGCCGGATTTCGCCGGCATCCGCGCACTGCACCCGCAGGCCACCGATGGCTCGCGCGACAAGCTGTTCTGGTTTTTAAGCGGCTGGATGGGCGGGCCGGACGCGTATATCGAACGCTATGGCCACCCCCGCCTGCGCGCCCGCCATTTGCCCTTCGCCATCGCCAGCAGCGAACGCGACCAGTGGCTGCGCGCGATGGCGTGGGCCATGCAAGATGTCGGTATCGATGAAGCGCTGCAACTGCGGTTGATGCAATCGTTTTACGAGACCGCCGACTGGATGCGCAACCGGCCCGAACCGGCGGCCCCGCCAAGCGCGCCGGGCGCCCCCGCGCCATGAGTCAGGGCGGCTTCTGGATCTTGCTGGTGCTGGCGCTGGCGATGCTGGCCTTGCAAATCGTCGCCCTGTGGCGGGCCCGGCACGAGAGCGGGCGCGGCGACGCCAGCCTGTCGCTGTTGCAGCAATATCAGCAGCATCAGCAGCAGAGCCTGGACCGGGTCGAACGTGAAGTGCGCATGCAGTTGCAAAGCTCGGCCCAGGGCACGCGCCAAGAGTTTGCCGCCACGCTGGCGCAAGCCCATGCCGCCACCGTCCAGCAGCTCGACAGCATGCGGGCCCAGATCCACAGCCAGGCGCAAAGCGGACGCGAGGAGCAATCGGTCAGCCTGGCCCGCTTTGCCGAGAGCATGCGCCTGACCCTGGCCAACCTGACCGAATCGAACGCCCAGCGCATGCTGGAAGTGCGCACCACGCTCGAGAGCAAGATCCGCGATTTGCAGACCGATAACGGGGTGCGCCTGGAAGAAATGCGCAAGACCGTCGATGAGAAATTGCACGCCACTTTGGAGTTGCGCCTGAGCGAATCGTTCCGCCAAGTATCCGAGCGCCTGGAACGCGTGCACCAAGGCTTGGGCGAAATGCAGCAGCTGGCGATCGGGGTGGGGGACTTGAAGCGGGTGCTCACCAACGTCAAGACGCGCGGCACCTGGGGTGAGGTGCAGTTGGAGATGCTGCTCGAGCAAGTGCTGACCCCTGAGCAATACGCCAAGAACGTGGAAACCGTGGCCGGCAGTAACGCCAGGGTGGAATTCGCGCTCAAGCTGCCGGGCACGGTCGACGGCGGGCCGCCGGTGTGGATGCCGATCGATGCCAAGTTCCCCAAAGAGCAATATGAACGCTTGATCGAGGCGGCCGAGCGCGCCGACGCCGAGGGCGTGGCCCTGGCCGGGCGCGAGCTCGAGCGGGCCGTGCGCGGTGAAGCGAAGACGATTGCCGACAAATATCTAGCGCCACCGCAAACTACCGACTTCGCCATCCTGTTCTTGCCCACCGAAGGCTTGTATGCTGAAGTGATGCGCCGTCCCGGTCTGGCCGATGAGCTGCAACGGGTGCATCGGGTCAGCATCGCCGGACCGTCCACCCTGTCGGCCCTGCTCAACAGCTTGCAGATGGGCTTTCGCACCCTTGCCTTGGAAAAGCGCTCATCCGAAGTGTGGCAAGTGCTGGGCGCCGTCAAAACCGAGTTCGGCAAGTTTGGCGAGGTGCTGTCGGCAACCAAGATCGCGCTGGAGCGGGCCGCCAAACATATCGAGACGGCCGAGATGCGCAGCCGTCAAATGACGCGCAAGTTGAAATCGGTTGAAGCGCTACCCAGCGAGTCGGCGCAGCTGCTGCTGGGACCGGATATCGAAGCGGGCCAGGGGGAATTGGCCGGCGAATAGGGGCGCCCGTTTGCCGTGGGCGCGCAACCGTCAGGAGAGGCCATGCCATCACGCAGCATCGATCCGGCCGCCGCCGGCTTGCACAGCGGCGCCCAGCGCAATAAAATCGTCAGCGCGGCCGAGGCGGTCGGGCTGATCCATGACGGCGACACCGTCGCCACCGGCGGCTTTGTCGGCATCGGCTTCGCCGAAAACATCGCGGTGGCGCTGGAACGGCGTTTTTTGGCGCCGGCGCCGGATGCGCCCGGCGGCGGCGGCCACCCGCGCGGGTTGACCCTGGTGTACGCGGCCGGGCAGGGCGACGGCGCCGAGCGGGGTTTGAACCATCTGGCCCACCCCGGTTTGCTCAAACGTGTGATCGGCGGCCACTGGGGCCTGGTGCCCAAGCTGCAAGCGCTGGCCATCGGCAACCAGATCGAGGCCTACAACTTGCCGCAGGGCGTGATCAGCCAATTATTTCGCGATATCGCGGCCGGCAAGCCCGGCCAGCTGTCGGCGGTGGGCCTGGGCACTTTTGTCGATCCCCGTTACGGCGGAGGCAAGATCAATGCCTGCACCAGCGAAGAGCTGGTCGAACTGACCACCATCGGCGGGCGCGAGTACCTGTTCTACAAAGCCATGCCGATCCATGTCGGCATCATTCGCGGCACCAGCGCCGACGCCAACGGCAATGTCACCATGGAAAAGGAGGCCTTGACCCTGGAAGCGCTGGCCATCGCCATGGCGGCCCACAATTCGGGCGGCATCGTGATCGTGCAAGTAGAGCGGATCGCCGAACGGGGCAGCCTCAATCCGCGCCAAGTCAAGATTCCGGGCATTCTGGTCGATTGCGTGGTGGTGGCCGAGCAGCCGGCTTACCATATGCAAACTTTCGCCGAGCCGTATAGCGCCGCCTTCGCCAGCGAGCTGCGGGTGCCGCTGTCGGGCATCGCGCCGCTGGCGCTGGACGTGCGCAAGGTTATCGCGCGGCGCGCGCTGATGGAGTTGCGGCCCAACGATGTGGTCAACCTGGGCATTGGCATGCCGGAAGGGGTGGCGCGCGTCGCGGCCGAGGAAAAGCTGCTCGACCTGATCACCATGACGGCCGAACCGGGCGTGATCGGCGGCATTCCGGCCGGCGGCCTCAATTTCGGCGCCGCCACCAACGCCGACGCCATCATCGACCAGCCTTACCAGTTCGACTTTTACGATGGCGGCGGGCTCGATCTGGCCATTTTGGGACTGGCCCAGGCCGACCGCGAAGGCAATTTGAACGTCAGCAAATTCGGACGCCGACTGGCCGGGGCGGGCGGCTTCATCAATATCAGTCAGAACGCGAAAAGGGTGGTGTTTGCCGGCACCTTCACGGCCGATGGGCTGGCCGCGGTGGTGGCCAACGGGCGGCTCCAGATCGTACGCGAAGGGCGTTGCCGCAAATTTGTCGAGCAGGTCGAGCACCGCAGTTACAGCGGAGCGCACGCCGTGGCGCGCGGCCAAAGCGCCCTGTTTATCACCGAGCGCTGTGTGCTGCGCCTGGTCGAACAGGGCCTGGAATTGATTGAAATCGCGCCCGGGGTGGATCTGGAGCGCGACGTGCTGGCCCACATGGCATTTACGCCGGCCATCAGCGCGGACTTGAAGCTGATGGATAGCCGCATTTTCACCGACGATACGATGGGGACGCGGGCCGACATGCTGGCCCTGCCGCTCGAGCAGCGCTTGCGCTACGATCCCGCTCAACAGCTGTTTTTCGTCAATTTCGAGGGCTATGAAGTGGCCGACCGGGCCGCCATTGAAGCGATCCGCACCATCGTGGCCGCTCGCCTGGGGCCGCTCGGCAAGCCGGTGCCGGCCATCGTCAATTACGACAACTTCACCATCGCGCCCGACCTGCTAGACGAGTACGTGGCGATGGTCAACGACTTGACCGAGCACTATTACAGCCGGGTCACCCGTTACACCCATAGCACCTTCCTGCGCGCCTATGTCGGCCAGGCATTTGAGCGCAGCCGCCGCGAGCCGGCCTTGTATGCCAGTCCGGCCCAGGCCCTGTCCAAGCTCCAGGGCGGCCAGGACGCCTGACAGCTTGCAGTCAAACTGACAGCGAGTCTTGGAACACATCTGTTCATCATCCGATGGAACCGAATTCGCTTTGGCAACCACAAAAGACGGGCTCCCATTTCGTTTGTTCGTATTTTCGACATGTAAGTTCGACCTGCGCCAACGCCGGTCGCTGGCGGCTCTATTGAGCACCATGACCCGCTGGTAAGCGCGGCTCCATGTTTTCCAAATAAGGGGCGAAGAAATGAATCCCATCGGTAGAGCCATGCTGGGGCTGTTTTTATCTGGTAGCACAAAGGAAAGCAAAGATATACCCGCCCCCAAGCCGGCACGCGCCGAGCCGTCGGTGAGCAATCCGCATGTAAGACATCCGGGGCTGTATTCCCCGCGCCGTCAGTCGTTTCCCACATTGGTGCAGCATGCTCCCGTCGCCAGCAAAACGGTCGAAGCAACCGATCCCGCGCCGCCAATGACACCCGAAGACAGGACCACGCACCTGGCCCATGCGCTCGACGCCGAATTTGGGAAATTCGGGAAAGCGGTCGATAATGGAAAAGGCACCCCGCTAGCGGGTTTTATCGAACAGATTGCCAAACATGGCGCAGCGATGGATTTCAGCATGCAGATTGGGCGCGAAAATTTTACGCATACCAATCTGCTCTTTATTGCATCCAGGGCTGGTCAGTTTAATGGGTTTAATCAGCCATTGATGAAAGCCATGCTGGAACAAGGGGCCGATCCGAACGCTCCGGGTATTAATATATTCAATCATTCCGAAACAAGCGAAACATCCTATTTGCTGTGCAAGGCAATCAAAAACAATGATGAGTCCATGGTGCGGGCATTGCTTGAGCATGGTGCTAATCCGAACTTGGCGGAAAACGGTAAGGACTCGATGGTGGCGTTGGATGTTGCCAACAAACGGTCGAGTTGTTCTGATGAAATCAAGGATCTGCTGATCTCGCACGGCGCCACAGCGGGTGAAAACAAGTCGTCCGATACCGTCCACAATACGAACAACGCAGGTGTGGCCGCCACGTCGAAAAATGAAGTTGGCGCGAATCAGCGCTCGCCAGACGGAGTGGCAAGCCAGAGCGCAAGACTCAACCAGCGGGAACGCGATAAACTGGACGCCAAGATGATTTTTGAACTGGGCGAGGTCGCCAATCCCAGGGTCATGTACGACCAACATTCTGTTGCCCACCCCAGCCATTCGCCGCAGGAACTGGAGGCCATGACCACAATGCTGGAAGCGACGTTAAAGCAAAATCGCGGTGTGCATGATTTGAATAAGACACATTCACTGGGAGAACACGCGCTGAGCATGGCAATCGAGGGTAATAATCCGCGGCTGGTCAAGATGCTGCTTGAAAACGGTGCCGATCCCAACACAGGCTCCGTTTACCGCGGCGACAGCCCTTTGACTAGAGCGACGGAGTTAGGTAATCCGGACGTTATCAAGTTGATGAAGAACGCGGGTGCGAGCCTGGTGTCGAAGCCCGCAACGCTGGTCAATCCCGGTGACGAGTTGTCGTAAACGCCCTGCATCAAAGTTACGCCAACCCGGCCCAACCCGACACGCCCCGGAGCTTGCCAGCTCGGGGCCGGGCGCGTGGCAACCTATACCAAGCCTTCGAACAGTAGCACCTCGACCAGGTCGCCGGCCGCGACGTCGCCTTGCGTGTCGGGCAACACCAGCATGCAATTGGCGTCGGCCATCGAGCGCAGGATGCCCGAGCCTTGCGCGCCCGTCAGGCGCACCTGCTGCCGGCCTTGCGCGTCGCGGCTGAGGATGCCGCGCTGATATTCGGTGCGGCCCCGTTTTTTGCGGATTGGAACCTGGGCCGGCACGCGCATGAGGGGCGGGCTGGCCAGGGCCGGGTCGGCGCCCATCAGGCGCAGCAGCGCCGGGCGGACGAAGAAGTAAAAACTCACCATTACCGCCACCGGATTGCCGGGTAAGCCAAACAGGTAGGCGCCGCCGCCGGGCGACGCGATTTTACCGAAGGCGAGCGGGCGCCCCGGCCGCATCTCGACCCGCCAGAACGCCACTTCGCCCAGGGCCGCCATGATGGGACGGGTGTAATCGGCCGCGCCGGCCGACACTCCGCCCGAGGTAAGTATCATGTTGGCGTTGGCGCCGGCTTCCCGCAGGGCCGCCTCCAGCGAGGCGGGGTCGTCCCTGACGCTGCCCATGTCGAGCAGGTCGCAGCCTAGCCGGCTGAGCATGCCGTACAAGGTGTAGCGGTTGCTGTCGTACACGCAGCCGGTGGCCAGCGGCTCGCCCACCGCGCACAACTCGTCGCCGGTGGAAAAATAAGCCACCCGCGCACGCCGCCGCACGGCCACCTCGGCCATGCCGAGCGAAGCGAGCAGGCCCAGATCGGCCGGGCGCAGCAGCTTGCCTTTTTTCAGGGCCACGCCGCCGCGCATCAAGTCTTCACCGATCAGCCTGCGGTTCGCGCCGGGCGCGATGGTGCCGGCATCGAACACGATGGTGTGCTCGTCGGCGCGGTTGACGCTTTCCTGCGGCACCACGCTGTCGCAGCCGTCGGGCATGACGGCGCCCGTCATGATGCGCGCGCATTGGCCTGGGCCGACCGGCAAGCCGGCGGCCGGGCCGGCCAGCACGGTGCCCACCACATGCAAGCTGGTGACGCCGTCGGTCCGCACATCGGCGCCGCGCAGGGCGTAGCCGTCCATGGCCGAATTGTCGTGCGACGGCACGCTGATGGGGGAGACGATGTCGGCCGCCAGTACCCGGTCCAGGGCGCTGCGCAAGGCCAGTTTTTCGCTCGCTTGCAGCGGGGTGATGCATTGACCGATGATGTGTTGGGCTTGCGCCACCGTGAGCGACTCGGCATCGTAGCCCGGGGTGGCCTCAATCACCTCGGCCAGACTGGCATAGCCGTCCGGCGCGTCGAAGCGCTGCAATTGCTGCGCAGTGTTGATGTTACGGAAGGCGGCGCCATCGTCGAACAGCACTTCGGCCACCGCGCCGCTACCGTACCAGCCATCCATGCGCCGCCCGCCTTGCGCCAGATAGGCCGACAATTGGGCCAGCAGGCTGGTTTTAAGCAGGCAAAACACCGGGTGGCGCTGGCGATAGGCTTGTCCCTGGGCATCGACTTCGAGCGTGACCGCCACTGCCAGATCGGCCCGCTGCGCGCACAGCGCCTGGCCAAGGCGCGCCACCAGATCGGCCGGCAAAAAGGGCGAGTCGCATGGCACGCACACCAGGTAGGCGCTGTCGCAATGGCGCAAGCCGATCTCCAGCCCGGCCAGCGGACCGGCAAAGCCGCCTAGCTGGTCGGGCAACACGGGCGCGCCCAGCGCGGCGTAGCGCGTCAGATTGCGGTTGGCGCTTAGCAGCACCCGCGCCACCTGGGGCGCCAGGCGCTGCATGGCATGCGCGGCCAGGGGCAAGCCGCGCAAGGGCAGCAGCCCCTTGTCGATCCCGCCCATGCGCGACGCTTGTCCGCCGGCCAGTATCAGTCCGGTGGTTTGCTGGGCAATAGTCATGCTTTAACCACCGATGTAAGACATTTCGACGCGTTTGCCGCTGCGTTGCAAGCCGCTGGTGTTGATGGTGCGCAGTTCGGAGTAACGGTCGTCACGCGCGCGCCACAGGTGGGCCACCGCGTTGGCGATCTCGTCATCGCTGCGGCCGGCCCGCAGCAGGGCGCGCAGGTCGTGCCCGCCGGTGGCGAACAGGCAGGTGTAGAGCTTGCCTTCGGTGGAGAGCCTGGCCCGGCTGCAATCGGCGCAGAAGGCTTGCGTGACGCTTGAAATCAAGCCGATTTCGCCGCCGCCGTCGCGGTAACGCCAGCGCGCCGCCGTCTCGCCGGCGTACTGGGCCGGCACTGGTTCCAGTGCCATCTGGTGCCCGATGCGCCGCACCACTTCGGCCGATGGCACCACTTCAGCCACGTTCCAGCCATTCGAGGCGCCCACGTCCATGTATTCGATGAAACGCAAAATGTAAGGCGTATGGCGGAAATGGCGCGCCATGGGCACGATTTCGGCGTCGTTCATGCCGGCTTTGACCACCATGTTGATCTTGATCGGGCCCAGCCCGGCCTGGTGCGCCACGTCGATCCCGTGCAGCACGTCGGCGACCGCGAAATCGACATCGTTCATGCGCTTGAAGGTGGCGTCGTCCAGCGAGTCGAGCGACACGGTGACCCGGTTCAAGCCGGCGTCCTTGAGCGCGCGGGCTTTTTTCGCCAGCAGCGAGCCATTGGTGGTCAAGGTCAAGTCCAGCGCCTTGCCGCTGGGCGTGGGCAGGGCGCGCAGCATGCCGATCAGTTTTTCGATATCCTTGCGCAGCAGCGGCTCGCCCCCCGTCAGGCGGATTTTTTCGACCCCGTGCGCGATGAACAGGCGCGCCAGCCTTGTGATTTCCTCGAACGACAGCAGGGCGGTGTGGGGCAAATACGTGTAATCTTTATCGAACACTTCTTTGGGCATGCAGTACACGCAGCGAAAGTTGCAGCGGTCGGTGACCGAAATGCGCAAGTCGTGCAGCGGCCGCGCGCGCCGGTCGGCCAGCTGGCCGCTGGGCGCTTCGAGCACGGCGGGAATAAAGGGCGGCTGCGCGCGCGCGTCGGCAAGGATGATTACTTTTTCAGACATACATTCTTTAAAGGCGGTATGAAGCGTGAACTTAATGCAGATACGATAGCACGACCCCGACGCAGGCACAGGCCAGCAGCAATTTGATGGTGCCAAGCCGGAAGCGCAGCAGCGCCACGGCCGCCGCCGCGCCAATCGCCATGGCCACGCCATCCCAATGGGCTTGCGGCGCGGCCAGCCAAAACACATGGCGCCCGAAAAACAGGGCCAGGCTGACGATCACGCCCACCACGGCGGCCGAAATGGCCGTGAGCGGCGCGCTCATGCGCACGTTGTCGCGGCTCGCTTCCACCAGCGGCCCGCCCGCCAGAATGAACACAAACGATGGCAGAAAGGTGAAAAACGCCGCCGTGCAAGCGCCGGCAATACCGGCTGGCAGCACGCCGGCGCCGGCGGCGTGGGTCCAGCCGCCCACGAAGCCGACGAAGGCGACGATCATGATCAGCGGCCCGGGCGTGGTTTCGCCCAGCGCCAGGCCGTCCATCATCTGGGCCGGGGTGAGCCAGTGGAACGTGTCGACCGCGCCCTGGTACACATAGGGTAGCACCGCGTAGGCGCCGCCAAACGTCATCATGGCGGCCTTGGTGAAAAACCAGGCCATCGGCGCCAGCGGCCCGCCGGGGCCGCCCAGCAAGGCCAGCGTCAGCGCCACGGCCAGGCCGAGCAACAGACCGACGGCGCCCACCCATGCCAATCGACGCCAGCCCATGCGCGCATGCGCCGGCGTGGCGGTGTCGTCGTCGATGAGGGCCAGGCCGTAGGAGGCGCGCGCCGCCGCCGGGCCGCCCGGCTGGAACACCTGGGGCCGCAAGTGACCGCCCGCCAGGCCGATCAGCGCGGCGCCTAGCACGATGAACGGAAACGGCAGCTGGAGCACGCTGCCGGCGAAGGCGGCCAGCGCGATGGCGCCCAGGCCGGCGTTTTTAATGACGCGCCCGGCGATGCGCCAGGCCGCGACCAGCACGATGGCCACCACGGCCGGCTTGATGCCGTAGAGCACCCCGGCGATGGCCGGCACGTTGCTGTAAGCCATGTAAATCCAGGACAGCACGATCAGCAGCAGTAGCGAGGGCAGCACGAACAGCGCGCCGGCCAGAATGCCGCCGCCGGTGCGGTGCATCAGCCAGCCGATGTAGACCGCCAGTTGGGTGGCCTCCGGGCCCGGCAGCAGCATGCAGTAATTGAGCGCGTGCAGAAAACGCCGCTCCGATATCCAGCGCCGCCGTTCCACCAGTTCGGTGTGCATCATGGCGATTTGTCCGGCCGGACCGCCAAAGCTCACGCAGCCCAGTTTCAGCCAGTACCAGAACGCTTGCCCCAGGCTCACGGGAGCGGGGCGTTGATCGCGTGGAATGGTCATGGGGTATCCGTTTCGTGCTTGCCAAGGTCAAAAAAAGGGAAGCGCTTGGCTTCCCTTGATGCTACTTCTGCGAACCGTCAGCGAAACGGGCCGCAGCCCATTTCGCTTAGTCGCGGTGCGTGTTGATTTGAATCAGCGGCTCGTCCGCTTGCGGCGGCAGCGGCTTGCGTTCGCGCGGCACGCGTGCCGGTGCGACCGCCTTGGCCGCCGCTTCACGCGCGGCACGCAGCTTTTCCGGATCGGTGGCGGCCAGGGTCAGGCCGGCCGAATCGAGCACGGCGTCCAGATCGAGCGCCGGCGCCACGGCAGCGGCCGGGACCGGGACCGGGACCGGGGCCGGGACCGGGGCCGGGGCGCCGCTTGACGCGGCAACCGCGGCAGGTGCGGCGGCCTGGGTAGGCGCGACGGCCGGCGCAGGCACGGGGGCCGCCGCGACTGGCGCGGGGGCCGGTGCGGCTGGCGTAGGCGCCGGCGGCGCTGGAGCGGGCGCTGCCGGAGCAGCGGCCACAGGCGCCACTTCTGCCGATACCGGCGCGGGGGCCGCCGATGCAACGGGCTGCGCTTCGGTGACCGCGCTGTCCGGTTCGCCTTGCACCGCGAACGGGGCGATGGCGAGCGGCGCCGGTGCCGCCGGTGCCGCTTCAGCTTCCACCGCGGCGACCGGCTCGGTCGTCACATCCTTGGCCGTAAATGCATACTCGGCGGCAGGACTTGGTTGCGAGGCGGCCGGCGCGGCCATCGGGCTTGCCGCCACCACCGATACCACGGCCGGGGCCGGATTATCGGCGACCGGCGCAGCCATGGCGGCGACCGGCGCCGTCTCGGCAAGCGTCGCGGCCACGGTCACATCGCTGTCGCCGCTCGGCTCTTGGGCATCGCCATCGCTGGCCGACGCTTCCACGCCTTCGCCGCCTTCGCTACCTTCAACGCCTTCGCCTTCGCCGCCTTCGCGGTCACGCCGGTTGCGGTTACGGCCGCCACGACGGCGGCGGCGGCGCGGTTCGTCGCCACCTTCGGCATCGAGTTCTTCGCCATCGGGGCCGATGCTTGGCGCCGCTTTGATCAGGCTGGTCGGCTCGGTGGCCAATTCCACTTCCGGTCCGGCCGGCGCGCTGCTGAGCGGCTCAACCAGGCTGCTCGCGACTAACGCTTCTTCGCTCTTCGCTTCGGTCAAAGCCACTTTGTCGGCGCGTGGCTCGCGTGGCGGACGGGGCGGACGTTCGGCCCGCTCGGGCCGTTCCGGGCGCTCTGCCCGTTCGCGCGGCAACGCAGCGGCGCCATCTTGCGCTTCGCGCGCCTCGCGTGGCGGACGCGGCGGCCGTGGCGGGCGCGCCTCGGCCGGTTTGGCGGCCTCTTCCAATACGGCAGGACGCGGGCCGCTGGTCTGACCCGGCTCGCGCTCTTCGCGTGCGCCCGGCTTGCCGCCGGCGGGACCGCTGCCGTTGCGGTTGCGCGCACGCGGGCCGCGCCCGTTGCGATCGCCCCGCTCGGCGCTTGGCACCGGTTTGGCGCTGACGATGGCGGCCGGCGCGGGCGCCACTTCCTGCTCTTTTTTAGGGCGGAAGAAGTTGATGATTTTGTCGAGCAAGCTCTCGGGCGCTGGCGGCGGGGTCCACACCGGCACCGGCTTGACCGCTTCGACCGGTTTGCGCTCGACCATGGGCGCCGGTTGATCCGGGGTGATGGTCTTGACCATGGCTTCCTGGCGCGGCTTGGCGTCTTCCTTCTGGCGCTTGCTGTATGCCATATCGGTTTCGGCGTTCTCGGCCAGCTTGTAACTGGCTTCGGCGTCGTCTAAGCGGGGATCGTCGTGCTTGATGCGTTCGAGCTTGTAATGCGGCGTTTCCAGATGCTTGTTGGGGATCAGGATCACACCGATGCGGTGGCGCTGTTCGATCTTGAGCACCTCGCCCCGTTTTTCATTGAGCAGGAAGGCGCCCACGTCGACCGGCACTTGCACGTGGATGGTGGCCGAATTCTCCTTCATCGCTTCTTCCTGAATAATACGCAGCACTTGCAGCGCGGACGATTCGGTATCGCGGATGTGGCCGGTGCCCGAGCAGCGCGGGCACGTCACGTGGCTGCCTTCGGAGAGCGAAGGGCGCAGGCGCTGGCGCGACAATTCCATCAAGCCGAAGCGCGAAATTTTGCCCATCTGAACCCGCGCGCGGTCGTGGTGCAGCGCGTCTTTCAGGCGTTGCTCGACTTCGCGCTGGTTCTTGGCCACTTCCATGTCGATGAAGTCGATCACGATCAAGCCGCCCAGGTCGCGCAGGCGCAACTGGCGCGCCACTTCCTCGGCCGCCTCGCAATTGGTGTTAAAAGCGGTCGTTTCGATGTCCGAGCCGCGCGTGGCGCGGGCCGAGTTGACGTCCACCGACACCAGCGCCTCGGTGTGATCGATCACGATCGCCCCGCCCGACGGCAGCGGCACCGTGCGCGAATAGGCCGTTTCGATCTGGTGCTCGATCTGGAAGCGCGAAAACAGCGGCACGTCGTCGCTGTAGCGTTTCACGCGGTGCACCATGTCGGGCATCACGTGGCTCATGAATTGGTGGGCCTGCTCGTAAATCTCGTCGGTGTCGATCAAGATTTCGCCGATATCGGGCTGGAAATAGTCGCGGATGGCGCGTATCACCAGCGACGATTCCTGGTAAATCAGGAAGGCGCCGGAGGCGGACTTGCCGGCCCCTTCGATCGCGCGCCACAACTGCATCAGATAATTCAAATCCCATTGCAACTCGTCGACATTGCGGCCGATGCCGGCGGTGCGGGCGATCACCGACATGCCGGCCGGCAGGTCCAGCTTGTCCATGGTTTCGCGCAATTCCTGGCGCTCTTCGCCCTCGACCCGGCGCGACACGCCGCCGCCGCGCGGATTGTTTGGCATCAGCACCAGATAGCGGCCGGCCAGGGAAACAAACGAGGTCAGGGCCGCGCCCTTGTTACCGCGTTCTTCTTTTTCCACCTGGACCATGATTTCCTGGCCCTCGCGCAGCGCTTCCTTGACCGAGGCGGTACGCACGTCCACGCCCTCGCGGAAATAGGTGCGCGCCACTTCTTTAAATGGCAAAAAGCCGTGGCGGTCTTCGCCGTAGCTGACAAAACAGGCTTCCAGGGAGGGTTCGATGCGGGTGATGACACCCTTGTAGATATTGGACTTGCGCTGTTCGCGCCCGGCGGTCTCGATATCGATGTCGATCAGTTTTTGTCCGTCGACGATCGCCACGCGCAGCTCTTCTTGCTGCGTGGCGTTAAACAACATGCGTTTCATTTTTCACTCCGCGACCCTAGGGCCATCTTAATGCCGCTCCCTAGGAAGCGGCGAAAGTACAGGGATATACGCGAGAATTAAGATGGTGGCGGTGGGTAATGCCTAGTCGTGCGGCGTCGCAGCGCGTGCGCTGCGACCGCATCAGGGCGCAAACGAGGTCGATCGACATGCCGAGTGCACGCATCACTTGCAACTCATCTGATGCGGCCGATGCGCTCGGCGACAGAGAATGCAGGCGGTGAGCAAATTCAGAGCCAAATCGTAGCCGGGCTCACATACCGGGGTGGCGATGCCGAGGCCGGACCTCAGCCTTTTCATCAACAACCCGCGCTATATGGCTTTCTACATGGGGTTTGGCGAAAACGGCAAGCGTTATCAACTTCATCATCCTGCCAGCATGCTCTTTTGACCATGCTAACCGGTACTTATCCTTACAATCCAGCCATCTCGATTCATCATCCGCGCGCCGATCCGATTACAACAACGGTGCAACCTTGATTCACGCACGGGTGCTGCGCATACGTTTTTTCCACCGAATTTGCAATTTGGCGAGGCCGGCGGAGACGCCCCTGTGTAAAATGTGCTTTTATTCTTACACCAGCCGCGGTCAGGACCGCAGCAAAAACAATTATATATTCAAAATGAAGGACTTAGAGAGATTTTCTGGGAAGACAGAGCAAATGAAGATGCAAAACGATGTTGTTCCCCCTTCAATACCGGTTCAGCCACAAGCGCAGTTTGTAACAATCTCAGAAGAAGAAGCCGGGCAAAGGATAGACAACTACTTGTTGAGGGTGTGTAAGGGCGTCCCGAAGAGCCATATTTACCGGATTTTGCGTTCCGGCGAGGTGCGCGTCAATAAAGGCCGGATCGACCAATTGTATCGACTCGAGCAGGGCGATATTGTGCGCATTCCGCCGGTGCGGGTGGCCGAAAAAAGCCCCAACACGGCCCCGGCGGCGGAATTTGCCATCGTGTTCGAAGATAGCCAGCTGCTGGTGATCGACAAGCCGGCCGGGGTGGCCGTGCATGGCGGCTCGGGCGTGTCGTTCGGCGTGATCGAGCAATTGCGCGCGGCGCGGCCCGAGGCCAAATTCCTGGAACTGGTGCACCGGCTCGACCGCGACACCTCCGGTTTGCTGTTGCTGGCCAAGAAACGCTCGGCGCTGACCAATTTGCACGAGCAAATGCGCGACGGCTTGACCGACAAGCGTTATCTGGTGCTGGTGGCCGGCGACTGGAACAACGCGCGCCAGCATATCAAGCTGCCGCTGCATAAATACACCACCGCCGAGGGCGAGCGGCGGGTGGCGGTGCAGGCCGACGGCCTGGCCTCGCACACCGTGTTTAGCCTGCTGCATAAATTCCCCGGCTTCGCCCTGCTCGAAGCCGAACTCAAAACCGGCCGCACGCACCAGATCCGGGTGCATTTGTCGGCTTCCGGTTTTGCCATCGCCGGCGACGATAAATATGGCGACTTCGCCTTGAACCGCGCCTTGCTCAAGGCCGATGCCACGCGCGGCGCCCTCAAGCGGATGTTCTTGCACGCCCACCAAATTACGTTCAGTCACCCGGAAACGGGCAAGAACCTGACCTTGAACGCGCCGCTGGCCGCCGAATGCCAGCGTTTCTTGGTAAGCTTAGGGAAACCACTGACCGCTACGGCGCGTTGACACGGCATGCATGCCCGCAGGGCGGCCGCGAGCGCGCTATTTAACAAGGAGCCGGCACGCAGCCGGAACACATGGCAAGAAAGTTATTCGATTTGATCGTGTTCGATTGGGATGGCACTTTGATGGATAGCACCGCGGCCATCGTCAAGTGCATCCAGGCGGCCGCCAAAGACTTGGGCTTGCCGATTCCGGGCGACGACGCCGCCTCGCATGTGATCGGGCTGGGCATGCTCGAAGCCATGCATGCGGTGTTGCCCGATATCGAACCGAAGTTTTATCCGCGCATGGTGGAACGCTACCGCCACCATTTTTTATCGAAGGATCATGAGTTGATGCTGTTTGACGGGGTGCGCGCGATGTTGGACGATTTGTCGCAGCAGGCGTATTTCCTGGCGGTGGCCACCGGCAAGAGCCGGGTCGGCTTGAACCGCTCGCTTAACGGACTCAAGCTACTGTCGCTGTTCGACGCCACCCGTTGCGCCGACGAGACGTTTTCCAAGCCGCACCCGGCCATGCTGCAAGAATTGACGCGCGAATTGGGCCAGGACATGCGGCGCACCGTGATGATCGGCGACACCAGCCACGATTTGCTGATGGCAAACAATGCCGGCGCGTCCGCCATCGCGGTCCAGTACGGCGCCCATCCGGTCGACCAGCTCAACGCGTGCACGCCCCTGTACTCGGCGGCCTCGGTGACCGAGCTGCATCACTGGCTCAACGAGCACGCATGATGGCGGCGGACACGGACGCGGGAGCGGAAGTGTTGCTGTGCGCGGCAGAGGCGGTGAGCGAGCGCGGCAAGGGAGTGCGTTTCGCGGTGGCCGCCGGCGGCCACCCGGCCACCGGCTTCGTGGTGCGCTACGATGGCCGGCCATACGCTTATCTGAACCGCTGCGCCCACGTGCCCATCGAGCTGGACTGGGCCGAAGGCGAGTTTTTCGAGAGCGGCGGCTTGTATCTGATGTGTTCCACGCATGGCGCCGTGTACACGCCGCAGACCGGGGCTTGCGCCGGCGGGCCGTGCAGGGGCGGGCGGCTGCGTCCGATCGGGGTGGTGGAACGGGGCGGCCAGCTGTATTGGCTGCCCGATGACTATGTCCGGCCCGCGCAGGCTTAAGCACACTGAAGCACATTGAAGCACGCGCGGCGATGCAAATTTACTGAAACTAATTATGAGCGATAACACGAATAATCTTCCCGCCGGTCACACGGCCACGCCCGCCGGCGCGCCGGGCGGCAGTTGGGAAAGGGAGGTGCTGGAAAAGCTGGTGTTCGCCACCCTCAAGGAGCAACGCGCCCACCGGCGCTGGGGCATCTTTTTCCGGATCGCCAGCTTGCTGGTGGTGCTGTTCGGCTTGTGGGCGTATTTCGATTTCAGTTTCACCGGATCGGATATGGAAACCTTGGGCCGGCACACGGCCCTGATCGACATCGACGGCGCCATCGAAGCCGAAGGCAGCGGCTCGGCCGCGGTGGTCATTCCAGCCCTGGACAAGGCGTTTTCCGACAATGGCTCGGTGGCGATCGTGCTCCATATAAATAGCCCGGGCGGCAGCCCGGTACAGGCCGGCATGATCGTGGACGAGATTGTGCGTCTGCGCAAGGGCTACCCGGCCAAGCCCCTGTATGTGGTGGTCGACGAAATGTGCGCCTCGGGCGGCTATTACATCGCGGCGGCGGCCGACAAAATCTATGTCAACAAGGCCAGTGTGGTGGGCTCGATCGGGGTGCTGATGGACGGTTTCGGCTTTACCGGGGCCATGGAAAAAGTCGGGGTCGAGCGCCGTTTGTTGACGGCCGGCGAAAACAAGGGCTTCATGGACCCCTTCAGCCCGCTTACCGACAAGCATCGCCAGTATGCGCAAGCGATGCTCAATGAAATCCACCAGCAATTCATCCAGGTGGTGCGCAGCGGGCGCGGCAAACGGTTGAAAGAAACCGCCGACACCTTCTCCGGCTTGTTTTGGAGCGGCGCCAAGGCGGTCGAGATGGGCTTGGCCGACGACTTCGGCACCGTCGACAGCGTGGCGCGCGACGTGGTGCGGGCCGAGGACATAGTCGACTACACCCAGCATGAGGGCTTGCCGGAGCGCGTATTGAAAAAGTTCGGCGCGGCCATGGGCGCGGGGGCGGTCAAGTCGGCCATGCACCTGGTCAAGCCGGCCTTGCGTTGAGGAGAAGGCAAGTCGACCTTGCGCCTGGCTGACGATGGTCTATAGTGAAACGGTGGTGGATTTCAAGGGAGGCCGATATTACTTGCTTTCGTCAGCGTGATCTTGAACTTATGTTGGCAGCGCCACTAACCGCACCCGTGCGGATCTGAGTGAATTGCGATTCCTCGTGCAAGCTCCCCAGGGAGCGCCCGTAGCGGGCATGAAAACAGCGGCCATGCCGCTGTTTTCCATTGCGCCCGTGTCATCGCTTCACCGGCCCATCACGCAGTCATACACGCATGCATACATGGCAAGTGCCGCCGGCCTGCGGCGGCGCGGCGCCATCGGCCGGCTCGGCCGGCGTGGCCGAGCCGGCCGCCCCGGCCGGGGCCGAGTCGGCGGCGCTGCGGCCCTGGGCGGCGGCCGCGGGCGTGTCCCCCGCGTCCGCCTGGGCGAATCCGCCGGCCGTCAGCCAGGCGATGAAATCGGCTTGCACGCTGTCATACCATTGCGATTGGGGCGAGGGGGGCAGGGCGCGCGCTAGTTGCACTTCGGCATAGGTATAGCCGTTGGACCAGTTGGCGATGGCGGTGCTGGCGCTGTGCCGGGCCGCCTCGCTCTGCGCCATATGGCGCCGGGCCTGGTTGATGATGCGCTCGCTACGCCGGTGGTCGATATACTTCATACGGGATCCTCGTCAGATTACAGCCTATATGTTGTCCTCAGCTACACTCAGTTCTTAGCTACTGTAAGCCGATTCCTAATGGAGTTTCAGTCTAACAATACATTGTTGACGGCACTTGATCTGCGTCAAATGACGTTGCGGTGTGGTTATAAAAATGCTGTCAATCATCTTTTGTTGGCGCCGGGCGATGCCGCCGCCTTCACCGGCGCCGCCGCTTCTGTTACAGTCACGCATGAGTAAATTATCCCTAGACCGGGTCTTGCAATCGCAAGGATTCGGCACCCGTAAATACTGCCGCGCCTTGATCGAGGATGGCGAGGTCAGCATCGACGGCGTGGTGCAAACCAGTTACCGCGATCCCATCGATACCGACGCCCTGGTGCTGACCGTGTTCGGCGAGCCCTGGCCGTACCGGGCCCGGCTCTACATCGCGCTGCATAAACCGGCCAACTTCGAATGCTCGCGCAAACCCAGTCACCATCCCGGTGTGCTGACCCTGCTGCCCGAACAATTTACCTGGCGCGAGGTGCAGCCGGTCGGCCGGCTCGACCACGATACCACGGGCTTGCTGCTGATGTCCGACGACGGCCCTTTCATCCACGCCCAATCCTCGCCCAAGCGCCATGTGCCGAAAGTGTACCAAGCCACCACCCAGGACGCGGTGAGCGCGGCCTTGATCGGGCAGCTGTTGGCGGGGGTCAAGCTGCATGACGAGCCGGCGCCGCTGGCGGCCCTGGTGTGCCGGCAGAGCGGCGAACATCAGCTTGAAATCGTGCTCGAACAAGGCAAATACCATCAAGTCAAGCGCATGCTGGCGGCGGCCGGCAACCATTGCAGCGCCTTGCACCGCTCGGCCATCGGCGGCTTGACGCTGGACGCGCTGGGCCTGGCCCCCGGCGAATGGTGTTATCTCGACCAAGCCCAGCTCGCTTTGCTGGCGCCTCCCTGAGACCCCGCCGCCCCGCTTTTTTTTCTGATTTCTAATGAAACTTGCAACACTTAAAGACGGTAGCCGCGACGGCCAACTGGTGGTGGTCGCGCGCGACTTGAAAACGGCCGCCGTGGCCGACGGCATCGCGCCCACCTTGCAGGCCGCGCTGGACGATTGGTCCTTCATCGCGCCCCAGTTGGAGCAGTTGTCCCAGCAATTGAACGCCGGGCGGGCCCAGCGCGGCTTCGCGTTCGACAGCGCCAATTGCATGGCGCCGCTGCCGCGCGCCTACCAGCGGGCGGTCGGCGCGGCCTATGTCCATCATGTCGCGCTGGCGCACCAGGCGCGCGGGGCGGCCCTGCCCGAAGCGTTCCGGACCGATCCTTTGATGTACCAGGGCGGGGCCGGCGATTTGCTGGGCGCGCAGGACGAGATCGTGCTCGCGCACGCCGAATGGGGCATCGATTTCGACGCCGGGCTGGCCGTCATCACGGACGACGTGCCGATGGGCGCCACCCCGGACCAAGCCTTTTCCCAGATCAGGCTGCTGATGCTGGTCAATGGCGTGGCGCTGCGCAATCTGGTGCACGATGAACTGGCCAAGGGCGGCGGCCCGCTCCAGTGTTTGCCGGCCATGGCGTGTTCGCCGGTGGCGCTCACGCCCGACGAGTTGGACGACGCCTGGAAGGGCGGCAAGGTGCATCTGCCGCTGCGTTCGAGTGTGAACGGCAAGCTGGTCGGCCAGCCGCAGGCCGGGGTCGACATGGTGTTCAATTTTCCGCAACTGCTGGCCCATCTGGTGACAACCCGGCCGGCGCGGGCTGGCGCCATTGTCGGCTCGGGCCCGGTGTCGAACCAGGACGCCAAGCGCGGCTATTCTTGCATCGCCGAAAAACGTTACCTGGAAACGATAGCCGGCGCCGCCAGCCTGACCCCGTTTCTGCAATTTGGCGACACCGTCCGGGTCGAGATGCTGGGCGCCGATGGCAAGGCGGTGTTTGGCGCCATCGAACAAACCGTCACCCGGAGCGCGCCGCGCAAGCCGCGCTAGCGGCCGGGGTTCTGATATTTCTTAAGGGAAATCCGAAATGGGGTCGAAAGCCGGCCCTGTTCGCCCGATGGCGGCTGTGCGGCCGCGTCCATAATGGCTCTGGTCCACTAGGGGACGTCACCGGAGCAAGCCATGGCAGGAGACAGCGACGCCGAAAAGACCGAACCGGCGTCATCGAAGCGCCTGGAGCAGGCGCGCGAGGAAGGCGACGTGCCCCGTTCGCGCGAGGTGGCCACCTTTACGGTGCTGATGGCTTCCGGCTGTTGCCTGTGGATGGCGGGCGAGGGCGTGGTGCGGCGGCTGATGGCGGCCCTGGTGTCCGGCTTGGCGCTCGACCGCGAGCAAGTGTTCGACCCCGACGTGCTGATGCGTCGGGTCGGCGACGATATCGGCGTGGTGCTGCTATCGTGCCTGCCGCTCGGGGTGGCCGTGATGGTGGTGGCGCTGGCCTCGCCCCTGCTGGTGGGCGGCTGGTTGTTCAGCGCCAAGGCCTTCATGCCCAAATTCGTGAAACTCAATCCGATCAATGGCTTGGGCAATATGGTGTCGGTCAACGCCCTGGTCGAGCTGGGTAAGGCGATCGTCAAGACCATCGTGGTCGGCAGCGTGGCCTGGATGGTGATGCAAAGCCAGAAAGACGCGGTGCTGGGTTTGTCGGTGGAACCGGTGCGGTCCGGCAGCGCCCATCTGGTGCAATTATTACTCAATGCGTTCATGATCATCGTCGGCGCGCTCGGCTTCATTGCCGCCATCGACGGGCCATATCAGATCTGGCATTACGCCAACAAGCTCAAGATGACGCGCCAGGAAGTGATCCAGGAATCGAAAGAGTCCGACGGCAATCCCCAAATCAAGGCCAAGATCCGCCAGATGCAGCGTGAAATGTCGCGCCGGCGCATGATGTCGGCGGTGCCCACGGCCGACGTGGTGGTGACCAACCCGACCCATTATGCGGTCGCGCTCAAGTATGCCGACGGCGCCGGCGGCGCGCCCCAGGTGGTGGCCAAGGGCAGCGACGAGGTGGCCGCCAAGATCCGCGCGCTGGCCAAGGAACACCGGGTGGCGATCTTGGAGGCGCCGGCCCTGGCGCGCGCGCTGCACAAACACACCGAGATCGGCGACGAGATCCCCGAGGCGCTGTACGCGGCGGTGGCCGAGGTGCTGGCCTATGTGTTCCAGTTGCGCGCGTTTAGCAAACATGGCGGCGCCTACCCCGAGCGGCCCGGCAAGCTGGCGGTGCCGCCCGAACTCGATCCGCTCGACCCGGCCTTCCGGGCCGGCGGCAAAGCGGCCCCGCCCGCCACCCCTGACGCCACTGGAGCGAACCCATGAACAGTATCCGATTGCCGGCCTGGCTGAGCGGCCTGGTGGCCGGCGCCAACAAGGGCTTGGCCGCGCCCATCCTGATCATCATGCTGCTGGCCATGATGGTGCTGCCGCTGCCGGCCTTTGCCCTGGACGTGCTGTTTAGCTTTAACATCGCGCTGTCGATCATCGTGCTGCTCACCAGCCTGTACACCATCAAGCCACTTGACTTCATGGCCTTTCCGGCCGTGCTGCTGGTGAGCACCATGCTGCGCCTGTCGCTCAACGTGGCCTCGACCCGGGTGGTGCTGACCGAAGGCCATACCGGCGCGGCGGCGGCCGGCAAGGTGATCGAAGCGTTCGGTCACTTCCTGATCGGCGGCAATTACACGGTCGGCATCGTGGTGTTCATCATCCTCACCATTATTAACTTCACGGTGGTGACCAAGGGCGCCGGCCGCATCGCCGAAGTGGGCGCGCGCTTTGCCCTGGACGCCATGCCGGGCAAGCAGATGGCGATCGACGCCGATTTGAACGCCGGCCTGATCGGCGAGGCCGACGCCCGCAAGCGGCGCAGCGAAGTGGCGCAGGAAGCCGAATTTTACGGCGCCATGGATGGCGCCAGCAAATATGTGCGGGGCGACGCGGTGGCCGGCATCATGGTCACCGTCATCAATATCGTGGGCGGCTTGATCGTCGGCATCGTGCAGCACGACCTCGCCTTTGCCGACGCCATCAAGATCTACACCCTGCTGGCCATCGGCGACGGCTTGGTGGCCCAGCTGCCTTCGCTGATCATTTCGACGGCGGCCGGTATCATCGTCTCGCGCGTGGCCAGCGAGCAAGACATCGGCACCCAACTGGTGGATCAGCTGTTTGCCAAGCCGCAAGTGATGTACATCACGGCCGGCATCATCGGCGGCATGGGTCTGATTCCCGGCATGCCCAACCTGGTGTTTCTGCTGTTGGGCGCTTTGCTGGGCGGCTCGGCCTATCTGATCAACCGGCGCGCGGCCCAGCCCGCCGTTGAGGCGGAGACGGAAGCGGCGCCGGCCACCACCGCGCCCGAGCAGGAAGAGGCCAGCTGGCAAGACATCATGCCGGTCGATACGCTGGGACTGGAAGTGGGCTACCGTTTGATTCCGCTGGTTGACAAGACCCAGGGCGGCGAACTGCTCAAACGTATCAAGGGCATCCGCAAAAAGTTTGCCCAGGAAGTCGGTTTTCTGGCGCCGCCGGTGCATATCCGCGACAATCTGGAGTTGAAACCGTCGGCTTACCGCATCACGCTCAAGGGGGTGGAAGTGGGTACGGGCGAAGCGTTCAACGGCCAGTTTTTGGCGATCAATCCGGGCATGGCCAGCGGTAATCTGGCGGGCCTGGTCACCACCGATCCGGCCTTCGGCTTGCCGGCCACCTGGATCGAGGCCGGCATGCGCGACCAGGCCCAGGCCATGGGTTACACCGTGGTCGACGCCGGCACCGTGGTGGCCACCCATTTGAACCACTTGATCACCAGCCACGCCTCGGAACTGCTGGGCCGGGCCGAAGTGCAAGCCTTGCTCGACCATCTGGGCAAGGACGCGCCCAAGCTGGTGGAAGACCTGGTGCCGAAGCTGGTGTCGCTATCGACCTTGCAAAAAGTGTTGCAAAATTTGCTGATCGAAGGGGTGCATATCCGCGACATGCGTTCCATCATCGAGACCCTGGCCGAATTCGCCGTCCATCATCAAGACCCGAACGACTTGACGGCGCTGGTGCGGGTGGCGCTGGGCCGTGCCATCGTGCAGCAGTTGTTCCCCGGCTCGGTCGAGCTGTCGGTGATGACACTGGATAACCGTCTGGAGCGGATCTTGATGCAGGCGCTCTCGTCGAGCGGGCCGGACGGCGCAGGCATCGAGCCTGGCCTGGCCGACACCATCGCCCAGCAGGCCGGTCAAGCGGCGGCGCAACAGGAAGCGCTGGGCTTGACGCCGGTGCTGCTGGTGCCCGGTCCGCTGCGCGCCTTGCTGTCGCGCTTCTTGCGCCGTGCTTTGCCGCAGCTGAAGGTGTTATCGCATTCCGAAATCCCGGAAACAAAAACAATACGGGTCACCAGTCTGGTTGGCGCGCAATAGGGCGCGCCAACCCCACATGGTGTGGAGCCGGCGCGCTGTGTTGTTCATGACACTTCGATCCGCTGGCGACCGGGTTGACCGGCCGCGCCGCTTAGTGGGCAAAAATCTGATCAATCTCCGCTTTCCTCGCTGGCGGGATACGCGGATTGTCGGCTAAGCGCCCTTTGATATAGTTGCTCATTTGAGGGCGCTCTGCGTCCGGCGCCGTAGCGATTTGTTTTTTCAATAAAGACAGTATCTGTTTGAATGTTGGCTCAGGGAGCACAGGGCTTGCCAGGCGCTGCGCCCATGCCTCGACCTGCTCGTCTTTCAACGCGATGACCCGTTTGTTGGTGTCTTGATCGGCTAGGGGAATTGGCGCCAATAACAATTTTTCTATATCTCCTGTGAAATGGTTACTGTGTTTAATGACGTCCAGTTGCGACTTCGCTACCAAATCTAAGCCAAGTTTAAAGTCCGAACCGGCAAGATTTGCAACCTTTACCCCATATGATGCGTATTCCGATAAGAGTGCTTGCTTGTTTTTCGTGCTGCCATGAAATGCGTCGCCAGCCTTCTGCATATTTTCCATCGCTTCTATCTGGCCATGAAACAACCTGATGTTTGCTGTCGACTCTTTTTCCTGTTGTGATATTTTTACACCTAATACTTTTGATTTTGCCTGGTTTACCGTATTTTCCGCAATAAGCATGCCAAGAGCATTGGTCGATATCGTTTTCGGCACGGGGGATTCATTGCCGGCATTGTTATCCATCGCTTCAATCCGGCTATGAGAAAGACTGAGGTTTGCTAAACTCTGTTTGTCCTGTGGTGATACTTTTGCACCTAATAATTCTAATTTTGCCTGGCTTACCATAGTTTCTGCAATAAGCACGCCAAGAGCATCGGTCGACATCGGCGCAGTGGATTCATTGCCGGCATTGATCTTTTTTTCGAATGCTGCTCTGTCTATCTTCGGCTTGAAATCCGGTAGCTGGTACTGCGCCGCCCGGTGCGGGTAAGCCTCCACCCCCATGGTGGAGAAAGGCGATTCTTGCGCCGAAGCCAGTGTCGTTTGCGCCTGAGGAGAGCGAACGCCGGCATTGATTCGTGCCCGGTACTGTCCGCTGCTTTCACCCGGCTGGTAGGGAGGTATGTCCTTTCGCGCGAACGATTTTTGCTCTTGTCCACCCAGGTTGAATGGATTCGTGGTTGGCCGAGGCTGTTGCAGCGGCGTAGTTGGCTGGGAAGCGAAACGCGATACCCTGGGTGAATTTTTTGTTGGGCCGTTTAGCTCGTCCAAGGCGTGCTGCACTTTATTGTTCACCTTAGTTAGCGCCCGTTCGGCATCTGACAATAAATGACGAAAGAATCCAGAGCGCCCGGCATTCCTCAGGCCTGACTGGGTGTTGAACGGACCAGTATTGTTTGGGGTCCGGGCCGACACCTTGTTTGGCGAAGCAGAAAGTAAGGTACTATTTGCAGCGCTGGTGAACGGGAGGATGTTATTAATTCGGGAGAGGAGGCTCATAATTTTTACATGAATGAGATTCAGAAAACGCCAAGCATGGCGAAAGCGCTTCAAGATGAAGTCATCTACACAAATCCATCACGTCTTGTCCATTTTTGGCTGGTCTCACGCCATCAATTTCTGTGTATAGCCATGAGTGACGAGCCAATTCGTAAAGTTCCGTTTCTGCAGGGGAATTTAGCAGGGCCGGAAAATGTCGGGTCTGCCCGCGCAGCGTGTCGCCCACCTGCCAAGCTGGTCGGCATAAGGGACGGCAAAACCCGACGGCGAACCGGACCACTTGCGTGCGGCGGCCACGGTGGCAGCGCCCTGGTATGGCAGGCCCGTTTCGCTCCAGAATGCGCCAGCGTGGAACCGACACCCGCTTCGCGCCACTCATCTGCTGCGTCGAAACGGACAGCGCCATGCGGCCCCTGACGAATAACGCGCCAGCGTGGCCGCCGCGCCAACTTATTCACAGGACCATGCTGATGCAATCATCCGGGGCACCCCACATTTTTGACACCGAGCGCTTTTCCGTGGTGGCGCTGGCCCCGGCCCAAGCGCGCGGTCTGCTCGGCGTCTTGTTGCAAGACGAGGCCCTCGCCGCGCGCCTGACGTGGATGGAAGACAAATCCCAGGACGGCGCGCTGCGCGAAGCCTTTGGCATTGAGCTGCAAAGCGCGGCCGGCCAGGTCAAGGTGTGGAGCATCGTCTCGCGCGAGCGGCGCATGCAGATCGGCGCCATCCTGGCCAAACACGCGCTGGAGGGCATCGACGTGGAGGTGCTGGCGGCGTCCCGCTTCTGGGACGACGGCGTGGCCGACGAGGCCAGCGAGCCGGTGGTGGCGTGGTTGTCGGACCATGTGGAATCGATGTTCGCGCTGGACCGGCAAGCCAGTAACGATCTGATGGCGAACCTGGCCGCGCTCTGATCGGCCACCGCTTCTCTCACGGCGCCCGCCGTGCCGGCGCGCCTGTCCACGTCGCGCCCCGTGCCGAAATGACGCCCCTTTCCGCCCCTGTTCCTTCGATTGTTTCTGACATGCATCGTCAATAATCGAGCTGTCACGGTGGTTGGCGTCTCATGTGGAAGGCGCGATCGGGGTGAACAGGGAGTCGATGATGGCCACATACAATGGTGCCGCGAACCTCAGCGGCGAGCGCGACCTGGCAGCGGGGAGCGTTTCATGAACGTGAAAAAATTCACCGCCGCCACCTCGCGCGACGCGCTGCGCAAGGTGCGCGAGGCGCTCGGTCCGGACGCGGTGATCCTGTCGAACCGTCCCAGCGACGGCGTGGTCGAGATCCTGGCCTTGGCCAGCGACGACGCGGCCTCGCTGTCGTCGCCGTCGCCGCAATCGGACATGGCGCAGCCACGCCCGCATTTGCACACCCAGCTGGCGCCGCGCGCGATGGCCGCCGCGCCGGCCGAAGCGATCGACCTGTCGCGCATTTCGCAAATGATGGCCTCGGCCATGGCCCAGGCCAAGGAAAACGCGGCCGCCGAAATGAGCGGCATGATGAGCGAACTGCGCGCCATGCGCGGCATGATGGAAACCCAGCTGGCCGAAATTTCGTGGGGCTCGACCCAGCAGCGCGAACCGCAGAAGGCGAGCGTGCTGCGCGAGATGCTGGCGGCCGGCTTTTCGGCCAGCCTGGCGCGCTACCTGATCGACAAACTGCCGCCCGGACGCGACGCCGCCGACGGCATGCGCTGGATGAAAACGGTCTTGAGCCGCAATCTGGTCACCATGGCCAACGAGGACGAGATGCTCGAGCGGGGCGGCGTGTTCGCCCTGGTCGGCCCGACGGGCGTGGGCAAGACCACCAGCACCGCCAAGCTGGCGGCGCGCTGCGTGATGCGGCACGGGCCCGAAAAACTGGCCCTGATCACCACCGACGCCTATCGTATCGGCGCCCACGAGCAGTTGCGCATCTACGGCAAAATCCTGGGCGTGATGGTGCACTCGGTGAAGGATGAAGCCGATTTGCGCATCGCCTTGAAGGAACTGCGCAACAAGCACACCGTGTTGATCGACACGGTCGGCGTGAGCCAGCGCGACCAGATGGTGACCGAGCAGGTGGCCATGCTGTCGGGCGCCGGCGCCGACGTCAAGCGTCTGCTCTGCCTCAATGCCACCTCGACCCAGGAAACCTTGAACGAAGTGGTGCGCGCCTATCAGGGCGGCGGCCTGGCCGGTTGCATCATGACCAAGCTCGATGAGGCGGCCTCGCTCGGCAATGTGCTCGACGTGGTGATCCGCCAGAAGCTCAATCTGTTTTACGTCTCGAACGGACAGCGCGTGCCGGAAGACCTGCACCTGGCCGACCCGAATTACCTGATCGACCGCGCCTTCAAGCTCAAACGCGAGGCGGCCGCCTCGCAGTACTCGGACGCCGAGCTGCCGCTGCTGATGTCGGCCGCCGCCGCCGCCGCCCGCGGCGATCGCACATTGCGCGAGGTGCGCCTTGGCTAACTACTTCGATTTCGACCAGGCCGAGGGCCTGCGCCGCATGCTGGCCGGGCCGACCCCGCGCGTGGTCACGTTTTTATCGGCCACGCCGCAAGACGACAAGGGCGCCATGCTGGTCAACCTGGGCGCCTCGCTGGCGCGCGCCGGCAACGACGT
>JAZKGI010000037.1:0-87927 GCA_040385995.1 Pseudomonadota bacterium
TCGTTCGCCTCGGAAGTGACGCGGGTGGCGCGCGAGGTGGGCACGGAAGGCAAGCTGGGCGGGCAGGCCCAGGTCAAGGGGGTGGGCGGCACCTGGAAGGATTTGACGGAAAACGTCAACTCGATGGCCGGCAATCTGACGCGCCAGGTGCGCAACATCGCCGAGGTCACCACGGCGGTGGCCAACGGCAATCTGTCGAAAAAGATCACGGCCGACGCCAAGGGCGAGATCCTGGAATTGAAAGACACCATCAACGTGATGGTCGATCAGCTCTCGTCGTTCGCCTCGGAAGTGACGCGGGTGGCGCGCGAGGTGGGCACGGAAGGCAAGCTGGGCGGCCAGGCCCACGTGCCGGGGGTGGCCGGCACCTGGAAAGACTTGACCGATTCGGTCAATTCCATGGCCGGCAATTTGACCGGGCAGGTGCGTAACATCGCCGAGGTCACCACGGCGGTGGCCAATGGCGACTTGTCGAAAAAGATCGCCGCCGACGCCCAGGGCGAAATTCTCCAGCTCAAAGACACCATCAACGTGATGGTCGATCAGCTTTCGTCGTTCGCCTCGGAGGTGACGCGGGTGGCGCGCGAGGTGGGCACCGAGGGCAAGCTGGGCGGTCAGGCCAATGTGCCTGGCGTGGCCGGCACCTGGAAGGATTTGACCGACAACGTCAATTCCATGGCGGGCAACTTGACGGGCCAGGTGCGCAATATCGCCGAGGTCACCACGGCGGTGGCCAATGGCGATTTGTCGAAAAAGATCGCCGCCGACGCCCAGGGCGAAATCCTCCAGCTCAAGGACACCATCAATGTGATGGTCGATCAATTGTCGTCCTTCGCCTCGGAGGTGACGCGGGTGGCGCGCGAGGTGGGCACGGAAGGCAAGCTGGGCGGTCAGGCCCAGGTCAAGGGGGTGGCCGGCACCTGGAAGGATTTGACCGACAACGTCAACTTCATGGCCTCCAATCTGACCGGCCAGGTGCGTAACATCGCCGACGTGACCACCGCCGTGGCCAATGGCGATCTGTCCAAGACCATCACGGCCGACGCCAAGGGCGAAATTCTGGAATTGAAAAACACCATCAACGTGATGGTCGACCAGCTCAATTCCTTCGCCTCGGAAGTGACGCGGGTGGCGCGCGAGGTCGGCACGGAAGGCAAGCTGGGCGGCCAGGCCAACGTGCCCGGGGTGGCCGGCACCTGGAAGGACTTGACCGACTCGGTCAATTCCATGGCCGGCAACTTGACGGGGCAGGTGCGCAATATCGCCGATGTGACCACCGCGGTGGCCACCGGCGACCTGTCCAAGAAGATCACGGCCGACGCCAAGGGCGAGATCCTGGAATTGAAAGACACCATCAACGTGATGGTCGATCAGCTCTCGTCGTTCGCCTCGGAGGTGACGCGGGTGGCGCGCGAGGTCGGCACCGAAGGCAAACTGGGTGGCCAGGCCCAGGTGCGCGGCGTGGCCGGCACCTGGAAGGATTTGACCGATAACGTCAACTTCATGGCGTCGAATCTCACCGGCCAGGTGCGCAACATCGCCGAGGTGACCACGGCGGTGGCCAATGGCGACCTGTCGAAAAAAATCACGGCCGACGTCAAGGGCGAGATCCTGGAAATGAAAAACACCATCAATGTGATGGTGGACCAATTGTCTTCCTTCGCCTCGGAAGTGACGCGGGTGGCGCGCGAGGTGGGCACCGAGGGTAAGCTGGGCGGCCAGGCCAATGTGCCGGGCGTGGCCGGCACCTGGAAAGACTTGACCGACTCGGTGAACTCGATGGCCGGCAATCTCACTTCGCAAGTGCGCAATATCGCCGACGTGACCACCGCCGTGGCCAATGGCGATTTGTCGAAAAAGATCACGGTGGACGTGCGCGGCGAGATTTTGCAGCTGAAAGACACCATCAACACCATGGTCGACCAGCTGCGTTCGTTCGCCTCGGAAGTGACGCGGGTGGCGCGCGAAGTGGGCACCGAGGGCCGGCTGGGTGGCCAGGCGAACGTGCCGGGCGCCTCCGGCACCTGGAAAGACTTGACCGACAACGTCAACTTCATGGCCTCGAATCTGACGGGCCAGGTGCGCAATATCGCCGAGGTGACCACGGCGGTGGCCAATGGCGACCTGTCGAAAAAAATCACGGTCGACGTCAAGGGCGAGATCCTCGAATTGAAAGACACCATCAACGTGATGGTCGATCAATTGAGCTCGTTCGCCTCGGAAGTGACGCGGGTGGCGCGCGAAGTGGGCACCGAGGGCAAATTGGGCGGCCAGGCCCAGGTCACCGGGGTCGGCGGCACCTGGAAGGACTTGACCGAAAACGTCAACTTCATGGCCGCCAATCTGACCGCGCAGGTGCGCGGCATCGCCGGCGTGGTCACGGCCGTGGCCAAGGGCGACATGAAGAAAAAGCTGACCGTGGCGGCGCAGGGCGAAATCGCCTCGCTGGCCAACACCATCAACGAAATGACCGACACCCTGGCCGTGTTTGCCGACCAAGTCACCAGCGTGGCGCGCGAAGTGGGGGTGGAAGGCAAGCTGGGCGGCCAGGCCAGCGTGCCGGGCGCCTCCGGCACCTGGAAAGACTTGACCGAAAACGTCAACCAGCTGGCCGCCAACTTGACCACCCAGGTGCGCGCCATCGCCGAGGTGGCCACCGCGGTGACGCGCGGCGATTTGTCGCGCTCGATCCAGGTCGAGGCGCGCGGCGAGGTGTCGGACTTGAAGGACAATATCAATGAAATGATCCGCAACCTGAAGGAGACCACCCAGAAGAACGCGGAACAGGATTGGCTCAAGTCGAATCTGGCGCGCTTTACCCGTCTGCTCCAGGGCCAGCGCGACCTGGGCGCGGTGACCAAGCTGATTTTGTCGGAACTGGCGCCCCTGGTGTCGGCCCACCACGGCATGTTCTTCATGATGGACGCGCAAGACCAGATGCCGCGCCTGAAGATGATCACCAGTTACGGCGCGCGCTCGGACCGTCAACTGGTGACCTCGTTCGCGCCTGGCGAGGGCCTGGTTGGCCAGTGCGCCATCGAAAAGCAGCGCATGTGGCTCACCAATGTGCCGCGCGATTACATCGTGGTGTCGTCCGGCCTGGGCGCGGCGCCGCCCACCAACATCGTGGTGCTGCCGATCCTGTTCGAGCAGGAAGTCAAGGCGGTGATCGAAATCGCCTCGCTGGACCGCTTCACCCAGACCCACATGGGCTTTTTGGACCAGTTGATGGAGTCGATTGGCGCGGTGCTCAACACCATCGAGGCCAACAGCCGCACCGAAAGTCTGCTGACCCAGTCGCAATCGCTGGCCCAGGAACTCCAGCAAACCAATCAGGAGCTGGCCGAAAAGGCGCGCCTGCTGTCGGACCAGAACAGCGAGGTCGAACGCAAAAACCGCGAGGTGGAGCAGGCCAAGCTGGCGCTGGAAGACAAGGCCACCCAACTGGCCCTGTCGTCCAAATACAAATCCGAATTCCTGGCCAATATGTCGCACGAGCTGCGCACCCCGCTCAATAGCTTGCTGATCCTGGCCCAGCAACTGGGCGACAACCCGCACGGCAATCTGTCGTCCAACCAGGTCGAATACGCAAAAACCATCCACGGCTCGGGCAGCGATTTGCTCACCCTGATCAACGACATTCTCGACCTGTCGAAGATCGAATCGGGCACCGTCACGCTGGAGGTGAGCGAGTCGCGCTTCCGCGTGCTGGCCAATTACGTCGAGCGCACCTTCCGCCACATGGCCGAGGCCAAGCTGGTCAAGTTCTTCATCGATCTCGACCCCGGCTTGCCGCAATCGATGATGACCGACACCACGCGCTTGCAGCAGATCTTGAAAAACCTGTTGTCGAACGCCTTCAAATTCACCGCCCGCGGCGAAGTGTGCCTGAAGATCGGCTTGGTGCAAGCCGGCTGGACCCCGGACCACCACTCCCTGGGCCGGGGCGACGCGGTGGTCTCGTTCTCGGTCAGCGACACCGGCGTGGGCATCCCGTCCGACAAGCTGCAACTCATTTTCGAGGCCTTCCAACAGGCCGACGGCAGCACCGCGCGCCGTTACGGCGGCACCGGCCTGGGTTTGTCGATCTCGCGCGAGCTGGCGCGTCTGCTGGGCGGCGAGATCCGGGTCACCAGCGTGATCGGCAGCGGCAGCACCTTCACCCTGTTCCTGCCCTACCACCACATCGGTTTCGGTACCTACCACCTGGCGCAGGAATCGGACGCGCCGCGCATCGCCGCCGCGCCCGAGCCGCTGCTCGCCTACACCCCGCTGGCGCTGGTGGCCCCGCCGCCCGACGACGGCGAGCACGGCGCCGGGCAGGGCAAGCTGCACGACCCGCATCTGGACGACCGCCACCTGCTGGTGGGTGGCGACCAGGCCATTCTGATCGTCGAGGACAATCTCGGCCTGGCCGGCATGCTGCTGGCCCAGGCCCGCGCGCGTGGCTTCAAGGGCATCGTCACCTTTGGCGCCGACTCGGTGCTCAGCCTGGCGCGCGACCATCTGCCGATCGCCATCCTGCTCGACCTGGATTTGCCCGACACCGACGGTTTTGCGGTGCTGGACCGCCTGAAACGCGATCCGGCCACCCGTCACATTCCGGTGCACGTGATGTCTTGCATGCGCGAGCGCGAACAGGCGCTGCGCCAGGGCGCCATTTCGTACTTGAACAAACCGGTCGAGCCGGCGCGCCTGGAGGACGAGTTCCATCGCATCCAGCGCTTCACCAGCCAGAGCCGGCGCAGCTTGCTGATCGTGGAGGACGATGAAGTGCAGCGCCATGACATCGCCCAGCTGATCGGCGACTCGAACCTGGAAATTGTGGCCGTGGGCGCCGGCGCCGAGGCCCTGGCGCTGCTCAAGCAGAGACGTTTCGACTGCATGGTGCTCGATTTGAGCCTGAGCGACATGGACGGTTTCGCCCTGCTCGACATCATCAGCGAAGATAGCGCGCTGCGCGAACTGCCGGTGGTGGTCTACACGGCGGCCGAATTGAGCCGCAAGGAAGTGGCCAAGCTGCGCCGCTTCGCCAAGACCATCGTGGTCAAGGACGCCCGCTCGCGCGAGCGCCTGCTCGACGAAACGGCCCTGTTCCTGCACCGCTCGCCGGCCGCGCTGCCCGAGCAGCAAAGGCGCATGCTGGAAGAGGCGCAGGCCGCCACCAGCGCGCTGGTGGGGCGCAAGGTGCTGGTGGTCGATGACGATTTGCGTAACATCTTCGCCCTCACCACGGTGCTCGAGCGCTATCAGATGGAAGTGCATTTCGCCGAAAACGGCAAGGATGGCATCGCCATGCTGCACAACACCCCCGGCATCGAAATCGTCCTGATGGATATCATGATGCCGGAGATGGACGGCTACGACACCATGCGCGCCATTCGCAGCATCCAGCAATTCAAATCGCTGCCCATCATCACCCTGACCGCCAAGGCCATGAAGGGCGACCGCGACAAATGCATCGCCGCCGGCGCCAGCGATTACATCACCAAACCGGTCGATGTGCCGCAGCTGCTGTCGCTCATACGCGTATGGCTGGGCGACTGACGCCGGGCTCCCGGCGGGAGCGGCTTGTGGAGCAGGACCAGGACCGGGAACGGGAACGGGAACGGGAACGGGAACGGGAACGGGACCAGGATCGGGATCGGGAACGGGATCGGGAACGGGACCGGCACCAGAGCCAGGACCCGGAGCAGCTGGAAACGGCGCTGTTCCTGGAGGCGCTGTATCGCCGCTACGGTGCCGACTTGCGTGAATTTGCGCGCCCGGCGTTACAACGCAAGCTCGACGCGCTGGTGTCGGAGCGTGGCTTGGCGAGCATCTCCGCGCTCCAAGGAGTGGTGCTGCGCGATGCGGGCGCCGCCGACGAAGTGCTGTGCGCCCTGCATGGCGAGGCCAGCGATTTCCTCACCAGCGCGCCCTGTTTCATGGCCATGCGTTGCGCCGTGCTGCCGCTGCTGCGCTCCAGTCCCTGGCCGGCCATCTGGCTGGCCGACTGTGTCGGCGCCGCCGAACTGGTGCTGCGTCTGGCCGCGCTGCTGGTGGAGGAGGATTTGCAGCGCAAGACGCGTCTGTTCGTCACCAGCGCCAGCGAAGCGGTGCTGGCCGAACTGCTATCGCGTCCGATCGGCGAGACGGCCATGGATCAATGGGACGCGCGCCATGTTCTGAGCGGCGGAACCGGCTCGCTGCGCCGTTTGTGCGAGTCCAGCCCTGCCGGCTGGACCTTGAGCGCGGTCGTGCGCGAACACATCGTGTGGGGCCAGCACGACCTGACCAGCGACGGCTCGTTCAACGAATTCCAGCTGGTGCTATGCCAGCGGCCGGCGGTGCAGTACAACGCCGCCTTGCAGCGCCGGGTGGTGAGCCTGTTCGGCCAGAGTTTGTGCCCGTTCGGCATCTTGCAAATCGAGCTGGGCGCCGACCGCGGCGGCGCCGCGCTGGCGCGCCAATTCGCCGCCGTGCTGGGCGAGCAGGGCCTGTACCGGCGCCTGGCCTAGCCGCCGGCGCCGGCCGGCGCTCCACCCGGGCCGTGCGCCGGTGGTAAAATAGCCGCCAGCCGACCCCCCCCGCGGCGCGCTCGCGCGGGCGGGGAAAGGGTAGAACAACGTGAGGAAGCGGCATGCACAGCAACCAGCCCGTCAATATTTTGCTAGTCGATGACGAGCCAGCCAATCTGATCAGCTTGCAGGTCGTGCTGGCCGGTCTGGGCGAAAACCTCGTGTGCGCCAGCTCCGGCGAGGAAGCGCTCAAGCACTTGTTGCAAGCGGACTTCGCCGCCGTGCTGCTCGATATCCGCATGCCCACCATGAGCGGATTCGAAGTGGCCAAAATGATACGCGACCGGCCCCGTTCGCGCCGCACCGCCATCCTGTTCTTGACCGCGTCCGAGGATTCCGATCAGCTGGTGGAGGAAGCCTATGCCCTGGGCGCGGTCGACTTTCTGAAAAAGCCGCTCAATCCCACCGTGGTGCGCGCCAAGATCGGCATCTTTGTCGACCTGTACCGCAAAACGGAAGACTTGACCCGGCTCGAACGCGAACGCCACGCGCTGGCGCTGGAGGCCAAGGACAGCCGTATCCGCCTGATCCTCGACAACATCAAGGATTATGCCTTCGTGGGCACCGACCGCGACGGCATCATCTGCGAATGGGAAGGCGGCGCGCAAGCCATTTCGGGCTGGCAGGCGCGCCACGCGCTGGGCAAGCCGGTGTCGATCCTGTTTCGCCCCGAGGACGTGACCGCCGGTCAGCCCGAGCTGGAACGGGCCCAGGCCATGCGGCTTGGCCGGGTCCAGGATCAGCGCTGGTACCGCGGCCGCGACGGGCGCCAATTTTATGCCGACGGCGCCGTGATCGCCCTGCATGACAAAGCGGACAATCTCCAGGGCTTCGTCAAGATCTTCCGCGACGCCACCGTCGAGCGCCAGGCCGCGCAGGCGGTGCTGGCCGGCGAGGAGCGCCTGCGCGAGAGCGAAGAGCGGGTCCGCTTGGCCACGCGCGCGGGTGGGTTCGGGGTGTGGACCTGGACGCCGGCCCTGGCCGACGCGATGAGCTGGGAAAACGATCTGCCGCAAGAGATTTTCGGCCAGCGCGGTTCGGTGCTGCCGCTTACCAAAACCGCGTTCGTGACCGACTATCTGGAGCCGGACGACCGCGCCGCCTTCGAGCAGGCGTTGAGCCAGGCGCGCGAGCGCGACGAAGCCTTCTATTTTCAGGGGCGATACAAGCGGCCGGGCGAGGACGTGGTGCGTTGGGCCGAGTTGACCGGGCGCTTTTACGCCGCCACCGAATCGAAGCCGGCCCAGATGCTGGGCACCGTGGCCGAGATCACCGAACGCAAACAGGCCGAGGAGCAGTTGCGCCGCCTGGCCGCCGACCTGTCGGCGGTCGATTTGCGCAAGACCCAGTTTCTGGCGACGCTGGCGCACGAGTTGCGCAATCCGCTGGCGCCGCTCGCCAACGGTCTGGCGGTGCTGGAAAAGTCGCAGGACAATCCGGCCGTTTTCCCCAAGATGCGCGAAATCATGCAGCGCCAGATCAAGCACATGGTGCACCTGATCGACGATTTGCTCGATGTGGCGCGCATCAACGGCGGCAAGATCCAGTTGAAAAAGCAGCCGATCGATGTCGCCGCCGTGATCGGCCATGCGATCGACACCAGCAAGCCGCTGATCGAGGCGGCCAAGCATCAGCTGGAAGTGACGCTGCCGCCGGCCGCCGTCATGGTCGACGCCGACGCGGTGCGGCTGGCCCAAGTGCTGAGCAACCTGCTGAACAACGCGGCCAAATACACCCCGCCGGGCGGGCGCATCGCGGTCGATGTGGCCTGTCTGGCCGATTCGGTGGTGATCAACATCGCCGACAACGGGGTCGGCATCGATCCGGATTCGCAGCACAAGGTGTTCGATATGTTCAATCAGGTCGACCAGCACCTTACCCGCGCCCAGGGCGGTTTGGGAATCGGCCTGGCGCTGGTGCGCCACCTGGTCAACATGCACGATGGCGCCGTCACCGTGTCGAGTGCGGGCGCCGGCATGGGCAGCGTGTTTTCCGTGCGCCTGCCTTTATTGCCATCGCTGCCTTCCGGCGTCGCCGCGCCGGCGCCCGGCCCGGAAGGCCGTGCCGCGCCGCGCCGCTTGCGTGCGCTGGTGGTGGACGACAACAAGGACAGCACCCAAACTTTGGCCGCGCTGCTGCAACAGTCCGGTCATAGCGTGGAAACGGCCAACGACGGTTTGAGCGCGTTGCGCGTGGCGCGCGCGTTTTTACCCGACGTGGTATTTCTCGACATTGGCATGCCCATCATGAACGGCTATGAAGCGGCGATCGCGCTGCGCAAGATCCCCGATCTGGCCGCCACCACGCTGGTGGCGCTGTCTGGTTGGGGCACGGACAACGATGTGGCGCGGGCCCGGCATGCGGGTTTCGACCGGCATTTGCTCAAACCGCTGCAATGGGAGGCGCTGGGCGAACTTCTGGCCACCCTGACGGCGCGGCCGGTCGAAGGCGTGCTGCAAAAAGACTAGTCACCACCGTCAACGGGGGGATGATTCCGGCGGCGCGGCGATTCCGTCCACTAGCGCGCGCACGGTTTGGCTCATGCTGTATGTCGTGCGCTCCACCGTCATCAGCGGCAAAAAAACGGCCGCAACTTCCGCTGCGGCCGCTGACCAAACTACTTTACCGCATTACCGCATTACCGCATTGTGTAGCTTTGCTGCGCAGTGTCGACAGCAAAGTTACGCGCGCTGTCCCAATATGTGAAGTTGTAGCGCACCTCGTCGCCCGCTTTTAAGCCGCTGGCGGCGAACGTGTTCGTATTGCCGTCCAGGCGCATGCGAACGTTGAGCTGATTGCCGTTCACCGTGTAATGAACGTCGGCCCAGCCTGATGTTTGCAGCGCGAACTGCAAAGTCGTCGCGTTGGTCTGCGTTACGGACGAGGCACCCGGCGCCGGTGTTGGCGTTGGTGTAGGCGTCGGGGTCGGGGTCGGCGTCGGTGGCGGAGTTGGCGTCGGTGTCGGCGTTGGCGTCGGTGGCGGAGTCGGCGTCGGTGGCGTTGGGGTTGGTGGAGTCGGCGTCGGCGTCGGCGTCGGAGTCGGAGTCGGCGTAGGAGTCGGCGTCGGTGCTGAAACACCGGTATCCCAGACGATATCGTCGATGGCAAACTGGAACGGGGCGGTTGGCAAATGGGCGGGGTCGCTCGAAATCTGGAACAGGTCCAGCATCGATTGCAGCGCAACTTTCGGTCCCGCCAGAGTCGATACCGGAATCGTGATCGTGCCCCACTCGCCATCGCGCACCAGGCCATAGGCGTTGGTATTGGCCGGGAAGTTGATCGTGTTTTGATTGGTATAGGTGTCGCTTACGCTCAGATTGAACGCCACGTTGGCTGGAATTTTGATGCGCAGTTTAGCGGTGCCGTTGCGGAAATTGCTCATATCGTGCACTTCGCGCGATTGGATGCTGCCGCCAAACCATTGGTTAGGCGTGTTGTAGCTCCAGGCAATCACGTTACTGCCTTCGTCGGGTCCAATGTTGCCGCCCGATACGGAGGAATTGTTCCAGACATAGATATCGGACGAGGTGCCCGCCACTTGCTTGTTGTTGAGGGCGGTTCGGTCGGTGTACACCCCGAACTTGCCCACTTCAGGCTTGGTCTGGTTGCCCAATTTGACCGTGCCCTTGCCATCCAATTCATAGACGCGCACATAGTCGACATACATGGTGCCCGGCAGTTGCGAGGTCACTTGACCAGGGCTGGTGGCGTCGGTGAAATTGCCGCCCACCGCCATGTCGAGAATCAGATAGAAGGGCGCTTGCAGCGCGGGCGAATTGACGCCCAGCGGATTGAGATACATGTCGTGTTCGACGCCGTTGTCGAGCACGGTGAAACGCATTTGCGAGTCGGTCCAGTACATCCGGTAGGTGACGAAGCGGTTGGCCAAAGACTGCGCCGGCGTGTACCAGTTATGGGTTTGCCAGGCGGTGGAGGCGGCGCAGGTTTCATTGCCCGGAACGCAAGCGGCGCTCTGGTAAGTGATGACGTTGGCACCGGCGAAATTATCCGTCGACGGGGTGGGTTGGCCGGCGGCCGCGCGGCCGGTGGCGCGGTGGCCCATTTCCATCACGTCGATCTCGCCATTGCGCGGCCAGCCGGCCGGGCTGGTGCCCAACAACCATGCCGCCGGCCACAGGCCGGTGCCCAGGGGAGGCGTGCTGATGCGGAATTCAACCATGCCGTACTGCACTTGCACTTTGTTGGCGGACGATACTTTACCGGATGTGAAAGAGCGTCCCGCCATCTCTTCGCGCTTTGCGATGATCGCCAAAGCGCGGGTGTTCGGTTCGAACGAGGGGCTTTGAATCGACAGATTATTCGGGCTGTAATGTTGCAATTCCTGATTACCGAAGCCGTCGCCCATTTCAATCGGCGTCCAGATATTGGTATCGACACTGTTGCCGTTAAATTCGTCGGACCACAGCAGCTTGCCGATCACCGGATTGGTGACGCTGGCCATGGCGCCGCTGCCGTAGACCATCATGATGCCGGCCGAAATGGCCGATAAGATCAAGCGCTGTTTTTTGCTGTTTTTAATACTTTTTTTCATGCTAACTCCACGTTTGTTGTTAGATTGTGGGGCGGGGATCTGGTCGGTCCGCACCACGCTGTATCGTTGAAACGCCATCAACCCGTCATGAGCCATCGCAGCGCGTCAATGTGAACCGACCCGACAGGGCCATGCACCGCAGCCGTGGAACAAGATTCGCTTGAAGGTTTTTAATCAGCGTTAGGTCCCATGGTTGGCGCGCCCGCAGCGGTCCCGCGCAACCGTCGATGCGCAATACGCGTGAGGAACCAATGCCAGTGCAGATGGACTGGGTGAGGCTGTGTTCGCATGGCTGTGTTACGGGCGCTATCGTCAGCGCTCGGGCAGCTCTTTATGCGCGCCGTTCGCGCATGCGCGCGAGGCGTTATAAGACGGTGTGAGGCAGCGGCCCTGACCGCTGCGAAGGTATGGTGGTGGAACGCATATCAAACAGTCGCCACTGAAAGCACCGTTATATGGAACCGCTTCCAGTACAGTAAATATATGCTGATACAGATTGTCTGTCAATCAAAAGATGCTAAAAATCAACATTAAGTGCGGCCCGCTTCGCAATTGCGCCGTGGCCGGCTGGGTAGCACCCAAAAATTGCGTTTAATACCACAACGGCCGGCGGTCATACGGTTCTTTAAGATTCAACATTATTATTAACTTATTTATATGTTTGTTAAACAAATATTCTATCAAATGATAAGCGGTAAAACATGTATCATTATTTTTCCGGTGACATGTAAACGATGGGAATGGAGATGATAGTCGATAACGATTCTATTTTGGAGTTACAAAAACTTTTTCCATCCGCGGTGGTGGCGGCGGCATACCGCGAAAACATAACAAGCGATAGCCGCCGATTCATTGTAGAGTTGCCCGGGGGAGCCAAGCGAGGCGCGACCAGTTCTTATGTGGCTCAGATATTGGCGCTATTTTTCGGTCGCCAACCGGCGCTGTCGTTTAATCGCTTGCTGCCCTTGGCCGACCTGGCCGCGGGAACCGCGCGCGGCGCCGCCACGCCCGTCTTGCCACTGGCCGGGTACACCGACTTGATCGTCAACCTGCATGCCGCCAGCGACGGCGCGCAGCATGTTTTAATCGCGTTAAACGTGGGCGGCGAGCGCCACGATGCCGAGCATATCGCTTCGGTGGAGCGTGATTTTTTACGCGTGACGACCAGGATTTTCAGTAAGCTGGCGGCCGAACCGCTGCCGACCCAGCCTTTGACCAGCCGCGAACAAGACATTCTGGTCTGGGTGCACGAAGGCAAGTCGAATTGGGTAATCGGGCAAATCGTCGGCGTCAGCGAACACACCGTCAAACATTCAGTGTCGAGTATCTTGAAAAAATACGGGGTGCTGTCGCGTCGCCATCTGCCCCGGGTCCAAGCCAAAACCGCCTCGACCATGTGATTGTTACCGGCCCGCGCGTCGGCGCCGTGCATCGCCCTGGACCAGCCAGGAAGCGACAGGATGGGGCTTGCCTGAAAATCTATAGTGGTGCTGTCGCTCGCCGGGTGCATACACCATCCGGCGGCGCGCGGGTCGGCGTCGCCGGCCCGTTTTCCCACCTCGCCGACCAGGAGAACAGCATGCAATACCAAACCATCGCCGCCAAATTCAAGGGTATTCACGAGTACGACCAGGGGGCCGAAGCGGTCGCCCAACACATCGCCATCGGCAATGGCGTGTGCCGCGCCTTATGCGTGATGTGGCTGCGGGCTAAGAAAGACGGCACGCCGTTTTGGAGCGATGCCAATGCGCTCAAGCAGCCCTTGCTGGCCGATATACGCCGCTTGCAAAACGCGGTGCAGTTACAGCGCGAATACGAGGCGGTGACGCAAGGCCGGCTGATTCCGGACCAAACCACCAGCGACGAACTGAAAAAATCGGGCCTCACCTATTCCCAGGCCGACGTGACGGCGTCAGCACAGCAGGGGTATGCGCAGCGCTTGCCGAGCGACGAGCCGGCCAAGATCGTCACCCAAGTGCTCGGCAGCCCGTCGCGCTGCTTCATCTTGTCCATCAAGGGCGCCTCGGGCGCGCATTCGATCGGCTTGTATCGGCCGTATAGCGTGCTGGGAACGTCCAGTCAATTCTGCCTGTTCGACCCCAATATCGGCGAATTTTGCGCCGATGGCAAAAGCCAGGCCGAGGCGCTGCTGGTGGCTGTCAATGGGCAGGGTTATCCGCGTATGGACTTGAACAAATCCTATATCCTGTGGAGTTACGCTGGTTGAAACAGTCGACCATCGGACCGTAGCGCCCAGCGCACCGGTCCGATGTTGTCCGCCGGCCGCTTAATCGGCTTGCAGCGCCGATCGATCGCACACCGCACGGACAAAAATTTCCGGTCGCTGCCGGTGCCATGCCTGTAGCGCGGCCACCGGTGTCTGGCCGCCGGTGGCGCGCTGCGCAACGCAGTGGTTGTACAGCTCCACATAACCGAGCACGCTAGCCTCGAGTTCGACTTCGCCGACCACCCGCAGCGCGTGCAGCAGCTCTCGCACGCGCGCGTCAAGTCGTACGGCGGCGTCGCGCCGCCCGTCATCGCGGAGACAAGGCAAGCGATGGGCGATCGCCAGTTCGGCGCAAGCCAGATCGAAGGGATGGCGACCGCTCGGCTGCCCTTCCGGCGTCGCCAACCGGTCGCTGAAGGCCCGCGCACCGGTGGTGAGGATGGCACGGATTGTCACCGGTGAGGCCCGCACCAGGCGGCCTAGGAAATCGACGCCGCTGGCCGCGCTCAAGTCGCGTTCGATGGCCACGAACATCCAGCGCGTGGCGCGGTCGATGGCCAGGTATGCAAAGCGCGAGCTGGGGTCGTCGAGCAGCGGCGGCAGCGATTGTATGGCCACCTGGAAGTAACCTGGCGCCTCGTCCTTGAACGTTTTTCGTGGCGCGATGGTTTCGCTTTCGGCCGTGGGGATGAGCTGTTCGAGTTGGCTCATGCCTTCGCGTTTGAGCAAACGGGCGATACCGGAGCGCGACACCTCCTCGTTGACATATTGCCGGGTAATCGAGAGCAAATCGTCAAGCGGCAGATGCAGGCATTGGCGCAAGGCCAGCACAACGCCTTCCTGGGCCGGGCTCAAGGTGGTGTACAGGGTGTGGGCACGATGCGAGCGGTCTTGCACGCTGTCGCGTTTGAGCCACTTGGCCGCCGTCGCGCGCGTGATGTTAAAGGCCTTGGCGATTTCACGCTCCGATAAACCCGAATCCTTGATTTGCTGCCGTATTTCGGGCGTTGTGCGCGCTTGCGGGTGTATGCGTATATTCATGTTCTCGATTGGCAGGACGTTGATCGGGTGGCGAGACTGTGAAACGAAAACAATAGCGGCGATAGTCGTCGCGCAGACGTGTCACGCCAATTAGTCGTGGGGCCGTGCCAAACATTACAAGAGAATGAATCGAATTTTAGGGAAGCGCCGATTAATTCATGGCGGCGGACTTGGCGTTGAAAATAGCCACCCTGCGGGGTTGCACATTCAACTGCCAATTCCATCCACCAGAATGAATCAGTGCTTGCTTAACGTGATGCTGATGGGCGAGGGCGCGGCTGCCGATGCCGGCCAAATCGGTTGATCGGTCTTGGCGCGGCGCCGACCGATTTACTCGCTTGCCGAGCGGCGATGAAAAGATAGGGCCAGCGGCGTGGCCGAATGGCCGGGCACGCTCTGAAAAATACGGATGTCGAGCTCGGCGCGCGGGCGCCGGCAGCACAAGGCCAGCGCGTGTTGGCCAACCTTGGCTTGCCGGAAATGCCAATCCTCGGTATCTTCCGCGCGCCGCGCATCGCGCGCGAAGTCGATCTGGCCGGGCCGCGGAAAGCGGAACGAAAAGCTGTCGAGCGGGATCGACAAGCCTTTGCCGCAGGCTTTGATATACGCCTCTTTCAAGGTCCACAGATCGAAAAAACCCTGTTGGCGCGCATCGGCGGACAGGGCCAACAGGTCGGCCACTTCCAGCGGCGAAAAAAACCGGTCCGCGATATCGACACTGACCGTACGGTCGCTGTGTTCCACGTCCACCCCGACCTCGCTGCCCGCCGTGACCGCGAGCACCACCATGCCGTCGGTGTGGGACAAATTAAACGCGAGCGGCGACGGCGGCGCGATAATCGACGGCTTACCCCATTCGTTGCTGGCAAAAGTCCAGCGCGCGGGCGCCAGCGATGGCGCATACAGCGACAAGGTGGCGCGCAACAGGGCGCGCGTGATCAGATATTGATGGCGGTTTTTGTGAAACATGAAACGCGCCATGCGTTCCGATTCCTGTGCCGTCAGCCAGCCCCGGTATCGGTCGAGCAGCGTCGGCTCCACAATGGCGTCGTCGCGCGCGATCCAGAGATGGAGCGCGTCGTCGCCCAGTGGCGGCGCGCCCGGTGCATCGCCGGCGATCATGCGTAATCCAGTTGTAACAGCGCCTTGGCGGCGATCCGGGTTTCCGTTGGATAGGCGAAGGCGTTATTAATATAGGTGACGCCATCGATATCGACCCGGCGGTTTAAATGGCTATGCCCATAAATGTGCATACTGGAGCCGAGCGCGCGCAAGCGGCGTTCCAGACGCTGCGAGCCGAACACCGGATAGAGGTAATGATATTTCGACGGCATGGCAGCGGGCATCAAGTCTATCCTGGGCAAAAAATGGGAAAACGTCAGCACGCGCGCCGCCCCGGTCGTGTCGGGCCAGGGGTTCATGGCGTCGAATAGTCGGCTCACTTCGTTATCGGCCCGTCCTTCCCAATTACATGCCCGAAAATCCATCCAGGCCGCGCGCAAGGCCGGACCGGGTATGCCAAACGATTCGTCGTACCAGCCCAATAACGGAACGATCAGGGTGGCGCCCAGGCGATACGGCTGCATGCCGATATCGGCCTCGCGGCACATGGCTTCGATCGCGGCGAACTTGTCGAACGATGCTTCGCGACGCGAGCGCAGTGTCCACAGATCGTGATTCCCGGGAACGAACAACACTTTCTTGAAACACTCGGCCAAATAATGCAAACTCCAGCGCAGCAGCGTATGGTCGTCGGCGATGTCGCCGGCCAATATCAACACATCGTCCGTGTAATCGCTGCGCGAGAGCTGTTTTAGCCATGCCAGATTCTCCGTATGGTCAATATGGAGATCGGACACCGTGAATAACCTCATATTGCATCCTGTCGCTTGGCAAGGCGCCGGTGGCGCCGTGCGGGCCCATATTGTACCTCACGCCATGGACGGTTTTCGATGCGGCAGCCCAGCCTATTTATATGGGCTGGTCTTGATTATTAATGAATTAATAATTTGGCGCGGTGCGCGCCAATCTGGCGCTAGCTATTGACGGCCCTTGTGAGCGCTTCGAAGTCGGCCGGTTTGACCAAGTGAAAATCGAAGCCGGCTGCTTTGGTCTTTTCACGGTCTTGTGGCGAGCCGTAACCGGTGTGGGCGATCAGGCGCGTGACGGCAAACTGCGGCTGCGCGCGCAGCAGGCGTGCCAAGGCGTAGCCGTCGATGTCGGGCAGGCCGATGTCAAGAATGATGGCGTCGGGTCGGTGCAGCTCGGCCATTTGCAAGGCGGTGGTGGCGTGGTTGGCGGTGTAGACGAGATGCCCCATGGCGCTTAGCAGTTGCTGCATGATTTCAACCGAATCGACATTGTCGTCCACCAGCAGCAGGGTGCGGCCGGGGTCGGGCGGCGCCGGCCGGGCGGCCTGCGCCGGGTCCACTTCGGTGCTCGGCTTGGTGGCCAACAAGGGTAACTCGATGGTAAAGGTGCTGCCCTGGTCGATGCCGGGGCTCGACGCCGACACCCGCCCGCCGTGCATTTGCACCAGCGTCGACACCAGCGACAATCCGATGCCCAAGCCGTCATGGGCGCGGTCGGAGGCCGACGCGCCCTGGGCGAACATATTGAAAATGCGCGGCAAATTGTACGAGGTGATGCCGATGCCGTTGTCGCACACCGAGATCTGCACCCGGTGCGTGTCCGGCAGCGCGACCCGCAACTGTATTTTGCCGTTGCGGAGGGTGAACTTGGCGGCGTTGTGCAGCAGGTTGCCGATCGACTGGGCCAGCCGCACCGGATCGCCCGACAGCCAGATCGGCTGCTCGGGCAGCGTCACTTCCAGTGCGTGCCCGCGCGCCAGCAAGGTCGGGTTGGCCGCCTCCAGAGCCGGCGCCAGCACCGCGTGCAGTTCCACTTCTTCCAGGCGCAGCGTCAGCTTGCCCTCCGAAATGCGGGCCACATCGAGCAAGTCGTCCACCAGCCGTGTCAAGTGGTCCACCTGGCGCGTGATGACCAGGCGCGCCTTGTCGTGCGCCGCCGCGTCCTTGGTCTGCCCCATCAGGCCGACCGCGCTGCGAATCGGGCTCAATGGGTTGCGCAGCTCGTGCGCCAGGGTGGCCAGAAAGTCGTTCTTGTTCTGGTCGGCCGCGTACAGCAGACGTTCCATCTCCTTGCGGCGCGAGATGTCGCTGGTGATGCGCGCGATGCGGTACGGCGTGCCGCTGGCGTCGTCCACCAGAAAGGCGCGGTCGCGCACCCAGCGTATGCCGCCGTCGGCCTGGATGATGCGGTATTCGTGGTCGAAGTGAACGTGATGGTTCAAGGCGTTCCAGCGGGTCAGCACTTCGTTATGGTCTTCCGGGTGCACCGCGCCGATCCAGTCGCCCGGCGTCTGCTCCAGCGCGGCGCGCGCGCGGCCCCAGATCAGGTCATAGGCCACGCTCACATACAGCAGCGCGCCGCCGTCGAGCGCGAACATCCAGAACACGTCTTCGATATTGTCGGTCAGCTGGCGGAAGCGCTCTTCGCTGTTGCGCAGGTCGCTCTGGGTTTGGCGCAGCCGCAGCAGCGCGTTCACGTTGGCGATCAATTCGTCCGCTTCGATGGGCGCGGCCAGGTAGTTGTCGGCGCCGCCTTCCAGGCCGCGGATCTTGTCGTCGCGGCCGGTCAGCGCGGCCGAGGTTTGCAGCACCAGGATGCTGCCGGTGGCCGGGTCGGCCTTGATGCGGCGGCACACTTCGATACCGTTAATGTCGGGTAGCTTCACGTCCAGCAGCACCAGCGCCGGCAACAGGCGGCGCGCCATCGCCAGCGCGTCGGTGCCATTGGCCGCCTCTTCGACATGGAAGCCGGCGTTGATCAGGATGCGCGTCTTGACGTAGCGGGCCCCGTCATTGTCATCGACGTTCAAGATCATGGTGGCGAACTTGCTCATGGGGGCTTTCACGGTGAGGCCGGCGCGCCGGGGTGGCGGCGCGGAAGCGTCAGGAAAAAGGTCGAACCGACGTTGATCGCGCTGTGGACGCCGACTTCGCCGCCCAGCAGGGTGGCCAGGCGCCGGCACAAGGGCAGGCCCAGGCCCGTGCCCTTGGCTTGGCGTTGCAGCGGATGCTCGATCTGGCTAAATTCTTCAAAAATCAGTTGCAGGTTGTCGTCACTGATGCCGATGCCGGTGTCGCTCACCTCGAACCGGATCAGGCCCGCCTCGCCACTGTCGGCCAGGGCCACGCGCACGTGGCCGGTCTCGGTGAATTTGAGGGCGTTGGCGATGAAGTTGCGCAGGATTTGCGCCACCTTGGCCTCGTCGCTCACCAGGATCTGGTCCGGCACCGGCTCGGCAAATTGCAGTTCCACCCCCGCATGCTGTACCAAGGGGCGCAGCATGCCTTTCAGGGCGCTAAACAGATTGCTGACATGGCAGGGCAGCAATTGCAGCTCGACCTTGCCGGCCTCGATCTTGGCCAGGTCGAGCAAGTCGTTCACCAGTTCCGACAGGTCGGTGGCCGCGTCGGCGATGAAGCGCACCTGGCGCTCCTGCTCCACGCTCAAGTCGCCATCCATGCGGTCGAGCAGCAGCTTGGCCAGGGCCCGGATCGAGCTCAGTGGCGTGCGCAATTCGTGACTGGTATTGGATAGAAAACGCGACTTCATTTGATCGGCCATGCGCAGCCGCTCGGCCTTTTCTTCGATCTCGGCGTACAGGGCGACCACGCCGCGGTTGGTGTCTTCCAGCTCGCGCGTCAAGGCCAGCAGATCGTCCTGGCGCTCGTGCAGCTCGGCCAGGGCGCTGGCCAGCTCGCGGTTTTGCAGCTGCATTTCGGAGTAGGTGTTTTGCACCGGACTGGCGGCCAATTGCGCGCCCAGGCGGTCCAGGCGCGTGCTGTCGATCAGCTGCGTGGCGGGCACGGTTTTGAACATGGCCACGGTCAAACCCCGTTCCGGATCGCGTTCGAGCGAGCAGTGGTCCATCAGGCGGCGCGCGGTGGCGATGGCCGTGTCCAGATGGGCGGCGCGCCCGCTATCGCCGGCGCCGCCCGGCGCCGCGCCGGCATCCTTGCCGATGCGCGGCGAGCCGGCCCGCCCGCCATGGTCGCGGATGGTGACCGACAAGCCCGCCTGCGGCCCGGCGTCCAGCGCGAACACCACCCGTCCACCGTAGGTTTCGTCGCGCACGCAGCGCGCCACTTCCGACACGGCGGTGGCGATGCGCACCTGGTCTTGCACACCAAAGCCGAGCAGGGCGGAAATCTGGCGCGCGCGCTGGCGCACCGACACCACGTCCTGATCGGTGTCCAGGCCGGCCTGGAGAATGCGGGCGGCGTTCATGGCGCCACACCGTCGCAGCGCTTGACCAGCACGCAGGCATCGTCGCGTCCGCGGCTGAAGTCGCGCAGCAGCACGGCGGCGATGATGGCCGGGCTGTACTCGGCCAGACCGGGATAGGCTTCCAGATCCCACTGGGTGCTGATGCCGTCCGAGTGCAGTATCACCAGCGCGCCGGGCGGGCAGGCCAGGGTGAATTCCTGCACCTTGCGCACGTTGTGGCCGACGATGCCGTTATGCGAGACCATCTGGCGCCGTTTGGCGTCGTCGATCACGCAGGCGCTGATATTGCCCACCCCGGCGAAACACAGCTCGTGCTCGTTGGTGTCGATGCGCGCCACCGCCAGCGCCGCGCCGCGGCTGCCATGCAGGGCCTGGTGGCACGCTTCGATCTGGCGCCCCGGCGCCAGGCCCGGTTGCAGGGCCAGCGTGTCGAGCGCGGCGCGCGAGGCGGCCGCCGCTTCCACACCGTGACCGAGTCCGTCGGCCATCAGTAGCGTCACGTAGCGGCCCTGATCGGCCAGGCCCCAGGCGTCGCCGCTGGCATCCTCGCCGGCGATCGGCAGGCACAGGGCGCCGAACGGCAAGCTTTGCCCGGGCGCCGGGTCGCGCCACAGGCGCATGAAAAACACCGCGCCGCGCTCGCGCGGGGCATACACGTCGAACTGGTCGGACAGGCGGCGCAGCGCGCCCAGGCCGGTGCCGGCGGTGCCGGCGCTGGAGACGCCGTCGCGCAGCGCCTGGCCCAGATTGGCGATACCGGGGCCGCAGTCGAGCGCCAGCACTTCGATCCCGCTGCGCGCGTCGGCATGCACGCAGGTGAGCAGCATGCGCCCTTCGCCGGCATGCTTGAGCATATTGGTGGCGGCCTCGGTGATGACGATGGCCAGTTGGCCGGTGCGCGTGTCGTCGAACTCGAGCGCCTGCGCCATGCGCTGGCCGGCGCGGCGCGCGGCGGCGATGTCGCTGGCGTGATTGACGTTGATCCAGTGATGGGGCAACAGCGAGTGTATTATTTTTTCCATTTCGTGATTGACACCGCGGTGCCCTCTCCAGGCAAGGTATCGATGGCGAATTCGTCGACCAGCCGTTTGGCGCCGCCCAGGCCCAGACCGAGCCCGCCGCCGCTGGTGTAACCGTCGGTGAGCGCGCGCGCCACGTCCAGGATGCCCGGGCCGCTGTCGGCGAACACCAGGCGCAGGCCTTGCCGCACACCGTCCGACAGGCGCTCGGCCAGCACCGCGCCGCCGCCGCCGTATTTGATGGTGTTGCGGGCCAGTTCGCTGGCCGCCGTCACCAGCTTGGTCTGTTCCACCAGGCTCAGTGCCATCTCCACGGCGTGTTCGCGCACCAGCTTGCGCAAGCCGACCACATGCTCGTCCGATACCAGGGGCACGGTCACGCTGTGCTGCACCAGGATGCCGCGCGCCAGCGTGGGCGCGGCCTCGAAACGCAGCAGCGCGGTGGGTGGAACGACGTTATTCATTGATGATAACTCTTGCCAAGCAATGCCATCCCTCTTTCCACGTTCAATGCCGTTTTCACACCCGGCAGTGTCAAGCCCAGTTCGACCAAGGTGATGGCCACCGCCGGCTGCATGCCGACCAGCACGGTGGTGGCGTCGAGCACGCGCGCCATGGCGGCGGTGTTGCTGATCATGCGGCCGATGAAGGAGTCGACCAGGTCCAGCGCCGAAATGTCGATCAACACCCCCTTGGCCTGATCGCGCACGATACGGTCGGTCAAGTCATCCTGCAAGGTCATGGCCAGGCGGTCGTGCATATCGACCTGGATGGTCACCAGCAGCAGGTCGCCGATGCGCAAAATGGGAATCCGTTCCATGCCTGCCTCAGCGCGTGCGGGTGATGCTGGCGCCGACCCGCGCCAAGGCCACGGTGAAGGCGTCGGCCAGGGTGGCCTTGGTGACCACGTCTTCCAGGTTCACGCCCAGATGGACGATGGTTTGCGCGATCTGCGGGCGGATCCCGCTGATGATGCAGTCGGCCCCCATCAGGCGCGCGGCGGCGATGGTTTTCATCAGATGCTGGGCCACCAGGGTGTCCACGGTGGGCACGCCGGTGATGTCGATGATGGCGATCGCCGCGCCCGTTTCGACGATTTTTTGCAGCAGGCTTTCCATCACCACCTGGGTGCGCGCGCTATCCAAGGTGCCGATCAGGGGCAGGGCCAGAATGTCTTGCCACAGTTTGACCACCGGGGTCGACAATTCCAGCAATTCCTGCTGCTGGCGCACGATGATCTGGTCGCGGCTCTTCTGGAACACTTCGATGGTAAACAGGCCCAGCTTGTCGAGCAGGGTGCTCACGCTCCACAGCGATTCGGCCAGCACGTCCGGCTCGGCCGCCATGGCGCCGCGCAGGCTTTCAAACAGCGACTGCTTGAGCGAAAAGATGAAGGTGGCCGTCTCGCTGGGGGTGGAACCCTGCTTGGCGCGCGTGCCCGACACCTCGGTGAGCAAATCGCGCACGTCATCCCAGGCGCGCCCGTCGATGTCTTGAAAGCCGCCGCTGCGGGTGGCGGTCGGCAGCAACGCCAGCAACTGGTCGCAGTAGCGCTGGAGCAGTTCATCGGAACGCGCGTCGCGGCGGATCGACAGGTGCTTCAAATTGGCGATCCAGTCGGCGCGGATGGCGCCCTGCTGTTCTTGGATCAGGGTGCTGATGCGGTTGTCGCTGCTGGTCATCGAAATTCCTTATGATGGAAACCGGGTGTAGAACACGCGTCGGCGCGACATGCTGGTAAAGCATGCCGCGCCGACGGTGAGTCTAAAAAGTTATCCCAGTATATCATTGGAGCAACCGGCCCGCGTGCACGATTGCCGTGCGTGCCATGCCGGCTGGGCTCACGCGAAAAAGGCCGCGCGCTCGGCCAGCGCCTGCGCCAGGTAGGGCGCGCTGCGGCTGTGCGGGTGGGCCGCCACCAGCGCCGGCGCGCCTTCGGCCACCAGGGCGCCGCCCCGATCGCCGGCTCCGGGGCCGATATCGATCACCCAGTCGCTGGCCGCCACCACCCGCATGTCGTGTTCCACCGCGATGACGGTATTGCCGGCGTCGGCCAGCGCATGCAGCTGGGCCACCAGGCGGTCGATGTCGGCCGGATGCAGGCCGGTGGTGGGCTCGTCCAAAATATAGAGTGTCTTGCCGCGCTGCGGACGCTGCAACTCGGTGGCCAGTTTGACGCGCTGCGCTTCGCCACCGGACAGTTCGGTGGCGGCCTGGCCCAGGCGCAGGTAGCCCAGCCCCACTTCGCTGAGCACTTGCAGCGGCCAGGTGACGGCCGCCTCGCCGTCGAAGAAGGCGCGCGCGTCATCGACGCTCAGGCGCAGCACCTCGGCGATATGTTTGCCGCGATAGGTGATGGCCAGCGTGCCGGGGTTGTAGCGCGCACCCTGGCATACCGGGCAGGGGGTATAGACGCTGGGCAGAAACAGCAGTTCGACCATCACCTGGCCCTCGCCCTCGCAATTCGGGCAGCGGCCCTGGGCCACATTGAAGGAAAAGCGGCCCGCGTTGTAACGGCGGCGGCGTGCCGCCGGCGTGGCGGCGAACAGCTTGCGCACATGGTCGAACAAGCCGGTATAGGTGGCCAGATTCGAGCGCGGAGTACGTCCGATCGGTTTTTGATCGACTTGCACCAGGCGGGCGATGTGCTCCATGCCGCCGTCGATACGCCCGGCGCCCGGCCGCGCGGCCGGCGGCGCGCCCGGCTCGTCGTCATCGGGCGCGGCGGCCGGCTGGCCTAAATGGGCGCCCACCAGCTCCATCAACGCCTGGCTGACCAGCGTCGATTTGCCCGAACCGGACACGCCGCACACGCTGGTGAGCATACCGATCGGAAAGCGCGCGTCCAGCTGGCGCAGGTTGTTGCGCGTGACGCCTGTGAGGGTGAGCCAGCCGGCCGCTGTGCGCGGCGGGCGGGGCGCGATCGATTGGCGTTCCAGCAGATAGGGCCGGGTTCGCGAGGCGGCCACCGCGGCCAGACCGGCGGGCGGGCCGCTATACAGGATCTGGCCGCCGTCCTGGCCGGCGCCGGGCCCCACATCGACGATCCAGTCGGCTTGCGCCATCACTTGCAGGTCATGCTCGACCACGAACAAGGAATTGCCGGACGCTTTCAAGCGGTGCAGCGCGGTCAGCAGCGCCTGCGTGTCGGACGGGTGCAGTCCGGCCGACGGCTCGTCGAGCACATACACCACGCCAAACAGATTCGAGCGCACCTGGGTGGCCAGGCGCAGGCGCTGTAATTCGCCGGGCGACAGGGTCGGGGTGCCGCGTTCGAGCGTGAGGTAGCCCAGGCCCAGTTCCAGCAGCACCGCCAGCCGGCCGCACACGTCGGCCGCGATGCGTTGGCTGACGATGATTTTTTCCGCGCTGGCGCGCCCGTTCGACTTGGCGCCGCCGTCCGCGTAGGGTTGCATCAGGCGCGCCAATGCTTGCAGGGGTAGGCGCGACAGCTCGGCGATATCCTTGCCGGCGAAGCGCACCGACAGCGACGCCGGCCGCAGCCGTTTGCCTTTGCAGTCCGGGCAGCCGGCGCCGATCAGATACTGCGCGGCGCGCTTTTTCATCAACGCGCTCTGGCTGCTGGCGAAGGTGTGCATCACATAGCGGCGCGCGCCGGTGAAGGTGCCCTGGTAGCTGGGCGTGGCCCCGGTTTCGAGCGCCGATCGCACCTGGGCCGGTTCCAAGCCGGCGTACACCGGCACGCTGGGCTGCTCGTCGGTAAACAAGATCCAGTCGCGCTGTTTTTTCGGCAGCGCGCGCCACGGCGTGTCGACGTCGTAGCCCAAGGTGACCAGGATGTCGCGCAAATTTTGGCCGTGCCAGGCGGTCGGCCAGGCCGCCACCGCCCGTTCGCGGATGGTGAGCGTGGGGTCGGGTACCATCGATTGTTCGGTGGCCGTATAGACGCGGCCCAAGCCGTGGCAGGTGGGACAGGCGCCTTCCGCGGTGTTGGGCGAGAACGATTCGGCATACAGCAGCGCTTGACGGGCCGGGTAGTCGCCGGCGCGCGAGTACAGCATGCGCAGCAGGTTCGACAAGGTGGTCACGCTGCCGACCGACGAGCGGGTGCTGGGCGCGCCGCGCTGCTGCTGCAATGCGACCGCCGGCGGCAAACCGTCGATCAAGTCCACCTCCGGCACCGCCATTTGATGAAACAGCCGGCGCGCATAGGGCGATACCGATTCCAGGTAGCGCCGCTGGGCCTCGGCGTACAGGGTGCCGAAGGCCAGCGACGATTTGCCGGAACCGGACACGCCCGTGAAGACCACCAGCGCGTCGCGCGGGATGTCGAGATCGACGTTTTTCAGATTGTGTTCGCGCGCGCCGCGCACCCGCACATGGCCCGGCGAGCCGGCGCTCTGGCCGGCCGGCTGCCCGCTCGCGGCAACAGCTGGCGGCGCGAGCGGCGGTTCGGGCGGGGAATCGGCCGGCGTCGCCGACGCGCGTCGCGCGCTCAGCGCCACAGTTGGCAATACATGCGGGTGGCCATCAGGCCGGCCGCATGGTGATGATCGGCCGGCGACATGAGCGACGTGAGCAGCGTCATGGCGGCGGCCTTGCTGCCCTGCGCGGCCACCCGGCTTTCCAGCTGGCGCAAGGCCAGCGCGGCCTCGCCGGGCGGCGCCTGGTCCGGCTTGGGGTGGTGGCGGATCAGCTGACGCACGCTGCCCCGGCGCGGATGCGGTTGCGGCTGCGCGAGCGCGTCCAGCGCGCGCTGGCGGGCGCGGAAGCTGAGGGTGCGCGGCGCGTCGTTGGCGGCGGCCACGCCACCGGGCGCGGCGCTGATCCAGTCGCTCAGCACCTGCTGTTCGTAGCTGTTGAAGACGCCGAACATCTCGGCCCGCTCGCTCTGGATCAAGCGCCAGAACCGGCTATGTTCGGCGGGCTTGCCGCGCTCGATCCAGCCGGCGCTTTCCAGTGCCGCCAGCATGGCGCCGAGCTGGTCGGGCTGGGCCAGCCAATCGTTGATGCTGCGCCCGCCGACCCGGCAATAATCGGAATGCATATTTTTGCCCACCACGCTCTTGGCCGCCAAAATGCGCACCAGTTCGGCCTCCAGGTCGAATTCGGCGATCACCGAGCTGGTGCTGGCACCCAGATCGTTGAGCCGGTATCCATCTTGTACGCGGCGGTAAAACGCGGCCACATCGCCGCAGCGCGGCATCAGCTGTTGCAAAGCTTGAACGGCTTTTTGGGCATGGCCGGTGCCGGCGTTGTCCACCGTGATATGCAGCGTGAAGTAATAAGGGTCGATGCCCAGTTCATTTAATTCGTAGGCCGTGATCAGCAAATGCAGCGGCAATTGTTCGTAGCCCAGGTTAAAGCCGATAATCTCCGGCAGGAAATGCTCGGCGTCGCCGGCCAGCCCTAGTTGAATGGCGCCCTGGATAAAATGGCTGTCGTCGAGGTGCTGCCACTGATCGCAACCGTGCTGAGCCAGTAGTTTTTTATACAAGACCACGTGGTTTTTTTCCGCGACCCCATCGCCCAATTCCTCCAGATAGGTTTGAATCAAAGGGTGGAAGTCGGGATCGTCCCAGCGCGCCAGCACGCCATATAACCAGGCGCCATCGACCATTTTGGTGGGCGCCGCCGCTTGCAAAAAATATAAGGCATGCGATTTATTGCTGAAATAGCGGCGCGGCGCGCCTGCCTGACGCGCATCGAGATAAGCGCGGTACGCCAAGCCGACCGCCTCGCTGCGTTCATGTACCCACCGCGTGAGATCGTCCAGTTGGTCCGGCAATTCGACCGGCAGCAAGCGCGCCGACGCCAATTGCTGATCGAGAAACGCGCGCGCGTCGGCGCGCTCGGCGTTGACATCCGATTGCAGGGTTTGGTAAATCCGACGGGCGCTGGCGTGGTGGCGCTGCGTGTGCGGGACCGCGGCCACGGTGGCGGGACGGCGTATGGGCGAAACGGTGGGGCGGGCAGTCAACATAGGGTTCTCGATGGCAGTGTTCGCCACGGCAGTTCCTTGCTGGAGCCGCCGTGTTGGTGTCCGAGCATTATCGGACAGTAACAAAACGCTACCCATCGGTGCGCCACCCGTTCTAATGTAAGAGGGCGCTTACAGCGTGCATCATCCTGTCTTCTTCCGCAGAATGTACGAGCCGAATGAAAAACGCGCCTTTCAAGCGAGGCGCGTAGCGAACCATGCGATGCGTGGGTTTACACGCGCGCGGCATCCATTGTTTGACCGGATTCGATTAATTCTTTCACCCATTTAGGCTGGCGGCCTCGACCGGTCCACTCTTGGGTAGGATCGGCCGGATTGCGGTACTGAACAGCCACCTTTCCGCTCGTCACACGCATACCGGTGCCGATCAGATTTTTTAAAGGCAAACCGAGCCGATGGGCAATCGCATAAATCTCTTCGCGCGCGGCGGCAATATCCTTTTTTTCGCGGTGTTTGACTTCCAGCTTGGCCTTTTCCAACAGGTCGCGCAATTCAGCCAGGTTCAGTTTTGATATATCCATGGGTGTTCTCAGATGATGAAAAAAACGAACAATATCATTAATCGCGAAATCATGGCTGGCAGCGCACGATTTTTTATCGCCCCGCCACTGCGGCGGCATCGCTCAACGCCCGGTGTAGAGAGGATCGTGGGCCACATAAACCCGCACGCCCGGCGTGGCCACACCCGGCGGTGCGATCTTCGATAACTCGAAACTATTCACATTGGGATAGGTGCTGACATGCCAAGTGAAGCTGTTGCCGTTGGCATTGATGGTGACCGTTTCGCCATCGGTCACGTTAATGGCGCGCGTGCCAGGCTGCACCAGCACGACCCGCCCGGCCGCACCGGCGGGAACGGACGCGCCATAATCGGCACTATTACCTTTAAGGGCGGCGGCATGGGCGGCGCCGGCCAGCATGGCGCACACGAGGGCGAGGATACTTCGGTTCCATTTCAACATGATGTATTCCCAGGTTAGGGCCACCTTCCGATACTTGTCAGTTACCCGCTTGCGACATCGGAAGCCGACCGGAGTCGAATATTCATTTGGACCGGCATGGACGCGCGCCGTTCCTTCCAGGGCAAGGCGAATGTGTTATCGATTATTACTCTTGACAAACATTTGTAATTAACTCAAAGTTACAAAAAGCTAAACAAGTTCCTGGTCTGCATTGCCGGGCAGGGATAGTCGATGTTCCACTTTAAGGAGTTTCCATGGCAAAGAAAGCACTAGTCATTCAACACGTCAACTTCGAAAGCTTGGGCGAGTTTTTACCCGTTTTCGCGCAGCATGGCTATCTGGTGCAATACTTGAACGCCTGGGAGTTGAAAAAACGGCCACCTTGCCTGTCGGAAGTGGACATGTTGGTGGTGCTCGGCGGTCCCATCGGCGCCTACGAGGACGAGGATTACCCTTTCCTGCTTGACGAGCTGGCCTTGCTGCGCGAAGCGCTCGAGGCCAAGTTGCCGATTCTTGGCATCTGCCTGGGCGCCCAATTGCTGGCCCGGGCGCTGGGCGCCAGAGTGATGCCGGGCCACGTCAAAGAAATCGGCGTCGGCGGCTGTCACCTGACTCAGGCAGGCGAGCGGAGTTTTCTGGGCGGCTTGCTGCCGCGGGAATTTCCCGTGCTGCATTGGCATGGCGATACGTTTACCCTGCCGCGCGACGCCACCGCCCTGGTGAGCAACGTCAATTATGCGAACCAGGCCTTTATTTTCGGGAAAAATGCGCTCGGATTGCAATTTCACGTGGAAGTACAGATGAGTGGCTTCGAATCCTGGCTGGTGGGCCACGCCGCCGAGATCGCCGGTCAGTCGCTCGACGTGAACGCCTTGCGCGCCGACTTCGCGCTGGCCCAGTCGCAGATCGCGCGCGGCGCGCGCCACATGCTGACCGCCTGGCTGGCGCAAACGGAGCTGGTCGCCGCGTGACGGCAAGCCCGGGCACGCTTGGGGCGCGCTTGGGAACGATACAATCGGCTTTTGCCAACGGGAGTAGCGATGCCTAAACTGGACTTGAGCGCGATTGCCGAACACACCGGTTCCGATTATCCCGCCCCCTTCGGGCGCGACATCGCGCCGCGCGCGCGGCAACGGCTGGGCGAAGCCGGCGGTTTGACCCAGTTCGGCGTCAATTTGCTGCGCCTGCCGCCAGGCTGCTGGTCGGCCCAGCGCCATTGGCACACGGCGGAAGACGAATTTACCTACGTGCTGTCCGGCACGGTGGTGCTGGTGACGGACCAGGGCGAGGAGGTGTTGCACGCCGGAGACTGCGCGGCGTTTCCCGCCAACTGGCCCAACGGGCACCATTTGATCAATCGAGGTACTTGCACCGCCGTGTGCCTGGAGGTGGGTTCGCGCGTGGCGGGCGACCGGATTGTCTATTCCGATATCGACATGGTGTTCGACCCCGACAGCGACAGCTTTGTACACCGCGACGGCGCCCCGTACCCGCCCGCCTAGCGCGGCGGGTACGGGGTTCTAGCCGGCCGAGAAGGCGCGCTGCAAACGTTGCAGGAACGGTTCCGGCGCCAGGTAACCGATCACGCGGCTATTCGGGATTTCCGCGCCGTTTTTGTTAAACAGAATAATGCCGGGCGGGCCGAACAGACTGAATTTTTTCATCAGCGCCCGGTCTTCCGCGTTATTGGCCGTCACGTCTACCTGCAACAGGCGGATGTTGTTCATCGCGGCGCCCACCTTGGGATCGGAAAACGTGTTGTGCTCCATTTCCTTGCACGATACGCACCAATCGGCATAAAAATCGAGCATGGCCGGGGTCTTGCTCGCCGCCAGCGTCTGTTCCAGCTCAGCCAGGTTGCGCACCCGGGTGAAGCGCGCGCCGCTTGGCGTGGCGCCCACCGCTGTGGCGCCGGCGGTGTTCGCCGCCGTGCCCACGCCCAGATGCGACAGCGGCTGCAAAATATCCTTGCCCGAACTGGCCGCGCCGGTCAGCTCGAACAGGCCGATTACAAAAAACACCAGTCCCAGCATTTTGCCGACATAGCCGCTCAGGGTGGCATGCGGCGGCAGCGCTTCGCCCACCCGCAGAAACACGGCGCACAGGATGGCAAAGCCGCCCCAGAGCACCATCATCACGGTGGTGGAAAACACGGGCGAGATCATCCAGATCGCCACTGCGATGAGCAGCAGACCAAATACCTTCTTCACATGGTTCATCCAGGCGCCGGCGCGCGGCAGCAGACTGCCGGCCGACAGGCCGGTGAGCAGCAGCGGCACGCTCATGCCGACCGCCATGAAGAACAGGGCCCAGCCGCCGATCCAGGCATTGCGCGTCTGGCTGATGTAGAGCAGGGCGCCGGCCAGCGGCCCGGCCACGCACGGGCCGACGATCAGGGCCGACAGGGCGCCCATCACGAACACGCCGATAAAGCGACCGCCGCCCTGGCCACCGGTTTGGCTCAGGCTCGTTTGCAGGGAGCTAGGCAGCTGCAATTGATAGACGTCGAACATAGACAGCGCCAAGCCGACCAGCAAGGCGCCGAAGGTGAGCAGCACCCACGGTTTTTGCAGCGCGCCGGCCAGCCCTTCGCCGGCCAGGCCGGCGCCCACCCCGAGCGCGGTGTACACCAGGGCCATGCCCAGGCAGTAGGCGCTGGCCAGCAGCAGGCCGCGGCTGCGCGAGACCGTCCCTTCGCCGACAATGATCGAGGACAGGATGGGCACCATCGGCAGCACGCATGGGGTAAACGATAGCAGCAAACCGAACACCAGAAAGGCGGCGCCGATGCGCCACAGATTGCCGCTTTGCAGAGTGCGCTGGGCCAGCGAGCTGTCGTCTTCGTCCGGCGCCGCGCTGGTGGCGGCAACGGCGCTAACGCTGGCGGCGGGCGCCGAAAGCGGCGCGGCACCCGCCAGCGGCGCCGCCGCCGGCGTCGCCGCAAGGGCGGCCGACAGGACCGGGCCCGGCGCGCCGTCGGTGGCCGGCAGCGCTTTCACCACGCCCGGGGTACTGAGGTCGATTCGGTAACTGGCCTGGGCCGGCGGGTAGCACAGACCGGCGTCGGCGCAGCCCTGGTAGTCGACCTTGAGCGCGAACGGCGCGGCGCCGGCCTGGCTCACCGGCAGCTGCACCACCAGGCTGTTTTCATAGATTTCCATTTCCTTGTTAAAGTTTTCATCGAAGGTGCGCACTCCGGCCGGCAGCTTGGGCTCGGCCAGCACGGCGCCGCCTTCGGCCTTGAAGCCGAGCCGCTCGCGGTAGAGATGGTAGTGCGGCGCGATGGTCCACGACACCACCACGGAGCGCGCGTCGCGCACTTCGGTGGTGATTTGAAACGCCTGTTCGGGCGCCAGGAATTCGGCGCCGGAGGCGTTCGCGCCCCATAAGCCGAATGTGAGCGCCGTGAGCGAGGCGCCTATGATATGCATGATGCGACCGTGTTTCATCGTACCCTCCGGGTGTGCTGGTCTGTCAAAGTGCCCCGTCTGGCGGGGCGGTTAATCATGTCGCGCTGCCGCTTGGGCATCGCGGCCGTTTTGGTGTAGCAGGGTGCCGTCGTGGTCGATGGCCAGGAACCCCATGCCCGACTGCTCCAGAAACGCCAAGCCGTCGCGCTGCATCAGCATGGCGATGGTGGCGGCGCTGCCGGCGGCAATGGCCAGCGGCGCCAGCACGCTCACCGAGCGCCAGTGCGCGACCGGCATGCCGGAGCCAGGGTCGAGGATGTGGCAGTAGCGCCGGCCGTCAAGTTCAAAAAACCGTTCGTAGTCGCCGCTGGTGGCTAGCGCGCCGCGGCTCACCGGCAAGCTGGCCACCACGGCGTTTGGGCGGCGCGGGTCCTGGATGCCGATCGACCAGGGCTGGCCGTCCGGGCGCGGCCCGATGAAGCGCATGTCGCCGCCCAGGTTCACATAGCCCGATTGCACGCCTTGGGCGATCAGCAGCGCGGCCGCGCGGTCGGCCGCGTATTCCTTGCCGAAGCCGCCGAAGTCCAGTTCCATGCCCGCTTGCGGCAAGCGGATGCGCGCGCCCTCGCGCTGCACGCGCTGCCAGCCGATCAAGCCGCGCAGGCGGGCCAGCACGGCCGGCGTCGGCAAGCGCGCCTGGCGAAAGTCCCAGGCCTGGCGCAGCACGCCCGAGGTGATGTCGAAACGGCCGCCGCTGGCAGCGTGCAGGGTGTGCGCATAGTTCAGCAGGGCCGCCGTTTCCTCGTCGTGCTCGACCCAGCCGGCGCCCGCCGCCGCGTTGATGCGCGCGACCACGCTGTCCGGCCGGTACCGCGAGAACGCCCGCTCGATGCGCCGCACTTCGTCGATGGCCAGCCGGGCCAGCGGCGCGGCTTCGGCGTTTGGTAACCCCAGCCGCACTTCGCAGCGGCTGGCCATGGCCTCGAACGGGGTGGCGGCGATGGCGTCTACCACTGCCGGTTGACGCCGATCTGGAGCATGTGCGCGCGCAGCGGCGCCAGTCCCGGGCTGCCTTGCTCGAACAGGCGCCAGCTGCCGCGCTGTTGATATGCTTCGAGCTTCAGGTTCACGCTCCACAAGGAGTCGAGCTGCTTGGCCACCTTGATGCCCAGGGTGATCGCGCCAAAGGCGGACAGGCGCTGGTCGGCCGACGAGAAGTAGCCCGGGTCGTTCAGGTAACCGGGCGGGAAGGGCTGGCCCAGCGCGCTGTCGTAGACCGGATCGTAGTAAAAGCCGGCCGCGTTTTGCGAATGGTAGCGCGCCGAAGGGGTGACGCTCCAGCCGGACGGCAGCGGTTGCAGGTATTCGCCGGTGAAGGTGTGAGCCCGCGTTTTATAGCTGTCGTTGTAATAGCGGTAGCTGACCCGGCTGGTGCCGTCGGTGCCCGTGAAATGGTGGTTCCAGCGCGTGAGCACGGCCGTTTCGTTGTGCTGGCGCGGGCGGTTGTCGAGCAGCTTGTAGGGGTCGGAAAAATAGCCGTGGCCGCGCGCGTAGGTGGCGCTGAGCTGGACGATGTCGCGCGGCGTGAGAACCTGCGTCACCCCCAGCATGAAGCTGTTGGTCTGTTTGCGCTCGCCGCTGACGATGCCGCTGACCGGATTGATGCTGTCGTTGGCGCGCCCGATGCCCACCGCCAGGGTAGTGTTTTTGTCCTCGCTCTCCAGGGCCGCTTGCAGCGAGAAGGCGCGCGAGACGTAATCGTGTTCGGTCGAGAAGGCGGCGCCGGCGCTCACGCTGGCGCGCTCGAAGTAGCGCGTCAGGCCCAGATCGGCGGCGTTGCGGCGGTCGGCCATGTGCGAGGCGCTGGAGATGGCGCTATGGTAGCGCGGCGAGGCGCCCGACACGTCGTCCGAGGTGAGCGAGCCGGCCACCGACCACACCCCGGCCACCGGCGTCATGATCGACAGCGAGGGCGCGTGCACGCTGGTGCGCTCCAGACCGCTCTGCCGGTCCTGATAGTCCAGATATTTCACGCTGATTTCGCCGTGTTCGGGCGGGTTGGCCGCGTGCGCGGGGCCGATGCCCAGGCCGGGCAGGGCCAGCGCCGCCGCCAGGATGGAGGCGCCCAGGCCGTGCGCCGGCATGGTCGATGATGAGGATGATGAATTCATGTTTTTCCTGATGTTCAATTGCAGCCGCAGCCGCCACCGCCGACGCCGGCGCCGCCGGACGCCGCCTCGCGGCTGTCATAGATATGCTCGGAGAAGCGGGCATCGAGCAAGTCGCCCTCGAACGTCATGTCGGGCCGGGCCAGCACGCCTTTTTCCCAGGGTTGCACCGGGGTGATCAGGCCGGCGCAACCGGTCATGCCGGCCAGCAGGCCCGCCAGGCACAGCAGTTTGAGGGCGCGCTTCATTTGGCTGGCCCCAGCGCGCTCTTGATGGCCTCTTCCAGTACGGCGCGGTCGGCCGCCTTGAAGCCCATGTGTTCCATGATCAACTTGCCGTCCTTGCCGATCAGATAGCTGCTTGGCATGCCTTTCAAGCCATAGCCGCGCGGCACGCCACCGGCCGGGTCGAAGGCGACGGCGAATTGGGCCGGGTTGGCCTCGAGGAACGCGCGGGCGTCGCTGTTTTTGGCGTCCAGGTTGATGGCCACCACTTGCAAACCCTGGGCTCCGTATTTGGCTTGCATCTCGTTCATCCATGGGAACGATTGGCGGCACGGGCCGCACCACGAGGCCCAAAAGTCCACATACACCAGTTTGCCCTGATATGCGGCCAGGCTGACCGGCCCGGAGACGCCTTGCAAATCGAAGGCGGGCGCGCTGGCGCCTTTGTCCAAGGCCAGCGCTTGGCCGGCCCACAGCAGGGCGCCGGCCAGAACCAGTGAGGGAAGAGTGTGCTTGCTGCGCATCGAAGTCATGTCGTGTTCCAATCAAAGTGAAAGTAAGGGCGCCGGCCGTTGCCGGCGCCATGCGCCACCGTCAGGCGGCGTGGCTGACCGCGCGGCTGACCGCGCGGCCAGCCACAGTGCCAGCCTGCCGTGTTAGCCCAAGCGGCGCCGCCAGCCGAGCACGCCCAGCGCCAGCAGCACCAGCAGCGCCAGGGTGGCGTCGTCGCCGTCGCGCGCGGCCGAGCAGCCGCCGCCGCCCTGATTGCTGACCACGTTGACCACCGGCGGGGCGACGTCGGCGCTGCCCGCCAGGGCCACGCTCCAGCTGGCGCCCGTGTCGCTGTTTAACACCAGATTGCCGTTGTTGGTGCCGGCGGCGCTCGGTTGGTATTGCACCGTCAGTTCGCAGTTGGCGCCGGGGGCCAGGGTGAACGGCGGGGCCGCGCAGGCGCCGGGCGCGGTGCCGGTGGCGGCCGCGAACGGACCGCTGAAGACGGCCCCGCCGACGGTCACGGCGCCGCTGCTGGCATTGCTGATGGTGAAGACCTTGGTGCCGGCGACGCCGCCGATGAGGGCGCTGCCGAAATCGAACGATTGCGGTTGCACCGTCAGCGCCGGGGCGGGGGCGGCGATGGCCACGCCGTTGCCGCTCAGGCTGAGCGTGAATTGGGCGCCGCTATCGGTGGCGATCAAGACGGTGCTGCTGCGCAAGCCGGCGGCGGTCGGTTTCAAGGCGGTCTCGATGGTGCAGCTGGCCGCCGGCGCCAGCGTGGTGCCGGCGGCGCAGGTGCCGCCCAGGGTGAAGTCGCCGCCCTGGTCGCCTTGCAGGGCCAGCGCCGTGATGCTCAGGGCTACGTTGCTGGGGTTGCTAAAACTGGTGCTGTGGGGCGCGGCGATGGCGCCGACGCCGGTGTCGTCGAACACGATCGGCAATTTGTCCGACAGGCTGGGCTGGGCCACCGCGTTGATGCTGCCGCTGCCGGTAATGCCGACCTGCAATGCGGGCGCATTCGAGCTGACCACCAGATTGGCCGCCACGTCGCCCGTGGCGGCCGGGGTAAACAGTACGCCCAGATCGCAATGGGCGCCCACGGCCAAGGTGGCGCCGCAGGTGTTGCCGGCCGTGGCCAGGGTCACGCCGGGCGAGCCGCTGATGGCGATGTCGCCCAGGCTGAGCGCGACGTTGCCGCCGTTATTGAGGGTAACGGTGCGGCTGACGCTCACGCCCAGCGCCTGGGCGCCGAAGCTCAAGCTGGCAGGGGTGGCCGAGATCGCCGGCGCCGCCGCGCTGGCGTTGCCGCTCAGTGCGATGGTGACGTTGCCATTGGATGCGTTCGAGCTCAGCGTGAGGCTGGCCGCGAGGGCGCCCGGGGCCGTCGGCGCGGCCCGCACCGTCACGCCGCAAGCGGCGCCCGGCGCCACCGGTGTGGCCGGCGCGCAGCTGCCGCCCAGGGCGAATTGGGCGGCGTTGGCGCCGCCCAGGGCGATGGCGCTGAAGACCAGCGGCGCTTGTCCGCTATTGCTCACATTGACGGTGCGCTCGCCCGACGCCGTGCCGGTCAACAGGGCGCCGAAATCGATGCCGGTGGCCGACACGCCGATGCCCGCCTGCGGGGTGGCGTCGCCGGTGCCGCTCAGGGCCAGGGTGCTGACGGCGCCGGTGGCGTTGTGGCTGATATTGAGGCTGGCGCTACGGGCCCCGGCCGCGGTCGGACGAAATGCCAGTTGCACGGTGCAACTGGCGTGCGGGGCGATGGTGGCGCCGGCCGCGCAGCTGCCACCGCCGACGCTGTAATCGGCGGCCGCCGCGCCGGCCAGCGAGATGCCGCCCAGCGTGAGCGGGGCGCTGCCGCTATTACTCAGTGTGGTGCTCAAAGGGGCGCTGCTTTGTCCGATACTGGTGCTGCCGAAGATGAGTACCGATGGCGCCAGCTCGGCCACCGGCGCGGCCACCACGGCGGGGTTGCCGAGGTAGGCGGCCAGATCGGCCACTTCGGCGGTTGAAAAACGGCTGCCGTAGGCAAACGAAATCATGGCCGGCACGCTGGTGAAGGCGTGGCTGAGCGCGGCCGGATCGTTGGCGCCGCGCAGGATGTGCAAGGCGTTGTTGGCCGGATCGGCGCCGTGACAGTTGGCGCAGCGCGGCGCGCCGCCGGCGACCGGGCCGTTGGCATACAGGCTCTTGCCGTTCAAGGCATCGGCCGCCTGGGCCGCGGTCGCGCTGCCGAGCAGCAGCGCGGTACAGGCGCCGGCCTGGCGCGCCAGGCGCCGCCAGCCGTTGGAATGCGAGTGCGGTTTTTTCATAAATGGGTATCCCGATAGTTATCGATTCAAGGTACAGAAACTGATGGCCATGCCGTTGAAACCGGCATGGATCAAGGCACAGACGCGCCAGTCGCGGCGGTGCTGGTAGACCACCCCCAGCACCAGCCCTGGCAGCAGCACGTGCGTCATGACGAGCGGACCGGCGCGCAGGTGCAGCAGGCTGAAACAACAGGCCGGCAGCACCACGTTGGCGACGGCGATCAGGCGCCCGCCGGCGCCGTCGCGCCGGATCAGCCATTCCTGTACCCCGGCGCGAATGATCCACTCTTCCAGCAATGGCGCCGCGAGCAACAGGCGCAGCAAGCCGATTAGGCCCGCGCCGCCCAATTCGCCACCGCAGAAAGTTTGCATTGCCAACACTTCACTCGTCCTCTTCGCGTTGCCGATTAGCTGGACCGAACGCGCCCCGGCGGGCACGGCGGCATGCCGTCACCCATGTTAATGGCATTACCGAAAGGAAAGGTTCAATAATTACTAATCTTTTTTCCGGGAATTGTTGTGGGCGGAAAAAATGGCATCGATGCCAATCCGTCCCCGTTCGTTTGCCGACCAGAAGTATCAATCTGTGTGCAAGGGCGGGCAGAGGCAGCTGGCGCAATCGTAGACGTGATAGGTGGGAATGGCGTGGGTGGCGCGAGCCGGCATTGGTCGTACACGGGTGGGGCAGGGTGGGTTCGGCAGGGCCTTCTTCCGTGGTGGGCGTGGGCAAACCGGTTTTACACGGAACGATTATGCCAATGGTTGGCTCGTCCATCAGCCGATCTGGCTTGGTTCCGAGTCCCGGCTTGAGCCATGGGTTGGTCTGCCGCGGTAGCGCTCATTGGACTCTGAGCCATAATCCGTTTTGCCGGTCGAGCCGATCTCATTGTCGCCAGACGGTTCACCGCTGATCGATTGCAGATCGCTTTGCTTGGAGCTTCCGAGGCGTTTGTCCAGGGCGGTATCGATCTCCTCGGCGCTGGCGCCATGTATGACCGCGTCGTGCATTTCGGCCGGCGAGACGCCCGCGTCGGCGGCCTTCGACATCAAATTGACACCGGCGGTCACGTCTTCGACGCTCTGATCTTCTTCCAATTGCTGCTGCAATGCCGCGGGCGGAATGCCGGCGCGTTCGGCCTTGGCCACCATCGCTTTCGCTTCCTCTTTCGACATGCCGGCGTCTTCGAAGTCGCCGGCCGCTTTCTTGCAGCTTTGAGAAAGCGACAGATGCCGACTCAGCGGCGGCCGGCTCAGCGGGGGTGGCTCACCGGGGGCGGCTCAGCGCGCGCTGGGAATCAGAAACAACGCTTGCCCGCGACTGCTGGCCGAGCGTTCGATTTCGTTGGCGCCGCAACTGAGTGCGCCGCCCCGCAGCGAAGCGAGGCCGACCGGCATGCAGCGTTCGGCACAGGCGGACAGGTTGCTATGACAGCGGACATGCAAGGGCTGGCTCGCGCATCAACCGATAGCGTTTGATCCTGCGTAACCGTAGCCTTGCAGCGAACTGCCGGAGCCGCTGTAGCGTTCGTTTTCGGAGGCGCTGCTATATTCCGAATCGCCGCTCAGGCTCGAGCCGGGGCTCGTGGATGAACTGGAATAGGACTGCGATTGCCCTTGGTTGCCGTCCGGACCGACGCCGCGCAGGCTCTCATGGTCGGTCGAGCCGATCTCATTGTAGCCAGACGGTTCGCCGCTGATCGATTGCAGATCGCTTTGCTTGGAGCCGCTGAGGCGTTTGTCCAGGGCGATATCGATCTCCTCGCCGGTGGCGCCATGGACCACCGCGTCGTGGATTTCGGCCGGCGAGACGCCCGCGGCGGCGGCCTTCGACATCAAATTGACACTGGCGAGCACGTCTTCGATGCTCTGGCCGTCTTCCAATTGCTGCTGCAATGCCGCTGGCGGAATGCCGGCGCGTTCGGCCTTGGCCACCATCGCTTGCGCGTCCTCTTTCGACATGCCGGCGTCTTCGTAGTCGCCGGCGGCTTGCTTGCAGCCTTCTTCGTCGTGTTCGATCTGGCTGGACGACGATTCGTACGATTGGCTGCCGCCGGCGTAGCTGCTGCCGCTGATGCTGTTCGAGCTTGATACCATGATGGGTTCCATTCAAATAAAAAATTAATGAAGTTGCCGTGTTCACCTCGCCGCACGCTCCCACATTTTTGCTGTGGCGCCTGTGAACTCGTTGGAAGGCATCCATCAGTGGCCTCCAAGGCGCAGGCAGTTCCTGCACAGGATGTTTTTTCTGGCGTGCGTGAGAAAGCGACAGGCGCCGACTCAGCGGCGGCCGGCTCAGCGGGGGCCGGCTCAGCGCACGCTGGGAATCAAAAACGACGCTTGCCCGCAGCTGCTGGCCGAGCGTTTGATTTCGTTGGCGCCGCAGCTGAGCGGCCCGCCCCGCACATCGTAACAGGCATGGATTTCTTGCAGGAAGCGCCCGCCGCCGCTGCAAAACGGCAGCACCGCGTTGTCGGGCAGGGACCGGTTGGCGTCGCGGAACGCCTGCTTGAAGGCGTCGTTGCCGACCCGGATCGGGGCCTCGGGGCCGCGGTAGGCGGGCGGCACCGTCAGCATGGTCTTGAGCCGGTCGGACAGCACGAAATAGGCGGCCGGCTCCAGACCCGAGCAAGTGCCGTGCTTGATCCACTCGTGCTCGATCAACTTGGGCGACGGGTACAGCGCCGCATATTGCTGGCGCAGCGCGTCGTTCAATTTTACGGTCGAACAATTTTCCGGATACCCCTTCAGATACTGGGGCCACAAACCGTGCAGCACAAAGCCGAGCTTGCGCCCGCTGGCGCACTGATGGGTGTCGTGGTGGTTGGCGCAGTAAGACGGGGACCAGCTGAGCGCCAGCGCGTAGTAATCGAACTGCCCGGCTTGACCGGCCGGCGCGTTGGCGGCGGCGCGGTGATGCGGATGGCGCGCTTCGGCGGCGCCGCCCAGCGCCATCAAACCGGCAAACAACAACTTCCAGATAGGACGCGACATAGGGTTCCTTCAAGTAATGATGAGTCGGTGCGGCCATTCTAACTGGTGACGGCGGGCAGCGGTCCGCATCTGCCGCGCCGCGATGGCTGCGGGCCGCTTCGCGCGAATAAACTTGGCCCCGGCAATCAGCTCAGCAGTACGGCTTGTTTCACATCAAAGAGAATAGTCGGGATTGCGTGGTGGAATTACCTGAGCGGTGCGTCACATTGGAAGGCGGGATGTGACATTGCGTTGCCGCGACTGTTATAAAAACGCGTCGGGTCGTGTATCGGTTTAAAAATTTCACGTCGATATTTTAAAAACCATGTATCAGTTTTAATTTCCAGAAATTAATACCAATTTCTGGGCATTTGAAAATTTCATTTATTGATGAAATGCTTGTGCGCGCCTGTCGCCGGCGGCCTCGGGTTGTGGCCGGCTATCGAAAGCGTAGTCGCAATAACAAATGAATCGACGGCGATGGTGGGGGCGTAGAGGGAAGATGCGGTTACGGCGGCGCGATGGTTAGCATAATTGGATCATGGTGGCGCACCGATTATAAAAAACAATCTTCAATCATGGCACGCTAAAAATTGCTTTTAAAAACTTTTCTGAAAGAAAAAAATAAGCGCAATTTTTTTAACTAGTGGTATTTAGATTGTTATGCGCTTGTTAGCAATGCGACGCTTGACATCGGCGTTGGACATGGTAAAACGGTAGCACATTCAAATCGCGAAGCGTATTTGGCGGGTATGAAGATTGCCGAAACAATCAACTCGGCATGATTGCCGTATCGCCGTTTTTTTTAAATTGCTTTGCGACTTGGGAAATGGCCCATTGCGTGGGATGCGTCATTCGATATGCCTTGCGATAACCCATGGCTGCTGCTCCGTCGTTAAAAATTTATCTGCAACATGTTGCTCGGCCTCGACTGGCCGGCACTGCTTTGATTAACAGATTCACTATTTTTAAGGAGGCTGTCCCATGCCAGTCGCGGTGAGTTATCCAGGCGTGTATATCGAAGAGCTGCCCAGCGGCGTGCGCACCATCACGGGGGTGTCGACTTCGGTCGCCGCCTTTGTCGGCTGGGCGCCCAAGGGACCGACCGAGGGCGCCGAACTGGTGCTCAACTGGTCCGATTACGAGCGCAAGTTCGGCGGGCTCGATACGCGCAGTCTGCTCGGTTACGCGGTGTCGCAATTTTTCGGCAATGGCGGCCAGCGCGCCTATATCGTGCGCTTGGCGGCGGCCGACGCGGTGGCCGGCAGCGTCACGCTGGACGGCAAGCTGACGGTGGGCGCCAAGAGCGCCGGGGTCTGGGCCAATGATTACGCCATCGTCATCAAGGCGCGCGCGGCCGACGCGGCCGATCCTTCCATCGCCAAACGTTTCCAGCTCAAGGTGGCCAGCGTGCGCCAACAGCCCAAGGGCGTGCCGGTGGAGGTGTTCGAAAACCTGTCGCTCAACCCGGCCGACCCCCGTTTCGTGGTCAACGTGCTCAAGAGCGAGTCGGCCCTGGTCACGGCGGCGCTGGTGGGCGCGCCCACCGAGCCGCCGGCCGACACCGTGCCCGGCGCCGCCGGCCAGTTGCCCGACAGCGCGCGCTTGGCCGGCGGCGTCGATGGAACCGTGCTCAGCCCGGACCAGGGCGCCTTCGAGACGGCCATGCTGCCGGTGAGCGGGGTGGGCGGTGTGTATTTGCTGGACCGCATCGATCTGTTTAACCTGCTATGCGTGCCGGGCCAAACCACGTCGGCCGTGATGGCCACCTTGCAAACGTTTTGCCGCGCCCGGCGCGCCTTTCTCATCGCCGACAGCGCCGCCAACGCGTCCCTGGCCAGTTTGCAGAGCGGCCCCAACACAAGCTTGACGGGGGCCAACGCCATCAACGCCGCCTTTTATTTCCCTTGGATACTGGCGCCCGACCCCTTGCAGGAAAACCGCGCGCGCGCCTTTCCGCCCTGCGGCTTCGTGGCCGGACTGTATGCGCGCACCGATGCCAGCCGCGGCGTGTGGAAAGCCCCGGCCGGCACCGAGGCCAGCCTGAACGGGGTGGTGGGGGTGCAAAACATGCTCACCAACGACGAGAACGGGGTGCTCAATCCGCAAGCGGTCAATTGCATCCGCACCTTCCCCGTGTACGGCACCATTGTGTGGGGCGCGCGCACCCTGCACGGCAACGACGAGCGCGGCTCGGAATGGAAATACGTGCCGGTGCGGCGCACCGCGCTGTTTCTGGAGGAAAGCCTGTTTCGCGCCCTGAAATGGGTGGTGTTCGAGCCCAACGACGAGCCTTTGTGGAGCCAGATCCGGCTCAACGTGGGCGCTTTCATGCAGGATTTGTTCCGCCAAGGCGCGTTTCAGGGTAAGACCCCGCAGCAAGCCTACTCGGTCAAATGCGACAAGGAGACCACCACCCAAAACGATATCGACCGCGGCATCGTCAATATCGTGGTCGCCTTCGCGCCGCTCAAGCCGGCCGAATTCGTGATCATCAAGATCCAGCAAATCGCTGGGCAACTTCAAACCTGAAGGGGACGAACGTCATGGCTCAGTTTAGCGTCAACGCGCAACGTTTCGACCCATATAAAAATTTCAAATTCCGGGTCAAGTGGGACGGCCGCTATGTGGCCGGGGTCAGCAAGGTGGGCGGCTTGAAACGTACCACCGAGGTGATCAAGGCGCGCGAAGGGGGCGACCCCAGCACCAGCCGCAAGTCGCCCGGGCGCAGCGAGTTCGAGGCCGTCACCATCGAGCGCGGCGTCACCCACGACACGGAATTTGAAAAATGGGCCAACAAGGTGTGGAATTTCGGCTCCGGCCTGGGGGCCGAAGTCTCGCTCAAGGATTTTCGCAAAGACATCATTATCGAAGTCTACAACGAGGCCGGGCAACTGGCCCTCGCGTATAAATTGTACCGCTGCTGGGTATCCGAATTTCAAGCGTTGCCGGAGCTGGACGCCAACGCCAACGCGGTCGCGATTCAGCACCTGAAGCTGGAAAACGAGGGTTGGGAGCGCGATTACGAGGTGAGCGAGCCGAGCGAGCCTACCTTTACGGAACCGGCCGCTTGAGCGCCATGCATTCGCCCTCGGCCGCCGAGTTGCTCGACTGGTGGGAAGACGCCGCCGGCGCCGGCCCGGTGCGGCGCGCGCTCGCGCTGCTGGCGCTGGCCTTTCCCGAGCCGGGCATGGCGGCGCTGGCCGCGCTGCCCATCGGCCGGCGCGACGGCATGCTCATGGAGCTGCGCGAACATTTGTTCGGGCCGCGCCTGGACCTGGGCGCGGCTTGTCCCCATTGCCGGACACAGCTCGAATCGAGCATGGCGCTGGCCGACCTGCGCGCCCCCGAAGCCGGCGCGCCGCTCGACGCGGCGGGCTACCGCATCGCCTTCCGTTTGCCGGCCAGCGACGATTTGCTGGCCTTGCCGCCCGGCCTGGCCCCCGACGAGGCGCGCGATTGGCTGTGCGCGCGCTGTCTGCTCGAGGTGCGCGCGCCCGACGGCGCGCCGGCCAGCCATGCCGCGTTGACGCCGCCGGTGCGGCAAGCGCTGGCGCGGCATATCGCCGAAGCCGATCCCCTGGCCGACCTGGAACTGGCCTTCACCTGCCCGGCTTGCGGCCACCGCTGGCAGGCCGTCTTTGATATCGGCAATTTTTTGTGGCGCGAATTGCAGGCCTGGGCGCTGCGCACCCTGGGCGAAGTGCACCAGTTGGCGCGCGCCTACGGCTGGTCCGAAGCGCAAGTGCTGGCGCTAAGCCCGGCGCGCCGGCAACGTTACCTGGAATGGTGCCAGCCATGAACCCAGCTCCCGCCACCGAGGGCGCCGGCGACTTTTTCAGCCGCATGGTGCAAAAGGCGCTGGCCGCCGACGGCTTGATCGCGCCGCGTCTGCCTTCCCTGTTCGAGGCGGCGCCGGGTTTGCCGCAAGGGGCGGCGCCGGCGTGGCGCCAAGCCACGCCCCAGGTCGGCGAGCGGGAACACGGTTCTCGGCCCGCTGCGCCGGAGGCCGTGCCAGCGGGCCAGGGCAGGCCACGTGCGCGCGCGCCCGATCCGGCCGCGCCGCCCCCTGCCGCCGAGGCGGGGCTGGCGCTGCCGGCGCGCCGGACCGCCGCCTTGCTGGCGCCGGCGCGCCAGGCGCCATGGGCCGCCGATCCAGACGATATCGCCGCGCCGGAGCCGGTTTTGCCGGAGCCGGGCCGGGCCGCGCACGCGCCGCCAACGGCCCGGCCCGGGCGGCGCGCGGCCGCCGACCTCGGCGCCGGGTTGCCACCCGCCGTGCTGTTGCCGGCGGCGTCGCCAAGCGCGCGAACTCTGGCCGGCTTGCCCGCGCCCGGCCCGCAAGCGCCCGCATCCGGTCCGCTCGCGCCCACGCCCACGCTGTCACACGCCGACGCGCCGCGCGCATCGGGCGTGCTGCTGCCTCCCGCGCCGCGGCCTTCACCGCAACCGGCCGCAGGGCCGGCGCTGGCGCCGCCCACCCCCTCGGTGAGCCCTTCCGCGACGCGCGCGGCGGAGCGGTCCGCGCCCTGGAACGAGCCCGCTCTGGCGCCGGCCGCGCCGGTCATCAACGTGACCATTGGCCGCATCGAAGTGCGCGCCATGCCGCCCCCGGCGGGCCCCGGCCGGCCGCGCGCGGCGGCCGTGCAAGCCGCCCCGCTCAGCCTGGACGATTATTTGAAACGCGGCGGAGGGCGGCCATGAGCAACGCGCTGGCCATCGCCGCCACCACTACCGCCCTGCAAAATCTTTTACTTGCCCGCATGCCGGTGCTGGATGGCGACCTGGGCGACTTGCAAGTGACGGTGCAGCCCCTGGACCAGGCCCGCACCGGCGTGACCCAGGCCCAGCTCAATATTTTTTTGTATCAAGTGCTGCCCAACGCCGCCTGGCGCAACCTCGACACGCCGCGCCAGGTGCGGCCCGGCGAAAGCGCCATGCCGCCGCTGGCGCTGAATTTGCATTACCTGATCACCGCTTACGGCCGCGGCCAAAACGACACCAGCGTCACCAATCACCGCGTGCTGGGTGGCGCCATGAGCGTGCTGCACGACCACCCTTTGCTGGGGCGCGAGGAACTGGCCATCGCCTTGCCCGCCAGCGAGGTGGCCGAGCAGTTCGAGCGCCTGCGCATCACGCCGCTGCCCATTGGCGTCGAAGAAATCTCCAAGCTGTGGACCGTGTTTCAAACCCAGTACCGGGTGTCGGCCGCCTATGAGGTGACGGTGCTCTTGATCGACAGCCGCCATCCGGTGCGGGCGCCGCCGCCGGTGCTCTCGCGCGGCGTGGCGTCGGCCGCGGTGCCGGCCGCGGTGCTGGACGAGGCGCGCGCGCCGTTCGGACATCAAGCCGCCCGCCTGGGGGAGGATGTGCTGCTGCTGGGCAGTCAACTGCTTGGCCCCCATCCCACACTCCGTTTTTCCAGCAGCCGCCTGGCACAGCCGATCGAACTGACGCCGCTGCCCGGCGGCAGCGCCGAAGCGCTCACGGTGCATCTGCCCGATCTGGCCGAGGACCCGAACGCGCTGGCGCGCTGGGCGCCCGGCTTGTACACTTGCGTTCTCGCCATGCATCCGCCCGGCTCGCCGGCCTCTCTCAGCGGGCCGGTCGCGTTCGCGTTGGCGCCGCGCATCACGGTCGCCCCGCTGGCGGCCGCCGCCGGCGAAGTGACGTTGAGCGTGAGCTGTTCGCCGCGGGTGGCCGCGCATCAGCGCGTGTTGCTCATTTTTGGCGAGCGTCAGGCGCAGCCGACGGGCATCAGCACGCCGGCCGACGTGGCCCTGCCCAGCACCATCGACTTCGTGCTACCCGACGTCGCGCCCGGCCACTATCTGGTGCGCTTGCGGGTCGATGGCGTCGACAGCATACCGGTGCTCTACAGCGGCACCCCGGCCGCCCCGGCCTTCGATCCGGCCCAGCGGGTGAGCGTGACATGAGGCGGCCATGAGCGACTTCGACCTTTGGCTGCAAGCGAACGACGAGTTCCTGGCGCCGGCCCTGCGCGCGCTGCGCCTGCGCCTGGAACGGATGGCCGGCGCGGCGCCCGCGCCGGCCCGGCAGACTGAATCCGCAGCGCCCGCAGCGGCGCCTCCCGCCACGCCCGCCCCCGACCAGTCCGACGTGGCCGCCGCGCCGGCCCGTGCGCGCTCTTTGCTCGACCGGCTGTTCCAGCGCCCGGCCCGGCCCTCCATTCCGGTCAGCGTGGCGACCGCGCCGCCACCGGCTCAGGTATTTGCCCAGGTCGAGGCTGCGCCGCCGAACAGGGCGGGCGAACCGGTGCCAGACCGGGAGCATGAACAGGAACAAGAACAAGAACGAGAGCAGGAACGAGAGCAGGAACGGGAGCGGGATCGGGAGCGGGAGCGTTCGGCCGACACCCACTACACGCCGGCCCTGATGCTGTTGTCCCAGCGTCTGGGCTTGACCGACTTCGAGCGCGACACCCTGCTGCTCTGCGCGGCGATGGAGCTCGACACCCGTATCGCCGCCCTGTGCGCGCGCGCCCAGGGCGAGCCGAGCCGGCCTTATCCCACCTTCGCGCTGGCGCTTGCCCTGTTCGACAATCCGGCCTGGGACGTGCTCTCGCCCGAACGCCCGCTGCGTTACTGGCGCCTGATCGAGATTCATCAGCCGGGGGTGCAGCCGCTGGTCACCAGCGCCATCAAGATCGACGAGCGCATCGTCAATTATCTCAAGGGCTTGAATTATCTGGACGACCGCCTGGTGCCCTTCATGACCGTGCTGACATCGCCCGGCGAAGCCTTGCCGCCGTCCCAGGCGCGCATGGCCGACGCCATCGTGGCCCGGCTTGAGGGCGCGGCGCAGGCGCCGCCGCTGGTGCAACTGGCCGGCGGCGACAGCGCCAGCAAAATGGCGGTGCTGGGGCAGGCCGCCGCCCAACTGGGCCTGACCATCTACCGCCTGGTGGCCGAACACCTGCCGCTGGCCCTGGCCGACCAGGACACCCTGCTGCGCTTGTGGCAGCGCGAATGCGTGCTGCTGCCGATCGCGCTGTATGTCGATGCCGGCGCGCTTGAACACAGCGGCGCCCAGGCCGCGGCCCTGTTGCGCATGCTCGGGCGCGGCACCGGCGTGACTTTTCTCGACACGCGCGAACCGTGGCCGCAGGCCGGCGCCCATGCCGGCAGCGCCTTGTTCGACATCGCCAAACCCAGTCAGGACGAACAGCGCGGCGTGTGGCTCGAGCTGCTCGGCGCGGACCATGCCGGTCTGGCGGGGCGGCTGGCGGCCCAGTTCAACGTCAACCGCTCGGCGATCGAGGCCGTGGCCGGGCCGGTGTTGGCGCGCACCGGCGCCGACCCGGCCCAGTTCGAACACGACTTGTGGCACGCCTGCCTCCAGCACGCGCGGCCCGCCCTGAACCAGCTGGCCCAGGTGCTGGAGGCGAAGGCCGGCTGGGACGACCTGGCCTTGCCGGCGCCGGACAAGCGTTTGCTGCGCCAGATCGCCGACCAGGTCGCGCGGCGCATGACGGTGTATGACGACTGGGGTTTTCGCGCCCGCATGAACCGGGGCCTGGGCATCAGCGTGCTGTTTTCGGGCGAATCGGGGACCGGCAAAACCATGGCGGCCGAGGTGATCGCCAATGAATTGCAGTTGCTGCTGTACCGCATCGACCTGTCGGCCGTGGTGAGCAAATATATTGGCGAGACGGAAAAAAACCTGCGCAAGCTGTTCGATGCCGCCGAGGACGGCGGCGCCATCTTGTTTTTCGACGAAGCCGACGCGCTGTTCGGCAAGCGCAGCGAAGTCAAGGATAGCCACGACCGCTACGCCAACATCGAAATCAATTATTTGTTGCAGCGCATCGAATCGTATCGCGGGCTGGCCATCCTGGCCACCAATATGAAGGGGTCGCTGGACAGCGCTTTTGTGCGCCGGCTGCGCTTTAGCATCAACTTCAGCTTTCCTGGTCCGGCCGAGCGGGCGGCCATCTGGCGCCGCGTGTTTCCACCGCAAACCCCGCTCGGCGAGCTCGATTTCGAGCGTTTGGCCAGGCTTAACGTTACCGGCGGCAATATCAGCAATATCGCGCTCAACGCCGCCTTCCTGGCCGCGCAGGCGGGCGGCCGGCTCACCATGCCGCTGCTGCTGGAAGCGGCCCGCAACGAATTTCGCAAAATGGAAAGGCCCGTCAACGAGGCCGATTTCCGCTGGCTCGAAGCGACCGGAGGCGCCAAATGAGCATCGATTTGCACATCGAGCGCCTGGTGCTGGACGGCTTGCCGTTCGAGCCGGCGCAGGCCGGCTTGCTGCGCGCCGCGCTGGAAAATGAACTGGGACGGCTGTTGCGCGAAGGCGGCCTGGTGCCGCGGGCCGACCTTGGCGCGGCCATGCTGCGCGCCGCGCCGGTGACGCTGGCCGCCGGCGCCAGCGCAGCCGCATTGGGGCGGCAGATCGCCGCCTCGGTGTATGGCGCGGTGGGAGGCCAGCCATGAACCGGCGCGGCCAGGCGGGGGAACGGCTGCCGACGCCGACGGTCGCCGGGCCGGCGCGCGGCGCCTTGCAGCGCCGCTCGGGCGCCGGCCACGCCGGCGCCGGCCTGACCGATGCGGGCGCCGTGATGAACCGGCGCCACACGGACGGCGAAGCGGCCGTCGAGCCCGGGATCGCCGCCGGCGCCGACGCCGGGTTTGGCCCCGCCCAGCCGCCGTGCCAGTTGCGCGTGGGCGCGCGCGACGACCCGCTCGAGCGCGAGGCCGACCGGGTCGCCAGGCAAGTGATGCTGGCGCCGGCCCCGCTCGACGCCGGCGCGTCGCCCATTCCGATGGTGCGCGGCGGCGCGCCAGCCGGCGGCGCGCCAGCCCCGGCGGGCATGAGCGAGCCGCCGGCCGGCGCTGCCGCTATTGCCGGGGCCATTGCCGGGGCCAGTGCGGGCGCCAGCCTGGCGCCCGCCGTCCGGCACGACATGGAGCGGCGCTTCGGTCACGATTTTTCGCGCGTGCGGGTCCATACCGACGCGGCGGCGCAGCGCTCGGCCGCGCAACTGTGCGCGCATGCTTACACCCTGGGCCAGAGCATCGTGTTCGGACGTGGCCAATACGCGCCGTCCAGCGCGGCCGGTCTGGGGTTGCTGGCCCATGAATTGACCCACGTGGTGCAGCAGGCCGGCGCGCCGGCGGGCCACGGCGTGCTACGGCGCAGCGAGCGCGATCCGGACGAGGCGGCCGCCGCGCTAAAGGAAGACCAGGCCCTGGCCCAACGGGCCGCGGCGGCGCTCAAGTCGGGCAAGCCCGACTTCGCCGCGCATGAAGTGATGTGGCGCCTGATCAAAAACTACCGGCTCGACTTGAACTTTCAACTGAGCGGCAGCCGCTACGACAAGGCGCAGCAGGGCGTGCGTGTCGACATGGGCGCCGCCCCGGCCGGGGCGAAGGCGGCCGCCGCCACCGGCGTCATGGTGGGCGGCGACGATATGCTGGCGCGGGTGGCCAAGGGCGAGGCGGCCAAGGTGGCCAATGAAATCGCGGCCCAGATCGGCAAGGTGGACACCGCGCGCGGCACGGTCGACTACCTGTTCATCATGGGTGCCGACCAGCCCAAGACCAAGAACCCGTTCTACGGTTATGCGAAAAAATTCTTCCGCACCGAATTCCCCGGCGCGATCCTGATCGAGGATGTGCGCGATTTGTCCGGCATCAACGAGCGCATCAATGACGGCGGCAAGCCGGTGGCCAATTTGCATATCGTGTCGCACGCGCATCCCGACGGCACGCTGCAATTTTCACTCGACCGCGGCGACGCCACTCCCGGCCAGGTCCAGTATTCCGAACTGACCGAAGCGAACGCCGCAGGCGCGCTGACCCAGCCCAAGCCGGATCTGCTGGGATTTTGGACCAATGTGATGATCCACGGTTGCAATTTGGGGCGCAACGCGGCCATGCTCGACGAAGTCAAGACCACGTTCGGCGGGCAGGGCAGGGTGATGGCGCCCACCCACGAGCAAGTCTACAGCGCCAGTGGCGAGGCGATGGGCGGCCCGTTTTATGAAGAGCCGGGCAAGAGCGCGTTGAGCGACGCGCAAGCCTTAAAGCGCATCAAGGCCAAACCGGAGTACGCCTTCATCACCGACTGGACGGCCATGGAGGGCAAGCTGCGCCGCTTTACCACCTCCGATAAGGAAATTGTCTACTCCGGCGACTTCCCGGAACCAGGCAAGGAGGTGGCGTTTTTGCTGGCCCAGCCGGCGGGCAAAAAAGCCCAGGGTTTTACCTTTGACAGCAGCGTGGTGGAAGGCGAGCACACGGCCTTCACCTACCGCTCGCCGGACCGCTTTAAGCAGGGGGACATCACGATCACCGCCGTCACGCCGCCCAGCGACGCGGACGCGATCGTCCAGGCGCGCGCCAAGGTGGCCCGCCCGAACGCTTTCGCCTACCGGGTGAGCCGCCCGCGCCAAGGCTTCAAGTTGGACGTGACGGTGCATATCGAGCGCACCGAATGGGAGCTCTATCACGCCGAGATGAAAAAAGCGGGCAAGGGATTCAATCCGTCCATGGGCACGCCGCCCTGGTTTGGCGACACGGGTTATTGACCATGATCGATAACAAACGGAGGAAGCAGGCATGAGTCACCGGGTCGCCGAACGCCACGTCAGCCCTCGGGCCGCGCCGCGACCGCAACCGGCCTTGCCGACTGGCGGCCGGCGTGCCGGCGCCTTGACGGTCGGCGCCGACGACAGCGCCGCCGAACGGCAGGCGCGCCAGGTCGCGCGGCGGGTGGTGGCGGGCGGTGCGGCGGCGGCGGTGGCGGCCCGGCCGGACCTTTCTCCGGTCGCGCCAGACACCACGCCAGACACGCAGCCAGGGGCGTCCATGCCGAACCCGCCCGTGCCCGTCGCCGCCGGTGCGGCCGCCACCTTGCATGGCGCTGGGGCGGCGCTGGACGCGGGCGTGCGGCGCGACATGGAGCAGCGCTTCGGACACGACTTTTCCGCGGTGCGCATTCATGCCGACGTGGGCGCGGCGCGCTCGGCGCGCGCGCTGCACGCCGACGCCTACACGGATGGCGCCAGCATCGTGTTTGGCGCCGGCCGGTTTGCGCCGGCACACCCGGCCGGGCGGCTGTTGCTCGCGCATGAGTTGACCCATGTGCTGCAAAACCGGGGCAACGCCGCGATGGCGGCCACGCTGCGGCGCCAGCCCGCGCCCGGGGCGCCAACGGCCGCGCCGCCGGCCGCCCCGGGCGGCGCGTCCGCCGCCGCCACCAAGGCCGACGACGTGGCCTGGGACTGGGTGTGGAAAGACGCCACCGTCTGGCCTTTGCTCAAGGCGATCGTGGACGATCTCAGGCAGATCAACATGAAACCGGGCGACAGGGCGCCGCTGACCTTGAAAGGCACCGAAGGCGCCGCCCTATACCCGTGGACGATGGGGTTGGGCATGGGGCCGTCCGGTTTCGCCGGCGGCGACAAGGCAAAGGACGCCGGCGACGCCTTGTCGGCCACCTACAAATACGCGGAGGCGCTCAAGGGCTTGACCCCGGCCGGCGATATCGTGTTGGACCCGCTTAGCCGCCTGTTCGGCATGCGGGTGGACGACTATCTGGGTTCGGACCTGTTCATGACGCGGCTCAAGGCCCACAGCGCGGCCGTGGCCACGCTCGCCCTGGCCGGGCAGGGCATCAATTCCCTGATCGCGGCAGTGAAGCCGAAAAACGACGACCCGACCGCGCTGGAAGGCGACGCCGCCACCCAACACACCGTGCTGGTGCGCGCCATGGTGGGCGCGGTGCTGAAAAAACAACTGACCGCCCCCGACTTTTTCGGCATGGGGCCGCTACAAATGGCCACCCATCCGGCCTACTCGGTGTCGCCCTTCGCCGGCGGCGGGCCGCCGTCCGGCTTGACGTTCGAGCGCAAGGTCGACACCGCCGGCACCCAGCGCGAGTTGAAAACCGGGCTGACCTTGAACCTGCCGTCGCTGCTCAAGCCGGGCGACGCCAGCGCCACCGACATCGCCGATCCGGCCAAGTATCGCGGCTGGCAGGGCAGCGCCTGGTTCAGTTACGAATCGAGCGCGCCTTTGCTGGTCACGCCGGACAAGCAGGCCGGCTCGAAATGGAAAGCCGGCGTGATCGGCGGGGGCGGCGGCCATCTGGCCGAACTGGAGGCGGGCATGCAATACGCCGGCCCGGCCGGCGCGCTCACCTCCTGGTTCGCGCGCGGCGGCTACGGCTACGCCGCCGGCGACAAGGAAACCGGCTTGAAAAAGATCGGTTTCACGGCCACCTATATCAACTGGACCGAACACGATGTGCTGGCCCCGCCGGACGCCTCGGGCGTGCCGGCGGCCGGCGCGGCGCTCAAGCTGACGCCGTTAGCGGCGGCCCAGTTCAAGCCGGGCGACAAACATATCATCGACGCCAACCTGGCGCTGTCGTTCGTGACCGGCACGGCCGGCGGGGTCGGCGCTAGCGGCATGGGCGACCTGACGGGCGGGCTGGCGTACACCTATCTGGGCAATACGGCGCCGGGCGCGCTGCCCGCGTTCAAACTGGAGCTGGCCGGCTCGGTTAACCGGCTCGACTGGTGGAATCCCGATTCGCCCCTGATGTGGGGCGCCAAAGTGAAGGGCAACGTGGGCCGCTATTTCGGCGGCGCCAGTGTGATGACCGGCGCGGCCGGGATCGATCGGCCGCGGCTCGAGCGCATCGGCCCGACCGTCAGGACGATGGTGCCGACGGCGGTGCTGTTGACGGGCGGGGTGGCATTTTGATGAAAGGACGGCGCATGGACAGCGTCACAATGGCCGACCCGGCGCGGAGCCGGCGGTGATGCACCGGACCGGCCTGGCCGATACGGCGCGCGGCGCCGGCGCCGCGCCAGGCGCACGCGTGCAGCGCGCCTGCGCCTGCGGCAAACACACCCCGGCCGGCGGCCAGTGCGCCACGTGCGCGCGCGGCGCACTGGCCGTGCAACGCAAGCTGAGCGTCGGCGCCAGCGACGATGCGCTGGAGCTGGAGGCGGACCGGGTCGCCGATCACGTGCTGGCCCTGCCGGCGCCAACGGCCGAGCCCACGACGCCGGACGCCCGCCCCGATTCGCCGACCATGCCAAGCCAGGCCGGGCGCGCCATGGGCGCACGCCCGCCGCCGCGCCTGTCGCGCTTGCGCGCCGCCCAGGCCGGCGATGCCGGTGCCGGCGCCATGGCCGCGCCGGCCAGCGTGGACACGGCGCTGGCCGGCGCCGGCCAGCCCCTCGCGCCGCGACTGCGGCACGACATGGAGGGCCGCTTCGGCCAGGATTTTTCCGCCGTGCGCCTGCACGCGGGCGCGGCGGCGGCCGAATCGGCGCGCGAAGTGGGCGCGCGCGCCTACACGGTGGGCAGCCATATCGTGTTCGGCGCCGGCGCCCCGTCCAGCGCCAGCGGCGCCGGGCGGCGCTTGCTGGCGCACGAATTGGCCCATGTGGTGCAGCAGGGCCAAAGCGGGTGCGCGCTGCGCCGCGCCGTCACGCCGGAAGACGTGGCCGGCGAAATGGCGGGCCGCGAGTTCGAGTTGGCCGAGGCGTTCCGGATCGGCGCCGTCACCCTGGCCAAGGGCCGCCGGGTGACCATCCTGAGCTGGAAAAACGACGAACCCACCGCCACCATTTTCCCGCCGCTCGACGCGGGCGGCTTCGCGCTCATTCTGCCGCCGCCGGACATTCCAAAAACGCTGCTGCGGCCGGTGCGGCCGGGCGGCGCCAAGCTGGCGCCCTATAGCGCCGGCATCGGCGCCCAGGCCGCCGCGGTGGAAAAAAACGAAGCCGAGTTGGTGGGCAAGACGGGCTCCGAGAAAACCAGGCTGGAAGGCTTGCTGGCCACCCGGCGCAGCGTCTTGAACCGCAAGCTGATTCAAGAAACCATGTACAACCGCTTCGACCCGGTCATCAAGGCCGAGGTCGACACAGCCAACGCCGCGCGCGGTTTCAAGGGCGCCGACGCGCTCGACCCGGATTTGGTCAAGGCCATGATCTTTCAAGAGTCCGAGATGGGCACGGCCGGGGCCCACCTGGAGCTGGTGCCGACCCACCCCGTCAAAACCCGCTTCAACCTGGGCCAGGTGATCGATTCCTCCGGCATGGCGTTGCTGACCATGCTCGAGAGGGAGCAGCCGGCCCTCATCACGCGCTTTAGCCTGGGCAGCCTGCGCGCCGATCTGGCGGCGGCCCAGGCCGAGAAAAAGGCGCTCGAGGCGAAGGCCAGCCCCGGCCCGGCCGACGTGTCGCGCCTGGCGCAACTGGTGGCCCTGTCCGACGCCAGTTGGGAGGCGTTCATCTGGTCGTACAAGGCGGCCGGCAAACCGGAGGGCTTTGCCGCCGCCGTCGACGCTTTTTTCGCCAGCACCGTCCCGGCCAGGAACGTCGATTACGGATTTTGGATCCACATGATGGTGCTGTGGCTGTTCGAAAAGAAAACCAAGGGTCGCAGCTGGCTCGATACCATCAAGGCTTACAACGGTTCCGGCAAGCGCGCCGAGCACTACCGCAAGGCGGTGCAAACCCGCGCCAGCGGCGCCGAAGCGGCCGAGGCGGCCGGTAAAAGTTTTACCCCCACCCGATGAGACCCGGGCGGCGCGCGCCACGGCGGCGACCCGAGCAGGATGAACCCATGAAAAAGGCCCTATGAGCACCTTTCCCAACTCGCCGCGCATAGTAAAGGGTGGCCTGGTGCTGTTGGACCCGACCACGGCCGCCGTGCTGCGCATCATCGCGCTGCAATACAATCCGGACACCTTGAGCCGCACCTTGCAGATGCAGGCGGCCGGCGGCGAGGGCGACCGGCTCGAGGCGCTGCGCTTGAAGGGCCCGCCCACCGAAACCATCAAGCTCGACGCGGAGATCGACGCCACCGACCAGCTTGAATTCCCGGGCCAGCACCGCGCCGCCACGCAACTGGGCATCTTCCCCCAGCTGGCGGCGCTGGAAACCATCGTCTATCCCGGCAGCGCCGAGCTAGAGCTGGGCAACAGCCTGGCCGGCGCCGGCACCCTGGAAATCGCGCCGGCCGAGGCGCCGCTCACCCTATTTATCTGGAGCAAGACCCGTATCGTACCGGTGCGTATCACCGACTTTAGCATCACCGAAGAAGCGTTCGACCCGGCCTTGAACCCGATCCGCGCCAAGGTCAGTCTCGGCATGCGGGTGCTGTCGGTGAACGACCTGGGTTTCCGCCACAAGGGCGGCAGCCTGTTTATGAGTTATCTGAAAAACAAGGAGCTGCTGGCCCGGGTCGGGCCGGGCGGCGCACTGTCCAACCTGGGCATCACGGGGATACCATGAACTTTCAATTTCCGCCAAATAGCCGCTATTACGGCATCGCCACCAGCGTCCTGGAAGACGCCGACGGCGGCCAGACCGCCTACTTGCAACGGCGTCTGGTGCCGCCACCCGAGCGCTTCGCGCTGTTGCAATGGCATCGCCTGGCCCAGGGCGAGCGGCTCGACAACATCAGCGCGCGCTACCTGGACGACCCGGAACAGTTCTGGCGCCTGTGCGACGCCAACCGCGCGCTGCGGCCGGACGCGCTCACCGAGCGGGTCGGCCGCCTGCTGCGCATCACCTTGCCCGAAGGCATACCGGGGACGCCGCGTGCTTAAGGGCGTGCACCTGACCTTGATGATCGGCCCGGCCGTGCCGGTGCCGGCGCCGCAAGCGGTGATCGACGCCATCAGCGCCGTGCAAGTAACCAGCGGCAAGGGCGGCAGCGGCTTCCAGCTCACTTTCGCGCTGAGCAAAAAGTCGCTGCTGCTCACCACCTTGTTGCCGGCCGGTTACTTCGACCCCATCAGCACCCGCGTGATCATCATCGTCACCCTGGGCGGGCTGCCCAATGTGCTCATGGACGGCATCGTCACGCGCCAGGAATTGCAACCGAGCAGCGAGCCGGGCCAATCGACCCTGACCATCACGGGCGAGGATTTAAGCGTGCTGATGGACGTGGTGGCCAAGATCATCCCGTACCCGGCCATGCCGGAAATCGCCCAGGTGTATGCGGCGCTGGCGCCGTACGCGGCCTTCGGCGTGGTGCCGCTGGCCATTCCACCCATCATTTCGGCGCTGCGCATTCCCACCGATGGCTTTTCCAGCCAGATCCACGCCACCGACCGCGAATTCGTCCAGCACCGCGCGCGCGAATGCGGTTACGTGTTCTATGTCGAGCCGGGGCCGCTGCCCGGCCAGAGCATCGCCTACTTCGGCCCCGATGTGCGCATCCCGGTGCCGCAACCGGCCCTCAACATCAACATGGATGCCCACACCAACGTCGAGTCGCTCAGCTTTTCGCTCGACGGCCTGGCCAAGAAGGTGCGTATTTATATGATCAACGATCCCGTCACGCACAAGATTCCGATCCCGATTCCGGTGCCCAACATCAACGTTTTCAAGCCGCCGCTGGGGCTGCGGCCCACGCCGCCGGCGCGCGTCGAGTTCGCCGACGACGTGGCCAGCCTGGAGCCGCTGGCCGCCGCCCAGAGCGTGCTGTCTTACCTGATGAATAACAGCGACGCCATCAGCGGCACCGGCGCGCTCGACGTGCTGCGTTACGGTCGTGTGCTGCGCTCGCGCATGCTGGTCGGGGTGCGCGGCGCCGGCCTCGCTTACGACGGCCTGTATTACGTCGACAGCGTGACCCACAACCTCAAGCGCGGCGAATACAAGCAAAACTTCAGCCTGTCGCGCGACGGTCTCATTTCCAATACACCAAGGCTGCTGCCATGAGCGAAGCGAAAAAATTCTGGGGCAAATACCAGGGCACCGTGATCAACAATATCGACCCCGATTTTCGCGGCCGGCTGCAAGTGATGGTGCCGGACGTGACCAGCTTGCTGCCCTCGACCTTCGCCGAAGCCTGCGTGCCGCTGGCCGGCCCCAGCGGCCCGCCCATGGGGGTGTACTTCGTGCCGCCGATCGGGGCCGGGGTGTGGGTCGAATTCGAGCACGGCGACCCGGACCGGCCGATCTGGGTCGGCTGCCGCTGGGGCGCGCAATCGGACTTGCCGCCGATGGCGCTGGCCGGCTTGCCCGTCTCGCCCAGCATCGTGCTGCAAACGGCCGGCCAGAACATGATCGTCATCAGCGACATCCCGGGACCGGCCGGCGGCTTGATGCTGCGCAGCGGCGGCTCGACCCTGCTGATCAATCAGACCGGCATTTCGCTGATCGCGCCCAAGGTCGAGATCACGGCGGCGGCCATCGACCTGGTCGGCGTCACCGATGTCAACAAGGGTGCCTTGAAAGTCACGTAGTCACTGAAGGAGGTGCGTATGCCTGGATTCGTTTTGCACATGGGCGCGGTGGTGCAGTGCACCCACGCCGGCCTGGCCAATCCGACCTCGGTCAACCCGCGCGTGACCGTGTCGGGCCAGGCCATCGTCACCCTGATCAACACTTACAGCGTGGCCGGCTGCGCCTTTCCGGCCATGAGCGGCGGCTTGCCCCCGTGCGCCACCGCGCAATGGACCATGGGCGCGGCGCGCGTCACATCGATGGGCCAGCCGGTGCTGCTGCAAACGAGTACCTCGGTGTGCGTGCCGACCGGCACCCCCTTGATCATCAGCGCCACCCAGCTGCGCGTGAGCGCCACGTGAGGACCACATGAATCTCGACTATCCCTTCGGCTTCGACCAGCGCGGCGCCACCGCCGGCACCGGTTTGGGCGACCATGTGCGCGACATGATCGAACAACTGCTGTTTACCAGTCCGGGCGAGCGGGTGAACCGGCCCGACTTCGGCAGCGGCTTGATGCAGATGGTGTTCGCCCCCAACAGCCCGGAGCTGGCGGCGGCCCTGCAATTTACCCTGCAAGCGGCGCTGGACCGCTGGCTGGGCGACTTGATCGAGGTGCGCGCGCTTGAGGTGAGCAGCGAAGACGCGCGCCTGACGGTGGCGTTGTCGTACGCGCTGCGCGCAAGCGGCGAGCGGCGCATTGATGTGTTTGTGCGGGAGGCCGCATGAACGCGCGCGCGCGCCTGGCTTGCGCCGACGCGGCCCGGCGGCGTCGCCTGTTCGGCAACCCGGACTGGAACGGCATCGACTTCCTGGAAGTGAGCGACGATCAATTGTCGCTGTGCGTGCATTTTTTCGGCAGCATACCGGAGGCCATCACGGTGGCCAATGTGCGCATCGAAGGCGGGCGCCGGGTGCGCGGCATCGTCGCGCTGGCGGTGCGCATCGACCGCGCCGAGGACCCCGAGCGTGACGACTGCCTGCGCATCGGGCTCGACAAGTTTGGCGACTTTTCCACTTATCGTCTGTGCCTGGTGGCCGCGGCCCAGGCCGACGACCTGGGCCGGGCCGACCCGGCGGCGCCCTTGTCCGGCCTTGATCCGCGCTACGCCTGCCTCGATTTCAGCTTCAAGGTCGCTTGCCCAAGCCAGATCGATTGCCGCGACGACCGGCCCTGTATCGCGCCGCCGGCGCCGGCGCCGCGCTTGAATTACCTGGCCAAGGATTACGCCAGCCTGCGCCAACTGATTTACGACCGGCTGGCGCTCACCATGCCCGACTGGCAGGAACGCCACGTGCCGGACCTGGGCGTGACCCTGGTCGAACTGCTGGCCTACGTGGGCGACCACCTGAGTTACTACCAGGACGCGGTGGCCACCGAAGCCTATCTGGAGACGGCGCGGCGCCGCATATCGGTGCGGCGCCATGCGCGCCTGGTCGATTATCGTCTGCACGAAGGGTGCAACGCGCGGGCCTGGGTGGCGGTGCGCACCAGTGCCGATCTGGACCCCATCAAAGCCGGCGCGCTGTATTTCATCACCGGCTTCGACGACATCGAGTCCGGCAGCGGCAATGTGGTGCGGCACGCCGACCTGGAGTCGGTGCCGGCGGCCCGCTACGAAGTGTTCGAGCCGCTGCTGGCCGATCCGGAAGGCGAGCTGCGGTTCCGGGCCGCGCACAGCGAGATGCGCTTCTATACCTGGGGCGACGGCGAATGCTGCCTGGCGGCGGGCGCCACCGGCGCCACCTTGCTTGACCAGTTGCCGGACGCCGCGCAGCCGGCCCGCCTGCTGCACCTGCAAGCGGGCGACACCTTGATTTTGGTGGAAGCCATCGGGCCGACCACCGGCAACCCGGCCGACGCCGATCCGGCCCACCGGCAGGCGGTGCGCTTGACGCGTGTCGCGCAAGCGGTCGACGGCCTGCTGGGCAAGCTGGTGCTGGAAATCGAATGGGCGGCCGGCGACGCGCTGCGCTTCGCGCTGTGCCTGTCCACCCGTCTGGCGGCGCCCGAGTGTCGCCGGGTGGCCGATGTGAGCGTCGCGCGCGGTAACGTGGTGCTGGTCGATCATGGCCGCCGCGCCGGCGCCACGCTCGGGCCGGTGGGCGAGCGGGGCGCCTACACCGAATGCGCCTGCCCGGACACCGTGCTGGAAGGGCGCAGCGTGGCCGCGCGCTTTACCCCGGTGCTGGCAGACGCGGGGCTTACCTTCGCCGCGCCGCTGGCGCCCGGCCTGGCGGCGGCCGCCCTGACCCGCCAGGACGTGCGCGAGGCGATGCCGCAGCTGGTACTGGAAGAGACGCCCAGGGAGGGCGCCGCGCGCCCGCTCTGGCGCGCGCGCCACGATCTGCTGGCCAGCGACGCCGAAGCACGTCATTTCGTCACCGAAATCGACGACGAGGGCTATGCCAACCTGCGCTTCGGCGATGGCGACCTGGGACGCTTGCCCGAGGCCGGCAGCACTTTTTACGCCGGCTACCGGATCGGCAACGGCGCGGCCGGCAACGTGGGCGCCGGCAGCATCGCCTATCTGGTGCTGCGCGAAGGCGCGCTGAGCGCCGAGGCCATCGTGCCCGACAATCCGCTGCCCGCGGGCGGCGGCAGCGCGCCCGAAGCGGTGGCCGAAGCGAAATTGCTGGCGCCGCACGCCGTGCGCGCCCAACTGGCGCGCGCCATCACGGCCGACGACTATGCCCATCTGGCCCAGCGCGATAGCCGGGTCCAGCGCGCGGCGGCGGCGCTGCGCTGGATGGGCAGCTGGCACGAAGCGGGCGTGGCGCTCGATCCGTTCGACACGGCGCCCGCCGGGCCTGCGCTATGCGAGGATCTGGCCGCGCAGCTGTTTGGCTACCGGCGCATGGGGCACGACCTGGCGGTCGGCGCGGCGCGTTATGTGCCATTGGCGCTCACCATGCAGCTGTGCGTGCGGCCGCATTACGCGCGGGCGGCGGTGCGGGCGGCGGCGCTGGCCCTGCTGGGCAGCGCGCGCGTGGCGGGCGGCGGCCTGGGGTTGTTTCACCCCGATCGGCTCAGCTTTGGCCAGGGTGTGCACGTATCGCGCCTGATCGCCGCCGTGATGGCGGTCGAAGGGGTGCAAAGCGCCGGCGTGCTGAAACTGGCGCGGCTGGACCGGCCCACCGGCGCCGGCGCCGCGCTCGAAGCGGTGCCGGCCGACGGCGTGCTGCCGATGGGCGCGATGGAGATCGCCCAGCTCGACAACGATCCGGATTTCCCTGAAAACGGCAAGCTTGAACTGATTGTGAGAGGCGGCATATGAACCTGCCATGCGACCTGCCATGCGACCTGCCATGCGATTGCTGCCAGGGCCCGGGCGCGGCCCAGTCGCCCATCTACAACCGTCCGGGCCTGAACCAGTTGCGGTATCGGGTCGGCACCCACGCCAGCGTGTTCGGCGCCATGCAGGCGCGCCTGTCGAGCAGCGCCCACCCGCCACTGGCGGCCTTGCGCACGCGCGCGGCCGCCGACCCGTCGATCGCCCTGCTCGACGCCTGGGCCTGCGTGGCCGATGTGCTGACCTTTTACCAGGAGCGCATCGCCAACGAAGGCTATCTGCGCACCGCCACCGAGCGCCGATCGGTGCTCCAATTGGCGCGCCTGGCCGGCTACGCCTTGCGCCCGGGCGTGTCGGCCACCGTGTATCTGGCCTATACGCTGGACCAGAACGCCAGCGCGCCAGTGGTGGTGCCGGCCGGGGCGCGCGCCAACAGCATTCCGGGACCCGGCGAGCAGATGCAAGCGTTCGAGACGGCCGACGCGCTGGAGGCGCGGGTGGCGTGGAACACCCTCAAGCCGCGCCTGACCGAGCCGCAGACGGCGCAGCAGATCAAGGATGACGGGCTGTATGTGAAGGGCACGGCCACCCGCCTCAAACCGAACGACCCTTTGCTGATCAACTTGGCCGACGGCGTTGGCGAGCGCTTGATGTGGGTGGCGGCGGTGCGCGAGGACAGCGCCTTGCAGCGCACCCATATCGCGCTGCGGGCCGAAGGCGTGCAGGCGCTGGTGCGGCGTTTCAGCGATGTGGCGCGGTTCGGCCTGTCGGCCGACAGCGCGCCGGTCAAGCGGGTGTTACGCGTGCTGGGGGAGATCGGTGCGAAGGACGCGGCGCCCACGGCGCTGGCGCCGCATCTGGACAACGTGGCCCTGCCCAAGCTGAAGGCCGAACTGGAAAAAGCCGGACCGCAGTCGGCCTGGCAGCCCTGGCTGTCCGCGCTCAATGACCAGTTGCGGCAGTGGCGCGCGCGCATGCCGGGCCAGGCGGACGGGCATGCGGCCGTGAGCGCCCATGGCAGCGCGGGCAGCGGCGGCAGCGGCAGCGGCACCGGCATTCTGGGTCAACTGGTCAAGCGGCTGACGCTGCCGCCTTCGCTGCCGCCGGCTGGCGCCAGGCAGTTGCCGCGCGACGTCGGCGCCATTTTCAGCGCCCGATCGGACACCTTGCCGCGCCTGCTGACCCATATGCGGCCGGCGCTAAACCAAGTCTTTTACAGCGCCTGGAAAAGCCTGCCGGCGCAGGTGGCGCAAACCATCACGGTGCGCGCCTTGCGCGTCACGGCGCAGCCGTTCGGCCACAACGCGCCGCTGCGCCAGACCGGGTTTGACGCCAATGCGCTGCGCCCCACCTGGGGCGAGTGGGCCATTAACGACCCGTGGAATAGCCCGACCGTGATCGGCACCGTGCCCGTCACGCCGGAAAGTCACGCGCCGCTGCTGCTGTTTCTGGACGCCGACTACGATCTGGCGCCGGACAGCCAGATCGTGATCGACAAGGGCGACGGTCAACCCATCATCACGCGCGCCGCTTTCACACACCGCTCGTTCGCCGGCTATGGTTTGTCGGGCAAAACGCTCCAGCTCGACCTGCCCGAGAAGACGCCGTGGCTGGGCGAACTGGGCGCCGAGCCCTTTGCCACCGTGCGCGCCACCCGCATCTATGGCGGCGGCGAGGCGCTCGAATTGGCGGAGCGCCCGATCCGGGACGACGTGGCCGGCGAGCGGATCGAACTGGGCGACCTGTACGAAGGCTTGACGGCGGGGCGCTGGCTGATCGTGGCCGGCGAACGCAGCGACGTGGGCGCCGACGGCGCCGCCGCCAGCGGCGTGACGGCGGCCGAACTGGTGATGCTGGCCGCGGTGACGCAGCAGGTGCGCCAGGCCGAAAACGCCCACCAGTTCGGCACCACCGGCGCCACCGGCGGCGATGGCCCGGCGCGCGTGGACGAGCGCATCCACACCTATCTGACGCTGGCCAAGCCGCTGGCCTACCGTTACAAACGCGACAGCGTGACCATCCACGCCAATGTGGTCAAGGCCAGCAACGGCGATACGCGCGGCGAAGTGCTGGGCGCGGGCGACGCCAGCACGCCGCTGCAACAATTCACCTTGAAGCAGCCGCCGCTGACCCACGTGTCGGCGGCCACCGTGAGCGGCGTGGCCAGCACCTTGGAAGTGCGGGTCGACGAGGTGCGCTGGCACGAAGCGGACAATCTGGCGTCGCTGGGGCCGGGTGAGCGCCGCTTCGTCACCAGCGACGACGACCAGGGCCGCACCACCATCGTGTTCGGCGACGGGGTGCATGGCGCGCGGCTGCCGACCGGGGTGGAAAACGTCAAGGCGCTCTACCGCAGCGGCATCGGCAAGGGCGGCAACGTGAAACCCGGCCAAATCAGCTTGCTGGGCACCCGTCCACTCGGTGTCAAGGAGGTGATCAACCCGATCCGCGCCTCCGGCGGCGCCGACCGGGAGAGCCGCGACCAGGCCAGAAAAAACACCCCGCTGGCGCTGATGGCGTTGGACCGCCTGGTGGCGGTCAGCGATTATGCCGATTTCTCACGCACCTTCGGCGGCGTGGCCAAGGCCAGCGCGCAGCGCATGAGCAATGGTCGGCAGCGTCTGCTACACGTGACCGTGGCCGGCGTCGACGACGGCCCGATCGACGACAGCTCCGACCTGTACCGCAACCTGTTTAGCGCGCTGCACCGCTATGGCGACCCGCATCTGCCGCTGGCGCTGGCGGTGCGCGAACGCCTGGTCCTGGTGCTGAGCGCCCGGGTCCGGATCGACCCGGACCGCAGCTGGGATCTGGTGGAGCCGGCCGCGCGCGCCGCCTTGTTGACGGCGTTCGGCTTCGAGCGGCTCGAGCTGGCCCAGGATCTGCTGCTGGCCGAGGCCATGCGCGTGGTGCAAGCGGTGCCCGGGGTGGTGTATGTCGACATCGACGTGTTCGACACCCTTACCGAAGACCAGGTATTGCAAGGATTATCGACATCGGTGACAGGCCAGCTGGCGCCGCGGCCGCGCATCGCCCTGTCCGGCGCCCGTTTTGAGCACGGCCGCCCGCTGCCGGCGCAACTGGCCTATCTGTCGGCCGACGTGCCCGACACACTGCTGCTCCAGGAGATCACCTCATGAGCCGTTCCCTCGACCGTTTGTACGATTTGCTGCCGGTGGTGCAGCGCATGCGCGACGCGGAGCGCGACTACCCCTTGCGCGCGCTGCTGCGGGTGATCAATGAACAGGTTAATCTGGTGGAAGACGACATCGCCCAATTGTACGAAAACTGGTTCATCGAAACCTGCCAGGATTGGGTGGTGCCCTACATCGGCGACTTGATCGGCTACCGCGCGGTGCAGGCGGGGGGCGACTCGGCGGCCGGCTCGCCGGCGCTCCGGAACCGCGACCGGGTGCTGATACCGCGGCGCGAAGTGGCCAACACGCTGGCGCTGCGGCGCCGCAAGGGCAGCGTGGCGCCGCTCGCACTGCTGGCCGGCGACGTGGCGGGGTGGCCGGCGCGGACGGTCGAGTTTTACACCTTGCTGGGTTGGCAGCAGCATCTCAATCATCTGCGGCTCCAGCGCGCGCGCAGCGCCGATCTGCGCCAGGGCGGGGCGCTCGACCTGATCGGCACACCGTTCGACGCCAGCGCGCGCTCGGTGGACGTGCGGCGCATTGGCTCGGGCCGCCGCGCGGGGCGCTACAACATCGCCAGCGTCGGCGTTTTTGTGTGGCGCCTGAAGGTCCATTCCGTCACCCATGCGCCGGCTTATTGCGTCGAGAGCGCCGGCGCCGAATGTTATACCTTCAACGTGCTGGGTCACGACACCCCGCTCTACACCCTGGCGCAAACCGATCCCCCGCCTTCGCACAGCGCCGCCGAGATCGATATGCCGGTGCCGATCCGGCGCCGCGCGCTGGAACAGCGCGTCAGCCTGCGCCCGCTGCGCACCCAGGCCGTGGCCAGCTTGTACGGCGAGGGCAAAAGCCTGGTGATTGACGCACCCGGCTGGCCCAGCAAGCATGCGCCGCAGCCCGTACCGCGCGAGCAGGTGGTGCCGGCCGACCTGTCCGACTGGGCCTACCGGGCCCCGCCCGGCGTGGTGGCGGTCGATCCGGTACGCGGGCGCATGGTGTTCCCGCTCGGCCAGGCGCCCAAGCGCGGGGTGTGGGTGAGCTACCATGCCGCCTTCAGCGCCGACATGGGCGGGGGCGAATATGCGCGCGCGCTGTCGCAGCCGCTGCTGTTCGCGCTCTACCCGGTCAGCAAGGACCGGCCGGGAGCGGGGGTGTTCGAGACCATCGGCGAGGCGCTGGCCCAGTGGCGCGCGGATCAGCAGGCACTGGGCGGGCCGCCGCAAGACGCCGCCCAGCTGGCCGCGTGGCGGCACGCGCGGCAGCGGCTGCGCGCGGCGGTGATCGAAATCGGCGACAGCAGCGCCTACAGCGAGCGCATCGACATCGAACTGGCCGCCGGCGAGAACCTGCAAATTCGGGCCGCCAACCGCAGCCGGCCGGTGATTCGGCTACTCGACTACCTGGCCCAGCGCGCCGACGGCTTCACCGTGTCGGGCCGGCGAGCCAGCCGCTTCACGCTTGACGGCGTGATCGTCACCGGACGCGGGATGCGCATCCTGGGCCCGGAGCGCGGCGATGGCGACGGGCGCGCCGGCGCGCCCGGAAAAGAAGGCGGCGCCGGGGGGCAGGAGGAGGGGCGGGAAGGGCCGGACGACCTGTGCGACGTGACCTTGCGCCACGTGACCCTGGTGCCGGGGTGGGCGCTCGAATGCGACTGCGACCCGCGCCGTCCCAACGAGGCCAGCCTGGAGCTGCTCTACACCTCGGCGCGCGTGCGCATCGAGCACAGCATCATCGGCAGCATCGAAGTGGCGGCCGACGAGGTGCAAAGCGATCCGGTCGAACTAGCGATCAGTGACAGCATCGTCGACGCCACCAGCGACGAACGCAGCGCATTGGGCGCGCCCAATCTGTCGCTGGCGTTCGCCCGTCTTTCGATTTGCCGCAGCACGGTGCTCGGCACGGTTGCCACCCATGCCATCGGCCTGGCGGAAAACACCCTGTTTGCCGGCCTGGTGACGGTGGGGCGGCGCCAGCACGGCTGTTTGCGCTATTGTTATGTGGAGCCTGGCTCGCGCACCCCGCGCCGCCATCGCTGCCAGCCCGAGACGGCGGTGCAGGCCGCGTTCGACCAGGCGCGCGACGCGGCCGCCGTGGCCAACCAGGCGGGGCCCGATCCGGATGCGCTGGCGACGCTGCGCTGGCGCGCAACCGCGCGCGTGTCGCCCCGTTTCACCAGCACCCGCTACGGCCATCCGGCGTATTGCCAATTGGCCTGCGACTGCGCCGCGGAGATCGCGCACGGCGCCGACGACGAAGCGGAGATGGGCGCCTTTCACGACCTTTTTCAGCCGCAGCGGGAAGCCAACCTGCGCGCCAGACTTGAAGAGTACACCCCGGCAGGCATGGATGTCGGCGTTTTGTTCGCAAACTAGGAGACCATAAGATGAAAGGCGATTTCACGCGCGACACCTTCGATGCCGCCAAACAGTTCAGCCGCGTGCTGATGCAGCAGGGGCGGGTTCAGGTGGACGCCGACTGGAACGAGCAAACCTCGATCCTGCTGCACTATCTGCAAACGCTGGCGCGCGACATCTTCGGCCCGCATGCCGGTCCGGCCGGCGCGCTCGGCTTCGGCTTGGCGACCAAAGACCATCCGGTCGATCTGGACGCGCTCGACATCGACCCCGAGCGGCGCCAGGTATTGAAAAAGCATATCGAGGCGGGAGACATCTTGATCGGGCCGGGGCGCTACTACGTGCGCGGCATGATGGTCGAAAACGCGCACTACACGCTTTATTCCGAGCAGGCCGGCTATCCGTTCGCCGACGGCTTGAGCGTGGGACTGCTGCCCAAGCAGCCCTGGCTGGCTTACCTGGACGTGTGGGAGCGACACGTGAGCTGCGTGGAAGACGACGACATTCGCGAGGTGGCGCTGGGCGGGCCGGACACCGCCAGTCGCGCCCAATTGGTGTGGCAGGTAAAAGCCCTGGCCCGTCCCGATAACGCCGAATTGTTCGATTGCGACTCCATCCACGCTATGACCGCGCGCCGTTTGCCGCTGCTGCGTGCCCGCGCCCAGCAGCCGAAAGCGCCCACCGAGTTGTGCGTGATCTCGCCCGAGGCCACCTATCGCGGCGCCGAAAACCAGTTATACCGGGTCGAAGTGCACCGCGGCGGCGTCGCCAGCGACAACGCCTTGCTCACGCCCACGTTCAAATGGTCGCGCGAAAACGGCTCGGTGATTTTCCCGGTCCAGCTGCTCAACGGCGCCAGCGCCACCCTGGAGCATCTGGGGCCGGACCAGTGTCTCGGTCTCCAGCAGGGCGACTGGGTGGAAGCGCTCGACGATCGGCTTACCCTGTCCGGCCATTCCGGCCCGCTGGCCCAGGTGGTGGCGGTGGATCGCGATCGCGGCAGCGTGACGCTGGCCTGGGCCGACGAGGCGGCGCACAGCTACAGCGAAGCGGAGGCGCGCGCCTGGCACGCCCTGCTGCGGCGCTGGGACCATGTCGGCGACCCGGCGCTGGACGGCGCGCTGGCCGTGCGCGAGCGCGCCGCCGACGAAGCGGGGCTGGCCGGTGGCTGGCTCGAGCTGGAGGACGGGGTACAAGTCTGGTTCGGCCAGGTGGGCGCGGTCTACCGCAGCGGCGACTATTGGCTGATTCCGGCGCGGGTGGCGACCGGCGACGTGGAATGGCCGGACGATGTCGGGCCGGGCGGCAAGCCGGTGGCGGCGGCGCGCCAACCGCATGGACCACGGCATGCCTACGCGCCGCTGTTTTTAATGAGCGGCGGCGGGGTGGCGGCGCCGGACGGGCGGGCCGGCCAGGATTGCCGCTGCATGATCGCGCCGCTGCCGTGCGTAGTGCCGGCCTGAGCGCTCATGCGCATTGGTTTAGCCCAGTTTGCGCTGGCGCTGGAGCAACAGCCGGCCCGCCACCGCACCACGACGGATAGTTCGATGCGGGCTGAGCGCGCTTTCTTGCCATGATTGGCCGGCCATGCCTAAAGGCCCCGCTCGACCATCATCAATTGTTCGCGGTAAGCCGCTTTAAGCCGGTACAGCTGGGCGGGTCGGTGCGGGCCGGTCGATTCGAGCTGGCCGTCGAGGGGCTCAAGCATGCCCATTTCATTGATTTTGCGGCGAAAGCTCACCTTGTTCAAGGTTTCGCCCATCAAGGCTTCGTAGACACGCTGCAAGCGCGGCAAAGTGAAGGTATCGCCAGCCAGATAGCAGGGCAGGGATGAATACTGACTTTTGCTGCGCAAGCGGGCGACCGCCGTATCGATGATGCCACGGTGATCGAACGGCAGGTCCAGTTCCTGGTCCACGGCGTGCATCGCGATGGCGGCATGGCCGGCCCGTTCGATCACATCGGTCGACACCAACGCATAATAGGCGATGGCCACCGACCAGCCGCGCGGATCGCGCTTGGGGCCGGAAAAGGTCGCCAACTGTTCCAGATAAGGCACGTCGATGCCAGTCTTCTCCTTCAATACCCGCAAGGCCGCGTGGCGCGCGTCGATGTCTTCGTCCACATGGATAAAACCGCCCGGCAGCGCCGCCACATCCTGGAACGGGGGACGGTCACGCTTTAACAAGGCCACCTGGAGCGCGCCCGCTTTTAAAGTCAGTAATACGACGTCCACGGTACAGAACAGCTCATGCATTGATTCTCTCCGATTCTGCTCTGCTGGCTTACTTGATCGCCACATACCACTTCATGCACGTGGCCCGATAGGACGATCGCCTTGCGTCTGATCGCCGGGTGGAATGATAGCGAAAAATCGACTCCGGCACGACATTTTCTGTTTTTATAAGTTTGCCGCTCCGCGATGCCGGTCCCCCCGGCTCGGCGAACAGCACAAGACTTAGTTGCATAAAGTTACGAAGAGGATTACACTGACCCTGTCATCAACACAGGGCAAATACCATGAACAGCGAGTTCCATTTACTTGTCATCGATCCGCAAAACGATTTTTGCGATTTACCGGCCGCTTATCGCCCGAGCGACACCGCTCCCGCGTTGCCGGTACCGGGCGCGCACGCCGATATGCAGCGCGTGGCCGAGTTGCTGCGTCGGGGTGGCCGCGGTGTGAGCGGGGTCAGCATCACCATGGATGCGCATCACCGCTTCGATATCGCGCATCCGCCATTTTGGACCGGCGCCGACGGTGCGGCGGTGCCGCCGTTTACTCAAATTAGCGCGGCGGCGGTGCGATCCGGTATTTACCTGCCGCGCCAACCCGATGCGCTGCCGCGGGTATTGGCGTATCTCGATGCGCTGGAGACGGGTGGCCGTTACGGTTTGATGGTGTGGCCGGTGCATTGCGAGATCGGCTCATGGGGCCAGCAGGTGCACGCCGATGTGCGTGCCGCCTGCGATGAATGGGAGGCGGCCGGCCACCGGCTCAACCTGGTGGAAAAGGGTGGCAATCAGTGGACCGAGCATTATTCGGCCGTGATGGCGGAGGTGCCGGATGTGGACGACCCCACCACTCAGCTCAATCAAACCTTGATCGACGTGTTGGCCGCTTCGGAGCGGGTGTATATCACCGGCGAGGCGGGCAGCCACTGCGTCAAGGCCACCACCGAGCATATCGCCGACTGTTTCCGTCCCGACCACATAGCGAAGCTGGTGCTGGTTACCGACTGTATCAGCCCGGTCACCGGCTTCGAGCGCCAGTATCAAGACTTTATCGATGCGATGCGCCAGCGCGGGGTGCGCATCGCCCAATCGGCCCAGGTGCTGGACGAATTGATCGCCAATAGCCAATAGCCAATAGCCAATGTTGTTGTTATTATCTCGGACCACTTATAAAGACTGTGTTTCATGAAACCAATCGTCAAGAGCCTGCTGGAAACTGACCTGTATAAATTCACCATGTGGCAAGCGCTGTTGCACAGTCACCCCGATAGTCAGACCGAATACGCTTTCGTGTGCCGCAACACCCCAGCCTATCCCCTGGCCGAGCTGGAGGCCGACGTCAACCGCGAGCTGGACCATGTATGTTCGCTCGCGTTTGCCGATGACGAACTGGCTTATCTGCGCGGTTTGCGTTTCATGAAAAGCGATTTCATCGATTTCCTCGCGGTGTTCCGCTTTCAGCGCAAGTTCATCACGGCGCAGGCGGACGGTGACGCCTTGCGCATCGTCGCCAAAGGCCCGCAGGTACACGTGATGGGCTTTGAGATTTATGTGCTCTACATCGTCAACGAACTGTATTTCCGTCGATTCGACCAAGTGGCGTGTTTGAGCGAGGCGCGCCGCCGGCTCAAGGCCAAAGTCGCGGCGCTGCATGCATTCGGGGCGGAACCCGGCGCCTTGCATCCATTCGAGTTTTTCGATTTCGGGGTGCGCCGGCGCTTTTCCGGCGACTGGCACGATGAAGTGGTGGCCACGTTCGCGCGCGAAGTGCCGCGCTATTTCAAGGGCACCTCGAACGTCTACCTCGCCAAAAAATATGGCCTGGTACCGATCGGCACCATGGCGCACGAATATTTGCAGTCCTATCAGGCATTCGGGGTGCGGCTGCGCGACTTTCAGAAGGCGGCGCTGGAGGACTGGGTGCAGGAATATCGCGGCGACCTGGGCACGGCCTTGACCGATGTGGTGGGAATGGATGCTTTCCTGGCCGATTTCGATCTGTATTTCGCCAAGCTGTTCGACGGTTTGCGGCATGATTCGGGCGATCCGGTGCTGTGGGGCGAAAAAGCGCTCGCGCATTACGCCGCTTTACGGCTCGATACCCATACCAAACGGCTGGTGTTTTCCGACGGGCTCGATTTGCCCACCGCGCTGTCGCTGTACCGCCATTTTGCCGACCGCTGCATGACCGGTTTCGGGATCGGCACGAATTTGACCAACGACACCGGCGTGGCGCCGCTCAATATCGTCATGAAGCTGATGTGGTGTAACGGGCAACCGGTGGCCAAGCTATCCGATTCCACCGGCAAGACCTTGTGCAAGGACGAGACCTTCCTCGCGTATCTGCGCCAGATATTTACCCATGCGACGGCTTGATTCAAAGGACACCAGTATGCTTACCATCGCCATCGCTCAACTAAATCACACCGTGGGCGACTTTGCCGCCAATGCCGCCGGCACCATTCACCATATGGCTCTGGCCTCGGAGCAGGGCGCCGATATGGTGGTGTTTTCGGAATTGTCCCTGTGCGGCTATTATCCGGGCGATCTGCTCGAGGACAGCGCTTTTTTACTCAAGCTCGACCAGGCGCTGGAGCAGGTGAAGCTGGCCTCGCGCCGCTCGCCCGGATTGGTCGCCGTGATCGGCACCGTGCGCCGTAATACGGGACCGGGCAAGCCGCTCCACAACGCGCTGCTGGCGATTCAACATGGCGAAGTGGTCGCCGAATATTACAAGCAGCTGCTGCCCACCTATGGCATTTTCGATGAGCGGCGCCACTTCGAACCGGGCCCGGAGGGAGCCTGCGTGCTTGACGTGGCGGGCCACCGGGTCGGTTTCATGGTGTGCGAAGACGGCTGGAACAACACGGGGCGCGACTATGTGGTCAATCCATTCACCGCGCTACGTGCGGCCAAGGTGGAACTGGTGGTCAGTATCAATGCCAGCCCTTCCGATTTAGGCAAGCGCCGCCAACGCCATGAATTGTTTAGCGGCGCGTCGGCCCTGACCGGCTTGCCTCTGCTGTACGTCAACCAGATCGGCGGACAGGACCAGCTGGTGTTCGACGGCGCTTCGTTTGCCGTCTCGCCCGAGCAGGGCATCGCGTTTGAAGCGGCCCGGTTTCGCGAAGACTTTCAGCTGATCGGCTTCGATGGTGGCCGCTTTGCGGCCCGCAACGGCGGCGTATTGCCGGTGCCGCAAGACGTCGGCCTGGAAGTGAGCGACTTCACGCGGCGCCAGATCGTGCTGGGGCTGCAAGACTATGCGCGGCGCTGCCACTTCACCCAGGCCGTGGTGGGTTGCTCCGGCGGCATCGATTCGGCCCTCACGCTTGCCCTGGCGGCGGAAGCGCTGGGCGCCGAGAATGTGATCGCCATCACCATGCCGTCGGCCTATTCCAGCGAGGGCTCGGTATCCGATTCGGTGGCCTTGTGCCGCAATCTGGGCGTACAGCTGCACACCCATCCGATTCTGTCACTGGTGGAGCAATATCGGGCCGGTTTCGCCGCCGCGTTCGATACGGCGCTGGGCGGACTGCCATTGGAGAATTTGCAGGCGCGGGTGCGCGGCACCATTTTGATGGAGTATTCGAATACCTTTGGGGCGCTGCTGCTCACCACAGGTAACAAGAGCGAGATCTCGGTCGGCTATTGCACCTTGTACGGCGATACCAATGGCGGCCTGGGATTGATCGGCGACTTGTACAAAACCGAAGTGTACGCCCTGTCGCGCCACGTTAATCAATACGCGGGACGCGAGATCATTCCGGAGGCGGTGCTCACCAAGCCGCCTTCGGCCGAATTGGCACCGGGCCAGCAAGACACCGATTCGCTACCGCCTTACGAGGTATTGGACGAGATTTTGAAATGGCATATTGAAGGCAGCCGTTTGCCGCTTGACGAGTCGCAGGCGGCGTGCCGGCATGTGGAGGCGCTGCTCGCCACCGAGGACGGCACGAAACTGGTGACGCGTATCCTGGGCATGGTGGCGCGCAATGAATATAAACGCCGGCAAGCGCCGCCCATTATCCGGGTCCGTGCGCGCGCCTTTGGCAGCGGCCGCCAAATGCCGATCGCCGCAAAATATTGAAATGATAACCATGAATACACACGCTAGCGCCGATGTCGCCGTCTTGATCGGCCGATTTCAACCTTTCCATCACGGTCACGCGACGCTGCTGCACGCCGCGTTACGCACCGCAAACGCGGTGGTGATCGTGCTCGGCTCCTCGTTTCACGCCCGCAGCGCTAAAAATCCGTTCACTTGGCAGGAGCGGGCCGCGATGATCGCCGCCACCCTGGGGCCGGACGAGAAAGCGCGCGTGCGATATGTGCCCGTGCGCGATTATTATGAAGACGCGCGCTGGGCCGACGCGGTGCGGCGCGAGGTGACGAAAGTGGCGCGCGACGCCGGCCGAATCGCCCTGATTGGCTACCTCAAGGACGCGTCCAGCTATTATCTGCATCATTTTCCCCATTGGCAGCTCACGTCGGTGAACGCGGTGCGCGATATCGACGCCACCGGCATCCGCGCCGTGTTGTTCGAAGCGGAAGATATCGATGTCTCGCTGGCCGTGATCGCCGACCGCTTGCCGCCGGCGGTGCGCCAGTACCTGCGTGCCTGGACCCTGCTTCCCGAATACGGGCAACTGGTGCAGGAATACCGCGGCTTGAAGGCGTATCGCACGGCTTGGGCCGGCGCGCCTTATGCGCCGATTTTTTCGACCGTGGACGCGGTGGTGATCACCGCCGGACACGTCTTGTTAATACAGCGGGGCGATTTTCCCGGAAAAGGATTGTGGGCGATTCCGGGCGGTTTCGTCGAACAGCGCGAGCGCCTGTTGCAAGGGGCGATACGCGAGTTAATGGAAGAAACCGAGTTGGGAACCTTGGCTTCCTCGCTGGCCGAGGCATTGGTGGCCGTTCAAGTGTTTGACCATCCGGACCGCAGCTTGCGCGGCAGGACCATCACCCATGCCCACTTTTTCGATTTAAAAACCGAACATCTGCCGGCGGTGGAGGGCGCGGACGACGCGGCCCATGCGCGCTGGGTGCCGACTAGCGCCTTGTCCGACATGGAAGACCAATTTTTCGAGGACCATTTTCATATCTTGAATTTTTTCCTGACATTGACCGCCGAGGAGTAATTGGCGCGCGATTGTCAAGGGAGGGAAATGGTCAGATTGGCCGCGGCAGGCGCCAGCTTCACCACCTGTTGGTAGGCGCTGAGAATGGCCGCGGTGTCGGCGCTCAAGCTGGCGCGCAAGCCGATGTAGCCGAGCGCGCAGATCAAGCCGAACACGGAACACAGCACCCACAGCGGCACGTCGCTGCGCAGCTTGTTGGCGATCTGGTCCGGTCGCGCCGCATGCGGCGCGAAGCCGGCCCGCTTGCCTTTCATGTGGGCGATCTCGTCGCCAAGCCGCGCGGTCAGGTAACTCAATTTTTCCGACCCTTCCATGATATGGCGGCCCTGGAAACCGAGCAGCAGACACATATGAAACACTTGTAGCGGCTGCAAGTGGACGCTGCCGCGCGCGCGCAAGTGTTCCAGCCGGTGGAAAAAGTTTTCGCCGGCCAACTGGTCGCCGAACAATGTCAGTTGCAGCGGACGGCGCTCCCAGGTTTCCCGGATCGAAAAACTCGAGCGCAAGATGCTTTCTTCAATCGCGGCGCAAAACGCGTATTTGGCGGCGTCGATATCGTCGGCCGCCACCCCCAGGCGCTGGGCGTTGCGGCTGAAGTCGTCAAGAAATTGCGTGATCTTGTTGACGAACGCATTGTTCTCTTGCGGCTCGCTGCCGTTCTTGAGCATGAACAAGGCATAAAAGCCGTCGTACATGAGGTCGAGCAAGTTGTGGCCGGGGGCGGCGGCGCCGGCTTTCGAAGCAGGGGAAGGGATCACGTTTATCGCTCCTGCCGTCAAGCGGTGACGGCGATCAATTCCAGTTTCAATTCGCGGATGCCGGTGGGCACATAGATCGAGATCGATTGTGCTTGCAACATGCGCTCATACATTTGACCCTTGCTTTCCAGGGTGAAGTAATAGGTGTCGGGCCGCACCGGCACCGCCGCCGGCACTTGCGGCGAGTGCGACAGGCGCACCCCCGGCATGGCCGAAAGCACGAATTTGTCCACATCGTCGGGCGCGCCGATCTTAAAGCGCAGCGGCACCACCTCGACCAGTTCGAGGGCGGGCATGTCGGCCGACACCGCCAAATAAAACGTGGTCTTGTCGTCGATCTTGCCCGAATCGAGCATGCCATGGTGGTAGGATGGCTTGATTTCGGTGAGCGCGATCGAAAAGTATTTCGACGAAATCACGGTGTCGAGCAATTCACGTATGATCAGATGCAAGGTCGCGAAGGCGGGGCCGGGGTCCTCATGGCTATAGGGAGGCAAGTCGCTCAAGCTATGGCTCTTGGAATAGGTGAGCAAGGCGCCCGCCAATCCCAGCAGCTGCTCGTAGAGGCGCTCGGGGTGCAAGTTCGGATGATGAAAGTAATGCGAGAGCGAAGCGTACGCGGCGCTGGCTGTGTGCAGCAGCCAGAACGAGGCCATGTCGCCGGAGCGAAACTCGATCACGTTCTTGCTGGGCTCGCGGTGGTGACCGTACAGGGCGCTCACTTTCGCTTGCAGCGCGTCAACCAGACGGCGCAGCTGCAAGAACAGCGTGGGCGCTCCGCCGACCGACAAGCTGGGCGGTACGAACGTGGCGTCCGCTTCGAAGCCGCCTGTCGACAGCCGCCGCAGCCGCAGCACCGGCAGGCAGACATAGGAATCGCGCGGCTCGGCGTCCGATACCAGACGCACCGTTTTTTTCATATAGGTGAGCTCGGCGCTGGCGGCGCGCGTGTACAAATCGGGCGTGGCCTGATTGCCCTGCACATAGCGGGCTGAATTGTTGGGTTCGTCGGTTTTGGCGAAGTTGCCGCCAAAATGTTTGAACAAGGGCAAAGCGGCGTAAAACGTGAGCACCTGCTGCGATTGAGAAAACTGACTCAGGTCTATTACTTCCGGCAAGGCGTCGTCCTGCGGCGCGCTGTAGAGTTCGCCGTCCGGAAACAGCAGGCTCAACACCAGGATGCGCAAGGTGTTATTGGGGAGCGCGTCCGCGTCGATGTGCAACTGCTCCACCCCCCAGCAATACGGATGCAAGGCGCGCACGCTTTCGCGCAGGCGGTGCTCATGGTATCGGTCTTGCTGCTGAAAATGTTGCGGGCGCAGGAATTGCCCTTCGCCCCATAAAACCTTGCTGGTGATGCTCATCATTGATCCTTTCCGGGGCGCTCAGGGACGTCGATGCTTGCAAAAAATATCGCCAGATCGGTAAAAAAATGCCAAACTTAAACGACATGCCGGGTTCAAAGTATAAATAGGACCAGCTCGCTTAATCTCGGAGAATGGCCTGTTACTGCGTTAAGCCAGAAAGTGTGCAAATTTATGTCGGCTGAGTGATACCATTTAGAAATATTACTAGGAAATATATTTTCCCCGTCTGATAATGCTCACTGGTCTTGCCGCATTCGACCGCTCCAGCGCCGCCCATCCTGATATCGGTCGGTGCGGGCGGGGTCTCATCATCAGGAGTTCATTTTGCAACGCAGTGACGACAGCCCGGCAGGCGGCACCAGGCCCAGCCTTCTTTCACCCGCGCCGCATGGCGAGACGGACCGCAACCGCATCTTGAGCAGTCTGGAAGGCAGCGCGCCCGGTGCGGTGAAACCGGCGCCCGGTGGCGGCCGCCGACTGTGGTGGAGCGTGGCCGGCACGGCCGGGCTGGCCTTGCTGGCGGGAGCGCTCTGGATCGGGATGGATAGTGGCGCGCCCCAGCGCGCGGCTCCGGTGTTGTCGTCGGCGCCAGTCGGCGCTTTGCCCGCACAACTGTCCTCGGCGCCGGCCGCCATTCAGGACGAGACGCTAAGCGAGTTGGCGGGCGCGGCGTCACAACAGGCCGAACAAGCGCCCTCCGTATCGGACGGCAAGGACACGCTGGGCGGCAATTTGGTAACGCCGCAGCCGGCGCCCCAAGCTAGCGCCAGCGTGCTCAGCGATGCGCTGGAAACGCCGCCCGTGCTGGCGAAAGCGCCCAAGCCGGCGCTCAAGGATAAGCCGCATGCCAAGCCGGTCGCGGCCAAGCCCGCAGTCGAGCCTGACAGCGACGTGACCTTGCTCACCGCGCTTATCGCCCATTTGCAAGGGGCGCCGACGCGCAAAGCCACCCACGCCGACTTGCTTGCCGAGCTCAAGCAGTGCCGCCAATTGGCGCCCGACCCAGCGGAAAAGTGCGTGACCCGGGTTTGTGCAGGCGTGGGTAAAAGCGATAGCGCTTGCGCGGAGGGGGAGAAAGCGCCGGCCGGCAAGGCGCCGGCGCCGTTATAGTTGCGATGTCGACGCTGTGCCAGGACGGCGCGAGCAATTGGTGCCCGGCGCATGGCCGCCTGCGCGATACCGGGAGCGGACCTGGCTGGTCCGCGCCGACTTGGATTTAAGGCAAGGTGATGGTCAAATTGGCCGCGCGCGGCGCCAGTTTGACCACATCGTTATAAGCATTGAGCGTGGTGGCGGTACTTTTGCTCAAGGTGGTGCGCAAGCCGATATAGCCGAGCGCGCAGATCAGGGCAAACACCGAGCACAGCACCCATAGCGGCACGTCGCTGCGCAGTTTGTTGACGATCTGATCGGGGCGCGGCGCATGGGGCGCGAAGCCGGCGCTTTTGCCTTTCATGTGGGCGATTTCGTCGCCCAGGCGCGCGGTCAGATAGCTCAGCTTTTCCGAACCTTCCAGAATGTAGCGGCCCTGAAATCCCAGCAGCAGGCACATGTGAAATACTTCCAGCGCTTGCAAGTGGGCGCTGCCGCGCGCGCGCAACTGTTCCAGTCGATTGAAAAAGTTTTCGCCGGCCAGCTGGTCGCCGAACAGCACCAGTTGCAGGGGGCGCCGCTCCCAGGTTTCCCGGATCGAAAAACTCGAGCGCAAGATGCTTTCGTCGACGGCCGCGCAAAACGCGTATTTGGCGGCGTCGATATCGTCGGCCGAGACGCCCTGGCGCTTGGCGCCGCGTCCGAAATCGTCCAGAAATTGCGTCATCTTGTTGACGAACTCGTTGTTCTCTTGCGGCCCGCTGCCGTTCTTGAGCATGAACAGCGCATAAAAACCGTCATACATCAAGTCGAGCAAGCTGTGCGTACCGCCGGCCGCGACAGGCGCCGGGCGGGCGGCCATCAGGGAGGGGGCCAGGGATGGGGCGGAACTACTCATGGTTTATCCTTACCGTCAAGCGGTGACGGCAATCAGTTCAAGTTTCAATTCGCGTATGCCGGAGGGCACATAGATCGAGATCGATTGTGCTTGCAGCATGCGCTCATACATTTGACCCTTGCTTTCCAGGGTGAAGTAATAGGTATCGGGCCGCACCGGCACCGCCGCCGGCACTTGCGGCGAATGCGACAGGCGCACCCCCGGCATGGCCGAAAGCACGAATTTGTCCACATCGTCGGGCGCGCCGATCTTAAAGCGCAGCGGCACCACCTCGACCAGTTCGAGGGCGGGCATGTCGGCCGACACCGCCAAATAAAACGTGGTCTTGTCGTCGATCTTGCCCGAATCGAGCATGCCATGGTGGTAGGACGGCTTGATTTCGGTGAGCGCGATCGAAAAATATTTCGACGAAATCACGGTGTCGAGCAATTCACGTATGATCAGATGCAATTTCGCGAAGGCGGGACCGGGATCGTCGTGGCTATAGGCCGGCAAGTCGCTCAAGCTATGGCTCTTGGAATAGGTGAGCAAGGCGCCGGCCAATCCCAGCAGCTGCTCGTAGAGGCGCTCGGGATGCAAGTTTGGATGATGAAAATAATGCGAAAGCGAAGCGTACGCGGCGCTGGCCGTGTGCAGCAGCCAGAACGAGGCCATGTCGCCGGAGCGAAATTCCATCACGTTCTTGCTGGGCTCACGGTGGTGGCCGTACAGGGCGCTTACTTTCGCTTGCAGCGCGTCAATCAAACGGCGCAGTTGCAAGAACAAAGTGGGCGCGCTGCGGATCGACAAGCTGGGCGGCACGAACGCGGCGTCGGCTTCGAAGCCGCCCGAGGACAGGCGACGCAGGCGCAGCACGGGCAGGCAAACGTAGGAATCGCGCGGCTCGAATTCGGACACCAGACGCACCGTTTTTTTCATATAGGTGAGCTCGGCACCGGCCGCGTCGGTATACAAGTCGGGCGTGGCCAGATTGCCCTGCACGTAACGGGCAGCGTTGTTGGGCTGGCCGGCGGCGGCGAAATTGCCACCGAAATGCTTAAACGAGGGCAGGGCGGCGTAAAACGTGAGCACCTGCTGCGATTGAGAAAACTGACTCAGGTCTATTACTTCCGGCAAAGCATCGTCCAGCGGTGCGTTGTAGAGTTCGCCGTCTTGAAACAGCAAGCTCAATTTCAGGATGCGCAAGGTGTTGCTGCTGAGCGCGTCATTGTCGATCTGCAATTGGTCGACGCCCCAGCAATACGGATGCAGGGCGCGCACGCTCTCGCGCAAACGGTGCTCATGGTATCGGTCTTGCTGCTGGAAATGCTGCGGACGCAGGAATTGCCCTTCGCCCCATAAAACTTTGCTGGTGATGCTCATTAACAATACCTTTTGCCAAAATCTCGTGGTGCCACATTGCAACAACACTGGTCATGGTGTGCGCACGCAGTGGAAAATTACCGGTTTTAGACGACGTTGCCTTCCTAAAACGCTATTCTAATACTATTGTGAACTAGGTAGAACAGGAAAAATTTCCCCACTCGCCGACCTGAAGCATTGATGCATATCGCATTCATGACGTTTAGGTTGCACAACAGCAAGCAGTTGCGGCACAATTATATTCTATGCAGCAAAGATTAAAAATATGTTAATCTTCTGCAAAATTCAATTGTGGCACTTGCAACACCCAAACAACACTTCACATTTCATTTATTGATCGAGGGAAACATGAGTACTTTGACCCCATTCCGGCGTCTGGTAAGCGGCATGGTCTGTGCGCTGGCGCTCGGCGCTTGTTCGACGGCACCTGTCGTCGTCGCGAAAAAGCCCACCCTGGACGAAGCCTTGGCGCAAGCGACGCTGGCGCTCAATGCCGGCCAAAAGGACAAAGCCATGTCGCTCTGGAAAGAGGCTGCCACCCAGTTTCCTGCCGACAAAACGCCGTGGTTAAAAATGGCGCAGACTAAATACGATGCCGGTCAGTACGGCGAAGCCATTGTCAACGCCCAGGAAGTGCTGGTGCGCGACCCGGCCGACAAGGTGGCCAATAGCATGATCGCCACCAGCGGCTTGCGCCTGGCCACGCGCGCCCTGTCCGACTTGAGCCGCCAAAACAATTTGACCCCCAATACCCGCACCGAGGCGCAAGACTTGGCCAAGCTGTTGCGCGAGAGCCTGGGCGAGACGGTCTTGTTCTCCACCAACGGCAACCCCGCCCCCAAAGCCGCCGCACGATCCGCCGCGTCCAGCGCGCGCAAGGCGGTGGTCAAGCCGGCCGACGACGATTCCAGCGCCAATCCATTTAACGCGCTCAAATAATCGTCGCGTTCAAACTGGCATTCACCGCGGGTATCAATCGATACCCTAGATACTATATAGGACATATCATGGCCAAAGAAAGTGTGCAAAAGCGTTTGCAAAAAGTGCGTCCGCCACGGGTGCAAATGACGTATGACGTGGAAATCGGCGACGCGATCGAAAACAAGGAATTGCCGTTTGTAATGGGCGTGGTGGGCGATTTCGGCGGCGCTTCGGAAATCGAAAAAAAGCGTTTGAAAGACCGCTCTTTCGTGGGCATCGACCGCGACAATTTCGATGAAGTGATGAAGGGCGTGGAGCCACGCGCCGCTTTCCGCGTCGATAACGAGTTGGGCGAGGAGGGCGGCCAGTTCGCCGTGGATTTGAAATTCAAGTCGATGGCCGATTTCCGTCCCGAAGCCGTGGTCGAGCAAGTCGAGCCGCTGCGCAAGCTACTCGAGGCGCGCACCAAGCTGGCCGACTTGCGCAACAAGCTGGCCGGCAACGACAAGCTCGAAGACATCCTCAACGATGTGCTCAACAGCACCGAAAAGTTGGCTGAACTGGGCCAGCAAACCAATCCGCAGAAAGACTGATCATGTCCGCTCAACCGACCCCCGCGTCCGGCGCCGCCGCGACCACCGAAATGGCCTTGCTCGATCAAATCGTCGAGCAGAGCAAGGTCGCCAAATCGAGCGTGGAACATGCGCGCGCCAAGGATATCATCGCCGAGCTGGTCAATCAGGTGATGGATGGCACGGTTGTCGTGTCAAACAATCTGGCCGCCACCATCGATGCCCGCGTGGCCGAGCTGGACCGCCTGATTTCAAAGCAGCTCAGCGCCATCATGCACGCTCCCGAGTTTCAAAAACTCGAGGGCAGCTGGACCGGCCTCAATTATCTGGTGAAAAACACGGCCACCGGCACCGGCTTGAAGATCAAGATGCTCAACGCGACCAAGAAAGAATTGGTCAAGGATTTCCAGAGCGCCTTGGAATTTGACCAAAGCACCATGTTCAAGAAAGTCTACGAAGAGGAATTCGGCACCTTTGGCGGCGCCCCGTTCGGCTCCCTGATCGGCGACTTCGAGATCACCCGCCAGCCGGAAGACATGTACTTTATCGAACAGATGTCGCACGTGGCGGCCGCCTCGCACGCGCCGTTCATCACCTCGGCCTCGCCCGAATTGTTCGGTTTGGAAACTTACAGCGACCTGGGCAAACCACGCGACCTGTCCAAGGTGTTCGACACGGTCGAGTACGCCAAATGGAAATCGTTCCGCGAATCGGAAGACTCGCGCTATGTCGGCATGACCTTGCCGCGTTTCCTGGGCCGCTTGCCGTTCCACCCGGCCGATGGCGCCACCACCGAAGGCTTCAATTTCGTGGAAGACGTCGATGGCACCGATCACCATAAATATTTGTGGTGCAATGCCTCGTATGCGTTCGGCACCAAGCTGACCGCCGCCTTCGAAGACTTTGGCTGGTGCGCCGCCATCCGCGGCGTGGAAGGCGGCGGCCTGGTCGAAGACTTGCCGACCCACACTTTCAAGACCGACGAAGGCGAAGTGGCGCTCAAATGTCCGACCGAGATCGCCATCACCGACCGCCGCGAAAAGGAATTGAGCGACCTGGGCTTCATTTCCCTGGTCCATTGCAAAAACACCGACTACGCCGCCTTTTTTGGCGCCCAGTCGACCCAGAAAGCGAAGAAATACAACAGCGATTCGGCCAACGCCAACGCGGTCTTGTCGGCCCAGCTGCAATACATCTTCGCCGTCTCGCGCATCGCCCATTACATGAAGGCGATGATGCGCGACAAGATCGGCAGCTTCGCCTCGGCCGCCAACGTGGAAGACTTTTTGAACCGCTGGCTGACCCAATACGTTTTACTCGACGATAACGCCAGCCAGGAACAGAAAGCCCAGTTCCCCCTGCGCGAAGCCTCGGTGCAAGTGTCAGAAGTGCCCGGTCGTCCGGGCGTGTACCGGGCCGTGTCGTTCCTGCGTCCCCATTTTCAGCTCGACGAGCTGTCCGTTTCACTCCGTTTGGTCGCGGAGTTGCCGCAGTCGACCAAGTCTTAAATTTTAATAACAATCTGAAAGGAACAATATGGCAATCGACGTCTATCTGCAAATCGACGGCATTAAAGGTGAGTCCACCGATAACGCCCACAAGGACTGGATTGAATGCAAATCGGTGCAATGGGAAGTGTTGCAGCCTAAATCGGCTACCGCATCGACCGGTGGCGGTCATACCGCCGAGCGCACCGAACACAAAGACATCGTGATCGCCAAGCTGGCCGATCTGGCGACGCCTTTGCTGTTGCAAAATTGCTCGTCCGGTAAAACCATTCCGAAAGCGAAAATCGAGTTCCTGCGCGCCGACGGCCAGGGCGAACGGATCAAGTATTTCGAAATCGAACTGGAAAACGTGCTCATCAGCAGCGTGGCGCCAGCCGTCGCGCCCGGCGACATCCTGACCGAAAGCCTGTCCTTGAAATACTCCAAGGTCAAGTGGAAGTACACCCAACAAAAAGTCGGTGGCGGCTCCGGTGGTAACACCTCGGGCGGCTGGGATCTGTCGGCCAATAAAACGGCGTAATCGAGGTACTCAAGGGCGTCACCCGCGCCGCCTTTCTAGGCAAGCGGCGGGAGCGCCTGTGTTGAGCGCTTGATGAAAGCGCGCAATCCGCGACGTGAACCACGTTGCGGACTTTTTTTTGGATACCGATGAAAGGTTTTACGCCAGGATTGTTCGACCGCTTGATGGACACGCCCGCACCCGGCTCCAGCAGCACCGTGTCGCGCCTGTCGATCGAAGACTTGAAAGACACCGTGGCGCGCGATCTGGAGGCGCTGCTCAACACGCGCACCGTGATTCCGGACGAGTTATTGTTGCAATACCCCGAATGCGCCCAGTCGATCGTCACCTATGGCTTGAACGACTTCGCCGGCCTGAGTCTGTCGAGCACCGACGACCGCGCCCACATCTGCACCTGCCTGGAGGCGGCCATCGCCCGCCACGAGCCGCGCCTGCGCAATGTGAAAGCCTCGCTCGAAGTGCAAGAGGGCTCGATCAACCGTCTCAACTTCGCCATCACCGCCTTGCTGGTGGTGAGCTCGGCCCAGGAACCCGTCAATTTCGACGCCATTTTGCAGCCATCGAGCTTGCACTACTCAATTAGCAAGGCGCGCCGCGTGGCGCCTTCCGGAGCCTGACCGTGGAAGATCTGTTACCGTATTACGAGCGCGAGCTCGGATTTTTGCGCCGCTACTCGCGCGAATTCGCCGAACGCTATCCCAAAATCGCCGGCCGTCTGCTGATGGGCGGCGAGGTGTGCGAGGACCCGCATATCGAACGCATGATCCAGTCGTATGCGCTGCTCAATTCGCGCATCGCCAAGCGGCTCGACGACGATTACCCCGAATTCACCGAAGCGTTGTTCGAGGTGCTCTACCCGCATTACCTGCGGCCGTTTCCGTCCTGCTCGATCGCCCGCTTTGAATTGGCCGAGGCGGTCAACCAAATGACGGCGGCCACCGTGCTGGCGCGCGGCACCGCGCTGACCTCGCGCCCCGTCAAAGGCGTCTCCTGCATCTTTCGCACCGCCTATCCGGTAACGGTGGCGCCGATCGAGCTCACGCGGGCCGATTTCTCGGCCATCATGGAGGCGCCCGCCGCGGTGCAACTGCCGCCCAGCGCGACCTCCAGTTTGAGCATCACCATCGAGAGCATTTCCCAGCAAATGGGCCTGGGCCAGCTGGGCGTGGCCTCGCTGCGCGTGTTCATCGACGGCGAACCGTCGTTTTGCGCGGCCCTGCGCGACGCCATCTTCATGCGTACCGTGAAAGCCTATGTCGAGGTCAACAAAAACGGACGCTGGATCGCGCTCGACAAAAGCCCCCTGAGCGAAGCCGGTCTGGATGAAGAAGACGCGCTCATTCCTTTCCCCGCGCGGGCCCACCCGGCCTACCGGCTGCTCACCGAATACTTTTGTTTTCCCGAGAAGTTCAATTTCTTCGACATCGACCTGGCCGCCATGCTGGCGCAACTGCCGTCCGGCAGCCGCCGCATCACCTTGCACCTGGCCTTGAGCGGCCTGCGCACCGATTCGAACGCCTCCCGCATGCTCAGCACCATGGCCACCAGTAACCTGCTGCTCGGCTGCACGCCGGTGATCAACCTGTTTCACCAGTGCGGCGACCCGATCCGCCTGACCCACACCAGCGCCAGCTATCCGGTGCTGGCCGACGGCCGCCGCGCCTATGCCTATGAAGTGCAGTCGATCGACTCGGTCAAGCTGGTGCGCCAGACCCCGGAGGGCGAGGCGGTGATCGAATTTCGTCCGTTTTATTCGCTGCGCCATGGCGAGTCGCCGGACAAAAACGGCCACTATTGGGCCATGCGGCGCGACGACACGGTGGCCCGCAAAAGCCCGGGCTACGAAACCGAGATCACCATCGTCGACATCGACTTCGACCCCTCGGCGGTGGAAACCGATACCCTGAGCCTGGAACTGACTTGCACCAACCGCGATTTGCCGGCTTTGCTGACCTACGGTTTGCACGGCGGCGACCTCAAACTGGAAGGTGGCGCCGGCATCAAGGCCATCAGCTTCTTGCGTAAGCCGACCGCCTCCTACCGTTTCGAGCGCGGCCGCGCGGCCCACTGGCGCCTGATCTCGCATCTGGCGCTCAACCACCTGTCGCTAACCGATGGCGGCCTGGAAGCGTTCCGCGAAATGCTGGCCCTGTACGACTTGCCCCGCTCGCCCACCTCGCAGCGTCAGATCAGCGGCATCACCGCGATCGGCAACAAGCCGGCCAACGCCTGGTTGCCCGGCAATCCCTTCGCCTGCCTGGTGCGCGGCGTCGAGGTGCGCCTGACGATTGAGGAAGAAGCCTTTGTCGGCAGCGGCATCCACGCCTTCGCCCATATCGTCGAGCGTTTTTTAGGCCTTTACGTGCATGCCAATAGCTTCACCCAGCTGGTGGTGGTGTCGAACAAGACAGGGGAGGAGTTATTACGATGCAAACCACGAAGCGGCGATTTGAGCCTAGTGTAATCGAGCGGCTGTTCGATCAGCCGTATCGTTTCCAGTTTTTCCAGGCGGTGCGCATGCTTGAGCTTTGGCTCAAGCGCAACGGTGTGGCGCATGAGGGCGCCGTGGCCAGCATGCTGCGTTTTCAAAATTCGGTGGTGCTCAGCTTCCCGGCCAGCCAGCTCGAAGCATTGGTGCCGGAGCCGCGCGAGCTGGCGCGCGACAGCCGTTCCCTGTCGGACGCGCTGCTGCGCGCCGAACTCAAATATATTCGCATCACGCCGGCCTTCATGGGCTTTTTGGGCGGTAACGGCACCCTGCCGGCCCATTACACCGAGCGCATCGCCTCGCACCTGATGTACGAGAAGGACGCCGGCCCGCGCGCCTTCCTGGACACCTTTTCCAACCGTTCGTTGGCCCTGTTTTACGAGGCCTGGCGCAAGTACCGGCTTGAACTCAAATACCAGATCGAGGGCAAGGACAAATTTCTGCCGCTGCTGCTCTCCTTGGCCGGCCTGGGCCCCGAATCGCTGCGCAAACGTCTGGCCGACGATGGCGACGCGGTACTGGACGAATCGATCGGCTACTTCGCCGCCGCGCTGCGCCAGCGGCCCGCCTCGGCGGTGTCGATGGGACGCGTGCTGTCCGAGTATTTCGGCCAGAAGATCCACATCACCCAATTTGTCGGCCGCTGGTACGACGTGCCGCAAGACCAGCAGACCACCCTGGGAAAATGCAACGCCATGCTCGGCTCCACCGCCATGGTGGGCGGCCGCGTATGGCAGCGCGACTTGCGCATGCGCGTTACCGTCGGTCCCCTCAAGCACCGCGATTTCGACGCCTTCCTGCCGGGCGGGCCGGCCGCGCGCGCCCTGGAAAAACTGCTCACCATGTTTACCGGGTACTGCCTGGAATACGAGGTCGAATTGGTGCTGCGCGCGGCCGATGTGCGCGGCACCACGCTCGAGTCGCAGCGTATCGGCGGGCGGCTGGGCTGGGACAGTTTTTTAATCACCGCCGGTCCGTCGCAAGACCGGGCCGACGTGCGTTACGACATACACGCGCTCTAATCGACCAACTAAAAGCAGGGACAAGCCATGAGCATCAACTTGAAAACACTGATCAGCAAGCTCAACGAAACGAGCCGTGTGGCGACCACGCGCGCGGCCAGCATCTGCGTCGGTCTGGGCCAATTCGAAGTCGATATCGAACACGTCTTTCTGGCCCTGCTGGAGCAGCCCAAGAGCGACTTCGTGGTCATCGCCCGCCGCGCCGGCATCAGCGTGAGCATGCTCGAAGCCGATTTACAAAATGAAGTGAGCAGCCTAAAAACCGGCAATTCGCGCACCCCCGTGTTTTCCGTGCGGCTGCCCAAACTGTTCGAACACGCCTGGTTGATCGCCTCGCTCGACGCGCAGGCGGGGCGCCAGAGCGCCATCCGCAGCGGGCATCTGCTCCAGGCTTTGTTGACCGATCCGGAATTGGCGCAACTGGCCTATCGTGGCTCGAAGCTGTTCAACAAATTCAACCTGGACGACATCAAGCACAACTTGGCCAAGCTGAGCGAAGGCTCGCAGGAAGCGTTGGAAGCGAGCCAGGTGGAAGGGCAGGATGAAGGGCAGGGCGGCGATCCGGTCGGCGAGCTGACCGCCAAGGCGGCCGGCAAGACGCCGGCGCTGGACCAGTTCACCACCAACCTGACGCAGCGCGCGCGCGACGGCAAGGTCGATCCGGTGATCGGGCGCGACATGGAAATCCGCCAAGCCATCGACATCCTGATGCGGCGGCGTCAGAACAACCCGATCTTGACCGGCGAGGCCGGCGTCGGCAAAACCGCCGTGGTCGAGGGGCTGGCGTTGCGCATCGCCTTAAACGACGTGCCGGACGTGCTCAAGGGCGTGGAAATCCACACCCTGGACATGGGCCTGCTGCAAGCCGGCGCCAGTGTCAAAGGCGAATTCGAGAACCGTTTGAAAAACGTGATCGACGAAGTGAAAAAAAGCCCGCACGCGATCATTTTGTTTATCGACGAGGCCCACACCATGATCGGCGCCGGCGGACAGGCCGGCCAGAACGACGCCGCCAACCTGCTCAAACCGGCCCTGGCGCGCGGCGAACTGCGCACCATCGCCGCCACCACCTGGGGCGAGTACAAGAAGTACTTCGAGAAGGATGCCGCGCTGGCGCGCCGCTTCCAGGTGGTGAAGATCGAAGAGCCGAGCGAAGAACTGGCCTGCGCCATGTTGCGCGGCATGGCGCCGCTGATGGAAAAGCACTTCAACGTGCGCGTCTACGACGAGGCCATCACCGAAGCGGTGCGCCTGTCGCACCGCTACATCATGGGCCGTCAGCTGCCCGATAAAGCCATCAGCGTACTCGATACCGCGTGCGCCAAAGTGGCGCTGGGCCAGAGCGCGACCCCGGCCCTGATCGAAAATCTGGTCAAGAAACTGGACCGTGTCAACGCCGAAATCGCCTCGCTGGAACGCGAGGAAAGCGGCGGCGCCAGCCACGCCGCGCGGCTGAAGGAGCTGCGCGAGCTGCGCACCGTCTCGACCGAGCAGCATGGCACGCTGGCGGCGCGCTGGGAGAAGGAAAAGGCCCTGACCGAACAAATCAAGGCCAACCGCCTGGTGCTTGAAGCGGGCCAGTCGACCGACGCCGGCCAGGGCCGCGCTGTGCAGGAGCAGCTTACCGCTTTGCGCGAGCTGCAAGGCGAGACGCCGATGGTGCCGGTGCAGGTGGACGGCCATGTGGTGGCCGAGATCGTGGCCGGCTGGACCGGCATCCCGCTCGGCAAAATGGTCAAGGACGAGATCAAGACCGTGCTCAAACTGAAGGACATGCTCGAAGAGCGGGTGCTGGGCCAGAGCCATGCGATCGAAGCGGTGGCGCAGCGGGTGCGCACCTCGCGCGCCAATCTGGACGATCCCAACAAGCCGAAGGGCGTGTTCCTGTTTGTCGGCCCTTCAGGCATCGGCAAGACCGAGACCGCGCTGGCTTTGGCCGATGTGCTGTATGGCGGCGAACGCAAACTGATCACGATTAATATGAGCGAATATCAGGAAGCGCACAGCGTGTCCGGTTTGAAGGGCTCGCCGCCCGGTTATGTCGGCTATGGCGAAGGCGGGGTGCTGACCGAAGCGGTGCGGCGCAATCCCTACAGCGTGGTGCTGCTCGACGAAGTCGAGAAAGCCCACCCGGACGTGCTGGAGCTGTTTTTCCAAGTGTTCGACAAGGGCGTGTTGGACGACGCGGAAGGGCGGGAAATCGATTTCAAAAACACCATCATCATTTTGACTTCCAACGTGGCGTCCAGCACCATGATGCAGGCTTGCCTGAATCTGGAGGCAAAAGATTTGCCGACGCCGGCCGAGCTGGAAGAGAAGATCCGGCCGCAGCTGGTCAAGGCGTTCAAACCGGCTTTCCTGGGGCGTCTTAAGGTGATTCCATATTATCCGATCGCCGACGACGTGCTGGTCAAGATCATCGAGCTTAAACTGCGCAAGATCCAGCAGCGCATCGCAGCCAACCACAAGGCCGAATTCAGCTACGACGAGGCGCTGGTCGAGGCGGTGCTGGCACGCTGCACCGAAGTCGACTCGGGCGCGCGCAACGTGGACAACATATTAAATGGCACCTTACTGCCGGAAATCGCCGAATCGGTGCTTACCAAAATGGCGGAGGGCGCCGCCATCACCAAGATCAAGGTCAGCGCCAATAAGCAGGGGCAGTTCAAGTACACCATCAAGTAAGTTCTTACCTGAGTTTGATGGCGCATGGTCCGGTGTTGGAACGGAACTAGAAGGGTCATGCGCCAATCTACCGGACTTAACAGAATTTGACCTCAGCATGGTTTCTGTGTCATCGAC
>JAZKGI010000038.1:0-70709 GCA_040385995.1 Pseudomonadota bacterium
ACGCCGGGTGGTGTGGCAGGGGAGCGGTCCATCAGGACCGCCCCCTATGCCGATACAAAATGATCAGAACAGTCGTACTGCGATGCTGGTGCGGCCGCGCCACCGACGGTTTGGCATCGCCCGCCGCTCAGCAGGAAGCATCGTCGGACTAAATCGGCACTGCCGTTCGCCGCATACAGCAAACAATCAGAGCGCGATTATCAAGTCAGATTTCAGCCATTGTGACTATTGGTGACAATTCACGGGTTTACAAGCATTACAATTAAACATTGCCCATCCTGCATGCTTTAGCCGCTGCCAGCACGCGCAATCGAGATCGACACCGCACGCCTGTGAGCGCTGTGCGGAGCCAAAGCTGAATGCGACGTATGCCGCCGGGTGGAATCGACTAGCTTTAACGCCGCTAGTGGATCGGCACGTCCTCCCGGTATAGCCACCCCCACCGCCAACGAGGCGGATTGTTGGATTTACCAGGAGCGTTTCATGGCCATTGCGCCGCACCCCGAGCTGACCTATTCATTCCGCCGCGCCCGGCCCGTCATCAAAGACATCACCGACGACAATCGCACCCTGGCGGTGGTCGAACAGCTGCTCATCAGCGCGGGCGACCGCTATCGCGCGCGTCACTACCACGACGCCATCGACGCCTATCAGCAAGCCCGCGATCTGCTCTGGTCGCAGCTTTTTCCCTGGAGTGAGCTGATCGAAACGGTGGCCTGGAATGTCGACTTGCAGCCCACCCTTTTCTCCTACAGCGCCGAATGGCTCAACCGTTTGCCGATCGAGCAGCTCAGTACCGGTGTGCGGCCGCGCGAGCTGGCCGACATCGGACCGGGGCCGATCTTCGGTCTGACCAGCACCAATGTCGACTACAAAGGCATCGGCGCGGTGGCCGACCTGGATTTTTCCACCATGCTGAGCACGCGCGGAAACACCGCCTCGGCCCAATTTTTCCGTCGCCGCGCCATCGCTCAGGCGCCCGAACTGGTGCGCCAAATCGAGGCCGGCGTCCGCCTTGCCGTCGGCACGGCGCCGGCGGCGCCATCGACGGCGCGTCTGAGTCTGGCGCCCACCTTGAGCGCCGTGCTGCACGAGCAAGATAGCGCCGGCGCGCCGGCCGCCAACGCCACCGGCCAACTGGCCCCGCCAGGGGCGGTGGCGGCGGACCATCAAGCCATGCTGGGCGAACTGGCGGCCCTGTTCACTACCCGTCCCAAACCGCTCGCCGTGCCCGCCACGCTAACGGTGGCCAAACGCGTCTATAGCGTCAAGGTCGGCCAGCAAGTCGAGCAAATGAGCTGGGCCGCCGGCGAGTCGCTTGCCATCGACACCGTGGCCAACAATATTTACGGCGCGCGGCGCGCCCTCACGCAGCTGCCCGACATTCTGATCGCGCCGCTGCACGTGGCCGACGTCGCCGTCGGCTTGGCCCACGCCTGGTACTACGAAACCCCGCTCGGCCTGGCCGAGTGTTATCACGCAATGGGCGACTGGGTCAACGCGGAACTGTGGTATCTGCGCGCGGCCGGCTACAGCTATCTGAACGCCGCCATCGAGGCGCCCTATGTGTGGAGCCGGCTGGCCGGCTTGTATCTCGATTGGGGCAATGCGCTGTTTCGTGACGACGATCCGGTGGCCGCCTTGCCGATTTATGAAAAAGCGCTGCTGGCCGACGGCAAGGCGCCTGCGACCCCGCTCTACACGCTCGCGCCGCTGGCGCCGGCCACCGCGGCGGCGCGCAATGTGATCGACCATCTGGCGCATCCGGCCGCCATCACGGCCAGCCCCGCCATCAGCGCGGTGCTGTTCGAATTGCAGGCGCAGCTGGCCAAAATCTCGGGCGGCCTCGATTTTTGGGGCCATTGGTCGCACAACGTGCCGATCTGGTCCTTCGATTATCTGCAATCGGTGGCCGCCAATTTCTGCCAGCTGGCCATCAGCGCCGAACGCGACGCCATCTCGTTCTGGGAAAAGGCCGACAGCGGCGAATTGACCCGCTTGCAGTTGGCGCAGGGCGTGGCCCAATCGAAGGCCGAACGCGACGCCGTGCAGCGCCAGGTCGAAGCGGCCCAGGCCGAGCTGGGCGTGTATCAGGCCGGCCAGGCGCTGGCGGTGCAGCGGGCCGCCGCCGCGCGCGCCAACGCCAGCGATTACGCCGCCAAGTCGGCCGGCTGGATCATGCACCAAGCCATGGCGGCCCAATTGGGCGGCGGCGAGGACGGCGATTCCACTCAGCTCAATCAACTGGCCGACCGCATGATGCAGGGCGGGTACACGTTGGAGGGCGACCGCGGCACCTTGACCGCGGCCGAACAGCTGACCGCCTCGCGCCTGCAAAACCAGTACGAGATGGACCGCATGGAACGCGAAGCGCTGGATCTGGACGCCACCGTGCTTCAGGTCGAGCAAGAGACCAAGGCCGCCGGCGCGCGCCTGGCGGCCAGCCAGGCCAGCGCCAACGCGGCCCAGGTGCGGGTGGCAGGCGCCCAGGCGGTGCTGAGCGCTTTCGATCAGCAGCGCTTCACGCCCGACGTGTGGTACACGCTGGGCACCAAGATGAGCCATATCTCGCAGCGTTACCTGGGCATGGCGCTCGACGTGGCCAAGCGCATGCAGCGCGCCTACAATTTCGAGAACGATGTGCGGCGCGCCATCGTCAAGCCCGATTACAGCAGCGACGCCGTCAACGGCTTGCTGGCGGCCGACACCCTGATGGCCGACGTGCAGTCGTTTACCTACGACTTGATCACCAGCGCCACGGCCAAGGAGCAGCCGGTGCGTCAAACCATCTCGCTGGCGCAGCGCTATCCCTTCCTGTTCGAGACCGCCTTGCGGGCCACCGGCCGCATGCAGTTCCAGACCAACCTGGACGATTTCGACGCGGTTTATCCCGGCACCTATGCCGGGCGCATCGAGCAGGTCGAGGTCAGCGTCGACGGCATCGTACCGGCCCAGGGCATCAGCGGCACATTGACCAACGCCGGCATTTCCCATTTCCGCACCCCGCCGCCGTGGGCGCCCGGCAGCGACGGCGTCAAACACCGGGTCCAGCCGCGCGACGTGCTGGTGCTGTCCGACTACGACCTGCGCGGCGACGCGCTGCTGGTCGACAGCGACCGCCGCAAGCGCCGCGTGTTCGAAGGCGCCGGCCTGGCCTCGTCCTGGACCCTCGATTTGCCGAAGGCGGTCAACCGTTTCGACTACCAGGCCCTGCTCGACGTGCGCCTGACCTTCACTTACCGCACCCGCTATTCGCCCGAGTTGCGCGAAACCGTGCTGGCCGAACTGGCGACGCGGCCCCAGGCCTTGCAACGGCAGCGGCCGGTGCCCTTGCGCTGGCTGTTCCCGGACGCCTTTTTCAGTTTTTACGACAGCGGCGTGCTGGCCTTTTCGCTGGGCCGGCCCGACTTCGGCGCCGCCGAGACCGATCCCCGTCTGGTGGAATTGAGCCTGCTGGTGGTGACCTCGCCGCGCGCGCGCGCCGGCGCCATCGCGCTCACCGTGAGCGCGCCCGGCCACGCGCCGCTGGCCGTCACCACCGGCGCCGATGGCAGCGTCGCGGTGTCCCAACTGGCGGCGCTGGCCGATGGCGCCAGCGCGCTGGGCGAGTACCGCATCACGCTGGCCGCGGCCGACAATCCGGACTGGGTGAAAGACGGGGTGCTGGACCTGGCGGCGATCGACAACATCGCCCTGATCCTGGCCTATAGCTTCACCCCGCGCGCATAAGGAGGCCGGATGTCCATCGATATCGGCTTTGCCAGCCAGGCTCCCTCCTTGCCGGGCGCCGGCAGCGGCGGCGGCCTGGGTGAAACCTTCACCCCCGACCTGGCCAGCGGCACCGGCAGCTTTAGCGTGCCTTTCGAGCTGCCGCACGGTCCCAACGACGTGGCACCCAAACTGGCGCTGCGCTACGATTCGAGCGCCGGCAACGGTCCGTTCGGATTGGGCTGGAGCCTGGCCCTGCCGCGCATCCTGCGTAGCAGCATGATAGGGCGCGTGCGCTACGACGACAGCGACACCTTGATGCTGGAAGGGGCGGGACCGCTGCTGCGCCTGGCCGACGGCCGCTTGCAACCCGAAGTCGATAGCGGCGATTGGCGCATCGAGACCCTGGGCGACGGCTTTCGCGTGACCGACCGCGCCGGCTTGCGCTTCGAATTGGGGGCCGATGCCGGCAGCCGGATCGCCGGCCTTGGCGGCGCGACCTGGGCCTGGCTGCTGCGCCGTATCGAAGACAATCTGGGCAACATCGTCACGTTCGAGTGGCGCGCCGCCGGCGCCCAGCGCTATCTGGCATCGATCGCTTACGGCCCCTACCGCGTGCTGCTGCACTACGCGGCGCGCCCGGACCGGCTGCGCTGGGGCCGCGGCGGCTTCTTGCTGCACACCGACGAGCGCTGCGTCGCCTTCGAACTTCACTTGGAGGGCGTGCCGGCCGGCGCCAGCCTGGTGCGGCGCTGGGCGCTCGACTATGCGAGCGCCAGCCCCAACGCCGCCTCGCTGCTGGCCGGGGTGACGCTGCACGGCTTCGACGCCGACGGCGCCAGTTTGAGCGCGCCGCCGCTGCGCTTCGGCTACACCGAGCCGGGCGCGCCCAGCCTGGAGCGCATGGGCGCGCTCGACCAGGGCGCGCTGCCGCCCGGCCTGGACGCGCGCGGCAAGGTGGAATTGGTCGATTGGTTCGGCTGCGGCATGCCCGATCTGCTGCATCTGGGCGACGCCGGCACGGCCCGGGTATGGCCCAATCTGGGCGGGCGCTGGGGCCGCCCGGTGAGCGTGGGCGTGGCGCCGCAACTGGCGGCGGCCCGCGCGCGCGCCGCCCTGATCGACTTCGACGGCGACGGCATCGCCGACCTGGTGCGGATCGACCAGCCGCTGCAAGGCATGCAGGCGCGCGACGCGGGCGGTTTCAAGCGTCCCGTGGCTTGGCGCCAGGCGCCCTCGGTGGCGCTGGCCTCGCCCGCCTGCCGGCTGGGCGACTTCGACGGCGACGGCATGGTCGACCTGCTGTGGAGCGCCGGCGGCAACCTGATGCTGGGGCAGCGCGACGGCGCCGGCGGCTGGCAGCAACGGCCCACCGTGATCGCGGCCAGGCCGAACGGCCCGCCCACCCGGCTCGACGACCCGCATGTGTTTTGCGCCGACATGAGCGGCGACGGCACCCCCGATGTGGTGCGGGTGGACGGACAAGGCGTGACCTACTGGCCCTACCTCGGCTATGGCGTGTTCGGCGAGGCGGTGCGCATGCTCGATCCGCCGCGCCTGCCGTTCGACCTCGATCCGAGCCGCCTGTTCGTAGCCGATCTGGACGGCGACGGCTGCGCCGAAGTCATTTATGTCGACGATGGCCTGGTGCGCTGGTGGCCCAACCGCGCCGGCGACGGCTTCGAGCCCGCGCGCGAGATCGCGCATCTGCCCACCGGCGCCATGAGCCGCCTGCGCATCGCCGACTTGCGCGGCAACGGCAGCCCCGGTCTGTGCTGGAGCAGCGTCACGCCGTCCGGCGCGGCCCAGTGGATGGTGCTCGAACCGCTGGGTGGCGCGCGCTGCGGCTTGCTTTGCTCGATCGACAATTCGCTGGGCCGTCAGACCAGCATCGGATACGCCAATTCGGCCATGGAAGCCCAACGCGACCGCCTGCTGGGGCAGCCCTGGTCGAGCCGCTTGCCCATCGTGCTGCCGCTGGTGGGGCGCATCACCGTCAGCGAGCGGCATGGCGCCAGCAGCAGCACCGTTTTGCGCTATCACGAAGGGCGCTACGACGGCGCGCTGCGCGAGGTGTGCGGTTTCGGCCGGGTGGAATCGGACGACCTGGGCGACGACGCCGTGGCCGGGCTGCGCACGGTGCGCTGGTTCCATACCGGCTTGCGCGACGATGGCGCCGAACCGGCCAGCATGGCCGAGCGGCGCCGCCTGCGCGCGCTGCGCGGGCGGCTGCGCCGGCAAGAAAGGCTGGCCGACGACGGCAGCTGTTTCGACCGCCTGGAACAGACCTGGAGCGTGAGCGACGCGGGCGAGGCCGGCGCGGTCTGTCCGCGCCTGACGCGCAGCGTGCGCCAGGCGTGCGAAGGCGCGCCCGATCCCTTCAGCTGGATCGAGACCGAACAGCTGGACTGGGACGAACATGGCAACGTGATCGCGGCGCGCGAACGCAGCTTCGCCGCCGGCGTGGCCGAGCCGGGCGCCCAGCTCGACACCAGCACCAGTTACGCGCACGACCCGGCCGGTCGGTTTCGACAGCGTCTGGCGCAAGTGATCCAGCGCGATGGCGCCGGCCTGCTGCTGGCCCACACCCGCACCGAATACGACGGCCTGCCGTTTGGCCAGGTCGGCGGCGCGGGCCTGGTCAGCGCGCGCCGCGCCCTGGCGCTGACCGACGCCATGGCCGAACAAGTGTATGGTGTGCCTTTGCCCGATTTCGCCGCGCTGGGCTACACCCGGCAACACGGCGTGGCCGGCTGGTGGGTGGAACTGGGACGCTACCGGCGCAGCGTGGACGCGGCCGGCGTGCACGGCCAGGTGACCGGCCCGCGCGGCGGCGTCACCGCGCTCGACTTCGACCCCACGGGCTGCTATCCGGTGCGCGTGCGCGACATGGTGGGCAACGAGATCGTCGCCCAATTCGATTTGCGTGCCTATCAGCCCACCAGCGTGGTCGATCCCTCCGGGGCCGCGTCGCACGCGCGCTTCGACGCTCTGGCGCGGCTGGTGCACACGGTGGCGGCGGGCGACAGCGAAGCCGAGCCGACCGTGGCCTACCGTTATGACAGCGCCGCCTCTCCGCTGCAAATCGATGTGACGCGGCGCACCGCGCCTGGCGCCGCGCCGCTGGTGCAGCGCCAGTTCCTCGACGGCAGCGCGCGCCTGTTGCAGCGCCGCGTGTTGGACCAGCAGGGTGAACTGGTCGAAGTGGCCAACGTGTACGGCGCGCGGGGCATGCTGCTGCGTACCTATCTGCCGTACCGCCCGGCCGGCGCCGCCTATAGCGCGCCGGACCCGCTGCTGCCGCATACGGCCATGACTTACGACGGGCTGGGACGGGCCTTGTCGACCGTGCGGCCGGACGGGGCGCGCGCCAGTTTGCGCTATCGGCCCGGCCTGATCGAGGAAGCCGACCAGGAAGATAACCGGGTCGGCGCCGGCGCCGCGCATGCCGGTACTGTCACGCGGCGCCACGTGGACGCGGCCGGGCACGTGATCCGGGTCGAGCAACTGCTGGGCGCCCACGTGCTCACCTCGCGCGACGACTACGACGTCAAGGGCCGGCTGCTGCGCCATACCGACGCGGCCAACGTCGAGACCCGCTTTCACTACGACCTGCTGGGCCGCCCGCTCCAGGTGCTGCGCCCCGAGGCGCGCCAAACCACGCTGTTCGACGCCAGCGGCAACACGGTGTGGTCGCGCCGCGGCGACAGCGTGGTGTGGCGTTCCTACGATTTGGCCAATCGGCCGCTCTCGGTGCGCCATGGCGGCGCGGACACGGCCCCGCTTGTGCGCTACACCTATCACGACAACGGCGCGCCGGCGCCGGCCGACGCCGGCCAGCACACCGCCGGCGGGCGCCTGGTGCGGGTCGACGATGAAGCCGGCAGCACCGTGTTCGATTACGACCTGCGCGGCCGGCTGGCGCGCAAGACCATGCGCGCCGAGGGCCAGGGTGCGCTGGCGCTGCACATGGCTTACCGGTGCGACGGCTTGATCGACCATATCGTGTATCCCGACGCCACGCTGCTGCAATACCGCTATGACGTGGCCGGCCGGCTGCGCGCGATCGACGGCGTGATCGACGCCATCGATTACGATATGCAGGGCAACCGCGGCGTGACCCGTTACGCCAATGGGCTGGTGCAGCAAGACCAGTACGACCCGGCGACCGGCTGGCGTTCCCACTCGCGCCTGGCCGGCGCCGGCGCCACGCTGCGCGAGCTGGGTTATCGGTACGACCTGGTGGGCAATGTGCTGGGCACCACCAGCGCCGACCCGGCACTGGCCTGGACGTATGAATACGACGATCTATACCGCTTGACGCACGCCGGCGCCGCCGCCGGCCACTGGCACTATGGCTACGACGCGGGCAGCAATATCGTGTCCAATTCCGCGCTCGGCGCCTACGAGTACGGCGGCCCTGGCGTGCCGGCCACCTGCCTGCGCAGCGCGGGCGCCGAGCAGTACGGCTACGACGGGCGCGGCATGCTGGTCAGCGCGCCGTGGGGCGCCCACCACAACGACGACGAAGGGCGCTTGCGGCGCATCGACCTGAGCGATGGCGGCCAGGAAGCGTTCACTTATGCCCACAGCGGTCATCTGGCGCGCCACCGCCAGGTCGGCGCCGACGGGGCAGCGGTGCATGACGCCTGGAGTCCGGACCAGCTGGTGCGGGTCGACAACGGCCAGCTGATTTTGCAGTTCAGCGACGGCCAGCGCATCGTCGCGCGGCGCCGCGCCGGTCAGACCGAGTGGCTCCATGTCGACCACCTGGGCTCCCTGGTGCTGCTGACCGACGCCTTGGGCGCGGCCCAGCTGACACTGCACTACGGGCCATACGGCCAAGTGCTCGCGCGCGGCGGGGCCGGCGCCGCGTCGCAAGGATATGGCGCCGGCGCGGCGCTCGGTCCCGGCCTGGTGCTGCTGGGGGCGCGCTGGTACTGTCCGCGCATCGGACGCTTCCTGGCGCCGGACGCCCACATCGCCGACGCCGGCGATCCGCTGGCCTGGAGCCTGTACGCCTACTGCCGCTGCAATCCGACCAGCTACATCGACCCGAGCGGGCGCAGTTTCTGGAAGGTTTTCGGCGGCATCCTGGCCACGGTGGCGATCATCGCGGTGGCGGTGGTGGTGTCGGTGTTCACATTCGGCATCGCCACCCCGGGCGCGGTCGCCTTTAGCGTGGGGGCCTTGTCGGTGACCTGGGGCGCGGTGTTCGCGGTGACCATGGTGGGCATCGTGGCCGGCGGCGTCATCGGCGGTATCGCGGCCGGGCGCGCCGGCGGCGATGCCGGCGAGGTCATGCTGGGCGTGCTGGTGGGCGCCGCGGTGGGCGGCTGGGCCGCGTTCGGCGGCCTGGCGGCCGGCGTGGGCGTGGCCGGGTCCATGGGTTTGACGGCCGGCACCGTGTCGGCCGGCGCGGTGGCCGGCGGGGTGAGCGGCATGATCAACGGCGCGGCCATGGGGTTTGCCACCGGTTTCGCCGGCGGCAAAAACAACGGCTTGAAAGACATCATGGAAAAGGTGCTGGTGGGCGCCATCGTCGGCACCGCGCTGGGGGCCGGGCTGGGCGCCCTGAGCGGCGCGGTGCCGGCCAAGGATACCTTTGCCGACCGCCTGTTCAAGCCCGATGCGCCATCGCTGCTCAGCTTGGCGCCCACGCCGCCGGTCACCACCTTCGGCGACGCCATGGCCGAAGTTGGCAAGGCGGCCGGCGGCAAGTTCGCCGGCGCCGCCGCGCCGATGGCCACCACGGCGCTCAAACCGTTCGCAGCCTCGCTGCTGGTGCAGGTGATCGTGATCGATACCCATACGGCCGGGGCGACGCTGTTTTGGGACGACATCCAGCAGTACGTGCGCACCCATGATATCGATCTGGGGCCGTTCGACTTCGTCAAGAGCGAAACTTGATGGCGGCCCCGCGCGGCGTGAGGGCCGCGCGCTGGCTTGGCGGCGCCTGCCGGCGCCGGTGCGCGCCACGGTTTTGGCGGCGTGCGAGCCGCATCGCATGCGGCGCAGCGCGGTATGGCGGGGTGGGGGAAGAAGCGGCGGGTCAGGCGCCGGCGGCGCGGGCCCGGCCGATTCGCTAGGGCCGGCGGCTTGGCGCCGCCGGCCGGCTCTATATGCTTCAACGAGAATTAAAACGAATGGCGCACGCCGACCATCAGACCGGTTTGATCCATGCCGGGGGCGGTGCTGGCGCCGGCGCTCACCGGCACCGCGGCGGTGCCTTTGTTTTGCATGTAACCGAGCGAGGCGTAGGTCGCCGTGCGTTTTGACAGCGCATAGACGCTGCGCACCACATACTGGGTCGATACCTTGTCCGTGTCGCGCACCGACAGTCGGGCCACTTGCGTGTCGAACACCAGCTTTTCCGTCAAGGGGCGGCTCAGCCCGACGAAATACAGGTCGGCCCGGGCCAAGGTGGCGGTCTGAGTGCGACGCAACAAGGCGCCGGCGCCCACCTTGGTGGCGCCGAACAGGACGTAGCCGTTAAACGAAGTGCGTTTATCGGTGTAATCGCTGCTGACCAAACCGAGCCCGGCGCCGACGCCGCCGTGCATGACGTCGTGTGCCGCCGCGGCGCCAAAAGTGGGGGTATCGTAGGCCAGCAGACCGGTCGCCTGGCGGCAAGCTTGCGCGTTACCGGGCGCTTCGCCAGGGCAATTGGTCGCGGCAGGTCCGCCGGTGGTGGCACTGTCGCGCCCAAGGCTGTAGGTGGCGCCCACGCTGACGCCTTTGAAAGTGCCCATATAGGCGATCGAATTGTCGCTGCGCGCGTTAGGAATATAATTATCGATATTACCGTTGCCATGGACATTGGTGGTCAGAATATCGGCCTTTGCCAGCGATATCGCCGTCATGTTCAATTGGCGGCCAAAGGTGAGCGCGCCGTAAGAATTTTTCAGCCCGACGAAAGCGTGACGCCCGAACAGGCGGCCGCCGTAACCGAGCGAACCGCTATCGACATTGAAGCCGGTTTCCAGGCCAAACACGGCGCTCAGGTCGCCGCCCAGGCTTTCCGTGCCGCGAAAGCCCAAGCGCGAAGGCACCGTGCCGGTCAGATTGGGCATCCGCACCACCGATTTGCCGGCCGCATTGGTATGGTTGAGGTACTCGACACCGGTATCGAGTACGCCATAGATGACTACCTGCCCGTTGGCCGCATGGGCGCACAAGGCCGCCAGCGTTGCTACTGCAATGTTCACTGCGGTTTTCATCAATCTCTCCAAGGGTGAGTGTGGGCATGGCCGACAGATGCCCACGGCGCCGCCGGCGCAGTCATTGGAATAAAAACGGTGCCGACTTATTTGCGGGTATAGACCCCGGCCAGCACGATGTAATCGTCGACCCGTTCCAGATAAACCGAGCGCGGTTCCAGATTGCGCGTGATCGGGTGCGGCCATTTAAAATTGACCCAACCATGTCCCGCGCCTTTGGCCAGCGCCACTTCTTCACGCGTAAAATACACATTGTCGACATCGCGAATATCTTTAAGATCTTTGCCTATTAGCTTGGGATTGGTGTCGGCATTGGCCAGCAACACCCCGTTCATGTCGAGCGCGACAATATACAATTCTCGGTCGACAAATTGCCCGGCGGGCTTGTTGAATTCGGCGACCGCCTTTTCTTTGCCGTTTTGTTTGGCAAATTGTACCGCGCGTTTTACCAGCGCCATCGCCTCTTCCTTGGTCGCCGGCGCGGGATCCGCCGCCAGCGCGGCACCGCCGAAAACACAGGCCAATATCAAGACCGGAATTGCTTTTATCAATTTCTTCAGCATGGCCAACCCCATTTTTATCATCGACGCCACGATCGTCGGCGCGATCGATCGGCGCAAATATATTTATCGACTGTAAGGAAAGGCTCAGATTTCCCTTCGCTACCCTGGGTAAATGGTACGCAGGCAAGGATGATGCTGCAAGTTGATAAGGAAATTAATTGAAAACGTGTTGCGGAAAGGTTGAAGGTCGTTCATAAAAAAAAGTTGCGATGAGTGGGATGAGGCTGCGGCACGCGGTTTTTGCATACCATTTTAGTTTTTTCTAAAAAACTGCCGATATTTTTCGGCAAGATTTAAGGAACTTTTTCAATGCAGTCGCCACTTAAAGCAACAGATAAAAAGATTTTTACCATTTGGTGGTTCTGATTAAAAAAGCCTGGCTTCACTCGGGCAAGGTGTTTTTACGATAACGATAAACAGCGATAAAGGAATGTAAATGGGTAGTCAAATTCAATCCAGCCTGATGCGTGGGTTGCAGAATTCGGCGTCTTTCAATTCGTCCAAAACCAACGCGCCAACAGCTGCGGCTGGTTCCACGTCGTCACGCAACGGTCCGCCGCCTTCCGCGCTGAACGATTCGAAAAGCACGGTCGCCATTTTCCTTCTTAAACAAGTGCAAAGCATGCGGGCCACCGCGCGTTCCGCTGTTCCATCGGATGCGCCTATTTCCAATAGCAATGTCACACAAGAAGACTTTGCTGAAACGGGCCATATTCTCTATCATGCTGAAAACTTGCTGGAAGAAGTGAGAGCGCAAATGGAACAGCCGTCCGCACCCGGCGCACACGGTGAACAGAGCAAAACTCGGCAACTGCAAGCCTTGGATCAAGTGTCCCAAGCGGTCGAAAAAATGCTGACTAAATTGGGCATGGACGATGTGGCTTACTCGTCAAAGCAAACGCCAGGCGCAGACGGGGGAAAGATAACGGGCAACCCTGATAATGCCGTGCTCGAAAAATGTCAAAAGCTGGTCGACCTGCTACCCAGACTATGTGAAGGCTTGCAGTGGGCAAGCAATCCGCAAGAATCCCTGACGATCAAATCCGAGCGAAAAGCATTGGCGCCGGAAGAGATAGACCGCATGGTGTTTCATGCCGCCCTGGCGGAGACAGTGACGCGTCACGATTTGCAAGATAACCTGGCGCGCGCCGAGCCATATTTTACCAAAATCCGTCCTGACGCCCAAACAATGTCGCAGATACCGCTAGCGTTGATGGAGGCCCTGAAAGCGAAGTTGCCGAACTTAAAATTTCTGCCCGATATGCGGTTTATCGAAGCCGGCACGGGCCTCATCTTCGCATTGACGCGCGATGACAAAAACCTCGAGTGGCACATCGCGTATGGTCAAACCACGGATGGCGAGCACAAGGGAGACCTGCTAAAACGCACTGTGACCAATGCTTCGGAAACCTTTTCACAACTGGTGGCGGTTGCCCATGCCTTGGCCGGTCCGATCGGGACGGATCGGATCGTACCGCATAGCTTCGAATCGGCGGCGATAGTTGCCGACGTGGTCAAGCAGCATTTTCCCGAGGCCGACGGCTGGAAGGGATTTGTGACCGGCCATTCCAAGGGCGCCGCGGAAGCCGAGTATGTGGCGATGAAGAATAAATTACCTGCGACTTGTTTTGCGGCTTTCGAACTGGGCGAGCCGCTTCTTTCAACCATCAAAGAAGATGAGAAGGATTTCGGTAAGCATAATATCGTGCATCGCGGCGTCGATGGCGATCCAATTCATGAAACCACCAAAGCGCTGAGACACGTTCCCATCCTAAATAAGAAAAATATCACCCATGTCGGTACAACGCATGTCATGAAACCCCATCCTGGCGTGAAAGGTCGGAGTATTTTGAAACAAAATGATTGTCACCAGTCGTTCTTCGACTCGGCTTTATATCAAGCTGAGCAACAGCGCAAGCCTGAATAACGCAATCGTTACAACTTCATGTACGCTGCGCACGGTATCATGTTGCGTTTTATCGTCCACGCACCATGACCATTGACCTTCGCCGCGCCCGTATGGCGGCAAGCTCAAGCTGCTCAGCAGTGGGTTGGACCGGGAACCCAGGAGAACGTATGAGCGCTGCGCAATCAGCCGGGCCGCCACAGCCCGCGCCGGCCCGGCCGCCAGCGGCGCCGCGGGAAGCGCTGGGCCGCTTGCGGCCGCGCTTGACGCTACGCACGTTGAGCCGCGGCGACGGCTTGCTGGGTATGCGCCCGGGCGGCTTGTTCGGGCCGCGCGGCAGTCAGGTTACGCTGGCGGAAGTGGACTGGACGTATCTCACGGCGGACGGCGTGCGCTGGGAATGCCCGGCGCCGGCCGGCGATGAGGCTATCGCCTGCGCCACGGCGCAACTGATCGACCGCGACGGTTTGCCGCTGGCGCTGCGGCGCGATCGGCACGGCGAGGCGCTAGCGCTGGAACTGCTGAGCGATACCGGCTTGCGCCTCGTACCCGACGATGCCTTGCAGTGGCGCGCGCCGGAAGTGGCGTTGACGTCGCGCTGGTGGTCGTTGTTGCAGGAGGAACAATTCGGCGATTTTTGGGCCGACCAGGTGCCGCTCTTGCAGCGGCACGGCTGGAGCATCGTGGTGCGGCCCGGCTTCGCCCACCTCAGCGTGCCGGTCGAGGCCTGGCATATTCTGGTCGATCCGGCCACCGGCGCGGAGCTGGGGCAGGAAGTGGCCAGCCGGCTGGGCGCGCGGCCGCTGGCGCGGGTGCGGGGCAGCGGCCCCGGCAAGGCGGCCTGGTGGCTGCTCACCCTGGGCGTGGAGCTGGACGGTCAGCTCCACGATCTGGCGCCCATGCTGGCCGACTTGCTCAAGCGCGATCCGCGCTGGGTCGATCTGCGTCAGTTGGCCGCCATCGATGGCCAGTCGCAGGTATCGCTGCGTGCCCCTGCGGCAAGCGCATCGATGCGCTTGCCGCCCCGCTCAAGGCCATCGTGCAAGCCATGCTGGACTTGCTGACCGATGTCCGCCGCCCACCGGGACCGCTGCGGCTGTCGCCTTGGGATGCCGAGCGCTTTGACGCGCTCAGCGTGGCCTTGCAGGCCGGCGAGGCCGCTTGCGCGGCGCCGCTCCACCTGCGCGGCGGCGCCGAGCTGCGCGCGCTGGCCGGGCGCCTGCGCGCCGGCGGCCAGGCGCGGCCGGTGCCGGCACCGGCCGGCTTGGGGGTGACCCTGCGGCCCTACCAATTGCACGGTCTGGCCTGGCTACAACACTTGCGCGCGCATGACATGGGCGGCATCTTGGCCGACGACATGGGCCTGGGCAAAACGGCGCAAGTGCTGGCCCATCTGCTGGTCGAGCAGCAAGCCGGCCGGCTCGATGTGCCGGCTTTGGTGGTGCTGCCCACTTCGCTGGTATTTAATTGGCAAGCCGAACTACGGCGCATGGCGCCCGGCCTGCGGGTGCTGGCCTTGCACGGCCCCGAGCGCGCCGTGCGCTTCGCCCAGATCGCCCGGCACGACGTGGTGCTGACCACGTATGCGCTGCTGTGGCGCGACCTGGACCGTTTCGCCGGCCACCATTTTCACATGCTGATTCTGGACGAAGCCCAAACCGTCAAGAACGCGGCCGGTCGCGCCGCCAGCGCGGTGCGCCGCATCCAGGCGCGCCACCGGCTCTGCATGACCGGCACGCCGATGGAAAACCACGTGGGCGAGTTGTGGACCCAATTTCATTTTTTGATGCCGGGCCTGCTGGGCGACGCGCGCAGCTTCGCCCGCCTGTGGCGCAAGCCGATCGAAAGCGGCCAGAGCGTGCGCGCCGCGCTGCTGGCGCAGCGGGTACGTCCGTTCATCCTGCGCCGCCGCAAGGACGTGGTGGCGCACGAATTGCCGGCCAAGATAGAGGTACTGGAATGGTTGCAACTGGCAGGCCGCCAGCGCGAGCTGTACGAAAGTGTGCGGGTGGCGGCCGACCAGCAAGTACGGGCAGCGTTAAAGCGGCGTGGTGTGGGCGGCGCGCAGATCGGCATCATGGACGCCTTGCTCAAGCTGCGCCAAGTATGTTGCGATCCTCAACTGTTGAAGGGGCAAGCCTTGGCTGCCGGCATCGAGCGCGCCAAAATGGCTTTGCTGCGCGACATGTTGCCGGTCCTGGTGGCGGAAGGGCGTCGGGTACTGGTGTTTTCCCAATTCACGCACATGCTGGGATTGATTGAAATCGAGCTCACTGCGCTGGGCTTGCCATGGCTGGCACTCACCGGCGACACCCGGCCCGATCGACGCGGCGCCGTGGTGGCGCAATTTCAAACCAGTGCCGTGCCGCTCATGCTAATTAGCCTGAAGGCGGGCGGGGTGGGCTTGAACCTGACCGCGGCCGACACCGTGATCCTGGTCGAGCCGTGGTGGAATCCGGCCGTCGAGCAGCAAGCCATCGCGCGCGCGCATCGCATCGGCCAGCGGCAACCGGTGATGGTGTACCGCCTGGTGATCGCGGGCAGCATAGAAGAACGCATGCTCGCCTTGCAGGCGCGCAAATCCGAGTTGACGGAAGCGATACTGGGCGAGGACGCGGCCCTGGGCGCGAAATTTAGCCCGGCCGAGCTGGCGGGGCTGATGGCGCCGCTTGACGGCGAAGGCGACGCGCAGGCTTGAACCCGGCGGGCCGTTCAGGCCGTAGATAGTCCGGCCCGTGGCGGCCGGCATGCATTTGCCGCAGCGGGGCGGCCACGCCGGGCGCGGCGTCGGCACACCCGGCCCGGCGCCGCGCGTAGGGCCACGCTTAAGTTTCCGACATGCCCCGCAAATGCTCGATATCGGCGATGGCCGCGCGCCAGCTGGCATCGCTGCCCGCGCTGGCGCGTTCGATCGGCAACTCGATTTCCTTCAATACCTTCCCGTCCAGGGCGATTCTGTAGCGCAAGCTGGTGTATTCGATGTCGTACGTTTTCCCATGGCCCTGCTGACGCGTGTAGGTCTCATGAATGGCTGGCATAGTGCCTCCTTGTGTAGAAATCCTAACATGAAGCGGGCCGGCGTGAAGCGCGTTTGGCAGCGGCGTTGGGCGGCGGCGCCGGTACGCGGCCCCGGCGCGCCGTATGGGCGGCCAGGGCGCCGCCCCGATCAGCGCGCCGCTGTCAAGGCGCGCGCCGGCGCGCGGGGTTCCGGCGCGGCGCTCGGCGCTTGCCGCTCCATGATCATATGCTGGGTGGTGTTGGCGGTCGATACGCCCAGCTGCTCGAACGCTTCCATGGCCGCCAACAGGATCGCTTGTTGCCGGTCCATATAAATCTGGTAAGAAGAGTCCAGCACGAAGAACACCATTTCGAATTCGAGCGCGTCTTGCGTGAGGGTTTTCAGATGGGCGCGCTCGAAACGGACCGCCGATTGCTCGGTGATGATGTCGCGCAGCATGTCCGGAATGCGGCGCGCGAGCGCCGGCGGCGTGGCCGGATTGACCCGCAACACCAACTGCACCCGGCGGTTGGACATGCGCTTGAAATTGCGCACCGTGTTTTTCAGCAATTCCGCATTGCCAATGACGATCTGTTCGCCGCTGTCGGCCCGAATGCGGGTGGTTTTCAGCCCCACATGCTCCACGCTGCCGGACAGGCCGGCCACGGCGATCGCGTCACCCACCTCGAACGGCTTGTCGGCGGCGATGGAGAGCGAGGCGAACAAGTCGCCCAGGATATTTTGCGCCGCCAGCGCCACCGCGATGCCGCCGATGCCCAGGCTGGCGACAAAAGTCGATACGTTAATGCCCAGGTTCGACAACATGGCCAGCCCGAACACCACCCACAACACGGTTTTCATGGCCCACATGATCAGGGTGTCGGCCACCGTGGTCGGCGAGGCGGAGTCGGCCGCATGGCGCCGTAGATAGCGTCGGGCGCCGATGCTGATGGCGCGGTCCAGGTACAGCGCCAGTTGCACGCCCAGCGCGATGAACCACAAGTGACGCAGGCGCTCGTCCCAGGCGCCCGGCAAGTCCAGCACGGTCAAGCCCAGCAGCAAGGCGGTGACGGCCACGGCCAGCGAACTGGTGCGCGCCAGGGTGGCGCTCGCCAGTTCGGCCGCGGGGCGCTGCGCCAGCGCGCTGTCGCCCAAGGCGCGCAGGCGCCGCCGGCACGCGGCCACGGCGGCGTGCATGCCGGCGAAACTGAGGACGGTGGTGGCCACGGCCAGCAGCCAGTTGCCCGATGAGATGCCGGCCAGGGGCGCGGCCAATTGTTCGAATGGTGGAATGGTCAAAGGCGTCTCCTGTCTAACGGCCCGAAGGCGGCCGCAGGCGTAGGGTACAAGCTGACGGCGCCGCATGCACGCACCATTCCGCTGTGCAACGTCGGGCGCGCCGCCTCAGTTGGCCGCGGCCGGCGCGAAAGTGGAAAAGATGGGCGCCGAGATCGCGCCGATCGGCGGCAGGGGCATGAAGGCGATCGCGCGCGCCTCGTCGGCCGGCAAACCCATGCCGTGCAAGACGATGAACAGCATGTTTTCCACATGCTCAGGCTGCTTGGGCGCCGTCAGCAGCGTTTCGATACCAAAAAATATCAAGCCGAGAATAATGTCGTGCGTGGCCAGCGCCACTTCGGGCCGGAAGCGCCGCGCCGCGATGCCCAGCTCGATGTCGCGCATCAGATACTGGTCGAGAAATTTGCCGCGCACCGCGTGCCGCGAACCGATGCGGGTGAGAAAAGTGCCCAAACGGGGTAGCGGATGGCGATCAGCACGTACAGCCGGGTGCCCACGCAAATGCGCACGGCCGGGTCGTCGAAACGCAGCACTTCCTGGTCCAGCACGCTGAGCACTTCATCGCTCAATTGGCCCGTGACGGCGGCCAGCAATTCATGCGTGGTCTTGAAGTGGTTATAGAAGGTGCCGCGCGCCACGCCGGCCGCGGCGATGAAGTCATCGATCTTTTACACCGAGGTGCCCGGTTTGCGTCTGTCGGACCGTGCCGGCTCGCTGATCGCCTTCCTGCACGGCGCCCACGGCAGCGACCACCATTTGATCGCGTTGGCCGCTTCGGCCACTTATGGCTTGCATCACAGCAGCTGGGCCGTGCGCTCGTTCGACGAGGTCGGCATGGGCAATTAGCAAATGACGCAAGCCGGCTACGCCCGGGGCTGGGGCTTGGGCCGGCATCGGTTTGCATCGACCATGAAATTTACCGCGTGTTGGCGGCGCTGGGCATGCGCGACAAATTGCCCAAAGTGAGCCATGCGGCGCCGCCTTATCGCTGGTTCAACGCCGAGTGGAAGGAGCTGCCCGGCCGGTGGCGCGGCCGAAGTGCGCAGGGTGCTGGCCGCGCTGTATTACGATCTGGCCGGATCGGCCAACAATGGCGCCGTCGAAGGCTTGCGTCGGCTTGCCGCGGTCAATCACATTTTGTCTGGCAGCGACTTCCCGTCTAAGCCGGCGACCGGGATCGCGGCCAATGTCGAAGGCTTTCGCACGCTGGGCGGCTTGCGTCATGCGCAGCACGAGGCGATCGCCAAGGATAACGCGCTGGCCCTGTTCCCGCGCCTGGCGCCACGTGAGGGAAGCACGCGCGCGCCGGCGGCGCGCTCACAGCGCCGCCGGCGGCACGCGCGCGACAAAGCGTAGCGGCATCGGGCCGGCGGGGTCGGCCGGTGCCAGGATCGACTCCAGGGTTTGCTGGTCCAGCACAGCCAGATAAGCCCGGGTGGCCGCGCTCAGCGCGTGCTTGAGCCGGCAGTGCGGCAGAAACGGACAGTGGTTGTGGGCCGGGTCGAAACATTCGGCCATGTAAAAATCGGTTTCGGTGGCCCGTACGATGGCGCCGATATTGATTTCGCGCGGCTCCAGTTTGAGGCGCAGCCCGCCGTTGCGCCCCCGCACGGTTTCCACCACGCCCGATAGACCCAACTGGTGTACCACCTTCATCAAATGATTTTTCGAGATCGCATGGGCGTCGGCGATATCTTGAATCGTCACCAGCCGGGCTCGGTTGGCACCCAGGTGCATCAGCGTGCGCAGGGTGTAATCGGTGAAAGAGGTCAGGCGCATGGTCGGTTCGGTGGCTAACGGCGTCGGAGGCAAGCGAAAATTATATCGTGCATCCGCGCTGGAGTTGCCCAGCATACAGCAAACCCGGCCGTGGCGACGCGTACCGTGGTCCTCCTATACAATTGCCGGACACGCAAATGGGCATGCAGGCGCTGATGACGCGCGCGCTCAGCTGCAACACCGTTGTGCCTGCGTTTGTCCACAGCGTACGCAAAACCCCGCCCACTTGCTCCGGAACGCCTTATGACTGTCGCCTCAACGTCCACGCCCTTGCAATTTTCACGTTATCAAAAATTCGTGGTCGGCATGCTGGCCTTCCTCCAGTTCGCCGTGATCCTCGATTTCATGCTCATGTCGCCCTTGGGCGCGGTGATCATGCCCGGCTTGGCCATCGGTCCCAAACAGTTCGGGCTGGTGGTCTCGGCGTATGCGTTCAGCGCCGGCGCGTCCGGCCTGCTGACGGCCGGTTTTGCCGACCGCTTCGACCGCAAAAAGTTGCTGCTGTTTTTTTACACCGGTTTCATTCTGGGCACCCTGTGGTGCGGCTTGGCCAATAGTTTCGAGACCTTGCTGCTGGCGCGCGTGGTGACGGGCTTGTTCGGCGGCGTGATCGGTTCCGTGGTGCTGGCCATTGCCACCGATCTGTTTCCGGTGCAATTGCGCGGACGGGTGATGGGGCTGATCCAGACCGCCTTCGCGGCCAGCCAGGTGCTCGGTATTCCAATCGGCTTATATCTGTCCAATACCTGGAATTGGCATGTGCCGTTTCTGGCCATGGCCGGGATGGCCGCGCTGGGCGGTCTGGTGGTGGCGTGGCGCATGGAGCCGGTGGCCGATCATCTGACCGTGCCGCAAGAGCACAGCGCCGGGCGTCACCTGCTGCGCACGGTAAGCCAGCCCCGTTATCTGATGGCGTTCGCCACCACGGCGTTGCTGACCACGGGCGGCTTCATGCTGATGCCGTTTAGCAGCGCTTTTGTGGTCAATAACCTCGGTGTCAGCTTGCACAGTTTGCCGACCATGTACTTGATCACCGGCGTGTGCACCATTTTTTGCGGGCCCTTGATCGGCAAGGCGGCCGATAAATTCGGCAAGTATCCCGTGTTTATATCGGGCAGCGCGCTGTCGATCGTGATGGTGCTCATTTACACCCATCTGGGGCCGATCTCGCTGCCGGCCCTGGTGCTGGTCAATGCGTTGATGTTTGTCGGTATTTTTTCGCGCACGATTCCGTTTCAGGCGCTGGCCTCGACCCTGCCCGCAGCCAACGAGCGGGGCGCGTTCAACGCCGTGAGCGCATCGATTCAGCAATTGTCGGGCGGAATCGCATCGGTGATCGCCGGCCATATCGTCACCTCTGGCGCCGATGGCAAGCTGGAACATTTCGATGTGATCGGTTATGTGGTGGTGGCGACCTCGCTCGTGGCGCTGGCGCTGGTTTGGCATTTGCAGCGCGGCATCGATAGCGGCGCCGCGCGCGCGCTCACGACCACCGGCTAGTTAGGTCGCTCGGTTTCAGTCAAGCCGGTTGGCGTGGCGGCGGCCGCGCGAAGCGGAGCCGCGCCGCGCTCTTTGTCGTAGTTTCCATTGCTCCCCGAAAATCTTTGGCGCACATCAAGATGCTTTTGCCTTGTGTTGCTACTTTAAGTGGATTGGATTGAACGCCAAACCAAAGGGAGTGCTTCGATGAAATATGCGCAGTTGACGCCGGGGTCGGGTTTCGCGCCCTTGCGCAGCGCCTTATATTACAGCCAGCGCATCGTCACCTTCCTGTTTCTGCGCCGGTTGGTCGTGCTCGCTGTGGGCGGCGTGTTGCGGCTGTGGCATGGCGACCGCATGGCGCCGCACCCGGCCAGCGGCAGCGAAGACTCGGCCTTGGAGCAATTGTCGCGCGAAGGGTATGCGGCGCTCGGCAACCTGCTCAGCCCCGGCCAATGCGACACGATCCACGCTTTCATGGCGCATAAACTATTGTCTGACCGGCATAACGCGGGCGCGCCTTTCACCCTGAGCAGCGTGCCCAAAGGCGTGCGGCTGGCCGATTATCATTTGCGCGACATCATCGCTTGCCCTCACATCATGGAGCTGGCCAACAGCCCACTGCTGCTTGGCCTGGCCACCCGCTATATCGGCTGCAAGCCCACCATTTCCGCGATCGGGCTGCGCTGGTCGTTTCCCGAGCCGGCCGGAAGCAGCCAATTGCAAGCGTTTCACCGCGACTCGGAAGATTGGCGCTATTTAAAAGTGTTGGTGTATCTGACCGATGTGGGCAGCAGCGCCGGGCCGCACGTCTATTTGCGCGGCTCCCATTTGACGCGCGCGCCGGTGCGTTTGCGTTTTCATAGCGACCAGGAAATCGACAACGCCTACACCCCGGAGCAGCTGGTCACCGCGACCGGCATGCGCGGCTTCGGCTTCGCGGTCGACACGGCCGGCATCCATAAGGGCGCGGCCCCGTCCGGCGAGGCCCGTCTGATGCTACAAATCCAGTATTCCTTGTTGCCTTGCTATGCCTACCGGTACGCGCCCGAGCGCTACAGCGGCGACCTGGCGCTGGACGCGTATATCAACCGCTTGATCATCGCCTGACATGAGCGCGCCCAGCGCACAGCGGGAAGCGTCGCCGCGGCCGTGGCCGGGTATGCGGATCGGCTTGGTGGGCCCGCTGCCACCGCCGCCCGGCGGCATGGCCAACCAAACCCTGCAATTGGCGGCCTTGTTGCGTGAACAGGGCTGCCAGGTCGAGCTGGTGCAGGTGAACCCGCCGTATCGGCCGGGCTGGATCGGCCGGGTGCGCGGCGCGCGCGCTGTGCCGGCTGCTGCCGTATCTGCTGCGCCTGTGGCGTTGCGCGGGACGCGTCCAATTGCTGCACGTGATGGCCAATTCGGGCTGGTCCTGGCATCTATTTGCCGCGCCGGCGATCTGGATCGCCTGGATGCGCCGTTGCCCCGTGGTGCTCAACTACCGTGGCGGCGAGGCCGACCCGTTTTTGGCCCGCGCGCTGAGCTGGGTGCGGCCCAGTATGGCGCGGGCCGGCGCCGTGATCGTGCCATCGGGCTATCTGGAAATGGTGTTTGCCAAGTATGGCTTGGCTTGCCGCGTGGTGCCCAACATTATCGATCTGGCGCGGTTTGCGCCCGCGCCGCCCGCGCCGCCCGCGGCCATGGCGGCGCCGCGGGTGCTGGTGGCACGCCATCTGGAAGCCATTTACGACAACGCCAGCGCGCTGCGGGCGTTCGCGCTGCTGCTGGCGCAGTACCCGGTCGCGACCATGGTGATCGCCGGCAGCGGTCCGCTGCGCGCCGCGCTTGAGGATCTGGCGCGCGAACTCGGGGTGGCGCCCAGGGTGCGCTTCACCGGCCGGGTCGAGAACGCCGAGATGGCGGCGCTGTACCGGAATGCCGACCTGATGCTCAATCCGAGTACCGTCGACAATATGCCCAATTCCGTGCTGGAGGCCATGGCCAGCGGCGTGCCGGTGGTCAGCACCGACGTGGGCGGTTTGCCGTTTCTGGTGCGCGACGGCGTCTCGGCGCTGCTGGTGCCGCCCGCCGCGCCCGAAGCGATGGCGGCGGCCATGCTGCGCCTGATCCGGCAGCCGGCGCTGGCGGCCACCCTGCGCGAGGCCGGCTTGCGCCAGGTTGAGCAATACACTTGGGGCGCGGTGCGACCGGTCTTGTTCAGCGTGTATCGGGATGTGCTCGATAGACCCAGTTAAGCGCATCGGGCCGAGGGGCCGGTGGCGCGCGCGCTGACCTGGCCCGCACTGTTGGTGGCGATCAAAGCGCCGCCGCGATGATCGCGTAACTTGTGTAGGCACTGGATACATCAATTGTGCTGAGCGACAATCTTTCGCGGTGGAGGCAGTCGATGTACATCTGTACAAAATGCGGGTCGGACTGGACCAGAAGGGTGGTACGGTCATGGTGGATGCGGCTATTTCCCAGCAGCATATGCATTAAATGCAGCGCCTGCCGGTGCCGCTCGGTGATACTGCGGCGCGACAGATCGGCATCTATTTAACGCCGGCACGATCTGGCTCAAACTTTCGCTCGTTTCGCCCCACACTCGTGTGCGCTTTCCTGTAATTTTTGCGCATGTCGGGCCGCGTTGGTCCCATGACTGGCGCCAAACGACCAAGCGGTCGCACGGCGCTCCCCACGCAAGGGCGCCATCCTGGGCCATATCGGTTCGAAAGGGCATGCCATGAACAAAATTTGTCCGACGCTGGCGTTGTTGGCGACGCTGGCGTATTGCGCGCCCGCGCTGGCCACCAATTACAGCATGGGCTGCGTGGAAACGTACAGCGCCGCGAGCGGCTTTACCAGCAGCGACGACGTGTCGCTCACGTGCGACGCGACCGATGGGTTTTCATTCTGGTTCAATCTCGGCAACCGTCATCAGCTGCGTTTTTACTGGCACAACACGCTGGTTTGGCCGAGCGATTATCGGGAAGACAGCCTGGGCGGCAGTGACGTGGTCGAAGTCGACTGGTCATCGGCCGACCTGGCCGTGTTTTCCGGCCACGGCAGTTGCCAAAACCCGCCGCTGGCCAGCTCGCCCGACTTCATCGTCACCGCCAAGAACGGCATCGGCCGCTCCGCCAACTTCGTCAACATCAACGCCGCGCTGCGCCTGGGCGAATTTCCCGGCTCCGGCGTGTTCGGCCAGAACGGCAACTTGAATGCCTTGATGCTCAATGCCAGTTGTCCGATGGACCTGGTCTCGCTCACCACCCAGTGGCGCGCCGTCTACCAGGGTATGCATGTGGCGATGGGCCATTCGGGCGACGTCAATCACGACAACCTCGATTCGGCCAGCAAATTGCCCACCGTCGGGCTGTATTTGAGCTCGCTGGGCGGCAACAGCAGTTACCGCGCGGCCTGGATGTCGGCCGGGCTGATCGACGTGCAGCCGGGGGTGTGCGCGGTGATCACCTCGGCCGGGCGGACCGAATCGGAAGCCATCGCACGGCGCGACTTTGAAACGCCCACCGGCGCCATCGGCGACGCCATGCCGCCCACCTGGCTGGCTTGGCGCTACGTGTGCAGCTAAGCATCGGTCCCGTCGCGGCTAGCGGCCACACGTTTTGAAAGGAATTGTCATGTCGAGCCTGATCGTGTTGAGAAAATGGATGGGATACGTTGGCGCCGTGGCGCTGCTGTGCGCGGCGGCCGGCGCGCCGGCCCAGCAGCCAGAGTCAAGCGTGCCGCAGCGGCGCGAATTGAGCCGCGACGAACAAATCGAGGTGCGCAAAGCCTTGATCGAACGCTTTCACTTATCCTTGGGCAAGGAAGCCCAATTTGCCGGCGCCGGTGCATTCCGTTTCGCTTCCAGCGCCACTCTGCGTTACATCGACCGTAGCGACACCGGTAGCGTGGCGTTTGAAAATCCGCAATTTGGCATCTGGCCCAGGACGCAGGCGGCCGCGCCCGACAGTCGCGATGGCTTGATCGGGCGGGTCGATGGCGCGCTGCGCAAGAGCGGGCTGAGCGCCAACGGCATGCGTTTCGCCCGCTTCCAGGAGGAATACGCCGCCTCGGCCCCGTCCGAGGCGCTGGCGCGCGGCTTCGACCCGCGCAAAAATGGCACCCTGGTGGCCCGCAGCGCCTTGTATGAACGCCAGCTCGACGGCGTACCGGTGTTCGGCTCGGAATTGCTGATCGGCTTGATGCCCGACGGGTCGATCGGACGGCTGCGGCTGCATTGGCCGAAAATCGAAGCGCGCGTGTTCGAGGCGGCGCGCGCGCTGCAAGTGGCGGTGCGCAATCAGACGTGGAAAAAACCCGAATTCGTCACGCGCCAGGATACGGAAATTCTGGATGTGAGCGCCGGCGTGGGCCATGCCGGTTTTGCCGACCTGGGCGCGAGGTCGGCGGCGGTGGTGCGGATTGTGTTTCGTACCCGCTCCACCAACACCGAGTTGCCGCTACAAACGACGGGTTACAAATTCTTCGACGAGGGCGCGCGCGAAATCACCTTCCATTCCTTCACTCAACTGGCTGCCACGCCGGCCGAGCGCAAGGCGCCGGCTGAAGCGGACAAGTAGCGCCGGGGCCAGCGCGCCGCTCGATTCCGGTGCGCTGATGTCTCGTTATTGCCGCGCCAGGGCAGCCGAGCGGCGCAAGGTCCAGGCGAAACCGAAACCGGTCGACAGACCGCTATTTTGCCGAAACAGGGGGCTGTCGCGGTTGACGGCACCGGCATAATTTTCGTATCGCATGAAGCCGAACACGCGCCAATCCGGCCCCAGTTTGCGCGACGCGGTCATGCCGGCGCGCGTCATCATCAAGCCCCCTTTCGCGTGGTATGCCGGGCGGTCGGCGTTGGTATATTGCGGCTCCACCTCATAGAAGAATCGGTTCAGCTTGGCGCTGCCCACCATCAGGCCCAGGTCGGCGCCCAAGGTCCATCGCCGTGGCGCGTCGCTTGTTTCGTAGACCAGCCGGGGCTCGAAGGCGTAGCCCTGCGCGTGCAAACCGCCATGCAGCTCGATCGCGGCGCGCAACGGAATATCCAGACGCAAGCGGCTATACGGGCCGGGCTGGGCCAGGTTGATCTTTAAACGCGGACCAAACTCGATCAGGGAACCGAGGTCGGGCATGCCTGCCCGGGCCGGCACATCGTCCGAACGCGCCGGCAGCGACAAAGCAAAGCCCAGATCGAGCTCGGCGCGCTCGCTACGCAGCAGCCGCGCGCCAATGCCGGACTGGTCGGCGCGCAGAATCTCGCCCCGATAGATCAAGAACGGCAAGATCAGGGCGCGTGCGCTGCGCTCGTCCGAACCGGGGTAGGCCGGCGTGGTGGCGGCCGCGCCTAGCGCGCCCAGCTCCCACAGCGGCAGAGCTGCGTCGTCCGATTTTTGCTGAGCGTGCAGCGGTGCGGCGGTACAGAGCAACAGCAGGGTGGCGATACGAGAGAGGCACATGTTCATGGCGATGGTTGTGGGAAGGGAAGGGGCGAAGGGTGCGAGATTAGCATATGCGCCGCCAGCGGCGACCGACTAACGACTGACCAGCAAACCTGATTTGACATTTACCTTTATCTTCCTGTCCAGTTAACAATTTTCTAAGAGTTGGTAAAAATATGAGTATAAATGTACATTTTTGTGGCAATTTAGGCCACAATAGCGGCGCGATTTCTAGACCGTAAAAAATAACTTTGGTTCCGGGCGGCAGCACCCTGTGTTGTGCTTTGTTGACTCAGGGATCAGGCGGGCGCGGCCCTCGTCGCGCTTTCGCTAGCAGAATTGAATTTGAGGACCATGGATAACAAGATTTTAGAGCAAGACAAATTTTTTTGGGCTTTGCAGGCGGTGTGCGCCTTGCACCGCAAACCTTTTTCACTCGAACTGGCACAGCAGCAGGTAGCCGCACCCTATACGATACGCGCACTGATGCGCGCCGGCGAGCTGTTCGGCTTCGATACCATCTTGCGCAAGCTGCGCGCTGAACAATTGCACAAAGGTTCGTTTCCGCTGTTGGCATGGTTGCGCTATCAGCCCACAGTGCCGCAAGCCGCTGTGGACGGGGTTGCGCCCAGCGCCGCATCCACCGCGGCCGACATTCGGCCGGCGCTGCTGCTGCAAGCGGACACCACCCAAGTATTGCTGATCGAGCCGGGCGATGCCAGCCCGCGCACCATCGGCATGGCCGAATTTCAGCGCGATTACACCGGGCAGGCCACGCGCATCACGCCACGCGCCGATGCCGGCACCGATCCGGATAGCGAAGAGGCGGCGCGGCAGGCGCGCAAGTTCGGGTTCAGCTGGTTTGTCCCGGAATTGTTGAAGCATAAGAAGCTGTGGCAAGAAATACTACTGGCCTCGCTAGTGATTCAGTTGATCGCGTTGGCCACGCCGCTGTTTACCCAGGCCATTATCGACAAGGTGGTGGTGCATCGCACCCAAAGCACCTTGATCGTGATCGCCATCGGCATGGCTGTGTTTATGCTATTTTCGGCGGCCTTGTCATGGCTGCGCCAGTATCTCGTGCTGCACACCGGCAATCGGGTCGATGCCGTGCTTGGTTTTTCCGTGTTCGAACGCTTGTTCAAATTGCCGCCGCTGTATTTTCAGCATCGCCCCACCGGTGTGATCGCGGCCCGCTTGCATGGCGTGGAAACGATACGCGAATTTATTGCCAGCGCCGCCGTCACCTTGGTGCTCGATCTGCCATTTCTCTTGATCTTCGTGGCCATCATGTTTTATTACAGCGTCACGCTGACCCTGATTGTGCTGGCCATCCTGACCGTGATTGTCGCCCTGAGCGCGCTGGTGGCGCCATTATTCCAAGCGAGGTTGCAAGAACAGTTTCAATACGGCGCGCGGAACCAGGCTTTTTTGACTGAATATATTGTCGGTCTAGAAACGGTCAAGTCCTTGCAACTCGAACCGCAGTTGAACAGCAAATACAGCAACTATCTGGCCAGTTATCTGTCGGCCGGTTTTGCCACCAAGCAGTTGGCCAACAGCTACAACACGGTGGCCAACCTCCTTGAGCAAATGATGAGCTTACTCATCCTGGCGATTGGTGCTTACACCGTCATGCATCACAGCGAGTTTACGATCGGTATGCTGGTGGCTTTTCAAATGTTTTCGGGTAAGCTGTCGCAGCCTATGCTCAGGCTGGTGGGCTTGTGGCAGCAATTTCAGCAGGCCAGCTTGTCGATTGCCCGCCTGGGCGACTTGATGAACGCGCCGATCGAGCCGTATTCCGTGATCCCGGCCAGAGACACCGCGCGCAAGGGCGAGGTGACGATAGATGCGGTCGCTTTCAAGTACGCCGAGCACTTGCCGATGGTGTATGAAAATCTGTCGCTGGCCATCGCACCCGGCCAAACCATCGGCATCATGGGGCCCTCCGGTTGCGGCAAGAGCACCTTGGCCAAGTTGCTGCAAGGTTTTTATCAGCCGCACGCGGGGCGCATCCTGGTCGATGGCGTCGATATTCGTTACCTGTCGGCTAACGAACTGCGCAGCCATTTTGGCGTGGTGCCGCAAGAAACCACGCTGTTTTCCGGCACCATTTACGACAATTTGCAGATGGCCAGCCCGAACGCGACTTTCGAACAAATCGCCGCCGCTTGCCGCATGGCGGAAATTCACAGCGCCATCGAAGCTTTGCCGGAAGGGTATCAGACCGAGATCGGCGAGCGCGGCGCCGGCTTATCGGGTGGACAGAAACAGCGGATCGCGATTGCCAGGGCGCTACTCAAACGTCCCAGCATTCTGGTGTTCGACGAAGCCACCAGCGCGCTCGACACCGCCACCGCCGAGCATTTCGCCCAGACCATCAATGCCCTGCGCGGCAAGGTCACCATGCTGTTTATCACCCATGGACTGCCAAAGGGCTTGCAAGTCGATGCGATTTATCGGCTCGGCCCGCAAGGCGCGCAGCGCGTCGCTCTGGCGCCACCGCTGGCTGGTGCACCGGCCTCAGCGTCGGGGGCCTCGGCTCACACCAATCGCCATCCGTCGGCGTAAAGAAAGCGCACATGAAATCTGCAACACAAGCTTCGGCGCAGTCTGGCTCGCCGTCAGCGCCGTCAGCCCTGCCGTCCCAGCCGGGCGCGCAAGTTATTGCGTTGCGGCCACCGAGCCGTTGGCACGATCCGCTCAAACTGATTCAAAACGAAGCGCCTAGTCAGACTGGACGCATCGTGCTGTGGTCGGTCTGCGCGCTGGTGTTAATCATGATCGTCTGGGCCGCGTTGGGTCAACTCGACATTATCGCCAGCGCCGAAGGCAAGCTGGTGCCGCAGACCTTAGTGAAGATCGTGCAACCGGCCGAAGCCGGCGTGGTCAAACAATTGCTGGTGGCCGAGGGCGACAGCGTGCGCGCCGGTCAGGTGCTGGCGCGGCTCGACCCCACTCTGGCGATCGCCGACAAGGCCGGCATCAGCAGCGATCTGGCGACCCAGCTGATGCAGGTGCGCCGCATCGAGGCCGAGTTGGCCAACCGGCCCATGCTGGCCAAGGCCGGCGATGCCCCTGAGTTATATGCGCAAACCGTGCGCCAGTACGGCGCGCACCGGCGCGCTTACCTCGACGGCCTGGAGCAAGAAAAATCCTTGCTGAGCAAAGCCGAGCACGAAAGGCGCAGCGCCTTGGAAATCTTGAGCAAGCTCGAGCAAACCGTGCCGACCTATAAGAAGGCGGCGCAAGCCTATGCCAGTTTGGAAAAAGAAGGGTTTTTCGGCGGTTTGGCCGCCGCCGACAAGCAGCGCGAAGCGACTGAAAAAATCAAGGATCTCGACGCCCAGACCGCCACCGTGGCGGCCCTGAACGCCACCATCGCGGCCCAGCAGCAGCGCATCAGCCAGCTGCAAAGCAATTATGAAAGCGAACTGGAGAAAGAGCTGGCCGAGATCCGCGGCCGTGTGGCGCAGCTGCAACCGAATCTGGACAAGACCGTCTATCGCCAGGGTCTGATGGAATTGCGCGCACCGCAAGATGGCATGATCAAGGATATGGCCACCACCACCGTGGGCGCGGTGGTGCAGCCCGGCTCGGTGGTGCTGACCCTGGTGCCCCGCGGCGAGCAAGTGTTTGCCGACGTCAGCGTCAAGAATGAAGATGTCGGTTTCGTCAAAGTGGGCCAACCCGCGCAGATCAAGCTGTCGGCCTATCCGTTTCAAAAGTACGGCATGCTGACCGGCACCGTGGTGCGCCTGAGCGCCGACGCCACGGAAAGCGCGCGTGGCGCCGCGAACGTGAACGGTACCGTCAACAATGCCTTGACCCTGGATAACGATCAACCGACCACGGTCGCGGTCTACAAGGCGCGTATCAAGCTTGACCATCAAAGTTTGCGCGGACCGCAAGGCGAGGCCTTGGCTTTGTCGCCCGGCATGCAGGTGGTGGCGGAAATTAATCAGGGCAAACGCTCGGTGTTGGAATATCTATTGTCGCCGGTGCAAAAGGCGGCCTCGGAAGCGGGGCGTGAGCGATGAAAATGGGCGAGGCCGGCGCGCGACCACGCAAGGTCCTGTTCATTCATCAGAATTTTCCCGGACAATTCCGCCATCTGGCGCTGGACTTGGCGCGCGACCCCGCGTATCAAGTGCTGGCGTTGGGCAAGCAGGGCTGCCCCGGTTTGCCCGGGGTGCGCACGCTCTTGTATCGCTTGCATCGGGAGGCGGCTGCGCAGACCCATCAGTACGCGAAATCGTATGAGGCTGGAGTCTTGCACGGGCAGGCCGTGTTGCGCCAACTGTTGGCGCTCAAGCAGCAAGGTTTCGTGCCCGATGTGATCGTGGCCCATCCTGGCTGGGGCGAGACCTTGTTTGTCAAGGAAGTGTTTCCGGCCGCGCGGCTGGTGCATTTCTGCGAATATTATTATCACACGTCGGGGGCCGATGTCGGCTTCGATCCTGAATTTCCCTCGACCATGGACGACCACGCCCGTATCCGCGCCCGCAATGGCTTGCTGCTGCTCAATCTGGAGCAGTGCGATGTGGCCATCGCGCCCACCGCATGGCAAAAGAGCCTGCACCCGCCGCTCTACCACGACAAGATCCGCGTGATTCACGAAGGTATCGATACCGCATATATGCGGCCCGATCCGCACGCCACGTTCACCTTGCCGAACGGACGCGTGTTACGCGCCGGCGAGCCGGTGCTGACGTATGTGGCGCGCAACCTGGAACCGTATCGGGGTTTCCATGTGTTCATGCGCGCCTTGCCCGCCATCCTGGCGCGCCATCCGGAGTTGCAAGTGGTCATCGTGGGCGGCGACCAGGTCAGCTACGGCGGCAAGCCGAGCGACGCCCCCAACTGGCGCGAAAAGATGGGGCGCGAGGTCGACCTGGATCCGGCCCGGGTTCATTTTACGGGACGCATTCCGTACCCGACCTACCGTTCGCTGTTGCAAGTGTCGGCCGCCCATGTGTATCTGACTTACCCGTTTGTGTTGTCGTGGTCGATGCTGGAGGCGATGGCTTGCGGCTGCGCGCTGATCGCTTCCCGCACCGCGCCGGTTTGCGAGGTGGTCCGAGATGGCGAAAACGGCCGGCTGGTCGACTTTTTCGACGGCGGCCGGCTATCCGGAATGGTGGTCGACAGCCTCGCCAACCCGGCCGCCGGATTGGCGTTGCGCCAACGCGCGGCGGCGCAGATGCAAGCCAAATATTCAATAAGTAGTGGCAATGCAAGTTATCGCGCGCTGATCGAGGAGGTCATCGTGCAATGTTGAGGTGGACGCCAAACGATCCAGCAACGCGCGGCACCCGTGCCTGTGGCGGTGACATGATGTGTACCAATTAAAATTTTACGGAATATAAATGACGACTGAAAATATGATGCACAACAATGTCCCGGCCGACAAGGCTATCGCCGCTTCCCCCATCACGGCGTCGCCATTCGCGCTGCGGGAGGACGGGCATGTTGACGACACGCGCACGGGTAGCGAAGTTGGCGAGAACTTGTTTGGTGACGTGGGCAACGACCTCATGTACGGTTTGGGCGGCGACGATACGCTCTACGGAAGCGGTGGTGACGATGTGCTCGACGGCGGCGCCGGCGATGATTTTTTGGTCGGCGAGAGCGGCGAAAATAGCTATGTTTTCGGCAGAGGCGATGGGCACGATATTATCGCCGCCAACTACGGCTCGATCGCAAACCGCGACACCTTGCAATGGAAGGCCGGCGTGCAGGCGTCGGACGTGACCGTCGCGCGGCAGGATCAAGATCTGATCTTGACCATTGCCGGCACCGAAGACCGAATCACGCTGAGGCAATTTTTCAGTCAATACAACGCCGTGAAACAGGTTCGTTTCGCCGATGGGACGCAGTGGGATAACGCCGCGCTGACGGCTTTGAGCAATCTGCCGAGTGAAGAGGCCGATTATTTGGTCGGCGACGAGCGGGACGATATGTTCAATGGTCTCGGCGGCGACGACGCCGTGTACGGCCTTGCCGGTGCCGATACCCTGAATGGCGGCGACGGCAGCGACTCACTCGGCGGTGGCGAGGGCGACGATGTATTGGAGGGAGGAGCCGGCAACGACTACTTGAATGGCAGTTACGGCAACAATACCTATCTGTTCGGCGCGGGCGATGGGCAAGATGTCATCGCCAATCCAGATGGCTGGAATATGTACACCGTGAGCACCTTGCGGTTCAAAGCGGGCATCGCCGCCTCCGACGTGACAGTCAAGCGCGATGGAAACAATTTGGTGTTGAGCGTAGGCGGCGGGGAGGATCAAGTGACGGTCGATCAGTTCTTTGATGACTATCGCGCCGACAATGTTTACAACCCGGTGCAACAAGTCGGATTCGCCGATGGCACCGTGTGGGACGTTGTAACCCTGGGCACGATGACCCGAGTCACCAGCGAAGGCGATGATGTGATTTTAGGATCGGGGTTCGGCGACGCCTTCCGCGGTTCGGGTGGCAACGATTTGTTGATGGGGTTTGGTGGCGCCGATACGCTACAGGGCGACGCGGGAGACGATCGGATCTCCGGCGGCGAGGACGACGACGTGATCGAAGGCGGCACCGGTGATGATTATCTGACCGGCGATGGCGGAAACAACACCTTCCTCTTCGGTAAGGGCGATGGCCGGGACGTAATCGGCAGTGACAATTCTTGGTCACTGGAGACCATAAACACCTTGCAATTCAAGGCCGGTATCGCGGCCTTCGACGTGACCGGCAAGCGCGTCGATGGGGATCTGATCCTCACCGTGGCCGGCGGCACCGATCACATCACGCTGTCACAGTTCTTCTACGGCAGCCACGCGGTAACGCAGGTCGCTTTCGCCGACGGCACCTTGTGGAGCGGCGCCGATTTGAGCGCCTTCGGCAACGTAACCAGCGACGGCGCCGATACCTTGACGGGATCGGCGGCCGACGAGTTAATCAACGCATTGGGCGGCGACGATGTCGTGCACGCCTATGCGGGTGCCGATACCCTGTTTGGTGGTGCCGGCGACGATGTTCTCGACGGCGGTGACGGCGACGATGTGATCGAGGGCGGAGCCGGCGGCGATAGCGTGTACGGAGCGGCGGGCAACGATACCTATCGCTTCGGCAGAGGTGATGGGCAAGATCTGATCCGTGCCGGTTCTGAGCTCTTGAACGAAACCAATACCCTGGAATTTGGAGCCGGGATCGTCGCCGCGCAGGTGCTGGTGAGCCGCGTGGGCAACGATGTGGTGTTGCGCATCGCCGATGGCGACGAGCGCGTGACGGTGGAAGCATTCTTCGACTACAACGATGGAGTCAATCCCGGCAACGAAGTACAGCAAGTGCGTTTCGCCGACGGCACGGTATGGACCGGCGCGCAGCTGGCCGCGTTGACACGCGTGGGCGGCGCTGGCGCCGACGTCCTCCTGGGTTCGGCGGCCGATGAGGCATTGAACGGCTTCGGCGGCGATGACACCATCGTCGGCCGGGCCGGCAACGATACGTTGCGCGGCGGCGAGGGTGCCGACATCCTCTACGGCGGCACGGGCAACGACATGCTCGAAGGCGGCGCGGGCAACGACACCTTGCTGGGCGGCGGTGGCGGCAATACCTATCTCTTCGGCAAAGGCGACGGGCAGGATGAGGTGAGCCTTGGCGAGCAGTGGGTCGCCGGCTTCGTCAACACCTTGCGCTTCAAGGAGGGCGTGTCGGCCGCCGAGGTCGACGTGCGCCGCCAGGGCGACGATCTGGTGTTGGCGATCGGCGGCGGCGACGACCGGGTCACCATGGCGGGTTATTTCAGCGACTTCAATCCCTTCCTGGCGGTCGCTTTCGCTGACGGTACCGTGTGGGACGGCACCGCATTGACGACGCGTACCAACGTGGTCAGCGAGGGCGGCGATCTCTTGACGGGTTTGGCGGCCGGCGAGCTGTTCGACGGGCGCGGCGGCGACGACACCTTATATGGCTGGGGCGGCGCCGATACGCTGCGCGGCGGCGCCGGCAGCGATGCGCTCGATGGCGGCACGGGTAACGACGTGCTCGATGGCGGCGCCGGCGCCGACAGCTTGACAGGTGGTAAGGGTAACAATACCTATATCTTCGGCATGGGCGACGGCCAGGATACGATTCAATACAGCTATGATCCGCGGGCGGCGCGCAAAAACACCCTGCAATTTAAGGCCGGTGTCGGGGCGGACCAAGTAAAGGTCAGGCGCGAAGGGGACGACTTGGTGTTGCGCATCGCCGGCGGCGACGAGCGCGTCACCGCAAGGTATTTCTTCAACGACAGCGATCCCGCCAATACGAACCGTCCTTTGCAATCGGTCACGTTTGCCGACGGCACGCAGTGGGACGCGGCCGCGCTGGCCGCCCTGACCATGCGGGGCGGCGCCGATGCAGAGGCGCTCAACGGTTCTGCGGCCGACGACCTGATAAGCGGCTTGGGCGGCGACGATACCTTGCAGGGGATGGCTGGCGCCGACACACTGAGCGGTGGAGAGGGCGACGATCAACTGCATGGCGGCCTCGGTAACGATGTGCTCGAGGGCGGCGAGGGCAACGATCTTCTGTTCGATGCCGCCGGCGAGAATACGTTTGTCTTCGGCCGGGGCGATGGCCAGGATGTGATCGTGGCCAATTATAACGGTGACGCCACGCTGGGCACATTGCGCTTCAAAGCCGACATTTCGACAGCGGATGTGAGCGCGCGGCGGCAGAACAATGTGCTGATTTTGTCCATTGCCGGCGCCGAAGATCAGATCAGGATCGAGCAATTTTTCGACCAGGAGGGTCCGGCGGGCTTCAATAGCCCGATTCAACAGGTGCACTTCGCCGACGGCACCGTGTGGGACGGCGCCGCGCTGGGTGCGCTGACCCGGATCGCCAGCGAATTGGCGGACCAGATCGAAGGTACCGGCGCCGACGATGTCTTGTATGGCTTGGGCGGCGATGATAGCTTGGGTGGCTTGGACGGCGCCGATACCTTGTCCGGCGGCGTGGGCGATGACGTTCTCGACGGCGGCAACGGCGACGATGTGTTCGATGGCGGCGCCGGCGACGACAGGATCGTTGACGGTTCCGGCAATAATATTTACCGCTTTGGCAAGGGCGACGGTCAAGATTTGATCGCCGGCGCCCCAAATTCTGGTTCTTTCGGCATCAATACCTTGCGCTTCAAGGCCGGAGTGGCGACTTCGGAAGTGAGCTGCAAGCGCCTGGGAGGCGATCTGGTGCTGTCAATCGCCGGCGGCCACGATCAAGTTACCGTGACCGACTTTTTTTCTAATTCCACGCCCCTGCAACAAGTCGGTTTTGCCGACGGCACACTGTGGGATTATGCGGCGTTGTCCGCTTTGAGCAATATCGCGACCGAAGGAGGCGACCAGATCGTGGGCACCGAGGCCAATGAGTCGTATCGCGGTTTGGGCGGCGATGACGTCCTCTACGGCGCGGCCGGAGCCGATACCTTGCGCGGCGATGGCGGCGACGACACGCTCAATGGCGGCGCCGGCGACGATGTGCTCGACGGCGGGGTGGGCAACGATAGGCTGGAAGATAGCGAAGGCAGTAACACCTATGTGTTCGGCAGGGGCGATGGGCGCGACGTGATCGCCATTGGTCATGATATCGACCACCTCGACCCTGCGGCAATCAATACCTTGCAATTTACATCGGACGTGTCGCTGGCCGATGTGCGCGTGACGCGTTCGGGCAACGACTTGATGTTCGACATCGTTGGCGGTGGCGATCAGATCACGGTCGAGTCTTTCTTCGGCTTCAGCGGCACGCCGCTACAGGTCGGTTTTGCCGACGGCACGCTGTGGGATAACGCCACCTTGGTCGGCATGACCCGCTCGGGCACCGCGGGCGACGACCGGCTCGACGGCGACCAAACGGCCGACTCGTTAAGCGGGCTTGGCGGCAACGACACGCTCATGGGCGCTGGCGGCGACGACACCCTGAACGGTGGCGATGGCGACGACCTCATCGACGGCAGCTGGGGCGCCGACCGGATCGATGGCGGCGCCGGCGCCGATTTCCTGCGCGGCGGTGGCGGCGGAGATACCTACTTCTTCGGTAAGGGCGACGGCCAAGACGTTATCGATGTGAACGATGGCTGGAATGCCAATGCGATCAATATTTTGCGCTTCAAGGCCGACGTCCAGGTGTCGGAGGTGACTGCCAAGCGCAGCGCGAACGATCTAGTGTTGCGCATTGGCGCCACTGGCGACCAGGTGACGCTATCGCATTTCTTCGATGACAGCGAATTACCCTATTCTTTCAGTGCGGTGCAACAGGTGGGTTTCGCCGACGGTACCGTGTGGGATGTCAACGCCTTGGCCGCTTTATCCATGGTGGCAGGCGCCGAGGCCGATACGCTGCTGGGCACCGCGCGCAATGATCTGTTGCGCGGTCTGGGCGGCAACGACACACTGCGAGGTCTCGAGGGCGCCGATACCCTTGACGGTGGCGAGGGCGACGATTATCTGGTGGGCGACGCCGACGACGACGTGCTCGAGGGCGGCGCCGGCCACGACCGACTTGACGGAGGCGGCGGCGACAACATTTACCGATTCGGCAGGGGCGATGGCCAGGATTACATTGCAACATTCCAGAGCCAGTCGCTAGGTGGCGTCAATACCCTGGAGTTCAAGGCCGGGGTAAGCGCCTCGGTGGTGGCGGTAAGCCGCTTGGGCGACGATCTTGTGTTGACGATAGCTGGCACCACTGACGAAATACGGGTGTCCGGCTTCTTCTTCGACATCCGTGACATCCATGGCACCGTGCAACAAGTCCGCTTCGCCGACGGCACGGTGTGGGATGGTGCGGCATTGTCCGCCATGACCCGGGCCACCAGTCAAGGCGACGACACTATTCTGGGTTCGGTGGACGCCGACGTCTTCGACGGATTGGGCGGTAACGACTCTATCAGAGGCTCCTATGGCGCTGACAGCCTGAGCGGCGGCGACGGCAATGATTACCTCGACGGCGGCGAAGGCGACGACGTGCTCGCCGGCGATGCCGGCGACGATACCGTGGCCGGCATGGCCGGCGACAACACCTATGTTTTCGGCAACGGTGATGGGCGGGATGAGATCGTGGCCGCTAATCACCGCCCTGAACAAATTGGCACCTTGCGATGGAAGGCCGGCATCGTGGCGTCGGACGTGACCGGCGTGCGTTTCGGCGACGATATCGTGCTGTCGCTGAACGGCGGTACCGATCAGGTGACCATTCGCCGCTTCTTCGGACAATTTGACGATTCCAACCCGGTTCAGCGCGTCAGTTTTGCTGACGGCACCGTCTGGGATAGCGAAGCCTTGGCAGCCCTGACGCGCGTCGCAAGCGAGGGCAACGATGCCATCTTCGGCAGCGAAGCGAACGACTCGCTTGAGGGCTTGGGCGGCGACGACACTCTGCTGGGCTTTGGCGGCGCCGATACCTTGCGGGGCGGGGAAGGCAACGATCATCTCGACGCTGGCGATGGCGACAATGTCATTGATGGTGGCGCGGGCGATGACCGGCTCTTGGCCGGCAGCGGCGCCAATACCTATGTCTTCGGTCGGGGCGATGGCCGGGATGTCATCAGTGTCAACAACTATTGGGTGGTTTCACATGACAGTATCTTGCGCTTGAAGGCTGGCGTCGCGGCGGCCGATGTGAGGCTTACGCGCAGCGGCAATGACTTGGCACTGGCTATCGCCGGCTCGGGCGATAGCGTCACGTTGACCCAGTTCTTCGGCGCTGACGGCGCTAACGCCGACGGTCCGGTCCAGAAAATCGCTTTCGCCGACGGTACCGAATGGGATATCGCCGCCGTCATGACACTGATCAATGTGGCCAGCGAGGGCAACGATGTGCTACTCGGCACGGCGGCCGACGAGTTGTTGCGTGGCCTCGGCGGCGACGACTCGATCGAAGGCCAGGGCGGCGCCGATACGCTCGACGGTGGCGTCGGCCGGGATACCCTGCGTGGCGGCGATGGCGATGACATGCTTGATGGGGGGGCGGGCGATGATGTGTTGGTGGGCGACGGTGGCAACAACCTGTATGCGTTCGGCAGGGGCGATGGCCGCGATATCGTCGCCGAGACCCAGGATTTCACCCCCGGAAAAATGAACATGCTGCGATTAAAGACAGGCGTGCTGGCGGAGGATGTGCTGGTGCGCCGTTCAGGAAACAATCTGCTGCTCGCTATTGACGGTACCGACGATCAAGTGACGCTGTCGCAGTTCTTCGGCTGGAACCCCAATCTGTCGCCCAGTCCAGTCCAGCAAGTCGTTTTTGCAGATGGCACGGTGTGGGATCTGGCCACCTTGACCAGCTTGAGCAACGTGGTAAGCGAGGGCGGCGACCTGTTGACCGGAACGGCTGCGGACGACTTGTTCGATGGTCTGGGCGGCGACGATACCTTGCGTGGGTTGGACGGGGCCGATACGCTCAACGGTGGCAACGGCAACGACGTGTTGGAAGGCGGCGCGGGCGCCGACTGGCTCGATGGCGGCGCCGGCGACGACAATCTGAATGGTGAATCGGGAAGCAACACCTATTTCGTTGGTAAAGGCGATGGCGCCGATTCCATCAGCTATTCCTATGGGGCGCACGAGGTGCTGCAATTGAAGGCCGGAGTGGACGTGTCCGATGTGACAGCGGTGCGCCAAGGTGTGGATCTGGTGTTGCGAATCGGTGGCGCCGGCGACCGCGTGACGGTATCCCAATTTTTCGGCTTTGACGCCACGTTGGAGCAGGTACGGTTCGCCGACGGTAAGGTTTTGGATCGCGCGGCCTTGTTTGCCCTGACCAACATCGGCACCGAAGACGACAATCAAATGACGGGGACGACGGCCGCCGATTTATTGAGCGGTTTGGGTGGCGCCGATTTTATCGACGGCGCAGGCGGTGCCGATACCTTGATCGGCGGCGCAGGGGGTGACACCCTGTTCGGAGGGGATGGCGACGACTGGCTCGATGGTGGCGCGGGCGACGATTTTATGGACGGCGGAACAGGCAGCAACACGTATATTTTCGCCAGGGGCGATGGGAGCGATGTCCTGCCTGAAAGCTTGAGCTGGGGCGCTGATGGGCCGCAGTCCTTGCGATTCGCGGAAGGCATTTCCACCGAAGATGTGACAGTGAAACGGGTCGACTCTGATTTGGTGCTGAGCATCGCCGGTAACGCCGATCAAGTGACAGCACTCGGTTTTTTTCACAATTCCCTTGGTCCGTTGCAAGTTCACTTCAGCGATGGGACCATGTGGGATAGCGCTACTTTGGGTCGCTTGAGTAGGATAGGCGGCGCGGGCGACGATCGACTGTATGGCTCGTTTGGCGCAGACACGCTCAGCGGTTTAGCGGGCAATGATAATCTCGATGGCGGACAAGGCGATGATGTGCTTATTGGCGGCGTGGGGAACGATACCTTGGTCGGTGGCGAAGGCGACGACATTTATACCTTCGATATTGGAGATGGTCAGGACACGATCGCCTTGGACTTCGACGGGAACGTTCAGAAAAAAAACACGCTGCGATTTGGAACCGATGTGACCGCTTCGCAAGTGATGGTGAGCCGGAGCCAGTTCCCCGATGATCTGGTGCTGAGCATCGCTGGCGGCAATGATCAGGTCACGGTCCAATTTTTCTTTTTCGGCTACCCGGGCGCTCCATATAATCCAGTGCAGCAGGTCGCTTTTGCCGATGGAACAGTGTGGGACGTCGATACTATCGTCGCACGCTCTTTGGCTGGCGCCGCATCTTTGCAAATCGAGCCGCCGTCGCAAACGATGGTGGCCACTTCCCTGCTCGGGGCGGCAAGCGCGCCGATCGAACCGCCGGCGCAAGTCGACGCGGTGCCGTCCATGACCGGATCGGCGACGGTTCAGATCGAGCCGCCGGTGCAAGTGGTAGCGGCGATTTTCCCGAACAGCGCGGTGAGCGCGCCGATCGAGCCGCCGATGCAGGTTGACGCGGTGCGTTCCCTGACCGGTTCGGTGGTCGCGTCCATCGAACCGCCGGCGCCATTCGAGCTGGCGCACGTCTTGCCCGCCACCGCGGCGGCGCCAATTGAACCGCCAATGCAGGTCGATGCCGCGCTATTGTTCCCACCGCTGGAGAACACAAGCCATGCGCCGGCCGCGCCGTGGTTTAGCCGCAAGCCCGGTATGCAGAACGGCATCGGATTCGACGTGGCCAACAGCCATGGATGGCAAACGCGCAACATCGGCGCCGGCCAGGAGGTCGACATCGGGACCGCCTTGCCGGCCTTGAGCGACTGGTCCGTTTCCTCTGCCGTATTGAATTTTTACCTCGGCGCCAATGCGCATTCCGGCGTCGCTGCCGGGCTGGTCGACGCGGTTGCGGCGGGCGGCCTTGGTGGGTTGGCGGTGCTGGGCGGCGGTGCGGTCCAAGCGCCCGATCATGGCTTGCAAGCGACGCGCCGCTGGCACGATAGCGCAGCGCGGTTTGGCTAACTAGCTAGCCAAATCGGCAAACAGCCCTCCCCGGAACGGTCCTGTTCCGGGGAGGGCTTTTTTTATCGCGGGCGATGACTGATCGTGCGCCCGCTTACATCCCGCCGCCCGCGGCCATGACCATCGATGGCACGCCCGGGCGGGCCGCGCGTGTTCACACCGACAGCACATACCGTTCGCTCTTCAAGCGCCAGGTGGCAAAGCCGATCGCCAGCGCCGCCAGCGCCAGCGCGCTGGACGCCGTCAGCGCGAAGGGCAGGGCGCCCACTTGCTGCCCCTTGGCCAATTCCTGGAACAGGGTCAGGTTCGACAGCACCGGCACCAGATACATCCAGTTCTGGGTGGTCAAATTGAGGAAGGGCACGATGGTCATCGGTAACATCGGCAGCATCAAGGCAAAGCTCATCATGCTTTGCGCTTCCTTGAAGGTGCGCGCGTTCATGGCCAGCGCGATTTCAATCGCGGTGGCGAACAGGCACAACGGCACCGACACGGCGATCACGCTCAGCAGCATCGGCAGACTCAGGCGCCAGGACATGCCCACTTCCTCCAGCGGCAGCGATTTGAGCATGATATGGGCGGCCGACAACTCCAGGCTCATGCCCACCACCGCCAGCACGCTGGCGGCCAACCATTTGCCGGCGATCAGGTCGAACGGCCGGGCCGGTTGCGCCATCAAGATTTCCAGCGAACGGCGCTCGCGTTCGCCGGCCGTGCCGTCGATCACCATCGACAGGCCGAACACGAAAGCCGGAATGAACAGCATGCCCAGCATGCTGCCGATGATGCGGTTCGAGCGCGTGGCGCCGGTGGCCGTGTCGTAGCGTTGCAGCGCGATGGGCGAGAGCGTGGCCGGCGAGACCCCGTGCGCCAGCAGCCGGGCGCCGGCGATTTCGATGCTGTATTGGCGCAGGATATGTTCCAGGTCGCGCCGCTGGGCGTCTTTTTCGCCGGCCGAGTCGAACCACAGTTCGATCCGGGCCGGGCGCATGGCGCGATAGTCGTCGGCGAAGCGCGGGCTCAGTTTCAGCACGCCAGCCACGGTTTTGCCACGCAGCAGGGCAGTGATGTCGGCCTCGCCCATCTCGCCCCGTTCCGTCACCGTCACGTTTTCCTGCCGTAATTGGGCCAGCAAGGTGGGGGCCTGGGCCGCGCCGATCACCACCAGCGCGATGCCTTCCTTTTCGCTGCGCGTTTCGCTGACGATCAGGCGGTGCAGGGCGAAGCCGAGCAGGGCCGGCAGCATGGCGCCCAGCAGCAGCATGATGGCCAGGTTGCGCCGGTCGCGCACCGCCTCGGTCAATTCTTTTTGCAATACCACCAGAAACTTCGGTTTCATGCGGCGATGCCCTCGTCGGTGCCCACCAGGTGCACGAAGGCATCCTCCAGGTTGGCGATGCCGGTCTGGGCGCACAGCTGGGCCGGCGAGCCCTGGGCCACCGATTTGCCCTTGGCGATGACGATCACGTCGTCGCACAGATGCGTTACTTCCTGCATCACATGGGTGGCCAGGATGATGCAGCAGCCATCGGCCCGCAGCGCCGTGAGCGCGGTGCGCAGGGCGCGCGTGCTCATCACGTCCAGGCCACGGGTCGGTTCGTCGAGCAAGAGATTGCGCGGCCGGTGCAGCAAGGTGCGCGCCAGCGCCACCTTGATGCGCTGCCCCTGGGAAAAGCCGCGCGGATTGCGCTCCAGGATGTCTTCCATGCCCAGCAGCTGCGCCACTTGCGCGGTGCGCTGTGCAATGGCGTGCGTTTCCATGCCGTTGAGCTGGCCGAAATAGCGCAGGTATTCGCGCGTGTTGAGCCGTTCATATAGGCCGAACTGGTCGGTCAAAAAGCCGATGTTGTTGCGCACCTTCATGGGGTCGAGGGCCGGATCGACCCCATCGACCAGCACGCTGCCGCGGTCGCGCCCCAGCAGCCCGACCAAGGTGCGCAGCAAGGTGGTCTTGCCGGCCCCGTTCGGCCCCAACAGGGCGGTGGCCTGGCCGTCGCGGGCCGTAAAGCTCACCCCGGCCAAGGCATGGACGGCGCCGAATTGCTTGTGTACATTTTCGATCTGGATCATGCGGGTTCTCTCGTGAAAGCTTGGCCGTGGCGGGATGGCCGCTCAAGGCCGGGCGCCGGCGTTGTCGAGCTGAAAAGCGGTGGGCGGGATCTCGTTCAGGCAGCCCGCCGCCAGCGGCTGCCGTGGCTGGTCCAGAAAGGCGCGCAGCAGACGCGGCGCGCAGCCCAGCTGGGAGATGCCATGGCCCGCGTTGGCCACCACGAAACGCTGCGACTGCGGCAGAAGACGGGCGGCGCTATCTGCCCGGCGCGGCGGCGTGACCGGGTCCATCGCGCCCGACAACAGCAGGGCCGGGGCCGCGATCACGGCCGTTGGCATCGCTGTCGCGGCCGGCACCGCCAATTGGGTGCATAAGCCGGCGATGCGCTTGGCATAGCCGGCCATAAAGGCGCCGCGGTCGTCGTCGGCATACGCTTGCGGCGTCAATCGCGGCACATCCTCGGCGCATACCACCGCCAGGTGCAGCAAGATCGACACCGGCCCCGCCGCGCCCCGGTCGCCGCCGGCGTAGGCGCGCACCATCAGGGGCGCCCAGTTGCCCAGAAAAGCGTTGTGAATCAGGAAAGGCAAGCGGCCGCTGTCGTTGGCCGAATACAGTACCCCGTGCACGGTCTCGACGAAGGTGCGGTTCGGCAACGCCAGGTGAGTGGCCTGGGCCGTGCGCGGGTGGGGAAAGTCAAGCGTCACGGCGCCGCCATCGACCCTGCGCAGCAGCGCGCCAAATTCTTCTGGCAGGCGGGGGAAAGCTTTGGCGCAAGCCTGGTCGGCGGCGCAGCGCGCGAACAATGCGTCGAGCGCGGCCTGGCCGTCGCGCGCCCCGGCCGGAATGATCTGGTCGGGCGCGGCCACGCCGTCCAGCACCATGGCGCGCACGCTGGCCGGGTAGGCGCGCGCGTACGCCTGGGCCAGCCGGGTGCCGTAGGAACCGCCCCACAGATTGACGGCGCCGTAGCCCAGCGCCAGCCGGACTTGCTCCAGGTCGCGCACCGCGTGCGCGCTCTGGTACAGGGCGAGCGGATGCTTGAGGGTGGCGGCGCAGCGCTTTACGGCCGCGTGCAACCGGGCTTCGTCGATGGCGTCTTCCAGCTCGCCACCCGGGCAGTCGAGCCGGCCCGACAAGCCGCTGCCGCGCTGGTCGATGAAAACGATGTCGCGCGTGGCCCGCACGCGCCGGAACGCGCCGTTGAGCAAGGGCAGCAGGTCGCTGCCGGCCTGGCCCGGCCCGCCCGCCAGCACGAACAGGGGATCGGCCTTGGCCGACTCGCGAAACGCCGGCGCCAGCGTGACGTGCAGCGCCAGCGTGCCGGCGGCGGGCCGGTCGCCATCGAAGGGCACCGTCACCGTGAAGCAGCGCAGCGCTTCCTCGGCGCCCGGCACGTGGCAGGTTTGGCCGCGCTGGCTGGCCGGGCTGGCCGCTGGCAAGGAGCCGCACCATGCCAAGATCAGCCAGCCCATCAAAAGACGCAATCTCACAAATTTCCTTTCTCATCGGGGTGCCGGTGGCGTTCGCCATCCCATGTTGACGCTGATTATGCCTGTAGCCCGTCGCGGCCGCCACCACCGCGCCACCGTCGCGCGTGCGCGGCGCCGATATCCCGACTATTTGGGTGCGGCCGCGGTCAAACCGGATGGCGCCGTCGTGCGCCGCCCGCTTGCCAGGAGCGTCCATGTGCAACGCCATTATTTCGGGCAAATGCCTGATCGTATCGCCTCACTTGGACGACGCCGTGTTGTCCTGCGGCCAATTGTTGGCGCATCATCCCGGGAGCGTGGTGGTCACCGTTTTCGCGGGCGTGCCCAGCGGCGCACGCCGTCTGACCTGGTGGGACGCGGCATCTGGCTTTAGCAATGTGGCCAAGGCCATGGCGGTGCGGCGGGAAGAGGATCGCGCCGCCCTTGGCGTGCTCAAGGCGCGACCGCTGTGGCTGGATTTCCATGATCGGCAATACCGCGCGCCCGCCGTGCCCGCCAGCGCCGGCATCCACACCCTGCCGCACCTGAGCGACCTGATGGCGGCGCTGGGCGAAGTGTTGCAACAGGAAACGCCGCAAACCGTGTGCATTCCAGCCGGTCTGGGCCATCCCGACCATGTGCGCGCGCACCACGCCATGTTGGCCTTGCGGGCGCATCATCTCGACAAGATTTGGTTGATGTATGAAGACGCGCTCTACCGGCGACGGCGGGGCCATCTGCGGCAGAGGTTGCAGCATTTGCAGCGGCAAGGCGTATCCGTGGCGCCGGTCGTGCTGTCTGCGACCGGCTCGATGCAGTTGAAAAAGCGCGCCCTGGCCTGTTACCGCAGCCAATTGCAAGCGCTGGCGCTGCTGCCGCGTGGCTATGCCGACGCCTATGCACCGGAACGCTACTGGCGGCTAAGCAAAGGGGCGGGTCCGGCATGACGGCGGCATGGCAAGCGGCGCCCGTCGATCGAGCCGCGCAAGCTTGGCGGGCGTGCCGGCCGGCTGGAGCGTGACGGTGCCATGGTAGGCTGTGCCCGCCGACCGGGCCGTGCAAGGTTGGCGGCCGTGCCGCCTGTTTGGCGTAAGCGCCGCGATCAGCCTGGCCGCCCGTTCTCAATCGGGCGCGGTCGACGGTCGACGGTCGATGGGCGACGGTCAACGATCAACTGCCAACGGTCAACGGCGATGTGGCCGGGGTCGCGGCGGCGCTCGTGCCACGCCGCACCATTGGTTTTCCGCGCGCCTCATCGCCCGGCCCGCAGCGCGACCGTGCCGGTGACGTGGCGCAAGGCGGCGTCCCATTCGGCGCAGAAACGACCGATGTGAAAGCGTTCCCGCGCGCGCAGGCGGGCGCGCGCGCCCAACTCGCGGGCCAGGGCCGGCTGCGCCAGCAGGGTGCGCATATGCTCGTGCAGGCGCAACGGATTGGTGTCGATGAAGCCGCTCACGCCATGCTCGATCACCGTGTTCATTTCAGTGGTGGCCAAGGCCACCACCGGCATGCCGATCATCATCGCCTCGACCACCGACAGGCTCAAACTGCTGTAGCGGGCCGGGTGAAACAAAAACCGGTAATCGGCTGAAAAATCGGCCAGCTCGGCATGTTCGACCTCGCCCAGGCCGCCCAGTTCCTTGGCCGCCGCGCCAACGAGGTCGAGCGCGAGCGCGGCGCGCGCTTGCAAAAACAGGTCGGCACCCAGGCGGCGCCCGCGCCGCGCCAAATGGTTCATCACCACCAGACCGCGCGCCAGACCGCCCCGGTAGCCGATGTCGGCCGGCACCGTCACCCCATGCTCGATCACGGTGGTGGGGGTGCGTCCGCTGCTCCACATCAAGGCGTTGAACGCGGTCACGTGCACCAGCAGCACATTGGTGTCGTTGACGGGGTGGGCCTGGTCGGTGGGGTGCAGGCGCGGCGTGTCGTGCTCCAGATAGATGGCGGGCAGGGCGCGCTGCGCGGGGCTGAGCAATTCGTACTGATCCTTTTCGTACTGGGCGGCGCCCTGAAACAGGATGCAGTCGAATTGCTTTCCGGCCAGGGTCTGAACCGGCATGTCGATCACGTTGGCGCCCCAGGCCAGACGCGCGCAGCGGCCACCGTAGCCGGGCGGACGGCCCGCCTTCGACAGCACGTAAAAGTCATGCGGCGCCTGACTCAGGTAATACAGATAATTGCCGTGCGTATGCCAGGTCAGTATTTTCAAACGGCGCATGGGCTAGCCTTTCCGGTTAAACAGGTCGTCTCGCAGCCCGCCTCGCGCGGCCGATGCGCCACGCCGCGGACCGCGGCAACTACGGTGGATCGATGCGCGCCGGCAGCGGCCAGCCGGGCAAGGTGGCTGCGCCGCTGCCGCAATCGCGCCTGCTGCCGCGTGCGACGTTGCGGCCATGTTCCATCACCGGAAACGGCTCGGCGGCCATGAAACGCGACTGCCGATGCGCGGTGATGCGAAAGGTTCGATCACGCGCCGGCCGCGCCGGTTCCGCCTGGATGCCCTGCCATGAAGATGCATCAAAAACGACCATGCCGCACCAATTCGGTCCAATGCATTGGCCGCTGCACCCGCCTCTTCAAGATCAGTTTGCTTCGCGCGCAGGGCCGCCGCCACACTCCTGTGTTGCGTCAAGCGCAGGACGAAAATCGCCCGGTTCGGCACCGCCAAGCTTGCAATTGGCGCCGCGCGCGGTATCTTGAAGCGAACGCCTGGGCCGTGCACCGCCAGGGCCACCATTGTCATCGGGAACCCGGCGCGCCACCATGCAAACTATTTCCATCTCAGCACTATCCGATCAGGCCGGGGCCGCCACGCCGCTCTTTGCGCGTGCCGGACCGATCGCATTTGCCGCCCTGCGCAGCATCGCCGTGTTCCGCGCGCTGGGGCCGGGCGAGTTGCTCTGTGTGGTGCCGGCGCTGCGGGCGCTGCGGCGGGCCGCGCCCAGCGCCGTCATCAGCTTGATCGGGTTGCCGTCGGCCGAACCTTTCCTCGCGCGTTTTCCCCATTATCTGGACGATCACGTGGCCTTTCCCGGCTTCCCCGGTTTGTCCGACAGCGTGCCGCAAATCGGCTTGCTGCCGCGGTTCCTCAATACCGTGCAGCGGCGCGCCTACGACCTGGTGCTGCAATGGCACGGCAGCGGCAGCTTGAGCAACGCCATCACTGGCGCGCTGGGCGCGCGCCGGCAAGCGGGGTATTTCCTGCCCGGCGAATATTGCCCCGATCCGCTGTCCTTCGCGCCATGGGTGGAGCGCGAGCAGGAAACGATGCGCTATCTGCGGCTATGCCGCTGGCTGGGGGCGGAGGCGGCCGATGGCGCCATGGAGTTCCCCGTTCATGCGGAAGACGAACAGCGCCTGTCGCTTGCCCTGTCGGCCGCCGGAACGCCGCTGTCACCGGGCGCGTACGTTTGCATCGATGCGGGCGCGCGGCTGGCGTCTCGCCGTTGGCCGGCCGCGCGCTTTGCCGAGCTGGCCGAAGCCTTGCTGGCCCAGGGTTGGCAAGTGGTGTGGATGGGCGCCGACGGCGCGACCGTCGATTGGCCGCACGCGGCACGCGACCAGGGGCGGGCGCGGCCTGGTCCGCCCGGCCTGGCGCGGCCCGGCCTGGCGCGGCCCGGCCCGGCGCCGCTGGTGCTGCCCGCGCTGGACTTGGGGGCGACGGCGGCCCTGCTGCGGGGTGCGCGCGCGCTCGTGTGCAACGACGGCGACGCGTCCCAACTGGCCGCCGCCCTGGGCACGCCCAGCGTGGTGGTATGTTGCGGCGCCGATCCGCAGCGCTGGGCGCCGCTGGACCGTCAGCGCCACCGCATGGTGTACGCGGCCGTGCCGTGCCGGCCTTGCGGCTATGCGGCTTGCCCGATCGGCCATCCCTGCGCGCTCCATGTCGGCGTGGCACAAGTGCTGGCCGAGACGGCTCGTCTGCTGGGCCGCCGCGGCGCGTGAACGCTGCGGCCTTCGCGCAACAATTTCAATTAATGCAGCATTCATTATCAAAAAAGTAGTTCTATTTACTCAACAATTTAAGGCAAACCTGCTATCGTGTCGGATTGACCAGTTCCGCGCCACCCGCTTGGCCGACACGATGAAAATAAATAAAAAAACCGCAGCCATCGTGGCCGCCGGCTTGCTGGTGTGCGGCGCCGGCGCGGCCGCTTACCGCGTGTTGGGCTGGGGCCACCTGGGGCCCGTCAACAGCCTGCGCTTGGACCTGTCGAAACCGGACGCGCTAATCGTCACGCGCAGCTTGTCGGCCTTGCCGCGCGATTTGCTCAGCGTGCCCTTGGCGCGCGACGTGCTGCGGGAAGACTTCCTGTTTTATTACGAACAGAATGAAGACCGGCTGGGCTTGAAAGGCACGCTGCGCCGCATCGCCTACGAGCACGCTTTGACCTGGGGCGACCAGTTGATCCGTATGGTGCTCGACGAGCCGGCCGAGGTGGCGCTGTGGCGCGACGCCGACGGCGCGCTCAAGCATTTCGCCATCGCCGTCTCGCGCGGCACCTTCACCCGGCTATTGGAAGAGAGCGGCAAGATCGCCCTCAAGGATAGCCAGCTCAGCGTGGCCGGCAGTGTCCGGGTCGATGGCGACAAGGTGCCGGTGTATGCGCTGGCCTATGCCAGCAACCGAACCCTGCTGTTTGCCGCGCGTGGCAGCCGTATGGTGATCCTGTCGCATCCGGGCATGCTGTACGGCGAAGGCGGCGCCGCCGGCGACGGCACTGCCGAGCAAACCGTGGCCGCCTTATTGGCGGCCGACCCGGCCAAGCGCCAGCTGTTGCGGCGCCAATTCCAGCTTGACGGGGCGGCGCCGGAAGGGCACAGCGTGGCGGTCAAGGCCGATTTCCTGTCCTTTGGCTACCAGCCGTTTTTCGGCGCGCTCGACGCGCTGCGCTTCGACTTCACCACCGGCGGCGGCTGGAGCACACGGGCCTTGATCGACGGCGCCAAACTTCAGCCGGGCGGCTACGACAGCGCCGCCCTGTGGCCGGTGCTGCCGCACGACCCGAGCGCCTGTTTCAGCTTGCCGGTCGACTGGGCCTCCACCCAAGCTGTGTTAAGCAAGCTGAGCGCGCACAGCAAGACCCCGGTCAGCGCGCTCAGCGAGCGCTTGAGCGGCCCGGCGGCGGTCTGCTGGTACGGCAATTCGCGCCTGTACACGCCCGTGTTCGTGGCCACCGTTAAACCGGGTGCGTCGGTCGACGGCTTGTACGACAGCCTGTTCGAAGCGGCCATCGGCCGCGCCGGCGCCGGTCCGGTACAAAAAAAGAGCGCCGGGCAGGGCCGGACCGTGTGGCGGCGCGAAGTGAAAACGGCGCTCGGCAACCAGCATCCGAGCATGGGCCAAAGCGGCCGCACGGTGGTGTTTTCGGCCGACGCCGCGCTGGTCGAGCGGGTGCTGGCGGTGGCGCGCAAACAAGGCGCGGCGGCGGCCGACCGCCTGCCCGAGCCGGCCCGCACGGTGGGCTTGATTGCGCCGGCCGCGCTGGCGGACTTGATCCGCAAGGAGACCTTCGACGTGCTGCCGGCGGCCGGCGAGCCGGTGCTGCGCGGCGCGGCCGACGCCCATCTGGTGCCGCGCCTGAACGCGCTGAAAAAATATCCCGCCTACCGCATGGTGCTGACCACGGCGCCGACCGGCGGCCTGGCCTGGCTGCCGGTGGCATGGCAGGCGATCGACAAGTGACGCGATGCTGAGCCGCCGCCGCCTGCTGGGCGCCGCCGCGGGCGCCGTCGGCTGGGCCGCCTGGCCGCTGGCGCGGGCCTTGACCGGCGCGCCGGACGCGCGCCCCGCCGTGCGTTTGACGCCGGCCCAGAGCCGCGCGTTTGTGGCCTGGATGGTGCGCATCATCGGTGTGCAGCTGGAGCAGGGTCCGTCGCCGCGCTGGCAGTTGCGCGACTGCGCCGGCCTGGTGCGCTTTGCGGTGAATGAGGCGCTCAGCGTCCACGACGGTCGCTGGTTGCGCGCCAACGGCATCGCGGCCGACCGCCGCGTGCCGCCCGAGCTGGAGCTCGATCCGGCCCAGGCCGGGCTGCGCAACCGCTGGGTGCAAAACGATGGCGCGCTCGGGCATTACGTGTCGGCGCTGGCGCTGGTGCAAAACAATAGCCGCTTCGTGGCGCGCGACGTCAATCAGGCGCAGCTGGGCGACCTGCTGTTGTTCGATCAGGGCGACGAACAACATCTCATGGTGTGGATGGGCGCGCGAATCGCCTACCACACCGGCACCACCACCCCTGGCGACAACGGTCTGCGTACCGTTGATGTTCAACAACTTCAAACCTGGAAGGACACGCGGTGGCAACCAGCGGTCAGCAATCCCAACTTCGCCGGCATATTTCGGCTCGCTTTTCTATCCTGATACTGTGCCTGGCGGGCGCCGTGGCGCTGGCCGCCGCCTGCGCCGCCCAAGCGCAGCAGCCGCCCGAAGCGGCGCCGGCCAAAGCTCGCGCCAAGGCGGCCGCGTCAAAGCCGGCCGACGCGCCGGCCGAGCGCAGTCTGTACACCCCGTTCAAGGGCGAGCCGTTTTTCCTGCTCTCGGACGCCGCCTATGGCAGCGCCGACGAGGCGCGGGTGCGCCTGGAAGTGCCGGGGCGCGACATGGAGCACTCCAGTCTGGCCGCCTACGCGGGCGTGGACATCGTGGTCTACAAGGTGCCGGCGCCGCTCGAGTTCCTGAAAAAGCAGCGCAATTTGCACCGCATCCAGGTCGAGGGCAACTTCCAGGGCGAAGGGCTGGCCAATACCTTGAGCTATCTGTGGGACCGCTGGTGGAAACAGTCGCGCCGCCTGTGGCGTCAAATCTTTTCGCCGCAGGCGCGGCTGGCGGTCACCGGCGTCAATGAAAAGCTGGCCACCAACGAAGCGATCCGCCGACCCACCGCGTTTCGCGAGCATCCCCAATTCGCCCCGCTCAAAGGCTATCAGCTGGTCGACCGCTTCCGCTACCCGATGTGGCAAGCCAAGCCGATCGAGCCGCCCGCCGGCGTCAAGCTAGACGGGTCGAGCAGCGACTTCATCAAGCCCAACAAGGGCAACGTCATGATCCCGATCGGCAAGCGCCAGCCCGGCCTGTATCTGGTGGAAGCCATCGTCGGTCAGCACCGCGCCAACACGCTGGTGTTCGTGTCCGACACCATGGCCGTGACCAAGGTTTCGTCGAACCAGATGCTGGTGTGGGCCGCCCGGCGCGACAACGGCGCCGCGGTGGGCGGGGTGGACGTGGCCTGGACCGACGGCAGCGGCGTGCTGCAATCGGGGCGCACCGGCGCCGATGGCGTGCTGGCGCTGGAGCGGGGCAGCCCGGAGCACACCTATGTGATGGGCGAGGACCGCGACGGCGGCGTGTTCGTGTCCGAAAATTTTTACTACGACAGCGAAATCTATAACACCAAAATCTACGCCGTCACGGACCGCCCTTTGTATCGTCCGGGCGACGAGGTGAACGTGAAATTCCTGGGCCGCGAATTCAAGGCCGCGCGCCTGTCGCAAGCGGCCGCCAACGCGCCGCTGCAATTGACCGTGCTCGATCCGAACGGCACGCCCATCCTCACGCAAGCGCTGCAACTGACCGGCGAAACGGGCGCCGACACCCGTTTCCGCCTGCCCGAGCAAGCCGGCGCCGGCGGCTACGAACTGCGTTTCAGCTACCTGGACGCGCAATACGGCGCCGCCTTCCGGGTGGCCGACTACATCAAGCCGCACTTCGAGATCAACATCGTGCCGCTCAAGCCGGAATTCAAGACCGGCGAGAAGGTGGGCGGGCGCATCGAGCTGCGCTACCCGGACGGCAAACCGGTCAAGAACGCCCAGGTGTCGCTGTCGCTGCGCGCGCAAAAAAACACCATGGTCGAGGGCGAGCTGCGCTACAGCGGCCTGTTCCCGATCCAGCTTAAAAATATGGAATTGGTCAGCGACGGCAGCGGCAACGTCGATTTTTCGCTGCCCGCCGCGAGCGACCCTTCGCGCTACATTCTGACCTTGCTCGCGTCCGACGGCGCCGCCTACCGGGTCAAGACCACGCGCGAATTGATGATCGAGCGCAGCGCCAGCGTGTACCGCCTGACCGGCACGCGCCAGTTTTCCGCACCCAACGAGAGTGTGCATTTCGACTTGGTGGCGCAAGGCCAGGCCGGCGCCAAGCCGGTCAGCTGGGAACTGGTGCGGCTCGAAACCCAGACCAAGACCGGCGGGGCGTTCGATCCCGTCAAGAGCGGCTGGGATGTCCAGTTCCCGGCCTCCGGCTCGTACCAACTGAGTCTGCGCGACGCCAGCGGCAATCTGCTGGCCGCCGCCAGCCACTGGGTCAGCGGCGACGGCGTCAAGGCCACGCCGGGCAGCATCGAAATCGTGCTCGATCATGAGCGCTACCGCGCCGGCGACACGGCCGAGGCGCTGATCACCTTTTCCGATCCGGTCGAGCAGGCCTTGCTGACCATTGAACGCGACAAGGTCGAGCAGGTCGGCCTGTTGGCCGGCGGCGCCGAGTGGATGCGGCCGGTGCGCGTGGCGCCCAACCAATGGCGCGTCAAGCTGCCGGTCAAAGCGGAGTACGGCCCGAACGTGACGTTCTCGGTCGCCTACACGCGCAAGGGCGAGTTCGTGTTCCAGAACGCCGGTGTGCAATTGATCGAGCCGCGCATCGCCTTGCAGTTCAAGAGCGGCAAGGAAGTCTATCAGCCGGGCGAGAAGGTCACCATCGACGTGAGCGCCCAGCTCGACGGCAAGCCGCTGGCCACCCTGGTGACCTTGGGCGTGGTCGATGAAATGATCTATGTGCTGCAACCGGAGATCGCGCCGGAGATCGGCGACTTCTTTTATCACCCGCGCCGTAACAATGTGCGCACCACGGCCAGCTTATCCTTCATCAGTTACGACCTTGCCCAGGGGCGCGGCGCCGGCGCGCCCGCGCGCCACAACTACAACGAGCGCGGCGTAAAAGTGCTGGAACGGCCGCGGCGCGACAATATCGACACCGCCTTCTGGGCGCCGTCGCTGCGCACCGGGGCCGACGGCCACGCCACGGTCAGCTTCACCATGCCCGATGCGCTCACGCGCTGGCGCATCACGGGCCGCGCGCTCGACAGTGAAGGCCGGGTCGGTCAGCGCACCGGCTACCTGCGCTCGGACAAGCATTTCTACGCCAAGTGGACCGCGCCCGATTGGATGCGGGTGGGCGACGCGCCGCGCGCCGCCGTCGCCGTATTTAACCAGACCGGTGTCGAACAGGCCCTGGAGCTGACCTTGAGCGGGCCGGCCGCGCCCTTGACTGAAAAAATCAGCGCCAAGCCGGGCGTCAACTATGTGCAGTTCGCGCTCGCCGCCGGCGCCGGGCCCACTCTGATGCGGCTGGAAGTGAAACAGAACGGCAAGCTGGTCGACGCGCTCGACACCGCCGTGCAAAGCTTGCCGGCCGCCTGGAACAGCGCCCGCTCGCTGACCGTGCCGCTCGACGGCGCCACGGCGGCGCTGAGGCTGCCGGCCGACGCGCGCGGCATCCGGCTCTCGTTCGCCGCCGGCGCGGCGGCCCATTTCGCCCGCATCGCCGACGACTTGATCGATTACCCGTATGGCTGCGTGGAGCAAACCTCCAGCCGCCTGATACCGCTGGCCCTGGGACTGCAAAATCTGGGACCGGACGGCGCCAAGGCGCGCGAGAACCTGCTCAACACCTTGCAGTCGCAGCGCCTGCGCCTGGTCTCCATGGCGGGACCGAAAGCGGTGTTCGGCTGGTGGGGCAACGCCACCCAGGGCAGCGCCATCATGACCGCCTATGCCTATTACGCCGACTGGTACGCCGCGCGCGCGCTCAACATCGCGCTGCCGCCCGAGCACTGGCAAAACCTGCTGGCGGTGTACAGCGAAGTGGGTTTGAAGGAGCCGCCGCTGCACCGCGCCATGGCGCTCTGGATGGCGCAGGAAATGGGTTTGCCGGTCAAAACCCTGGCCTCCGGCCTGGCCGACGAACTGGCGCGCGCGCCGCTGGCGGCCAAGGCGCCGCCGTCGCCAGAAACCAGCAGTGTGCTGCTGGGCGCGGAAGATCGCCACAGCGCCGCCATGGCGCTGGCGCTGCTGTCGGTGGTGGCCAAACAGGAAGCGTTGGCGCTGCCGGACGCGCTGCAAGCGGGCCTGGCCGACGCCTGGGCCGCGGTGCGCGCCAGCCCGGCGCCGGCCGCGCAGGCGCTGGCCATCCTGGGCGGCGAACTGGCGGTGAGCGGGGCCGACCCGGTGCTGGCCAAGGTGCGCGCCGACATGCCGACCCTGGACCGGGCATTGACCCTGGTGTGGATACAGAAAAAACTGGGCGGCGCGCCCGCCTTCAAGGCGCAAGACCTGGCCCCGGCCGGCGCCTGGCGCGCATCGCACAGCGGCCTGGGGCAGCCGGTGTGGCGCTGGCCCGATGGCCAGGCCGTGCCGACCCAATTGCAGTTGGCCCAGGCCGCGCCGGCCGGCACGGTCGCCGTGCTCCAGTTTGAAAGCCGCGCGGCCGAGACCCACAACTTGCCGGTGCGCGTGGAGCGCCGCATCCTGCGCTTGAAACAAGCAAAGGACGGTTTCACCACCGAGACCATGAAAGACGGCGAAGCGCTGCGCACCGACGAGCTGTATCTCGATGAAGTGGTGCTGACGCCGGCGGCCGGCGCGCGCCACCGCTATGGCTTGCTGGAAGTGGCGCTGCCGCCGGGCGCCTCGGTCGAGGCGAGCACCTGGGGCGTGGCGATCAAAGGCGACAAGACCGAACCGCTGGAACGGGCCCGGCATGAAGCGCGGCGCGACGGTTATGTGGTGCCGGTCGAACCCTTGACGGGGCCAGTCAAGCTGCGCCACCTGCTGCGCTTCGCCCAGAAAGGCAGTTATGTGCTGCCGCCGGCGCGCTTTTACCGCATGTATCAGCCGGAGCAAAAAGCGTTCGAAGGCGAGGGCAAGGCCAACCGCAAGCTGCTGGTGGAATGATGGCACGGCATAGACAGCGACATCGACTTCGACTTCGCATGCTGACGGCGGCGGCGCTGGCGCTGGCGGCTGGCGCGCCGCTGGCGGCCACGCTCGATCTGGCGTGGTGGCGGCAAGACGGCCTGCACGCCGTGCAATTGCGCGACGATGGCGCCGGCGGCCCGGCCGGCTTCGACGCGAGTCGCGAGGTCCCGCTGGGCAGTCTGTGGAAGCTGTTTGTGTATGTATACGCGGTCGACACCGGGTTGCCGACGCCGGACTACGCCTGCGCCGGCCAGGACCGGGAAGAAGTGTATTGCTGCGACGCGGGAGGGCGTATCGGCCGCGACGCCGCGCTGGCGCAGTCGTGCGGTCTGTTTTTCGCGCCGGCGCGCTTGCTGCTGGCGCGCGCGCCCTGGCAGCGCTATTGGAGCGCCCGGCTTGGCAGGTCCGCCAGCGGCCAGTTCGATTGGCTGGCCGATCCGGCCCGGCTCACGCCGCAGCGCCTGATCAGTCTGGGCAGCCTGCTGCGCGCGCTTGCCAGCGTGCCGCCGGCGGCCCGCGCCGACGCCGAATCGGCCCTGCTGCATGTGGTGCTCGACGGCCGCGCCGCCGGCTCGGCGCGCTGGTTCGGCAGCCGGCTACGGGTCAAAACCTACTCCTGGCATCAGGCGGCTCGTCCGGCCGAGCGGCTGGGCGGGGCGGCCGGCTGGCTGGCCGACGGCACCCCGCTGTGGTTCGGCGCGGCCGGCGGCAGCAGCGCCGTGTTCCAGAAGTGGAGCGCGCAGCTGAGCGCCGCGCTGCCCGACAGCGTCGAGGTGGCCGATGCCGGCTGCGTGCTGGTCGACTATTTCGCACGCTATCCGATCAAGACCGTCAAGCTGGCCAGCGGCGCCGCGGCGGTGCCGGGCGCCTTGCGCGGCCCATACCGCGTGCTGTTCGAGAACGGCAACAGCGTCACCTTGCGCAGCGAAGGCGAATCGCAGCTGTGGATGGATGACGCGGCGCGCCCGCATGTGCGCGGCCGCCTGGGCGTCAATGAATATGTGGCGCGGGTGCTCGAACGCGAAGGCGGGGTCGCCGAGCCGGAGGCGGCCAAGGCGCTGGCGATCGCGGCGCGCAGCTATTTGCAGCAGAACGCGCAGCGCGCCGAAGGCTGCCAGCGCATCGCCGACAGCAGCGCCACTCAGCGCGTGGGCGCCAGCCCGGCCGGCCCGGCGGCGCGCGCCGTCGCGCGCTGGACCGACCAGTTGGTGGTGGCCGGGGTGACGGTGCGCTATCACGCCACCACGCCGGGCAACAACACCATGGCGTGGCGCGACGCGCTGGCGCAGGCCCGGCGCGGCGACTATTTCGACGCCATTCTGGCGCACGCCTATCCGGACGGCGAACTGGCCACCATCAACAGCAGCGGTGTGCGCTGCGTGCGCCTGGCCGGCGCCGAATCCTGGCTGGCGCGCCAGCTGCCCGAGTGGGAGCGCTTGCTGCGCGGCGAACCTGGCTACGAGCGCCCGGGCCAGATGCCGGCGGTGTGCGAACTGGGCGGGGGGGCGCCGTATTCGGAGCAGTCGCGCAACCGCATCTTCGTGAGCGGCCTGGCCACGCGCGAAGACCGCATCACGCTGGCGCATGAATTTCTGCACCTGGGACTGCGCAACCATCCGCGCGGCCAGGACGAGGTGGCCGTCGAGCGTTTGGCGCGCCGCCTGACCGATTTCAAACTGGAGCAGTTGTGACCCATTTCCGTTCATCGCGACGCGGCCTGGCGGCGCTGTTTTTGCTGCTATGGCTAGTGGCCGCCGCGCCGACCCGGGCCCAGCAAAACGCGACTGCGCCAGATGGCGCGCCTGCCCGCCGGGAGCTGGCCGCGCCGGTCGGCGGCTGGAACAAGTTCGGCCAGGGCGGCGCGGGCGCCGACGCGCTGGCGGCCTATCCATTTTCGCCGATCCAGCGCGGCGCCCAGACCGGCCGCGCCATGATACGCGGGCAGGTCGCCGCCGCCGGCAAGACACGCAAGTGGCACACCCTGGTCGTCAACGGCAATCCGACCCCGCTGTACACCGACGCCGACGGCCGGTTCGCGCGCCCGTACGTGTTCGGGGCCGGCTCGAACAGCGTGGAGATCCGCGGCCCGGACGGCAAGCCGGCGCACCGGCTCCAGTTCTACGAGACCGACCGCAGCCGCCCGCAGCCGGCCATCCGCATCATCGGCGCCTGGGACGACAGCCAGGCCGAAGTCGATCTGCATGTGATCACGCCCGATGGTCAACATGCCTTTTTCGCCCATCCGGCGTTGGATAACGGCGGCGGCCTCGATCTCGACACGGTCGACGGGCCGGGACCGGAAAACTTCGTCATGTCGGCGCCCCAGCGCGGGGTGTACCTGGTGTGGATTAATTACTGGGGCAATTTCGGCGATTCGGGCTACCATTTCGACCAAACGACGCGCCAGCGTCCCATCATCACCAGCCGCATCACGCTGGTGTTTAACGAGAACACGCCGCGCGAGCGGCGCGAAGACTTGGTGGTCCCGCTGCGCAGCATCGGCGAGCTGACCCTGGTGAAAACCTTTGTCTATTAAGAGGTTCACGAAAACCATGACCAGGAAAACGATGTCCATGAAACCACTGCTGCTTTGCGCCGCGCTGCTGGCCGCGCCGGCCATCGGCCAGGTCCGTATCGATACGCCGCTGGGAGGGTGGCGCCATTCGGGCGGCACGCCCGAACAGTACACCCAGGAAGTGAACTATCCGGCGTCCTCGGTCAATATCCGCCCCGGCCAGAGCGAACTGGCGATCATACGGGGGCGCATCGGCGCGCTGGCCAAAAGCGCGCAAGGCGGCGCGGCGCGGCAGGAGGGGCCGAACGCGCGGGCGAGCCGGAAACCGGCCACCATGGTGGTCAACGGCATCGCCATGCCGCTGCATGTCGAGCAGGACGGCAGTTTCGCCCGGCCTTATATGTTCGGCCGCCAGTCCAACAACGTGGAAGTGCGCGCGCCGGACGGCGCCAGCCGCGCGCGCACCCAGTTTGTCGAGGTCAATCCGGGCAAGACCCAGCCGCGCCTGCGTGTGGTGCTGTCCTGGGACAGCGACGGCACCGACATCGATCTGCACGTGGTCACGCCGGACGGCGGCCACGCCTGGTACGGCGAGCGCGTGCTGGCCAATGGCGGCGCGCTCGATGTCGATGTCACCACCGGCTTCGGCCCGGAGATTTTTTCCAGCCCGTCGCCGCAAAAGGGCAACTACCATGTCTATGTCAACTACTACGGCAGCGGCGAGAACGACACGGTGCTCACCACGGCGCAGGTGGCCATCATCAGCAATGAGAACACGCCCAGCGAAAAGCAGCAGGTGTTCATGGTGCCAATGCGTTCCTCGGGCGAGCTGACGCTGGTCAAATCGTTTGTCTACCCCTGATCTTTAAATCATGTTCACGGCAGCTTGGACGCCACCCTCAACCATGGTTTTCTTCGCGCCACTGGAGTCGCCGGCCATCATTTGCTCGATGGCCTTGGCACCGGTGCCGACCGCGCCGGCCACCGTCGCTGCAATGTTGATCAGTTCGCCTACTGCCATAGTGGGCAGGCCCACCGGGGCACCCGCAGCGGTGAGCGTCGCGCCTAAGCCCAAAGCCTGTGTCGCCTTCCCGCCGCAGGACAGGGCCAGGCTCGCGCCGTTGGCAACCTTCGACATGGTGCTCAACACACCGGAGCCGCCTGCGGCGTCACCCGTCGCTTTTTGTTGAGTCAATTCCGCGTGCTGCGCGTGTAGCCGATTTTTCATCGGCACACCGGCGCGCGTGCTTTCCTGATTGTAGAGACGGTTTTGCGGCTGGGCCGTTTGACCTGGCACGGGTTTGGCGGCAGGGCGCGCCGCCGGGGACGGCGTGTCAATTGGTATGTGAGGAGAGTGAAACCCAACCGGACTGTTTGCGCCTGTGATTGCCATGAAATATGCTCCCTTGTGCTACGCGTGATGAGTGGAAAATCGCTTGGTACCCAATGAATGTCGGCGCCGCCAGAAAGTTCCGTGGCTGGAAGAAAAGACGCCAGCGCCTACTCCAGCGTCGCTTCCAGTAAGTCGATCTCGCGCAGCAGGCGCAGGTGGATCACGTCATCGAGTTCGCCGTTCATGCGGCGCCGGTACAATTCATCGCGCTCGGCGGCCAGCGCTTCCAGACGCAAGCCCCGTTCGGCCTGGGCGGTGAGGCGCAACTGTTCCAGCTCGTCGCTGCCTTCGCCGTACGACAGGCGAAGGCGGTACGCTTCGATCAGGCGGTTGGCCGCCTCGACCCGGATCTGTTTGTCGGGGTTTTTGTTCGACCAGGCATTGCAGGTACGCTCCAGGCGCCGGATGGCGGCGTCGGCGGCGCCCTGGCGCGCGTCGGCCTCTTCGCTGCTGCGAGTGGGCGGCGGCGAGAAAACCAGGCCCTTGGTGAGCCAGGGCAGGGCCACGCTGGCTAGCAGCAGCGACAGCAAAATGACGCCCATGGCCAGGAAAATCACCAGGTCGCGGGTGGGAAAGCGCGTCCCGTTCGGCAGCACCAGCGGCAGCGTCAGGATGCCGGCCAGGGTCAGCGCGCCGCGCACGCCGGCGAACGAGGCCACCAGCAGCAGGCGCAGACTGGGCCGGCGTTGCGCGCCGCCGTCACGCCGTTGTTTGAATAGCGTCACCTTCATCGACACCACGACCCAGAAAAAGCGCAAGAAGATCAGGCCGACCGTGATGGCGGCCACATACAGCGGCATGCGCCAGGCGCTGCCCACGCCCACGTCGGCCGCCGCCGCCGGCAAGCTGGCGATGGTGGCGGGTAACTGGGCGCCCAGCATGACGAAGATCACGCCATTGAGCACCAGTTGCACGGTGTCCCACACCGCGCTGCGCTGCATGCGGGTGGCCGCCAGGGGGCGCCCGATCAAGTCGGCATAATGCATCGACACCCCGGCCGCGGCCGCCGCCAGAATGCCGGAACCGTGTACCCGTTCGGCGCCCAGATAGGCGGCGAACGGAATGAGCAGGCTGATAAGAATTTGCAAGCCCGGCTCCTCGCCCACCTTGCCTACCAGCCAGCGGTTGATCCAGCCCACGCCCCAGGCCACCAGCAGGCCGACCGCGATGCCGAAGCCAGCCTCGCGCAGAAAGCCGAGCGAGGCGGCAGCGATGGAAAAGCTGCCCGTCATGGCGGCGGTCACGGCGAAGGTGAAGCAGACCAGACCGGACGCGTCGTTGAGCAGCGATTCGCCCTCCAGGATGTGCATCAGGCGCGGCGGGATCGGGTTGCCGGCCGCGATTGCCGAGACCGCCACGGGATCGGTGGGCGAGAGGATCGCGCCCAGCGCGAACGCCACCGTGAGGGGTACGGCCGGGATCAGCCAGTCGATGAACAAGCCCATGCCCAGCACGGTAAACAGCACCAGGCCGATGGCCAAAAACAGGATCGGCACGGCGTCGCTGAAGAAGGCGCCCTTGGGAATGCGCCAGCCGTCCAGGAACAGCAGCGGCGGAATGAACAGTAAGAAAAACATGTCCGGGTCGAGCGGCACGGACACGCCGAACAACGCGGCCAGCGCGGTGCCGGCGGCGATCTGGATCAGCGGCAGCGGCAAGCGGAACCAGGAAAGGCGGCCGAGAAAACCGCACAGCACGACGGTGAGCACCAGGATCAGGATGTTTGTAAAGATATGCATGAATGGAAAAAGCGAGGTGAGGCGACTATTGGCGCGGAGAATTTGACTGATTATATAGGGCGGGTCGCTGGCAGCTTGGCTGGGCGGCGCGGCCGCCAGACGGCATGCCGTTTGGCCGCGGATTGGCCCGCGTTTGGTCCGCGTTTTGCCCGCGTTTTGCCCGCGTTCGGCACGTCACACGGCGCGCCCACGTACGGCGGTACGGCGCCGGACAGCGGCCGCTTCGTGCTGGCGCCGTTGCCGCCGGGTGAATACGATGTGGTGCTCACGGCCGAGCGCGCCGCCACCGCCACCGTGGCTGGCGTGCCGGTGGCTGCGGCCGGCGCCGCCGCGTCGCTGGTCCCAGCCACCACCGAGCTGAGCACGGCTTCGGCGCCGCTCGCCCTGGCGCCGTCGGCCACCGTGCCGGCGCGCATCGGCGGCAGGCTGATCCTGGCGCCGCCCGCCGCCCGCCGCCCGCCGCCATGCCGCATATGTGGTGGCTTGGCAACACTATCCGGGCGGGCCGAAGGTCGCCGTGCGCGAGACTGGCGCCGATCTCGGTGGCGGCGCCTATGTGCTGGAACAGTTGTTGCGCGAGGCGATCTGGCTGGCCCGATTCGGCACCCGGCCCCTTCGTTCGCGGCCCAGCGCTGGTCGGTTCCCGGCACCGCGAAATAAAGCCTGGAGGCGGGCGCCGCCGGCTACGCCGACGCCACCGCGGGCGTGGTGGACGTGAGCGGCGCCGACGCCGGCGGAATCGACCTGCGGCTCAGGCAATCAGTGGCGTGCCGTCGCCGTTGCCGCCAGTCAGTCACGGCATGGAGAGCGCGGCGTAAACTGTGGCGGCCCCCCCCCCGGTGGCCCACTTCTGACCGTTGTTTTCGCGCGGCAGCGTTGACGCCCTTTGAGATTGGAAATATAGTGCTAACATCGGTTAGTGCCGTTCTGGCACTAGTCAGGTCCTACACTCACCGGAGACGTCATGAGTTTTCTTACGAAATCCACTGCGGTCAGAATGTCCCTGTCTTTGTCGATGGCGCTGGTATGTGTCAGCGGCATGGCTACCGAAAGAGGTACGCGCGAGGAGGCGATCGCCATGGTCAAAAAGGCGATTGCGCAGATCAAAAAAGATGGGCTGGACAAGACCGTGGCCGCTGTCAATGATCGCAACGGTTCATATATAGACCGCGACCTGTACGTCATGATCTACGATCTGAAGGGCAAGAATCTGGCCCACGGCGGCAATCCCAAGATGATTGGGAAAGATTTATACGATATCAGGGATGTCGATGGGGTCTACTTCATCCGTGACCGCATTGAGATCGCCAAAACCAAGGGAACGGGCTGGCAAAACTACAAATTCGTCAATCCTGTTTCGAAAGCGGTCGAACCGAAGTCCCTCTACATTGAACGCGCCGGTGACGTCGTCGTGACCTCTGGGGTTTATAACTAAGTATAACTGAGCACATGCGCCTCAGCGCGATGCACTGGTATTGACGGCGATCTGCGCTGTCCTTCGCGACGCGGAAAGCCGGGCCGCGGTGCTTGCGTGGAGCGAGATCGGGCGCGACCGGTTGCGTCAATATCGTCCATTTACCAATGGCATCGCTTCGCACGACACCTTCGGTCGTGTTTTTCCCGGCTTGACCCAAACAGTTCGAAGTGTGTTTGCCACGCTCGATGCGCCCATTGCGTGACGACGCGCGCAGGGTGCGCGTGGGCGGCGCCGCCCGCAGACATATACCAAAAATTAAATATGGCGTAGTATTGGAAATAGATACACTGCTGCAATGTTTGATGCCCGCTAGCGCTTGATGGCAAACAAAAAAAATAAGGAGGCCGTCTTGTTCAAAAAACTGTTCTTGGCATTGATCTGGCTGCTGCTAGCCGCCGCGCTCGCCTTCTACGCCTGGTCTTGGCAGGGTGAGATGGCGCCGGTCGCGAAACCGGCGCCAAGCGCGTTTTCGCCGCAGTTGATCGCCAAAGGCGAGATGCTGGCCGGCATCGGCAATTGCGCCGCCTGTCATACCGTCAAGGGCCGCGCCCCGTTCGCCGGCGGCCGGCCCTTGGCCACGCCGTTCGGCGACATCCATGCCACCAACATCACGCCCGACACCGAAACCGGCATCGGCAATTGGTCGCAAGCGGCCTTTCAGCGCGCCATGCGCGAAGGCGTGCGGCGCGACGGCGAACATCTGTTTCCGGTGTTTCCCTACACGCACTTCAATCTGGTCAGCGACGAGGACTTGAGCGCGCTGTATGCCTACTTCATGACGCGCGCGCCGGTGCACGCCGAAGCGCTCGAGAACGCGCTGCCATTTCCGCTCAACGTGCGCGCCTTGCAAGCGGGCTGGAAACTGCTGTTTTTCGCGCCGCGGCCGCTGCCCACCGACGTCGGCAAGAGCGTGGACTGGAACCGTGGCCGCTATCTGGCCGAAGGGCTGGCCCATTGCGCCGCCTGCCACACCCCGCGCAACCGGCTGGGCGCCGAAATCGCCGCGTCATCCTACCTGGGCGCGCCCATCGACGGCTGGTTCGCGCCGGCGCTCACGGCGGCCAACCCGGCGCCGCTGCCGTGGACCGAAGCGGAGTTGACCAGCTACCTGCGGCTGGGCGCCACCGCCCTGCATGGGGTGGCCGCCGGCCCCATGTCGGAAGTGGTGCATCAGGGCTTGAAGCTGGCGCCGGACGCCGACATCCACGCCCTGGCCGTGTATTTCGCCGACTTGTCGCAGGCCGGGCTGGCCGCGCCGAACGCCCGCGCCACGCTGCAACAGGCGATGGCGCGGCCGGTTCCGGCCAGCGGCCAGTCCAGCGAACGGGGCGCCAGCCTGTACCTGGCCGCTTGCGCCGCCTGCCACTCCAACAGCAATGGCGCGCCGCAGTTACTGCGGCCCGAATTGACGCTCAACAGCGCGCTCACGGCGCCCGATCCGGCCAATCTGCTGCGCGTGATCGTGCACGGCGTGGGGCGCGACGAGGGCTTGCCGGCGGTGCTGATGCCGCCCTTTGGCGCGGCCCTGTCCGACCGCGACATCGCCGAACTGGCCGGCTATCTGCGCCGCACCCGCACCGATCTGCCGCCGTGGCCGGAGTTGGAAGCGGGCGTGGCGGCGGCGCGGCGGCGCCAGCCTTAGCGCGAGGGCCGCGAGCGGCCACGCATCACCATACAGCCGTCCCGGGCGCCGGGACGCGATCATCACCTGCCAGGAGTGCGCATAGCATGAATACCTTTACCGTCAACGGCCAGCCGGTCGCCGTGCCAGCGCAAGCGGACACGCCGCTGCTGTGGGTGATCCGCGACCAGATCGGCCTGAAAGGCACCAAATTCGGCTGCGGCATCGGCCTGTGCGGCGCCTGCACCGTGCACGTGGACGGGCGCGCCATACGCTCTTGCATCACGCCGGTGGAAACGGTGGCCGGCGCCGCCGTGGTCACCATCGAAGGCTTGCACCCCCAGGGCCAGCATCCCTTGCAACAAGCCTGGATCGAGACCCAGGTGCCGCAGTGCGGTTATTGCCAGTCGGGCCAGATCATGCAGGCGGCCACCTTGCTCAAGGATTATCCGCAGCCGAGCGACGCCAATATCGACGTCGTCATGAGTGGCAACCTGTGCCGCTGCATGGCGTATGTCCGCATCCGCAAGGCCATCAAGCTGGCGGCCGAGCGCACCCAGGGAGAGCCGCCCCATGCCTAGTTTGCCGCCCAAACACGCCCAGCCCGGCGCGCCCGCCTCGCCGGCCCGGCGCGGCTTCCTGATCGCCGCCGCCGGCGCCGGTTTCACCCTCGCTTTCGTGGGCGCGGGCCTGCCCCTGGCCGGCGCCGGCGGCACCGCGGCGCGGCCCCTGATCGATCCCGGCATCTGGTTCCAGATCGACCCGGACGGGGTGCTCACCGTCAACATCGCCAAGGCGGAAATGGGCCAGCATATCGGCACCGCGCTGGCCCGCATCCTGGCCGAGGAATTGGAGGCCGACTGGAATCTGGTGCGCCTGAAATACGTCGACAGCGACCCGAAATGGGGCCTGATGGTGACCGGCGGCAGCTGGTCGGTGTGGCAAAGCTTCGAGCCGCTCAGCCGGGCCGGCGCGGCCGGCCGGCTGGCCCTGCTCGACGAGGGCGCCAAGCTACTGGGCGTGCCGGCCGGCGCCTGCGAGGCCCGCCAAGGCGCGGTGCGCTCGGGCTTGCGCGCCGTGTCGTACGGCGAGATCGTGCGGCGCGGCGACATCAGCCGCAAATATACGGCCGAGCAGCTCGAGGCGATCCCGCTCAAGGCCCCGGCCGAGCGGCGTCTGATCGGCTTGAACGTGGCCGCCCTCGACGTGCCGGCCAAGACCAACGGCAGCGCCGTGTACGGCATCGACGCGGTCGTCGAGGGCATGGTCTACGCCCGCCCTTTGATTCCGCCCACCCGGCACGGCGCGCGCATCCTGACCATCGACGACGGACCGGCCAAAGCGGTGCCCGGCTACCTGAAAACCATCGCGCTTGAGGACCCGTCCGACACCGTGCCCGGCTGGGCCATGGTGCTGGCCGACACGTTCGACGCGGCCAGCCGCGCGGCCGAACTGGTGCGCATCAAGTGGCAAGCCGGGCCCACCGCCGCCGTCTCGGAGGACGATATACTGGCCCATGGCGTGAAGTTGATTAGCGACGGCGAAGCGGGCGCGATGGTGGTCGACGACGACGGCGTGGCCGCCGCCTTCGCCACCGCGCGGCTGCGCCTGGAGCACGATTACACCACCAGCACCGTGCTCCATTTCCAGCTTGAACCGGTCAACGCGGTCGCGCTCGAGCGCGACGGGGTATGGCACATCCATACCGGGAACCAGTGGCAATCGCTGATCTTGCCGGTGCTGGCCAAGGCGCTGGCGGTGCCCGAGAACAAAGTGATACTGCATACCTATCTACTGGGCGGCGGCTTCGGGCGCCGCCTGAACGGCGACTACGCGGTGCCGGCGGCGCTGGCGGCCAAGGCGCTGGGGCGGCCCGTCAAGATGGTGCTGACCCGGGCCGACGACGCCCGCTTCGACTCGCCGCGCTCGCCCTCGGTGCAGCGGCTGCGCATGGCGTTCGGCGAGCGCGGCGCCGTCACCGCCATGGAGCACCACGCCAGCGCCGGCTGGCCGACCCAGGTCATGGCGCCGGCCCTGTTGGCCAAGGACGAGCGCGGCCGGCCCTACGATCCGTTTTCCATCGCCGGCGCCGACCACTGGTACACGGTGGGCGCGCACCGGGTGCGGGCGGTCTCGAACGATTTGGCCAACCGTACCTTCCGGCCTGGCTGGCTGCGTTCGGTGGCGCCCGGCTGGACCAACTGGGCGCTGGAGAGTTTCATGGACGAGGCGGCCATTGCGGCCAAGCGCGACCCGCTGGCGTTCCGCCTGTCGCTGCTGGACGGGCGCGGCAAAAACGGCGGCGGGGCGCCCAACGCGGTGGGCGGCGCGGCCCGGCTGGCCGGCGTGCTCAAACGGGTGGCCGAGAAGGCCGGCTGGGGCGGGGCGATGCCGGCCGACACCGGGCTGGGCATCGCGGCCACCTTCGGCCAAGAGCGCGGCATGCCGACCTGGAGCGCGTGCGTGGCGCGGGTGCGGGTGGACCGCAAGAGCGGCCAAGTCAAGCTGGAAAAGCTGTTCATGGTGATCGATGCCGGCACCATTGTCGACCCGGACGGGGCGCTGGCCCAGGCCGAGGGGGCGGCCTTGTGGGGCGTGAGCATGGCGCTGCACGAAGGCACGGTGTTTCGCATGGGCGAGGTGCAAGACACCAATTTGCATGCTTACACGCCGCTGCGCATGGCCGACGTGCCGCCGATGGAATTCGAATTTGTCAGCAGCATGCACACCGCCACCGGCATGGGCGAGCCGCCCACCACCGTGGTGGGGCCGGCCATCGGCAACGCCATCTTCGCGGCGGTGGGGGCGCGCCTGCGGCATTTGCCGATGCGCCCCGCTGATGTGCTCAAAGCATTGGCTTAGCAGCGCCCGGACCGCGCACGCGGGCTTGCCTTGTCAGCACATGGCATTGATATGGTGCCGTGCGGCTTGACTGCGGCGCGGCGCCAATATCTGTTGCAGGTGGATCGCCACCGCAGTGCTGGCATCACGCAGTCGGAAGCGATGAAGGGCGCTGGTTTGAGTTAAACGATGTATTGGGGTAAATGCCCATTTCAGCGCAAAGTTTGCTTGTACTAGTCCCATATTGGGATGAGAGTACGACGCCATCGATGCGCAAACTGTCTAAGTGAGGTATAAATGGTAATAAACCCGTCAAGACCATCGCAGATCACGCGGCGGCGCTGCGAGAGATTGGTGCTACCGAAACCGATTGGTGCAATCAAATTCAGGATGGAGCAGAAAGGCCTGACCCCAAAAGATCGACAACCCATGATCGGTAGGTTGAACCGGGTGTACGAGATTGTGAACGGTACGGTAACGGAAAATTGCAGCGCCCTGGTGGCTCCCGCTGCTGGCCGGTCACCATTCCGATCGTCGTTCTCTGGGAGTGCGCGCGGCAGACAGAGTATGAACTGTGCATGAAGCAATGCGCAGTAGTATAGGGGAACGTTGTGGCGACAGCAAAAATGACCTCCAAAGGGCAAATCACGGTACCGGCGGCAGTGCGCGCCGCACTCGGCCTCGACGCCGGTAGCCGGGTGGAATTTGTTGAAGTGGTAAAGGGACGGTTTGAAATGATTGCGGCCACCGAGCCGGTTCAGTCGCTCAAGGGCATGATTCGTCGGCCGGTCGCGCCGGTAAGTGTCGAGCAAATGAATGATGCCATCGCTCAGCGCGGCGCGGTTGCGAAATGATCGGCCTGGATACGAATGTGCTTGCGCGTTACATCGTGCAAGATGATCCTGAGCAGACGCCGAAGGCCAACCATTTGATCGATTCCTTGACGGTGGGGTCTGAGGTGCAATGGAACGTAAAACCGGGTTAAGGGGGAGCTGAGCCGGAACCCCAGAAAATTCCCACCATCCTGGGGGTCGCCTCAGAAAACGTAAAATAAAGCACGCTAACGGTAGCGCCCGCTTTTCTATTTTTTAATCACCTCTTGACAGTCCATTGAGTGTGTCGTAAAGTCACCAACACACAAGCAAATAGCGAATTGAATTCACCATGCCAACCAGTACCCGCTTCGTCGTCGCCGTCCACATCCTGACCGGGCTCGCAGTCAGCGACGGCAAACCTATGCGATCAGAAGATATCGCCTACTCGGTGAATACCAGCGCCGTGGTGATCCGGGGGCTGTTGTCGCGGCTGGGCGAGGCGGGACTAACCAAGTCGCAGCTAGGCACAGGCGGAGGCGCGATGTTGGCCAAGCCTGCTGCGGATATCGGCTTGCTCGATGTCTACGAAGCGGTCGAGGATACGGAGCTTTTTTCGCTCCACCGGACGCCGCCGTGCGAGAACTGCGTGGTGGGAGGCAACATCCTCGAAGCTATGCAACCGATCTTGACGCGTGCGCGCGGAGCGCTTGAGCAAGAGCTTGCCAAGACTACCATCGCTGACATCGGGGCCGAAGTAGCTCGACTGGGCAAGTTTTCGATCCCTCTCGTATGGTGATCTTTTCGGATTATTTTGCCTCTAATTGTAAGTGAGTCGCCGACAAACTTTTATTTATCGGCGCTTCTTGATGAGGTGCCACATATGCAGCTGCCCAGTATTCGGGGGTGCAGGCAGCGCTCTCTATCAACCCCCTTTATTTGAAAAGGAATACAGCATGACTATCGGTATCATCGGCTCCGGTGCCCTCGGCTCCAACTTCGCCCGCATTCTCGCCAAGAACGGCGTTGCGGCCACTATCTCGAACAGTCGCGGACCGGCCTCGCTTGCTTCGTTGATCCAGGAGCTCGGACCATCCATCAAGGCCGGCACCGTGGAAGAGGCGGCAAGCGCCGACATCGTGCTGGTCGCAGTTCGCTGGGTCGATGCGGAAAAAGTGCTGCGCGGCCTGCCAGCCTGGAATGGCCGTATCGTCATCGACGGCACCAATCCGGTGGAGTTCTTAGATCCGGCCACATCGCCAGATGCGAACGACCCGAGCAATCCGCTCGCAGCCTATGGCATCAAGGCGGTCGATCTCGGCGGAAAGCACTCGAGCCAGATCATCCAGCAGTTCGTTCCGGGCGCACGGGTCGTCAAGGCATTCAACCACAACGATGTCAATGTGCTGAAGGAGCCAGAAGTTGCGGGGGGCAAGCGCGTGTTGTTCTACTCGGGTGACGACGCTGCCGCGAAAGCCGAGGTACGCGGGATTATGGAAGACGCCGGTTTCTTCCCCGTTGACCTTGGCGCGCTCGATGTCGGTGGGCCGCTCGCTTCGCTGCCCTTCGGCGGGCTGACGCACAACTTCATCAAGATTTAGTCGAAGTTCTGCGATACCGCCGCGCTCGTGAGGTGAGGGCGGCGGTAGCGTACATGTTCGTGCAACGCGTATTCGTGCCTTGGTGCTGCTGCTCATTACCGGCACGGTTAGTTGCCTACACCGAACGTTCGTCCACATTAATAAATGGAGGAAAGAAAATGAAAACCGTTCTCGACAACAAATCTGCACTGGCGTTTCGGCGTATTGCAAGCCGCACACGGGGCAGAGGCCATGGCCCCATCACCCGTTTGATGAGTCCATCCGATTTGGGCCAGATCGTAAAGCCCTTTGTGTTTCTGGATATCTTCGAAACAAAAGGAGCGGATATCCGGGCTCTGGGCAATATGCCGATCCATCCCCACTCGGGCATCGCTACAGTGACTGTCTTTACCAAGGGCGATATGCTCTACAACGATCCGGTGGCCGGATCCGGAACGCTGCACTATGGGGCTGTTGAATGGGCTCGTGCCGGCGGTGGCATGTGGCATGGCAAGGAATTGACGGCTGGCAACGTGCCGCATATCCAAGGTTTCCAGCTTTGGATGGCGTTGCCTGCTGACCTTGAAAACTGTGAGCCGGTCAGCCGCTACATTGAGGTCCAAGACATGCTGCAGGCCGGTCCTGCGCACGTAATCATCGGCCACCATGACGGCGTGCAAAGCCCGGTGCCCGCACCTGAAGGCATCAACTATCTACTCGTGACGCTACCGGCTGGCAAACGCTGGACTTATCAACCCCCGGCCCGTCATACAGTTGGGTGGTTGGCACTTGCCCAAGGCACACTTGAAGCTGAATCGTCCATCAGTGCAGGTGAAATGGTGGTCTTTGAACAAGGAGAGAAGCCCATTGTTCTCGAAGCATCGGAAACGGCAGACGCTGTGTTCGTACTGGGCTCTGCGGTACCGCATCCTCATCCGTTACATCTTGGCTCCTACTCAGTGCATACATCCGCACAGGCGCTAGAAGCGGGCGAACGCAGGATCGCCGAGCTGGGTAGAAAACTACAGGAAGCAGGAAACAGGCGAACTGCCTACGGGACTATTCCCGTATTTCGTTGAAGAACATCCAACCGCTAAGGTGTCCGGTTGAGCCATACCCTAACCTGATGTCAGAAGACCCCAGCGCAAGCCGTCAGAATAGGGTTGGCATCGCAATTACTTGACATATGCCCTTGAACGGTCATAGAGTCTTTCCTGACACATCTTGTTAAGGAGGCACGTTTTGAGAGGTCAGCGCATCGGTTATGTCCGGGTCAGCAGTTTCGACCAGAATCCAGAGCGTCAGCTCGATCAGGTCCAAGTCATATCGTTATACACAACTCAGCCGTGCCCTTCGCGCATCGACTGTAATGCAGT
>JAZKGI010000039.1:0-44845 GCA_040385995.1 Pseudomonadota bacterium
TGGCTTTGAAGAGCGGCCAGCTACGAATGGGTACATGATCCCACGAATCTTGACATATATCCACCCCCGGGCGGCCGGCATGGCACGCTCAAAATTGTTAAATAAGGCGTGGCGCTACCGTGCTTGCTGAGTTCACTAAAAGTTAATTATCGTTAATTATAATATTGTCACAAATAGTAACAAGCAGGTGGCGGGAAATTAATTAATTTTTTTAATTATATAGTCATCAATGTTTTTATTAGTCAATTTACACTGGGAAATTGAGTAAAAAACATGGTTGTGCGGCGGATTTTTTGTTTTCCCGTCGTGGCGCTGTCAATTCATCAAGCCATTATTATATCGCCGGCCATGTAGGCGAGCGTAGGAGCCGATATTATCGAGCAGCCTCGAATTTATTTAATTGAATCGTGAAATATTATCGCGATAAAACGCGCTATTGCGGCCTTAGCTGTGGCAAGATACGGACTCAGGGGGCTACACGGCCGTCACATGCCGCGGCTTTCCAGTATGTAACTTCGATGGAGGCAAACATGGACAGAATCTTTGCTCCCGGCGACCTCGTTCAGCAATTGGATGGCGGCCCGGTCATGAAAGTGCTGGCTTGCGGATTGAAATCGCCGTCGAGCGATACCATGGATGGCGTATTATGTTCGTGGACCGATAAAAAATACGGTTACGAATGGGTCTACGATAAAAGCAAGCTGCAATTGGTGCGCAAGGAGCGTCGTTTGATTCCGCGCTGGTCCGGCTTCAGCGCGACCGCCGACATTTAAGGCGCATGGCGATTGCCGCGCCGCCCCAGCACGATATGCGCCGCCAGCAGGGCCGCCATGGCCAGGCCGACGATCCAGTGCAAGGCCGACCACACCGGCCGGTCGTGCTCGCCCGCCACGTAATATAGTCCGAAACCGGTCAGTATCAATATCAGCGTGCTGACGATCATGCTCCAGCCGGTGGCCAGATTGCGGCCGGTTTTCAGCGCGCGCCGGATATGCGCGTTCATCAAACTGCCCAGAAAAAACAGCATCAGCATGGCGGCGCCGCCGTGCAGCTTCATGGCCCACGGTTCGATCGGATGAATGGTCTCGCCGAATTGGCCGGCCGGCCGCATGAAGTGGCGCGCCAGCAGCCAGGCCACACCGCTCAACAGCAAGGCGGCGGTGCTGAAGTAAATACAGCGCCGGTGCCAGCGCTCCATGCGCAGATTGATATGGCGGGCGCTATGCTGCTCACGCGCACCGCTGCGCGAGGTGGCCGTGGTATGGGGGGAGTGGTGGGGGGACATCGCCTAGATTATAAGGGCAGTGGCGCCAAAGCTCTGTAAGGAGGCGTGGCCCGGGTCGCCGCTGGCGGCCACCACTTTCGTCAGCGCGTCGGCCACGGCGCAGGTGGCCGCGCGCACCGAGACGCTGGCGCCGTGCGTCAAGGGCGCGCCGCTGCGCCCGTCGACCAGGGCGCTCACTGCCTGGCCGGCGTGGCGGCGCGCCGAAAAATAGGTCGCCGAGGTGGCCAGCGCCTCGGCGCGCAAGGTCAGCGTGACCTTGGCGCGGCTTGGTGCGCGCGGGTCGCGGATGGCGACCGGCCAGTCGGCCGGCCCCAGCACCCGCAAGTCGCCGCCGGCGTTGACGCAGGCGCTGTCGACACCGGCCGCGGCCAGCGCGGCCAGCGCCAGGTCGACCGCATAGCCCTTGGCGATGCCGCCCAGATCGACCCAGCCCGGCGCCAGCTTGCGCACCAGCGTGCCGGCCGGGCCGCCTTCGCAGCGCAGAACCGCGCGGTCAGGTAAATAGCGGGGCGGGGCGGGCGCCGGCGCCGGCAGGCAAGCCCATTCGACCAGACGCGGCGCGCAGGCGATGTTGAACATGCCGCCGGAGGCGTCGGCCACCGCTTGCGCCAGTTGCAGCACTTGCCAGGTATGGGGATCGACGCTGAGCACCTGGCCGGCGTCGGCCCGGTTCAGGCGCGAGACGTCGCTGGCCGGATCGTGAAAGCTCATGCGCCGCTGCACGCCGCCCAGCGCCGCGAACGCGTCGTCGAAGGCGCGCCGCAGCGTCGCCTCGGGCAGCGTGTCGGCGATGCTGACCACCACCAGGGTGCCCAGCGAAGGCCGGGCGCGGCGCATCATTTTTTGAGCGCCACCTGGCCGATCGCGGCGATGCGCCGCACGCCGTCGGTGAGATGGGTGCATGACAGGGTGGCGCCGCTGATGTTGGCGATGCCGTCGCCCACCGTCAGCCCGCCGCCATGGGCCGATTTGCCGACGAACTGGCGGCGCCAGGCCGGCAGGCGGATTTCGCCGCCGTGGCTTTCGCGGTAGACCAGCACTTCAATCTGGCGCACGCTGGCGTCGGCTTGCAGGGCGACCGCGTATGAAATCAGTTCGAACTTGCCCACCACTTCGTCGAACACCACGAAACCGAGCAGCGTCTCGCCCTGGTAGGCGCCCATCACGCGCCAGTTGACCGAGCGCGCCGGCAGGGCGGCCAGCGTTTCGACCTGCCGCATCTGGGCCGCGTTGAGCGTCAGATTCTGTTCCCGGAACGCGGAGGCGTCCGGGAACATCAGCTTCTGGGCCTGCTCGGCGTTCAAGTACTGGGTGGCGAAGGCCGGCGCGCACAGCGCGCAGGCCACCAGCGGAATGGCTTGGAGATAGCGCATGCCGGCTTAGTACGAGAAACCCATGCCCAGATTGAGGCGGTCGCGCGACTTGTCTTCGCTAAATTTCTGATAGTCCGCCTTGAGCACCACGCCTTCGCCCACGCGCACGTTGGCGCCCAGGGTGGCCACTTTTTCATCCGCGCCCGGCGCCACGCTCAGACCGGCCGGCAGCTCGCTGTAGCGGCGCGCCGTGTTGAACTGTTCATAGCGCAGGAAAGGGGTGACGGTGTAGTCGCCCGATTTGAACAATTGATAGGCCGCTTGCGCGTACCAGCCGGCGAAGCTGCTCGGCACCGGGGTCGGATTGCCGACCAGGGTGGCGTTGAGCGCGTCGGTATGGCTGATCTGGCCGCGTGCGTACAGCGCCGACAGATCCCAGCGGCCCGGTGTATAGCGGGTGTGCAGGTCGTAGACGGTGACGCGCGCATCCTGGGCCGAGAAGCCGGCCGCCTTGTGGCCTGCCTTGCCGGTAAAGACCGAGCCGCCGATCAGCAAACCGGGCACGCCGCGCCAGTTCAAGGCGCCATGCACGCTCACGTCGCGCGACTTGGCCAGCTGGCCTTCCTGATGAATGGCGCCGAGCGGCGACTCGCGTCCATCCGGGCCGGCGGCGTCCCATTTGCCCAGATCGAAGCCGGTGGTCAGGCCGGTATCCCAGGCCAGACCGGCGGCGGTCTCGCCGGACAGGCCCAGGCCCACTTCGCGCCAGGTCGATGGAATGATCGCCGTTTCGACGAAATTGCGCTCCACGCCGTAGTAAGCGGTCGGCTCATGGTTGGTGTTGAGCAGACCGGACGGAATCAGGAACAGACCGGCCTTGGCGCGCAAGCCGCCTTCGAACTCACGCTCGACATACAGTTGCTCGACTTCGCTCTCGCCCTGGTCGTCGGCCGAGACGATGGCGTGCTCCCACTCCAGCTCGGAGACGATTTTGGTTTTCTCGTCGAAGCGGTGGGTAAAGCCGATCACGGCGCGCCGCACGTCGGCCTGCGCCGCGCTGGCGTCCTTGGTGGGGCGGTTGTAATTGACTTCGCCGTACGCGCTAAAGACGGTGGCCGGGGCGCTGGCGGCGAGCTGGCTGGCCGGCGCCGATTGCGGCGCGGGCGCGGCCACCGAAACCGGAGCCGGGGCCGCGAACGGAGCGGCGAGCGGGGTCGCACTTGCCTGGCGCGGTTCGGCGCCCGGCGCCGATTTGGCGCCGGTACGCAGTTCGGCCTTGAGCTGTTCGAGTTCGGCCGCCATTTTTTCTATACGGGCCAGCAATTCGGCTTCGCCGGCGGTGGCGGCCAGCGGCGCGCCCAATAAGGCCGCGGCGAGCGCGGCGGCCATCAAGGTTTGAGTCATGGTTGGCTATCTCTCAGGTTAATGGTTGGTTTGGTCGCTGTCGCTGAGCGTGCCGAGAAAGGCGATCACGTCCTCGATTTCGCTGGGCGACAATGCCGGCGCCATGCCAGGCTGGCGGTTGTACGGCACCTCCGTCAGGTTGACGTTGTTGCGGTACTGGGCCGGTAAGTCGTTAAATTTTTGCACCACGCCGTTGGCGTCCTTGGGGTACCACTCTTCCGGATTGGTATCGCGCCGCACGTAAAAGCCGAGCACGTCCTTCAAGTTGTTGAAGGCGCCGTTGTGGAAAAAGCTCTTGCGGGTGGTCACGTTGCGCAGGGTGGGCACCTTGAAGGCGCCGCACAGGTCGGCCCGGTCGGCCAGGTCGGTGCGGTCCGGGCCGCATAAGCCCAGGTCGAAAAAGTCCGGATTGGCGTTTGCGCTCAGGCGCGTGTTGCGCGGCACGCCCAGGTTGTCGAAGGTGAAGTCGGTAAACAGCGGCGAGCTGCCGTCGGCGCCGCGCGCGCTGGTGTGGCAGCCGATGCAATTGCCTTTGTTAGGATCGTTGAACAGGACCAGACCGCGCATTTCGGCCGCCGCCAGCGTGGTTTTTCCGGCTAAGAACTGATCGTAGCGCGAATCGAAAGGATGAAACTCGGGCGCTTCCTGCTGGTACTTCTGGAGCGCGAAGGCGATGCGGCCGAACGCGGTTTCGGCGTCGTCGAAAATGGTGGCGCCGAACTGGGCCCGGAATTGCTCGACGTAGGTGGCGCGTTTCAAGTGCTCGACCACGTCCTGTTTGCTGGGGTTGGCCATTTCGTGGGGCGACAGGAAGGGGCGCTCGCCTTGCTCGGCCAGGGTCTTGGCGCGGCCGTCGCGGTCGAAGCCGCCCGTCGGGGTGCCTTCCTTGTCGAAGAAAAATGCCGGGTTTTGGGTCAGATAGCGCAGCGATGGCGGGGCGCGGAAGCCTTGCACCTCGCCGTTGGCGCCACCCAATTGCACCGCCAAATCATTGGCGGGGCCGTGGGCGTGACTGGCATCATGGCAAGTGGCGCACGATTGTTTGCCGGACGCGGACAAGCTGCTGTCGTTGAAAATCTGCTCGCCAAGCAAGGCGACCCCGCTCAAGCCGGCCGTGGCGACCGGTGTCGGTGTCGGCGCCACCACGGGCGGGGCGACCGGGGCCGGCGCGCCGCCGCCACCGCCGCCGCAGGCGGCCAAGCTCACGATACAAGCGGCGGTGACGGTGAGTAAGCGAACAATGGCGGGGGCGCGTTCAGCCAGGTGATGTCGGGAGCAAGTGTGCATGGGGAAGGGGAAGGGCAAGCAAGGAGGGCGATTAATCGCAAATGCGAATCATTATAATTCACGCTCCCGGCACTGGCAATCGATCTCCCATGCAAGCTCTCATGCGTATTTGTTATTGTTGTATGAACGATACACATGAACCAAAGCCGCCGCGTTTATTTGCTCGATTCGATCACTCTGCCGTTGAGCGCCTGCGGCGGGCGCGCGTTCATCTTGTAGAGCCTGTGAAACGCGGCGATTTGATTTTTGGAAATTTCAACCGGCTGCTTCAACACATGCCAACGCACCCCGTCGGTGCAGGGCGGCGTGCTGATCGAGCCGGTGTATCTGAAGTAGGCCAGGGTGTCGGGCAGCAGGGCGGCCGGATTGAAACCCGGCAAAACGCGCTTGCCCGATTCTGGAAGCGAAGCGAACAAGGGCGCCAGCGCCAAGTTGGGCAAACCCTGCTTAAACAGCACCGCCACGCCAGACCATTTTCCATGAGTATTTCTATGCATCAGGTGCGCCACCAGCGGGTAGGTGACACCGTTGATGGTTTCCTCGCCGGGGGTGTGGAAGTGAAATTCCGTCAGCTCGTTTTGCTCGGCGCCCACTTTCAATTCGCTGCCGCGCGCGATCGCCACCTGAACCGTATGGCCGTTGTTGTGCATGTCGGCGTCACCGACCTCGTATTGAAAATCGAGGGCGGCCAGCGCCGCCTTGCTGGTCGCGCTTTCCTCGATATTGATGGGCGATTGCTCCTTGCCGGCGCACCCCCGGTTGGCGCGATCGAGCTCGGCCCAGTGCGCGGGGGCGGTCTTGCCTTCGTAACTCCAACTTAACGTAGCCGCCTGCTCGTCGGCGCGTGCGCCCGCGCTCAATCCGGCGCACGCCATGCCGAACGCAAATATAGCAATATTGTTCATTATCTTCCCCGGAAGTGAATAGCAGCACTGCCATATTGGGCACATTTGAACGCCGCTTCTTGATCCTGCGCATTGCCCAGCGGAATTGGCAACGCGCTATGAATCAGCTATGGATCAGCTGCGAATCACAGCTGCGAATCACAGCCATGAATCACCGCTCTGAATCACAGCCACAAGTCACAGCTATAAATCACACAAGATGAATGGTCATTTTTGAATGCAGCGGTAATATTTTTTTACTGTTAGTTAAATTTATGCAGCCCGAAATACCAGCCGATGGCTTCGCTTGTGGTGGCGCCGCTTGCGCGCATTACGCCAACACGCTAGTCGCAAGAATCTTTGTAAGATATAATCGTTGCCCAAACGGAACTCTGCGCGCCCAGTCGGTACTGATCCATAGGGGCGAAAAATGTTATCCGTTGCCCTCGGTATTCACGACAAAGATACCAAAATAAGAATTGCGATTTAACGCTTATAACCAGAATAGAGAGATTATGCAAAAAACAATAATCGGCTTGTCCCTCGCGGGACCGCAGAAATGCCTGCCCGCCATTTTCGCGTTCGCCGGCTTGATCACGCTTGCCGCTTGCGGCGGCGGTGGCGATGCGGCCCAGAAGCCAGGCACGGCGGCCGCGCCGGATCAGGCGGTACAGATGGCGAAAACCGCCGCCGCGGCGCGCTTTTCGCTCGCCCAACAGACCTCCCTGCCAGGTAAGCTCCAGGCGGAAGCCTATGGCAGCGCGTCCGGCGTGCAAATCGAAGGGACCAGCGACGCCGATGGCGGCGGCGATGTCGGCTACATCGACAGCAACGATTGGATGACCTATACCATCAATCCCAGCACCGCCGGCTGGTACAAGGTGGAATACCGGGTGGCGGCGCAGGGCGGCAACGGCCGCGTGGTGCTCAGCCAAAACGCCAAGGACATCAGCGCCGTGGTGGCGGTGCCCAACACCGGCGGTTGGCAAAACTGGGCCACGGTCAATTCGCGTGTGTATTTGAACGCGGGCGAACAAAGCCTGTCCGTGTTCGCCGCCAGCGGCGGTTTCAATCTGAACTGGATTAATTTCACCAAGGAACAGGTCGCCGTGTCGGCATTGCCGGCGATTCACCAGGACGGCCATTTCTGGGTCGACGCGTCCGGCAAGCGGGTCAATTTGCGCGGCGTTAATCTGGGCAATTGGCTGGCGATGGAATTCTGGATGCTCAATTCAAGCATTTCGACCAACAATGGCACGGTGGGCGACCAGTGCAAACTCGAAAACACCTTGTCGAACCGGTTCGGCGCCGCCGAGAAAGAACGCCTGATGGGTGTCTACCGCGACAACTGGATCACGACACGCGATTTCGACCTGATGAAGTCGATGGGCATGAACGTGATACGTTTGCCGTTTCTGTACAGCCTGATCGAAGACGAAAACCGTCCCTACAATTTGCGCCCCGACGCCTGGAAATATCTGGACTTCGCCATCAACGAAGCGGAAAAGCGGGGCATGTACGTGATCCTGGATTTGCACGGCGCGGTGGGCGGCCAGGCCGCGCCCGGCGAGCAGCACGACGGTTGTGCCGGTCCCGCCGAATTGTGGAGCAATCCGTCCTATAAAGACCGCACCAAATGGCTGTGGGATATGATCGCCAGCCGCTACAACGGTCGCAGCGCCGTGGCCGCCTACGATCTGTTGAACGAACCTTGGGGCACCGACGCCAACACCCTGGCCAACTATTCCTATGAATTGTTCGATGTGGTGCGGCGCAAAGATCCCAAGCACATGATTATGCTGCCCGGACACAGCAGCGGGATTGACGCCTATGGCAATCCCAATAGCCGCGGTTTGACCAATGTCGGTTTCTGGATGCATTTCTACCCGGGCCTGTTCGGATGGAATGAGGTGCAGGGCGCCGAGAATCAAGCCAATATGCACTCGCGCTGGCTCCACTGCAATGCCGATGGCAACGGCGAGGCCTGCGATTGGAACAAGCGCATCGGCAACCTGGATACGCCCTTCATGGTCGGCGAATTCCAGCCTTGGACTTTGCTGGGCAATTATGGCGGCCAGATCACCCGCAAGACTTATGATATGTACAATATGTACGGTTGGGCGGCCACCAGTTGGTCGTATAAAACGGTCAACCAGGGCGGTTCGGATGGCAACACCAATTCCTGGGGCTGGGGCATGGTCACCAATAGCAACAACGGCGGTCAGTACGGCAATCTCAATGTCAGCACCGCCAGCAAGGGCGACATCGAGTCGTATTTCCGCGCATTCGGCAGCCAACGATTGGTGCGCAACGAGAGCATCGCTTATTGGATGAACTGGAAGCCGGCGGTGGGCCAGCGCATCGAGGCTGAAATGTTTAGCAACGGAAGTGGCATTCGGATGGAAACCACCACCGACCAGGGCGGCGGCTTCAATGCCAGCGATATCAAAGACAACGACTGGATGAATTATCCAGTCGAGGTGCCAAGCAGTGGCAATTACCAGGTCCAGTTCCGCCTCGCATCGATTTATAGCGGGGGACGTTTGGTGCTGGGCAAAAACGGTGCGGATTTGGTGGTGGTGGACGTGCCAAACACGGGGGGTTGGCAAAACTTCCGAACCGTGACCGCCAATGTGCACTTGGATGCGGGTTGGCAGGATTTGACCATCTACGCGCGCGTGGGTGGCTGGAACCTCAACTGGTTGCAGTTGGATAAGCAATAACCGCCAACTGGGTTGACAAGCGGTGCGGGCGGCGCCGGGCGATTCCGGCGTTTCCCGGCCGTTTTTATTTGTGCGCCACAGGGCTACTGCTCTTTTTTTCGCGCGCCGGGAAACGGGTAGACCGGGCAGCGCATGCGCGGTCGCGCTTGAGGTTTCCTGATGAGAACGCCGGGCTCGTCGTCCTCCCATTGCTCCTCGTCGCCACAAGAAATATAGCCGGCTGTGACAAAAGCGGCCATCGTATCGAGGTAGGCGCAGGCGGCGCAGGTGCAAGGCGATTCGCTGCCGAACCAGCGCTCGCTTTCCTCGAACGGAATAAACCCGTTTTTGCCGTTCACATTCACATTCACCGACGCTTGAATGCTGAAGGTGCCGACATTTTCACATACGGGGCAACGCAGTCTGGTTTTCATCACGGCTGTCCTTTTTCTGGTATGACCGGCCGATGCGCGCGAAAGTTCAGCGGCGCGCCGATCTGGAACCAAGACATGGTCACATACACTTATAAACTTGAAAACTTTTTATCAAGTTTATTCGCGCCGGCTTGCACAGCGATCAAAGCGTGAATGTACCGACAGCAATCGGAGTTGTGCAATGAAAAATAACAAAGAAATCATGTTAAGCCGGGTCGATGGGCCCGGGTTTGTGCTGTTCGACCGCGCTTTTGGCGACGTGCTTGCCTGCGGCGACACCGACTGCCGTAAAACCCGGGGCAATATGCACAGCGTGGGCGGCCATACCTTCGCCCTGTATGCGGACGAGGGCCAATTGTATTTTCAATGGGGCGGGCGGCGCTGGAATATGCGCGACCCGGATGTGAAAATCCGGTATCGGCATGACGTCGACGCCAAGAGCAGCGTCTTTTCAGTCAATGACACCAGCCTGGCCTATCCGGCCTGGTGGCGCGACGATCCCGCCTTTAACCCCAACATACCGGAATGCGATGAGGACGAGGATTACCTGGCCTATATTTTTTCGGTCAAAAACAACCTCGAATTGCAAAAGACCTTGAGGCGCACCTGGGACGACAGCGCCCACGCGGGCACCCCGGCCTGAGCCGCAGTCAGCCCAGGGTCGGCCCAGGTTCAGCCTCGGAGGGCGCCCACGTCTGCGTCATCCGGCAAGCAAAACTCGCCCCGCTCGTAGGCCTCCAGCGCCTGGCGTGCCTGGTGCTCGAACGAAAGCGGCACCAGAATGCGCACCCCGCCCATGGCGGGCGTGAGCCACATGGCCGCTTGCGCGTGGTTATAGTCGGCCACCACCGCCGGCACGCCGGCGGCGACCAGACATCCGCAGACGAGCTGGGCCTGCGTGGGGATCAGGTATTGCGCGATTGAAATCAGATCGCGTCCGGTCGGCGCCTGCTGTTCCATGGCGCCGCGGCCACTGAGCGTGCCGACGATATCGTCCAGCGTGGTGTGCATGGCTATCCTTGCTTGCTTCGGTAGCCGCCATCTTACTCCAATCTTGTTTTTTGTATAAACAACTTATCAATCGAATAGGGCGGCACCCGCATCGCGGCCGCCTGGCGCGCCCAGACCGCCGCATTGTTCCACATCAAAAACGCCCGACATTAACGAATGCAAACTCGGTCAATATGTGCCTGAGCTTGCCATCGCGCGCAAGGGTGTCGAGCAAACGGCGGCCCTGGGCCGGCGCTCCGGTACGGTTGGCGTCTCGCGCTTGCGCGCCCGCGCGTCAGGTTCTCAACCCAGGGGCAGCCCTGCCCATGTTCGAGGTGAAATATGGTCACACGCACGGTCACACGCAAAAAAACCGGCCCGTCGGTCGACGGCGCCGGCTCCATTTTCAGCACCGTCGCCGGCCCATCGGACGCCAAGCCGCCCACCAGCCTGGGCAGCGACGATCCGATCGCGCAGCAGTTGCTCAGCAAGGTGGTGGGAGACGAGCGCCTGGCCGCCGCCATGCCATTTAACGCGACCAAGCCGCTTGAATACGGCGACCCCGCGCGCGCCCCCCACCAGGGCGAAACCCATGCGCCATGCACCCCCTTCGCCACCGCCAGCACCAGCACCGAAACCATCGCCTCGCCCAAAGTGGGCGATGGCCATCCCGCCCTTGGCGAGAACCCCTTGAACCGGCCGCTGGACCGGGTTCGGGTCGACGACAGTGGCACCTTCCTGACCACCAATCAGGGCGTGCCGGTGGCCGACAACCAGCATTCGCTCAAGATCGGGCTGCGCGGCCCCAGCGCGCTGGAAGACTTTATCCTGCGCGAGAAAATCACCCATTTCGACCACGAGCGCATTCCCGAGCGGGTGGTGCACGCGCGCGGATCGGCCGCGCATGGCTATTTCGAATCCTATCAAAACCTGTGCGCGCTGACGCGGGCCGCGCCCTTTGCCCACAGCGGCAAACGCACCCCCACCTTCGTGCGCTTTTCCACCGTGGTGGGCGAACGGGGCTCGGCCGACACGGTGCGCGACGTGCGCGGCTTCGCCGTCAAGTTTTATACCGAGCAGGGCGTGTGGGACCTGGTGAGCAATAACATTCCGGTCTTCTTCATCCAGGACGCGATGAAGTTTCCTGACCTGGTGCACGCCCTCAAACCGGAGCCGCACCATGCCATGCCGCAAGCTTCCAGCGCGCACGACACGTTCTGGGACTTCGCCTCGCTCAGTCCGGAAAGCACGCACATGCTGATGTGGCAAACCTCGGACCGCGCCATTCCGCGCAGCTACCGCACCATGCAGGGTTTTGGCGTGCATACTTTCCGCCTGATCAATGATCAGGGCGAGGCGCGCTTTTGCAAGTTCCACTGGAGCCCGATGGCCGGCACCCACTCGCTGGTGTGGGACGAAGCGCTCAAACTGGCCGGCGCCGACCCCGACTTTCACCGGCGCGACCTGTGGGAAGCGATCGAAGCGGGCCAATTTCCCGAGTGGGAACTGGGACTGCAAGTGTTTACCGAAGAGCAAGCCGCCCAATTTCCGTTCGACGTGCTCGACCCCACCAAGATCGTGCCCGAGGAATTGGTGCCGGTGCGCCCGGTCGGCAAGCTGGTATTGGACCGCAATCCCGACAATTTCTTCGCCGAGACCGAGCAAGTGGCGTTTTGCGCCGCCCACGTGGTGCCCGGCATCGACTTTAGCAACGATCCGCTGCTGCAAGGGCGCGTTCATTCCTACATCGACACCCAGATCAGCCGCCTGGGCGGCCCCAACTTCCACGAAATTCCCATCAATTCGCCGCTGGCCGAAGTGCACAACAACCAGCGCGAAGGCATGCACCGGCAAGCCATTCACCGCGGACGGGTCAATTACGAGCCCAATTCGCTGGCCGGCGGCTGTCCGTTCCAGGCCGGGCAGGGCGGCTATACCAGCTTCCCGGAGCCGGTCGCCGAGAACAAGGTGCGCGGCAAACCGGAGTTATTTGCCGATCATTATTCGCAGGCGCGCCTGTTCTGGCACAGCCAAAGCCCGGCCGAGCGCGCCCATATCGTGGCCGCTTACCGTTTTGAGCTGACGCGGGTGCAAACGCCGGCCGTGCGGCGCCGCATGGTGGCCGGCCTGGTCAATGTCGACCCGATGCTGGCCGCCGCCGTGGCCGCCGGCCTGGGCATCGAGGTGCCGCCGCCGCTGCCGCTGGCCAGCGCGCGGCCGATCCCCGCTTATCCGCCATCGCCGGCGCTGTCCTTGCTCAGCCGGCCGGGCGTGATCGGGGTGCGCACGCGCCGTATCGCCGTGATGGTCGCCTCCGGTGTCGATGGCGCCATGGTGCGCGCCCTGTACGCGGCGCTCCTTGTCCAGGGCGCGGTGCCGCGCCTGGTCGGCCCATGCCTGGGCAAGGTGGGCGCGCTCGACGACCACCCGCTCGATGTCGAAATCACCTTCGAGGCCGGGCCGGCGGTGCTGTACGACGCGCTGCTGCTGCCCGACGGCGTGGCCGGCGCCACGCTGGCGCAAGACCCGCGCGCGCTCGAATTCGTGCGCGAGCAGTATCGCCACGGTAAGCCGATTTTGGCCGTGGGCGGTGGCGCGCTGCTGGTCGAACGGGCGGGGCTGCCGCCCACGCTGCCCGATGGCGAGGCGGACCCGGGCCTGATCCTGTGCGACGCGGCCGGCCTGGACACGGCGTTGCCCGCGTTTACGGCGGCGCTGGCGCGGCACCGGGTGTACGCGCGTGAAACCGACCCGCCGCGGGTGTGAGCGGCGCCGGCCGCGGGCGCAGTGATGTGGGTCCGGCGCCAGCCCAATAAAGGCGGGGGACGGCCAACCCGGGTCAAGCGCCGCGCCGCCATTCCGCCACATAGCCTTGCGGCGTCTTGCCCAGCAAGCGGTGGAACATGGCCGTGAAGGCGCTGGGACTGGCGTAGCCGAGCGCGCGGGCGATTTCGCCCACGCTGTCGCCGCGCGCCAGGCGCAAGAACGCTTCGGCCAGGTGGACTTGCTGCACCCATTGCCGGAAATGCAGCCCGGTCTCCTTCGGGAAAAGCCGGATCAAGGTGCGCGCGCTGGCGCCCGCGGCGGCGGCCAGATGGGCGATGCCCGGGCGCGCGCCGGGCGCCGCCATGATGGCTTGGCAGACCGCGAGCAGGCGCCGGTCGCGCGGCCACGGTATCGCGATCGGCACCGTGTCGGCGCAAGCGAGTTCGGACATGATCAGCGCCGCCAAATGCCCGCCCCGGCCGGGCAGGGGGTAATGCTGCGGTTCGCGCATCATGGCCAAGATCAATTCGCGCAGCAGTTGGCTGACCTCGATCACCTTGCAGCCGGAGCCGAAGCCGGCCGCCGCGTGGGCGTCGATGTACAGGGTGCGCAAGCTCACCGCGCTAAGCATGGTGAGCGCGTGCTCGACGCCCGGCGCGATCAGCAGCGCGCGGCGCGGCGGCAGCAGCCATACCCCCAGCGCGGTGCTGACGCGTATCACGCCCTCGGTGGCATACACCAGTTGCGCGCAGGCGTGGCTGTGGGGCGCGATGTGGGTGCCGGCCGGCTCGTCCTTGAGCAGGGCGGTCACGCTACGCGTCGGCTCGCTCTGGGCGCGCGGATCGCAAGCGTGCGGCCGGGCAGGTTGCGCTTCGGTGAAAAGGTTTGGCATATAGACGACGACAATTGGAATCCGCATGGAATATGGACATATTACACTGCCTTATCGCGCGGCAGAATTCTTAGTTGACGCTGCCATTTCCTCTCACTACCAGCCCTATCCATGACCTATTCCTCCCCTTCAGCGGCGGCCAGCGCCACCGCCGTGGCGCCGCCAGACGGCGCCGGCTTGCCAGCCAACCCGGCCTCGGCCACCGTGCTGCCTATCCTCGGCGCCGTCGCCCTGGTGCATTTGCTCAACGACTTGATCCAGGCCATGCTGCCCGCGATCTACCCGATGCTCAAGGCCCAGTTCGCGCTTACCTTCGCCCAGGTCGGCTTCATCACCTTCACCTTCCAGTGCACCGCCTCGCTGCTGCAACCATGCATCGGCCTATACACCGATAAACGGCCCTTGCCATTTTTGCTGCCGCTGGGCATGTGCTTCACGCTGGCCGGGGTGCTGATGCTGTCGGTGGTGAACAGTTATCCGGCTCTCTTGCTGGCCGCCGGCATGATCGGGATCGGCTCGTCCACCTTTCATCCTGAAGCGTCACGCGTGGCCCGTATCGCTTCGGGCGGGCGCTTCGGCTTCGCCCAGTCGGTGTTTCAAGTGGGCGGCAATCTCGGTTCCGCTTTGGGGCCGCTATTGGCCGCGGCCGTGATCATCGGCCGTGGCCAGGGCCGGATCGCCTGGTTTTCCTTGTTGGCGGTGGCGGCGATCGGCGTGTTGTACGGCGTGAGCCGCTGGCATCGCCGACACTTGAACGGCTTGCCGCGCAAGGCGCCGGCTCAGGCCGGGCCGCCCTTGTCGCCGGCCCGCGTGTACGGCGCGCTCTGCGTGCTGGCGCTGCTGGTGTTTTCCAAGTACATCTATATGTCCAGCTTTAGCAGCTACTACACGTTTTACCTGATCGACCGCTTCGCCCTGTCCGCCCACGCGGCCCAGCTGTATCTGTTCCTGTTTTTGGCGGCGGTGGCGGCCGGCACCTTCCTGGGCGGCCCGATCGGCGACCGTATCGGCCGCAAGCGCGTGATCTGGATCTCGATCCTGGGCGCGGCGCCGTTTACCCTGCTGTTGCCCTATGCCGATTTGGCGTGGACGGCCGGCCTGACGGTGGTGATCGGCTTTGTGATCTCGTCGGCGTTTTCAGCCATCGTGGTGTTCGCGCAAGAGCTGATGCCGGGCAAGGTGGGCCTCGTTTCCGGCATCTTCTTTGGCCTCATGTTCGGCATCAGCGGCATCGGCGCCGCCGCCATGGGGCGGATCGCCGATGTGGCGGGCATCGCCTACGTCTACCAGCTGTGCTCCTATTTGCCGCTGCTGGGCGTGCTCACCGTGCTGTTGCCTTCTATGGAGAGACCGGCGCCGCCGCGCCCGCCGCGCTGAGCGGGCGCACCACGGCGTTGACGGTGACGGTGCGGCGCCGCCCATGCGCGTCGTCAATGAGCAAGGTCACCGGCACGCTGTCGCCTTCCTTGAGCTGGCGCTTCAAGTCGAGCAGCATGATGTGGTAGCCGCCCGGCTTGAGCGCGACCGCCTGGCCGGCCGGCAGATCGAGACCGGCGATCTGGCGCATGGTCATCATCTGGCCGGCCATGCTCATCTCATGCAGCTCGACCACGCCGGCAACGGGCGAGCTGGCCGCCGCCAGGCGGCTGTTTTCGGCCGCCTTGAGCGTCATGAATGCGCCGCTGGCCTTTTGCGCGGCCACCGTGGCGCGTACCCATGGCTGCTCCACGGTCAGCTGCGCCCGGCCCAGGCCCGGTAAGGCCAGCCACAGCAGCGCCGCGCCGATCCACCTCGACCCGGGCCTCATTGGAACAACCCTGTCCAAAAACCGGCGCCGGAATCGGCCCGCATCAGGGTGCGCAGGTCGGCGGCGCATTGCTGCGCCGTTTGATCGTGCTTCATGGCCAGCCGTATTTTGCCTTGCGCGTCGGCCACGTAGGTGATGGCGGTATGGTCCATGGTGTAGGAGCTGCCGCTGGCCACCTTGCGGTAAAAGATCTTGAAATCGGCGGCCGCCTTGGCCGTTTGCGCGGCGCTGCCGCGCAACCCCAGAAAGCTGGGATCGAAGGCGCGCATATACTCGGTGAGCAGGGCCGCCGAATCGCGCTCGGGGTCGACGGTGATAAACAGCACCTGGACCCTGGCGCCGTCCTTGCCCAGCAGTTTTCGGATGTCGACGGCGCGCGAGAGGGCGGTCGGGCACACGTCCGGGCACTGCGTGAAACCGAAGAACAGCATCACATATTGACCTTTGAAGTCGGCCATGCTGGCGGGCCGGCCATCGCTGCGCGATAGCTGGAAGTCCGGTCCGATGGCAGAGCCGGTGATGTCGATGGCGTGGAAGGTGGCGGCGTCGCCGGCGCGCGCGGCGTGCGGCGTGACGGCGGCGCCCAGGGTGAGGGCGGATAAAAAAAGACGGCGTTTCATGGTCGATCCTGTCGATTGGTGAGGGCACGGCGGCGCGTTTCATGCCGGCGCAGGGTGCGCGCCGGCGATGGCGGGCCGGCGCGGCGGCAAATCGCCGCGCCGCGTGCGCAAAAGTGTATGTTGTGGCGTGGGCGCCGCCTGGCGCCGGCCGTCGCCGTCCAGCGGCAAGCGGCGCACGGCGCGCGGCAAGCGGTCCCGCGCCGGCGGCGGTCAAGCGCGCGGAGGCGGGCCGCGCGGCTTGGCGGCGCTCCAGGAAAAGAGCGGGGCGGGGGATTGGTAGTACAGCGCGGGGAAGCGGTCGTGGCCACCGATGACGGCGATCCCGTTCGATGTCGTCGGCGGCGGCGCCAGACTGCCGGCATGGGTCGAACAAAACACGCAATGCTGCATCTTGTGGCCGGCGTCGTCGGCGGGCGATTGGCCCGGGTTGCCGACTTTGCCGGGCGATTTCACGCTGTTGACGCTGCAAATGTCGAACGGGAGAAAATCGCCGCGCATGGACCCGATGGCGTGCGCGATCGAAGGCGCGAACACATTGAGCAGCATCGCCATGCACACGATCCAGCCCGTCCAGCGCCTATGTTTGAACAATCTACCCATCGCGCCATTATAGGCGATCAGGCAGCGGGGACAACAGCGCCGGGCGCCCGAAGTTCGCCTATTCCGACACGGTGATCGAACGATACGCCGGATCGGCCGCGATTTGCGCCTCGGTGAACGGCTGCACGATCCAGGCCTTGCGCGAAAAACGCCAGGTCTGATCGGCGAAGTGGGGCGATTGCGCCTGGCTCGATTGCGAGTAACTGAGCATGGTCTGGGCCTGCGGTCCGTCCTGATCGAAGCGCACGGCCTGGATATAGCTGGTGCCGTAGACCACGTCGCGTTGGCCGTCGCCCAGCGGCACGCTGGTGAGTGCGTTATAGATGCCGTACGCGCCGGGGCCGCCGTGGATCGGTATTCTTTGTTGGCCGCGCAGGGCGATCTGAATCTGGCCCCAGCGCGCCTCGCTGTGCCAGCCGTTGGCGTCGGCCGCCTGCACCGACGAGGCCAGCGCCTGCCGCACCGCCGCCGCCACCGCCGGCAGCGCCACCTGCAAGCGGCGCGGGGTATGGACCGGATCGGCCGGGTCGAACGGCACCGCCCACAGGTTTTGCGGCTCGATCCGGTCCCACAAGCCGGTGAAGTACAGATAGCCCATGTTGGCGTCCAGATTGGCGCTGCCGTCCCACTCGGCCAGCCGGGCGCAGGCCGTGGTCAGATCGACGGCGGCGCCGTCGGCGGCGCGCGCCGCCTTGTCGCCCGCGCATACTTGCAGCACATCGGCCATCACGTGGCTGGCGTGGTAGAGACGGTTGCTCAGTGCCAGTTGCTGGAGTTGCTGCAAGCTCATCTTGTTGCCGGCCAAGCCATCGCCGCCGGCCAGCCGCGCTTGCAGTTGAGCGATGCCGATGCGGGTGCGGCCACTCTGCTTCACGTCTTGCGCGCTGACGATGGCGGGAAAGCCGCGCAGCGGGCTGGCAGGGTTGCTCAGCCATGCGCTATCGTTGGAATTTTGCACGTAGTCGTCGCGCGTCAGGGCCGGCAGCGCGGCGGCGCCGAACACGCCCGGCTGCGGCGCGGCGGGATCGTTGTCCCAATCGCAGGCCGAGCGGCTGGCGTCGAGCACATACAAGCCTTGCGCGGCGAGCGCGCGAAACGGCGCCGGGGTGCAGCTGTCCTGTTTGGCGCTCGAGACGTAGGGCACCACGTTCACGTTGGAAAACAAGGTGTTGCCATCCTTGTCGGCGGCCACCGTGTTGACCCAGGGCAGACCCAGCACCTGATCGATGGCTTGCCGAAATTGCGCCATGCCGCCGGCCCGGTCCATGGCATACCACTGCGCCATCAGGCGGTGGTTGTCGCGGTTGGCGTCGCGCAGCGCGTAGGCGGCGCCGCCGCTCCAGTCGGCCACGCCGGGCACCACCACCAGCGGTCCGAACTGGCTGCTGTAAAAGGTGCGCGATTGGGTGCTCAGCTTGCCATCGGCGGCCTTGACGTCGATGCTAATGGTGTCCGCGCGCATGCGCTTGCGCTGGCCGTCGACCAGGTACACGGTGGGATCGGCCGGATCGAGCTGGAGCTGGAACAGGGTGAAATGGGCCGAGCTGGTGACGGTATGGCTCCACGCCAGGTGCTGGTTGTAGCCGATGTTGACCACCGGGAAGCCGCCCAGCGCCGCGCCCATCACGTCGAGCTTGCCCGGTATGGTCAAGTGCAACTGGTAAAAACGCAGACTGCCTTTCCAGGGGAAGTGCGGGTTGCCCAGCAACATGCCGCGCCCATTGTCGGTCGCGGCCCGCCCCAGCGCGACGGCGTTGCTGCCGCTGCGTTCGCGCAGCTGTTGCCAGTAGCGGGCGGTGAGCACATGGTCCGGCGCGACGGCGGCAAGCGGGCGCGCCGCGGCCGGCCCGGCGCCGGCACGCCGGGCGGAGCGGACCGGCGCCGGCGGCACCGCGCCCGCCATGGCGCCGATGAATTGACCGGCGCCGCCTTCCACCGCGTAGCGGCGCATCAGTTTGATGATGTCGCGCACGCCGATCTTGCGCAGCCAGGCCGCGCCCTGACAGTCGCCCGGCAAACGCTGCGCCGCCGCCTGGTTCAGGTACCGGTTGTAGCCCGCCACATAACCGGTGATCAGGGCCTGGATCTCGGCCGGCTGCTGTTGCCAGGACGCCTGCACGGAGGCCTCGTCGTTGAGCAGGCGATAGAAATAGTCGGTCTGGAGATTGGGCACGGTTTGCCCGGCACGGCTGGCATCGGGGCCGAAATACGCGGAACGCTGGCCATTGACGGTGACGAACTCGTCGGCCAGGGCGCATAAATTGTCTTCGGCATAGGCGTACGCCACGCCGTAGCCGAGATTGGCTTCGTCGCTGGCGCGGATATGCGGCACGCCGAAACCGGTGCGCCGTATCTGCGCCAGGTAGCCGGGGCCGGCCACCGCCTGATCGGGCGCCGTGCTTGCGCCGCCGCTGCACGCGGCCGTCAATGCCGCGCCAGCGGCCAAGGTCAGTAGCCAGGTCGCGCGCGCAGGGCGCTCGGTGGTGAGTGGTTGCATGGTGGCGCCCCGCAAAGCTATGGTGAAAAGATTATATACTTGAAAAGATGTTTTTTATGCCAATATCGAGCGTGCCCGCTGCGCCAGCGCACATTGGCGTGCTGGCGGCGGTGGCAGGGGCCGCGGTCATGGACCGGCTTGCGGCTGCGCACGCACAGCATGGCGGCGAAACCGACCGTGCCGCGAACCGATCAGGCGGCGCTGCGCTCGCGGCGAGCAGCCTGGGCCATGGCGCGGGCGCCAGGGCGGGGCAGCATGACTTCGAACAGCATATGCTCGAATCGGCGCAAGGGCGCCGCGTCGCGTTGCACCTTCGCTTGCATGGTAGAGCCTTGCAGACCGGCCAAGATAAAGTCGGTCATGGCCTCGCATTCCAGGGTGGCCGGCAATTCGCCGGCTTGCACCGCCGCCGTCAGGCAGTAGGCCAGCGCCGCCCGCAGTTCGGCGAAAATGTCGAGCAGACGCAGGCGGATGCGTTCGCTATGCGCGACGGTCTCCCCGCAGAAATTACTCAGCAAGCAGCCGTTTTCGATGCCGCCGTCTTCCATGCGGCGCAGGTTGGCCGCCATAAAACCGCGCAAGCGCGCCAGTGGTGGCAGCGCGTCTTCTTGCAAGGTCGTTTGCAGCAGGGCGTGGACCTGTAAAAAATACAGGTCCAGCAATTCCAGCCCGAACGCTTCTTTGGAATGGAAGTGATTGGTAAACGAGCCTTGCGGCACCCCGGCGGCCTGGATAATGTCGCGCACGCTGGCTCCGCCGAAGCCGAAGCGATGGACAACTTTTGCGCCTTCTTGCAAGATCTTGTCACGGTTAGTTGGTTTGCTCATGAAAAAATAATACGTCTATACAACTTGGCTGTCAAGGCAGGCCAAGCCGGGGTGCCGGTGTCGGGGTGGCCGTTGGCACGCCGTTCGCGCGCGCGATTTCGCGCCACTCGCCTATACTGCGGCATCGAAACCATGCCGCATTGGGCCGCATGATGCCAACCTGGGAGCCTTATGGAACATCGACCTCGTGGGCCGGCAGCGGCCTTGTCGCCCGCTCACCGCGCAGAGCTTGAGCAAGCCAAGCGGCTGCTCGAGCATCCCGGCTATGTCGCCAAAGTGAGCAATATGATCGGCATGCCGCTCGACCGGGCGGTGCGCGCCTTGCCGCCGGCCTGGAGCGGGCGCATCGCGCGCGCGACCACCGCTTCGCTCAGCAAATGTCTGCGGGTCGCCAACGCCACCTTGCGCGGCGGGGCCGGTTCGCCATCGCCCAAGATGCACAGCATGGCCGTGGCGGTGACGGGGGCGGCCGGCGGCGCTTTCGGCATCGCCGGGCTGGCGCTTGAATTGCCGGTGTCAACCGTGGTGATGCTGCGTTCGATCGCCGAGATCGGTCGCGCCCAGGGTGAGGATCTGGCCACCAGCGAGGCCCAGCTCGCGTGCCTGATGGTGTTTTCCCTGGGCGGCAAGGCGGCCGAGGACGACGCCGCCGAATCCGGTTATTTCGCGGCCCGCATGGCGCTGGCCAAAGCCATGTCGGAAGCGGCCGTGCATCTGTCGCAGCAGGGCGCCATGCGCGAGGGCGCGCCGGCGCTGGTGCGGCTGATCGCCCAGATCGCCACCAAGTTCAATGTGCAGGTGTCGCAAAAAGCGGCCGCCATGATGGTGCCGGTGATCGGCGCGGCCGGCGGCGCGCTGCTCAACACGCTTTTCATGCATCATTTTCAAGACATGGCGCGCGGCCATTTCACGGTGCGCCGTCTGGAACGCGTGTATGGCGCGGCCGCGGTGAACGCCGCGTATCACGCCAGCTAGCGACGCCGCTGTGGGTATCGGCTGGGCCCACAAGCAATCGGCGCGGTGCCGGTTCCCGCTCAGCCCAACGCGCGCCCATCTGGCGCCGCTGCCCGGTCCCAAGGCGGCACCTCGCCGAACGCGTTCGCCGCGAAGTCGATAAAATTGCGCACCTTGAGCGGAACGTGGCGCGCCGATGGGTACACGGCGTAAATGGCCAGCTCGGTGGCCCGCCACGCCGGCAGCAACGGCAGCAATGCGCCCGAAGCGATGAATGGGCCGAAGATGAAAGTGGGACCGTAAGCGACGCCCATGCCGGCCAAAGCCGCGCTCAACAGTAACTCCATATTATTCGATGCCAGGCGCCGCTGACCGTCCACGCGGCAGGTTCGGCCGGTCGTATCGGTGAGTGACCAGTCCCCCACCGATACGGCCTGATTAAATTGGAGCAGCGGCGCGCGCGCCAGATCGTCCGGATGGGCTGGCATGCCGGCGCGCTCACAGTAGGAGGGGGCGGCGCACAGCGTCATCTTGCACGGCGCCAGCCGGCGCGCCACCAGGCTCGAATCGGGCAAGATTCCGATCCGCACCGCCACGTCGATGGCGGCCGCTTGCAAGTCGATGTAGCGGTCGTCCAACTGCACGTCCGCATGCACGCCCGGATGCTGGTTCAAGTAGTCGATGATCACGGCGCTCAAGTGCAAGGTGCCAAAACTGATCGGCGCGGCGATGCGGATCGGCCCTTGCACCAGCGTGCCGGCATCGCTCGCTTCGCGGTTGGCCTCGCCCAAGTCGTCGAGAATGCGCTTGGCGCGCGCGAAAAAAGCGCGGCCCGCATCGGTCAAGTGCAAGCTGCGTGTGCTGCGCTGCAAGAGCCGCACCGTCAATTGCGCCTCCAGCGCGCTGACATGCTTGCCCGCCATCGAGGCCGACAAGCCGCAGCGTCGCCCGGCCGCCGCCAGGCTGCCTTCTTCCACACAGAGAACAAATACTTCGATACTGGTTAAGCGATCCATCGGCCGATTCAATCGCCGGGTGATCGGCTGAGTGGTTGAAAACAGCCATTATCGAGCCGTTGTGAGGAATCTACAATACGTGCTTTATCACTTGGAAGCGCGCGATGAATAGTGTTGTCAATTTCGTCAAGAAGGAAACCACGCATCCGACCATCGTGACCATCCCGATCTTACCGTTTGGTATGGTTCATTGCCATCTGATTGTCACTGCCAAAGGGTGCGTATTGGTTGACACCGGCGTGCCCGGATCGGAAACCAAGATCGGCCGCGCACTGAGCGGGCTGGGTCTCGGGTTTAGCGATGTGTCGCTCATCGTTGTCACCCACGCGCATACCGACCACGCCGGATCGGCGACGCGGCTGCGCGAGCTGAGCGGCGCGCCGATTCTGGCCCACCAGGCCGATCTCGATTACTACGAGCGCCGCAAGGACATGTGCTATTGCATGACGCATTGGTGGGGGCCGCTTTTCATGCGCTCCGGCTTGCCCACCGAAGCCTATCGCGCGTTCACGCCGGACATTTTGTTGCGCGACGATGCCAGGGTCGATTTGAATGACTACGGCGTCGACGGCGTGGTCAGGCACACGCCGGGCCACACGGCAGGCTCCGTCTCGGTCACCTTGCATAGCGGCGACGCGCTGGTCGGCGACTTGCTCGCGTCCGGTGTTTTCATAGGCGGCATCGCGCGCACCGCTCACGCCACCCGGCCGCCGTTCGAGGACGACCCGCAACGCGTCAGCGAGCAATTGTTGGGCATGATCGATGCGGGCATGGAGCATTTTTACATGGGGCATGGGGGGCCATTGCCGGCCGAGGAAGTGCGTCGCCATGCGCTGGCGCTCCAGAACATGCAGCCCGGTCAGGTATTTAGCATCGGGTCCGGCGCCGCTCCTGGCGCCAAGCCGAAGCCGGCCAAAGGCGTTCGTTAAGCGAGACACTGGCAGCGACGGCACGCGACAGGGCAGGGCGGATGCGGTGGCGGCCACCATGCGCCCCGCCGTGTTGCATAAATACGATATAAGCCTTGGTACATGACTGGCGAACCGGGCAATAAGCCGGCGCCGTGTAAAATCGTTTTCTCCCGATGAGCTTGGTAGAAGCTAGAAGTTTCTTTTGGGATTGAGGTGGTGTGACCCGCCGCGACGCGGCCCAATCGACAAGGAAGCGACCAGATGGCGAAAAACGATGCTCCGGACGTGATTGTGTTCGCAAAAAAAGATGGTCGGGTCAGGATCAAATTATTCGCCAACGATGCCCGCTTTCTCGATGGCAGCGAATTGTTCGTGCGGGCCAAGGCGCCCGACGATTTTCTGGGCTTTTACGACTGGTTGCGCAGCTGTGACGGCGCCGTGATCGGTGTCTGTCTGCACCCGGACGGCGATACCCCGTTCCCGGCCGCGATCGATTTTTTGAAGCTGCTCGATACCCGCAGCAACGCCGACAATATCTACCTGTTTTTTGGCGACAATCACGATTTCTTTCCCAACATATCGGACGACGCCGATTGCTGCGGCAATTTGCTCTACCACGGCAGCGACGGCTCGATCGCGCTCACCTTCTACGCCCCGCGCGCCAGAGCGCCGCGCCACGCCTGATCGCCGGCGTGCCCGGCTGGCGTTGCCAGGCTTGGCGCCCTGCGCCCGCCCGCAAGGCTGACGCTTGCGGCGCCCCTCACTCTTGCTTACCCGACAATTATGTTGCCCGCACAATCCCGCGCGCCGGGGCGGACAGAGGGCCGGCGCCGGGCCGCAAGGCCGAAAACCGGCCCGCAAAAATTTTTTGCCAATTCCGCTGTAGAAAGAGTTAACATTTCGTGCATCGATAATTTTCTTTGACTAAATAATCTGTTCGCTGTTACTATTTGCAACAATTGTGGAAGCGCTTCCACTCCATCCGAATAGAAGGAGTTTCTGTGTCAAAAGATGCACCAAATTTGCTTGAGACCACGTTCTCGCCCCCTGCCGATTCCGCTCTCTGGCGCAGCGACTTCTTGTTGGGGGCGGCCACTGCCGCCTACCAGATCGAAGGCGCGGTCGAGGAAGATGGCCGTCTGCCATCGATCTGGGATACGTTTTGCGACAAGCCCGGTAAAGTTCTGGCCGGCGACACGGGCGCCGTCGCCTGCGACCATTACCATCTGTGGGAACAGGATTTGGACCTGCTGTCGGCTCTGAACGTGGACGGTTACCGGCTCTCGATCGCTTGGCCGCGCGTGATGGACGAGGCGGGCCGGCCTAACCGCAAGGGCATCGATTTTTACAAAAAGCTGCTGGGACGCTTGAAAGAGAAGGGCTTGAAAACCTTCGTCACCCTGTACCACTGGGATTTGCCGCAGCATTTGGAAGACAAGGGCGGCTGGGTCAACCGCGAAACGGCTTACCGCTTCGCCGAATACGCCGATCTGATGAGCCGCGAACTGGCCGGCCTGGTCGACGCCTGGTGCACCTTGAACGAGCCCTGGTGCTCGGCCGCGCACGGTTACGCCACCGGCCACCACGCGCCGGGCGTGTCCGACCGCGCCGCCTCGCTGCAAGCGATGCACCATCTGCTGCTCGGTCACGGTCTGGCCTTGCCGCGCCTGCACGCCAACGATCCCACTTCGCTCAAGGGCATCGTCGCCAACGTCGGCCGCGGCACCACCACCGGCACCAGCGAAGCCGATTTGAACGCGGCCCGCCTGTTCGAAATCCAGCACAACAACTGGGTGTTCGACCCGCTGTTCAACCAGCGCTACCCGGCCGACCTGTTCAAACTGTGGCCGGGCACCGAGCCGAAGATCGAAGACGGCGACATGGACATCATCGGCGCGCCGCTCGATTTCCTCGGTATTAATTACTACTTCCGCACCAACGTGGTCAGCGACGGCGCCAACGGTTTCATCGAAGTCGATCTGGAAGGCGTCGAGCGCACCCAGATGGGCTGGGAAGTCTATCCGGACGGCTTGCGCGATTTGCTGATCGGCTTTCACCGCACGTATCCGAATCTGCCGCCGATCTATATCACCGAAAACGGCACCGCCTCGGATGATGAAGTGGTCGATGGCGAAGTCGAAGACGGCCGCCGGGTGTCGTTCCTGAACCGCCATCTGGCCGCCGTGGACGCCGCCATCAAGGCAGGCGTGGACGTGCGCGGTTATTTCATCTGGTCGCTGATGGATAATTTCGAATGGGCCTTCGGTTACGAGCGTCGCTTCGGCATCGTCCATGTCGATTATCAGACGCAAAAGCGTACCCTCAAGCGCAGCGCCAAACTGGTGGCCGCTTTCCTGGCCGAGCGGAAAAAAAGGACCTCTATGTAAGAAGAAAACTTTCCTAAATTCTATACCGATGAGAATGATAAAGCGGAAACCGCTAACTGGAGACAAAATGAACAAAGCAACAATGGCTGGCGCAATCGCGCTGGCAATGGCAGTACACGGCGCCGCCATCGGCGCCCCCGCCGCAGCGTCGGCCTCCGCCACGGCGGCCCCGGCCGCCGGTCCGGCCCTGAAAGCGACCGTGATCCACTGGTGGACCTCGGGCGGCGAATCGGTCGCCATCAAGCAGTTCGCCGACGCCTACAACAAGGCCGGCGGACAGTGGGTCGATAACGCCATCGCCGGCGCCGATCAGGCCCGCGCCACCACGGTCAACCGCATCGTCGGCGGCGACGCGCCGGTGGCGGCCCAGTTCAACACCTCGAAACAGTTCCGCGATATCGTCGAACAGGGTATGTTGAACAACGTGGACGATGTGGCTCAAAAAGCCAATTGGGACCAGATTTTGCCGACCTCGATTATCGAGAGCATCAAGATCAACGGCCATTACTACGCCGCGCCCGTCAACATCCACATGCCGGCCTGGTTTTTCTACTCCAAGTCAGCCTTCCAAAAAGCCGGCATCACGTCCGAGCCGAAAACGTTCGACGAATTTTTGGCCGACCTGGCCAAGCTGAAGGCGGCCGGCGTGATCCCGCTGGCCTTCGGCGGCCAGGTGTGGCAGGAAAAGATCACCTTCGACGCCATCTTCGCCTACGTCGGTGGCCCGGAACTGTATCTGAAGGTGTACCGCGACCGCGATGCCAACGCGGTCAAATCGGATGCCTTCAAACAGGTGCTGGTGGCCTTCAAAAAACTGCGCGGCTTCGTCGATCCGGGCTCGCCCGGCCGTAACTGGAACGATGCCACCGCCATGGTGGTGACCGGCAAAGCCGGCGTGCAAATCATGGGCGACTGGGCCAAGGGCGAATTCTCGGCCGCCAAACAGGTGGCCGGCAAGGACTTCGGCTGCTTCCCCGGTTTTGGCGCGCGCTCGCCTTACATCGTGGCCGGCGACGCCTTCGTGTTTCCGAAGTCGTCGAACCCGAACACGGTGAAGGCGCAAAAACTGCTGGCCACGGTGATCACGTCGCCCGAGGCGCAAGTGGCCTTCAATTCGCGCAAGGGCTCGATCCCGATCCGCGGCGACATCGACGACAGCACGCTGGACTTGTGCGCGAAGATGGGCGTGGCCATCATGAAGGACAAGACGCGCCAGTTGCCAAACGCTGAAATGCTGATCTCTCCCGATTTGAACGGCGCCTTGCAAGACGTGCTGACCAATTTCTGGAACAAGAACCAGTCTGCCGAGGACGCGCAAAAGGCATTCGCCAGCGCGCTCAAGGAATGATTAACGCCGTCCTCACCGTGGGAGCATCATGGTAAGCAAGAAGCCTTTGCGTCAACGTTATTCGGCGGCCGCGTACATCGCGCTGCTGCCGATGGCTTGTACGGTATTGTTCGCCTACCTGGGCACCATGCTGTGGACGGCGCGCGTCTCGGTGAGCAGTTCGCGCACCTTCCCGGCCAGCGACTTCGTCGGCATGACCCAGTATATCCGCCTGTTTAACAACGACCGCTGGATGCTGTCGCTGCATAACATCATCTGGTACGGCGCGCTGTTCATCGTGGCCTGCCTGGTGATCGGCTTTTTGCTGGCCGTGTTCATCGATCAGAAGGTGGCCGCCGAAGGGGTGCTGCGCACCGTGTTCCTGTACCCGTACGCCATGTCGTTCGTGGCCACCGGGCTGATATGGCAGTGGATCTTGAATCCGGAACTGGGGATTCAAGAGGTGCTGCACAAGATGGGCTTTCCGGACGCCCGCTTCGACTGGATCGTCGACCAGGACAAGGTGATTTTCACGGTGGTGATCGCCACCGTGTGGCAAGCCTCCGGCCTGGTCATGGCGCTGCTGCTATCGGGTCTGCGCGGCATCGACGACGAACTGTGGAAAGCGACCCGCATCGATGGCATTCCCCGTTGGCGCGTGTACATCAGCATCATTTTGCCGATGCTGGGCGCCTCGGTGTCGACCGCCTTCGTGCTGCTGTTCGTGATGGTCGTCAAGCTGTTCGACGCGGTGGTCGCCATGACGCAGGGCGGTCCCGGTACGGCCAGCGAAGTGCCGGCCAAGTTCATCATGGATTATCTGTTCGGCCGCGCCAACCTGGGTCTCGCTTCGGCGGCCTCGGTGGTGCTGCTGACCACCGTGCTGGCCATCGTGGCGCCGGTGTTTTATGCGCGCAGCCGCGCCAATCGGCGCAAGGATGCAGCATGAACAAGCCACTGACCAATGAATTGACTCCGCCACCACCGATGCGCAACGGCGTCTTGCCTGCGCGCGCGGCCACTGTGATGCCACCGAGCCGGCCGAGCCGGCGCGGCGGCATCACGCCGGCCCGGGTTGGCGTGTACTTTTTCCTGATTATGTCGGCCCTGTTTTTCCTGCTGCCGCTGTATGTCATGCTGGTCACCTCGGTCAAGCCGATGGAAGAAATCCGCCTGGGTACCTTGTTCGCGTTGCCGCATCACGCCACCATGGAACCTTGGAGCATGGCCTGGCAGTCGGCCTGCACCGGGCTCGCTTGCGACGGCATCAAGGGCGGCTTCTGGAATTCGGTCCGCATCGTGGTGCCCAGCACCATCCTGTCGATCATGATCGGCGCCATCAACGGCTATGCACTGTCGTTCTGGCGGCCGCGCGGCGCCAATCTGCTGTTCGGTATCTTGATGATGGGCGCCTTCATTCCGGCCCAGGTGATGATCTATCCGCTGGTGCGGGTGCTCGCCAGCGTCAGTCTGTTCAGCTCCCTGCCTGGCATCGTCTTGATCCATATGATCTTCGGCATGCCGGTGATGACGCTACTGTTTCGTAATTACTACGCGGGTTTGCCGATGGAATTGTTCAAGGCGGCGCGCATCGATGGTGGCGGCTTCTGGCGCATTTTCCTCCAGTTGATGCTGCCGATGTCGACCCCGGTGATCGTGGTGGCGGTGATCATGCAGGTCACGGGGATCTGGAACGACTTCCTGCTTGGCTTGGTGTTCGCCGGTTCCGAGAACCTGCCAATGACGGTGCAGCTCAATAACATCATCAACACCACGACCGGCGAACGGCTCTACAACGTCAACATGGCAGCGACCATTCTGACCTCGTTGGTGCCGCTTGCCCTCTATTTCATCTCGGGCCGCTGGTTCGTGCGCGGGATCGCCTCCGGCGCGGTTAAAGGTTAATTCAATGTCCAATGTAGCTATCCGTAATTTGCAGATCCAGCTTGGCCCTAACAAGGTGATCGACCAGCTCAATCTCGACGTCGAAGCCGGCGAATTCATCGTGCTGCTGGGGCCTTCGGGCTGCGGCAAATCGACCTTGTTGCACTCGATCGCCGGCTTGATCGATGTGGCCTCGGGCAGCATCGAAATCGGCGGTCGCGATATGACCTGGGCCGACCCCAAGGATCGCGGCATCGCTTTGGTGTTCCAGTCGTATGCGCTGTACCCGACCATGAATGTGGAGCGCAATCTGTCGTTCGGACTGCGCATCGCCGGCACGTCCAAGCTGGAGATCGAGCGCAGGGTGGGGCGCGCGGCCCAGATGCTGCAACTCGAACCCCTGCTCAAGCGCAAACCGGCCAATCTGTCGGGCGGCCAGCGTCAGCGGGTGGCGATCGGCCGCGCCATCGTGCGCGAGGCCGACGTGTTCCTGTTCGACGAACCGCTGTCGAATCTGGACGCCAAGCTGCGCACGGAATTGCGGCGCGAACTCAAGCAGCTGCACAAGCGCCTGGGCGCCACCATGATCTACGTCACCCACGATCAGGTCGAAGCCATGACGCTGGCCACCCGCATGGCCGTCATGCGCGGCGGCGTGATCCAGCAATTTGGCACGCCAGCCGAGGTGTATCGCGCGCCGGCCAACCTGTTCGTGGCGACCTTCCTCGGCTCGCCCGGCATGAATGTGTTTAACGGCCGCTTGCGCCGGCAGGACGGGCGCACGGTGTTTGTCAACGCGCATCTGGAGCTTGATGTGACGAGCTATCCGTTCGCCCAAGCGGTGGCGCCCGACCAGCCCTGCGTGCTTGGGGTGCGCCCGGAAGACATCACCGTCGGCGACCAGCACGGCCAGCGCGCCAGCATTTCGCTGATCGAGCCGATGGGTAATCACCGCGTGGTGTGGCTCGATTTTCACGGCGCCCAGGTGGCCAGCATCGCCCAGGAGCAGTTCGACGGCGAGCTCGATCAAGCCACCGGCTTTGCCATCCGCGGCGAGCAGGTCTCCCTGTTTGACGAAGCCAGCGGGCAGCGGCTGTAACAGCCGGTCGCGCCGTGCCGGTCGCGCCGGTCCTGGTGCCGCAACGCGCACCCGGACCGGCGCGCGGATCGTTGAGCGCCCCTATCCCGGTGCGCCCAACGATCCGCGCGCGGTGACCGTGACGGCGAAATCGCGGTGGATCTGATGGCTGGTGCCGTAGCATTGATTAAGTAGCCAGCGCACCGCGTTCTGCGTCAATTCGGCGGTCGGCATATGCACCGAGGTCAGGCCCGGCGCCGAGAACGCGGCCGAATAATCGTCGTCGTACCCGACCACCGACACTTGATCGGGTACCGGCACGCCGGCCCGGTGCAGGCAGGACAGGGCGCCGATCGCCATCTCGTCGTTGGCGCAAAACAGGCCCGTGAAGGGCTGTCCCTGGTCCAGCAAAGCCTGGGTCGAGGCGAAGCCGCCGCCGCGCGAGAAATCCGATTCCACCATCAGCACTTGATCGCGCGCGATGCCGCTGCGCGCCAACTGCTCGAAAAATCCGTCCAGACGGGTCTGATTATCGGAGGAGCCGGCCGGGCCTGAAATCACGGCCAGCCGGCGATGGCCATGCTGGAGCAGGGCACTGGCGGCCAGCACGCCGCCGTGGTGATGGTTGGGGCAGAACGAGGCCTCCGGCAAATGCGGACAACTGCGGTTCAAAAACGCCATTTTCGAATGCATGCGGTGCAGGCCGATCAAGTCTTCGTCGAGCAGATCGTGGCCCAGCACCAAAATACCGTCGCAGTCGCGGCTGATCAAAAATTTGACGGCCTCGATGGCCTGTTCCCGCATCGATTCGTCGCCGCAGCCGGTGGCCACCACCACGTGCCGGCGCAGCGCGCGCAATTCGGTGTCGGTCTGCTTGAGGATGGCGCTGTAGTAGGAGCCGAAAAACGATGGCACGAACACCCCGATCATGCCGAGCGACTGGGCCGATAACGAACGGCCGATCGAGGACGGACGAAAATTTAACTGTTCGATGGCCGCCCGCACGCGCGCGGCGGCATCGGCCGACACCGGACCGGCGCCTGAAATAGCGCGCGATGCCGTCGACATTCCTACGCCGGCTAGCGCCGCGACGTCTTTCAGCGTTGCCAAATATGCTCCTGAATACGAAGGGATGGAACCGCGCCGCGCCTGGCATGAGACGGTCTCATGAGTGACGCCGGCGGCGGTCGGACTGGCGCCCATGGTAACACGAATGGCGGGCCGCCAAGGAGGGATCGCGGGCGCTTTCCCCTCCCGGGAAGCGCTGTTTTGCGGGCGCGACATGGGGTCATCAGTGGCCCGCCGACCTGTCGGCCAAGCCAATGATGTTAACAATTTTATCTTTTTAACTGCTCATGGCGGAAAAACTTATCGCGGTTTTCCGCCTTGCTATTTGAAAAATATCGTGGCCGGATGAGCGATGGCGCGCCGCGGCAAAAAGGCCGCATTACCGTTTACTTTTTATCAATATCAGAGGTGGAACCGATACCACTCGGAACATTGTTTATATTATCTTTTGGTGGAACCGCTACCACCCGAAGAAGGGGCTTGCGTACTATCGGAAAAAATAGTCCTATGTCGGATGTCGGCTTTGAAAAATTGCCGGCTGCTTATCCTCAACACAATGGGGGAGGGCACTGATAAAACGTAAAGCACGATAGCAATTGCGCTTTGCAGTGCAAGGTGGAATATGAAGAAACAAAAAATGGCTGCTGCCGGGACCGACACGGTCCGGGTCAGACTCGATTGCGCGCGCATCGCGCAGACGGCGCTCGGTTTGATCGACCAAGAGGGCATCGAGCAGCTCAGTATGCGCCGCATCGGCGCCGCGCTGGGGGTGGAAGCGATGGCGTTATATCATCATTTTCGCAACAAGGCGGAGCTGCTCGACGGCGTGAAGGACCACCTGTTGCAACGCGTCGAAGCGGGCTTGACGCCGGGCGCGGCGCCGTTGGAAACACTGCGCGAAAGCTTCTGCGCCTTGCGCCAGATCGGGGTCGACCATCCTGACATTTTCCCGGGCATGGGATCGGCGCGTTACCGCACTGAGCGCGCGATGCAATATTACGAACGGCTGTTTGACGTTTTTTATGCGGCCGGTCTCAACGCCGAGCAAAGCGCGCGTTATTACCGGCTGTTATCGAGCTTCACCGTGGGCACCGCCATCGCCCAGCCGCCCCAAGGCGCGCGTGCGGTCGCCGCCAACGCGCCGGCGGTGTCGCTTACGCCGGTGGCGGCGCAAACCGACGAGCGCATGCGCCCGATCGATGGCGCGCCGCACGTGCTGGGCGGCGGGCGGCGCTTTCCAACTCTGCGTCAAATTTCACCGTTTCTGGAAGGGCCGAATATGGACGCCATTTTCCAATTTGGCCTCGACACGATTTTCTCCACCTTGCGGGCCGAATTGGCATGGTGCGCGCAATCGCGTGCCACCACCAACGCCTGATTCCGGTCGCGCCTCATTCTTTATTGTTCGTTGCCGTCGCCAAACACTGGTGTGGCGTGAGGGCGGCGTCGCGCGCCCCGGGATTATTCTGATTTTTTTGCGAACCCGGTGGAACGCTGACGTCGGAATATCCGCGGCCCCAAGGGGCGGGGGCGCGGTCATCGAGCTTGGCCGTTCAGATGAAAATGATCAGCGCGGCCGCGCCAACGATGAGCAAGCCCTTGGTCAGCCGATAGGCGGTCTTGTTCCAATTTTTGTAGCGGCGCCGGTAACGCCCCAGCAGCCAGGAAATGCGGAACAACTTGCTCACCGCGCCGGTCTGGTCGCCCTGTTCGTTGGGCGAACTGGCGGCCGTCATCAGGGTGCGGCCCAGCCAGCGGTTGACCGCTTGCGCCCAGCGAAAGCGCATGGGCCGCTCGATATCGCAAAACAGGATGATGCGCTCGCGCTCGCTGCCATTGACCGCCCAGTGGATATAAGTTTCATCGAAAATGACGCCTTCGCCGTCGCGCCAACTGTGGCGTTCGCCATCGACTTCGATGAAGCAGCGGTCGTCGTTCGGGGTGGCCAGGCCCAAGTGGTAGCGTAGCGACCCGGCGTACGGGTCGCGATGCTGGTTCAACTTACCGCCCGGCGGCAGCGCGGCGAACATCGCGGCTTTGACGCAAGGAATGTCGCGCAGCAGGGCGAAGGTGCGCGGACACAAACGCTCGGCCGACGGGTGGCTGGCGTCATACCATTTCAAGTAAAAGCGTTTCCAGCCGTTTTTGAAAAACGAGTTGAAACCGGCATCGTCATTTTTTTCGGCGGACTTGATTTTTTGTAGCGCCAGCAGGTTCTCCGCCTCGGCCCGTATCACTTGCCAATGCTGGGACAGGGGCGCCAGTTCGCTAAAGTCGCTCACGGCCAGGTACGGCCCCGACGGCACGCGCGAAAACGCGTGCATGAACAGGTTGATCGGCGCCATGAACGAAGAGTGATCAAATAGCTGGCGCGCCAGTGGCAAGCGAACCTTGCCGCGCAAGTGGATATGCAACACGGAGAACAGGTAAAACGCGATGGAAATCCACTTCATGATACATCCAGATAACAATATGGCGAAAACATCTAACGATGGGGGCTATAGCGGCCGGGCATCAGCACGGCATACGTAAAACATTACCACGAGGGCAATTTTCGCGGCGCATGGTACGTTTGATCGATCGCAAACTTGTTCAGATCCTGGATCGCCACTGGTGGCCTCCAAGCACGCGCCGGGGTTGCGGTAAGCGCTTCGGGTAAGATAGCGTCCATCGGCTTTCCTCGGCCTACCCCGGCGCCGCGGCCACTTTGACAGGATATGCCCATGCGACTGCATCACACCATTTTGCTGGCCGCGACCTTGGCGGCCAGCGCCTCGGCCGCATCGGCCGGCGTGCCGGCGGCGGCGCGCAGCTTCGCGCCGCAAGCGTATCTGGCCCAGCGCCCGCATCAGGGCGTGGCCCTGTTTGCGGTGGGCGACGGCGCGCAGCGGGCCTACGTGTTCGCGCCGGCCCAGCCGACTCCGAGAGGGGCGCCGCTGGTGTTTCTGCACCACGGCTGGCTGGGCATGAATCCCTTGAATTTCGGCGGCTTGATCGACCTCTTGGTGCGGCGCGGCGCGGTGGTGGTGTATCCGGTCTACCAGGATGGCAACAAGACCTCGCCGCAAGCGGTCACCGGCATCGCCGCCGAGGCCGACCTGGCCGCGCTGCGCGCGCTGCGCGAACGCCACCCGGGCTTGGCCGACGAGGCCAAAACGATTTATATCGGCTATTCGATGGGCGCGGCCATTTCGCTCAACCTGGCGCTCGACCCGGCGCGCTACGAACTGCCGGCGCCGCGCGCGCTGCTGCTGATCGCGCCCGGCGACGCCTATCACGTGGCGCACGGCACGGACGCCAAGTCCATTTACGGCGAGGTCGAGCGCCTGCCGGCGGCGCTGCCGACGGTGCTGGTGAGCGGCCTGGCCGACACCACCATCGGGGTGCCGACCGCGCGCAGGCTGGCGGCGCGCCTGTGCCATCTGCACAAGCGCAATTTGATCATGCTGCCCTCGGACGCCGACGGCGGGCGCGACATCGCCGCCGGCCATGGCTCGCCGGGCGCGCCGGACCAGCGCTATAATTTCGCCGACCCGCGCGCGCCGGTGGCGGCCGGGGCCGGCATTGCCGGACGCCCCGATTTCGAGCCTTCTGGCTCGCTCAACCTGCTCGACTATTACGGCTACTGGCGGCTGGCCACGCGGCTGGTGGACTATGCCGGCGGCCAAGGCTTGCCGGAGGAAGTGTTTGGCGGCGGCGAAGAAAACCGCTTCCTCGGGGCCTGGCCCAGCGGGAAGGAATACGCCAAGGCGCAGATCGAGAACGTCTGTCCCTAAGCGAGGCGCTTAGCGGCCGGCCGGCGCCGCCTTGATCGCGGTGGCGCCACGCGTGGCGCCGCCCGGACCGAGGTCGGCCAGCGCCACCCGGTTGTGGCGTGCGCCGGCATCGACCGCGCCCGCCATCCAGGTACGGATCGGGTCCAGCAGATACAGCGCGCCGTCGTCCGTCAAATGGATGCCGTCGTCGGCGCGCACCTTCACCAGTTTGCCACCTTGCTGGGCGCGGAACTGCTGAAAGCCGTGCCGCCGCGGCGAACCGGCCATGGCGGCCTGGGGATCGAGCCAGGTGGTGTTCGGGTAGCGCGCCAGGGTGGTTTTGAGCAGCGCGTTCAAATGCCCCATCTTTTTTGAAAACGCGGGCGAGCGCATGTCGGGCATGCCGACCCACAGCACCTGCGGCTTTTCGCGCGTGAGCACGTCCAGATAGGCGCTCAGGCGGGCGCGGAAGAACGCATCCCATTCGGGCGTGTCGAATTGCAGTACCGTTTTGCCCACCTGTACGTTTTGCGCGTCATTGGCGCCCATCGAACAAATCACCAGCGCCGGCCTGGCCTTGCCCAGCATGCGCGGGTATTCGGTGATCCAGTCGAACACTTCGGGCCGCGACAGGCCGGTGCCGGAGCGGTAAGCGCCGATCACATGCACGTTTTTTTGCCCGGCGAACCAGCGTTTCAGGGTCGGCGCCAGACCGACCGCCATCATCGAATCGCCGGCCAGGGCGACATCGATGCCGTCGGCCGGCCAAGTGGACGGCGCCCTCGGCATGGGAGCGGGCGCCGGACCGATGGTGGCGCCGTCCCCGGTGGCCGGCAAGGGCTCGGAGGCGGTGGCGAAGGGGGCAGGCGTGACGGCGCGCGGCAATGCCGGTGGCGCCGCCGCGATGCCGCTCGCCTGGCCCGGTGCCGGCCCGGCTGGCGCCGCGTGGTCGGCCACCGATGGCGATGCGGCGTGCCCCGCGCCCAGCGCTTGCGCGCCTGGTGCTGCCAAATCGTCGAGCCGGGCCAACATGGCCGGGGCCAGCGCGCTTTTGGCGCCAAGCAGCAGGCCGCGCGGCCGCTCGCCGTGCCAGGGATGGGTCCATTCCAGCAGCGTGGCGGTGATGGGCAGCGCGCGCTCGCGCAGCGCGCCGACGCCCAGGCGCTGGGCCCAGGTGTGGATGCCTTCCGCTTCCAGCGCCACGCCGCAGGCGAGGGCGGCGAACAGGGTCAGGGCCATGCGGGAAAGGGAGTCGTGACGGCGCCGCATGCTTAAAATTGGAAGTAGATGAAGGGAGCCGGCTCGCTCGGGCCGAGTACTTCGCACAGGACCAGGGCCAGGGCGAAAGCGACCCCGCGCAGCACCGGCCGCATGCCGATGCCCGACAGTTCGCAAGCGCGCAGCCAGGCTGGCGGCACAAATTGCATGCCGATGCCCAGCGCGGCGCATAACACGGCGCCGGCCGGCACATCCCAGCCCCACGATGCCACGAACAGGCGGCCCAGCAGATCGATCGCCGCGCCGAAGTCGCTGGCCCGGAAGAACACCCAGCCCAGGCACACCGCGTGAAACAGCAGCAGCCGCGCGCACCAGCGCCACCAGCGGCTGGCGCGCCACGGCGCGTGGCGCATGGCCCAAAAACCTTCCCATTCGCGGTGCATCGCCAGCAGCAGGCCGTGCCAGGCGCCCCAGATCACGAAACTCCAGGCGGCGCCGTGCCACAAGCCGCCCAGTAACATGGTGATCATCAGGTTGCGTTGGGTCGCCCAATGTCCCCCGCGTGAGCCGCCCAGTGGAATGTAGAGATAGTCGCGCAGCCAGGTGGACAGCGAAATGTGCCAGCGGCGCCAGAATTGCTGGGGCGAGGCGGCCGTGTAGGGCGCCTCGAAGTTGTCCGGAAAACGATAGCCCAGCAGCAGGGCGCAGCCGATGGCGATATCGGTGTAACCGGAAAAGTCGCAATAGATCTGGGCCGCGTAGCCGTAGATGCCCAGCAAAACCTGGCTCGCGCTCATGGCCATGGGATTGGCGAATACCTCGTCCACCAGCAGGGTCGAGAGGGTGTTGGCGATGACCACCTTTTTGAACAGTCCGCCGACGATGAGCATCAGCGCGCGCGCGGTGTCGATGCGGCGCGGGTCCGGCGCGCGCCGCAGCTGTGGCAGGAAAGTGGAAGCGCGCAGGATGGGGCCGGCGATCAACTGGGGAAAAAAACTGACGTAGAGCAGGGCATCGACCAGTGGCACAGGCCGATCCAGCTTGCCGCGCCAGGCATCCATCATCATGGAAATGACATGGAAGGTCATGAAGGAAATACCCAGCGGCAGCAGCGGACTGTCCACTTCCATGCTCAGTTGGTAGCCCAAGCGGTCCAGCACGCGGGCCAGGTTTTGCAGCGCGAAGGCGCTGTATTTATATGCGGCCAATAACAACAGGGCCGCGCTCACGCCCAAGCCCAGCGACCAGGCGCGGGCGCGCGGACGGGCGGCATCGGTGTAATGCTGGATGGCGCGGGTGGCCAGCCAGCCGCCGAACGAGACGGCGAACAGCAGCGGCACGAAACGCCAATTCCAGCATCCGTAGAATATATAGCTGAGCAGCAAAAGCAGATTTTTGTGCAGCGCATGGGAAAACGCGTCGCTCGCCCGCCCCAGGTGGCCGCGCCAGCGCGCGGGCGCCAGACCGCGATGCGGGGCCAGCGCACCCCATCCCAGCACCAGGGACAGGAGGAAGAACAGCGCGTATTCGACGGTAGGAAAAAGCATGTTGCGCCAAGGAAATCTGGTGAGAGTCAGTCCGTGATTTTACCAAATACTTCCTTGGAGAAATATATTAATCGCGGCCAGGGGGCGGGGGCGCCGGGCCGCGGTGCGCAGTTCGAAACAAAAGTTGTTTTACGGCGGCACAAGGCGCTGTCATTTACGCGCCATCGCGCGCGTCGTAATCTTGCCGCGCCCGCTCCACATCGGGCAAATGTCGCGCCGTCCAGTCCGCCATTTGCGCAAAGATCGGCTTGAGCGTGCAGCCCAGCGCCGTGATGGAATACTCCACCGCAATGGGACTGGCGGTCAGCACCCGCCGCGCGACCACCCCGTTGCGTTCGAGCCGGCGCAAGGTTTGGGTCAGCGCTTTTTGCGTGACACCGTCGAGCCGGCGCTTGATTTCGTTAAAGCGCAATGGCTCGGCGCACAGAATGGTCAGGATCAAAATGGTCCATTTGTCGGCGATTTGATCGAGCAGCAAGCGGCTTGGGCATTGCCTGGAGCAAATAACGGCGGGGGTATCTGACATCGTGGTTTCCTCAATGCTACTTGGTAGGGTTTAAGTGCGTAATTGACGCCAAGTATATAATGTATACCATGATGCTTCCTTCACTTTATTAAGCGCCTGATGAAAACCTCTCCGAACGCTGTCTTGTTTCAACCGCTGACCATCAAATCGCTGCACTTGAAAAACCGTATCGTGATGGCGCCCATGACGCGCGCCTTCTCGCCCGATGGCGTGCCCGACGACAAGGTGGCGGCCTATTACCGTCGCCGCGCCGAGGGCGAAGTGGGCTTGATCCTGTCCGAAGGCACCGTAATCGACCGGCCGGCGGCCAGAAATCTGGGCGGCATTCCCTTCTTTCATGGCAGCGCGCCCCTGGCCGGCTGGCGCCAGGTGATCGATCAAGTGCACGCGGCGGGCGGCAAGATGGGGCCGCAGATCTGGCATGTGGGCGCGGTGGCCGCGCAAGATAGCGACTGGGTCGCGCCGGGTCCGATCGAAAGTCCATCCGGCCTGGTGGCGCCAGATCAGCCGCGCGGCCAGGCCATGAGCGACGAGGCCATCGCCGACACCATCGCCGCCTTCGGCCGCGCCGCCGGCGAGGCGAAACGGCTGGGCTTTGACACGCTTGAAATCCATGGCGCGCATGGCTATCTGATCGACCAGTTTTTCTGGGCCGGCACCAATTTGCGCGAAGACCGTTTCGGCGGCGCCACCCTGCGCCAGCGGGCCGGGTTCGCCGCCGAGGTGATCAAGAGCGCGCGCCAGGCGGTGGGGCCGGACTTCCCGATCATTTTGCGCGTGAGCCAATGGAAGCAGCAAGACTTCGGCGCCCGGTTGGCCGACACGCCGCATGCCATGACGGAGTGGCTGCTGCCCTTGGTGGAGGCGGGGGTGGACGTGTTGCACTGTTCCCAGCGCCGCTTTTGGGATGCCGAGTTTCCCGAGCAGGACGGCGCGGACGGCTTGAACTTCGCAGGCTGGGCCAAAAAATTGACGGGCGCCGCCACCATCAGCGTGGGATCGGTCGGGCTGTCGGGCGACCTGTTTAGCACTTTTACCGGCAACACCGCCCAGCCTTCCGGTCTGGAGCAGCTGATCGGGCGTCTGGAGCGCGATGAATTCGATCTCATCGCGGTTGGCCGCGCGCTGCTGGGCGACCCGAACTGGGTGCGCAAAGTGCGTGGCGAAGGCGGCGACATGCTGCCCTTCGCTCCCGCGTCGATGGCCGAACTGGTGTAGCGCGCCGACGGCGCCAAGGCGGTCAAGCGCGGCGCCGGTTCCGCTTTAGCCGGGCCGGCGCGCCCGCGCGCGAAACGCCAGCCAATCGCGCCATACGTTATCCAAGTCCAGGTCCGCATAGCCGCGTTTGCGTTCCATCGCGCTCTTTTCCGACTGGGGCAGCATGATGCACACGGCCTTCTCGCCCGCATCCACCACTTCTTGTTCGGACAAGGGCGCGCCCTTCTTTTTTTCCATTTGAATCAACAGAATGCCCAGCGCCGGCACCGGCACCGGCACCAGCGGATCGGGGGCGACAAGAGCCTGAACAGGGTCCGGCGTTGCAGGCGCGGGCGCTGCGGCGGCTGTGGCCGCGGGGCGCAACTTGTCGAGCAATTTGGAGAGAAAGGTCAAAATAGACTACCGTGGACGGATGGAGTTGACGGAAAAATCGCTGGAGGCCATGACACGTCGGCGGCATGGTCGTTAGCGCGCTCGCGCGGGCTAAAACGCGACGCCGGCCACATGCCGTTATGGCCGAGCGAGGCGATCACTTGTGGCAGGGCGGCGTTCAGTAAGGGGCTTTTTTTCATACGTGCTCCATTTCATGCAGGTGGGGGATGGAAGTCTGGGCGCCTGAACGGGTGACGCTGATGGCGGCGGCGCGCTGGCCGAACGCGATCGCTTCGAGTTCGCCACGCCCGGCCGCCAACGCCGCCGAAAAAGCGCCGATAAAGGTGTCGCCGGCGGCGGTGGTATCGACGGCGGCCGCCGCGTGGGCCGCGAACAGCCGCGCCGGGTGCTCGCCCAACGCCGCCAGCACGCCCTGGGCGCCCAGCGTGATCAACACTGTGCGGCAGCCGGCCGCGCGCAGGCGCGCCGCCAGAGCGGGCGGCTGGCGCGCCTGAGCGTGCTCGCACGCGGGCGCGCCGGCCAGCATGGCGGCCTCGATTTCGTTTGGAATCAGGTAGTCGACCATGGCCAGCAGCTCGGCCGGCAGCGTGGCCGCCGGAGCCGGGTTGAGCACCACCGTCTTGCCCAGGGAGTGCGCCAGGCCGATCGCGTGCGCCACGGTGGCGAGCGGAATCTCCAGTTGCAGCAGCACGATGCTGGCTTGTTCGATCAGCGCGCGGGCGGCGTCGATATGGTCCGCATTGAGTAGCGCGTTGGCGCCGGCGGCCAACACGATGCTGTTTTGGCCGGCGCTGTCGACCAGGATCGAGGCCACCCCCGATGCCACGCCGCTCAGGGTGGTCACATGGCGCTCGTCGATGCCGTCGGCGCGCAGCGTGGCACGCAAGGTGACGCCAAAAGCGTCGTCGCCCAAGCAACCGATCATGGCCACGCGGGTGTGCGCCGCGCTCAGGCGGGCGCAGGCCACGGCTTGATTGGCGCCTTTGCCGCCGGGGACGGTGAGCAAGGTGGCGCCGGCCAGCGTTTCGCCGGGCAGCGGCATGCGCGGCACACGCCAGACCAGGTCCATATTGATGCTGCCGATGACGACGATCATGCGGCCGCCCGGCTAGGGCCGGCCGCCGGAGCCGCGCCGGCTCGGGCGTACGACGAGGCGCGCACCCGCAGCGCCGGCGCGATGCTGCGCCGTTGTAGCGGAAGGTCGGGCCGGGCGATGCGCGCCAGCAGGCACTGGGCCGTGAGGCGGCCCATCTCACGCGTGTTTTGCGCCACGCTGGTGAGGGCGGGGTGGACGAATTGGGCCAGATCGATATCGTCGAAACCGACCATCGCCAGCGCCTCGGGCACCGCGATCGCCAGTTCGGCGGCCGCGCGCAGGGCGCCGATGGCCATCAAGTCGTTGCAGCAAAACAGGGCGTCGGGCCGCTGCGCCGCCGGTAGCGCAAGCAGTTCGCGCGCGGCGCGGTAGCCGCCCGCGATGCTAAAGTCGGCCAGGCGGCACAGGCGCGGCGTCAGATCGAGGCCGTGCGCCGCCAGGGCCGCGCGCAAGCCGTCGATACGTTCGCGTGCAATCTCGATCCCGTCAGATCCGCCGATGCACGCCACGCGGCGCCGGCCCAGGCCGGCCAAGTGATCGGCCGCCAGCGCGCCGCCGGCCATGTTATCGACCCGCACCACGTCGATGGCCATGTCGGTGGGCGTCCGGTCCAGCAGCACGGCCGGCACCTTGCGCTGCGATAGCAGTTCGCCGTCGGTTTGCGCCAGCGCGGCCAGGATCAAGCCGTCGCAGCGTTTGGTCAGCAGCACTTGCAGGTAGTCGCGTTGCTTGGCCGGGTCGTCGTCCGAATTGCACAGGATGACGCTGTAGCCGGCCGCATAGCAACTGTCTTCAATGCCGCGCGCCACTTCGGAAAAATACGGGTTGGTGTTGTTGGGGATGATCAGGCCGATGGTGCCGGTGGTCTGGCTGCGCAGCGAACGGGCCAGCGCGCTGGGCACGTATTGCAGCTGCGCGACCGCCGCCAGCACGCGCGCCCGGGCCGCTTCGCTGACCGGGCGCGTTCGGTTGAGCACATGCGAGACGGTCGTCAACGATACCCCCGCCACGCGCGCCACTTCTTTAATGGTTGCCATGCGATTCCCCGCGCTTTTTCGGTGGCGCAATCGTTTGCGCCACCAGATAATATCACCTGATTAAGATGGTCGACAGTATCAAGGCGAGGGTCCCGCAAACGGGAGGGTAGCGGCGGCCGCTTACAGGTGGCCGGCATGCGCGCGCTTGAGCTGATCAAGATCAATCTTCTTCATCTTGAGCAACGCTTGCATGGTGCGCTGCGACTTTTCGGGATCGGGGTCTGCCAGCAATTGTGGTAGCAAGACAGGCACGATTTGCCAGGACGCGCCGTACCGGTCCTTGAGCCAGCCACATTGCTGGGCTTGCGTCGCCCCGCCTGCGGCCAATTTCTCCCAAAAGAAGTCGATCTCTTCCTGACTGCCGCAATTGACTTGAAACGAGATGGCCTCATTGAATGTGAAGGCGGGGCCACCATTGAGGGCGGTGAATGTTTGACCGTCGAGCTCGAAGGCCACCACCATCACGGCGCCTTCCGGCATGCGATGGATCTCCTGTCCCGCTTTACCATAGCGCAAAATGGCGCCGATCTTCGAATTGGGGAAGATGCCGGTGTAGAAATGGACCGCTTGTTCGGCTTGCGTGTCGAACCATAGGATGAGGTGTACTGTCAATAGCGGACACTCCTGTTTCAAACCGCCTGTGGTTGTTTGCTGAATTTTTCAGCAAACAACGCTGGCGGAACATTGCCGAGGCGCGAGTGACGCCGCTGGCGGTTATAGAAGCTTTCGATGTATTCCTGTATTGCGGCTTGGGCGTCGGCCCGGGTCGCGTAGCGTTGATGGTGCACCAGCTCATTTTTCAGGCTGCCCCAGAAGCTCTCCATGGGTGCGTTGTCGTAACAGTTCCCGCGACGTGACATGGATGGCTGCATGCCGAATTGCTTCACCAATTTCTGATAGTCGTGAGCGCAGTACTGGCTGAGCAAAGAACGCGTAATCTGAGACACCGCCTCACCCGGCCAGCAGCAATTTTCCGTCGGCTTGTACAACTCGCCATCCCAGTTCAGCAAGTTGACAGTACCGTTTTCCAAAATGGTGGGGCGCCGCTTACCGCCCGCCGATTGTCCTATCACGACAATTCCGGCCGGCGCATCAGCGATGTTTTTTAGAGCTGAAATTTGGTTGATCTGGTTGATTGGGTTGATCCATTCCGCTATAGTAGTACAATCGAACCAGTCCAATAGGAGGTAATCATGACCAAAGTTTCTGCTGTGAAACGTGCTGCGGCTCCCGCCGCTGGCTCTTGGGGCCCGCAGGCCGCACGCGTCGAGTCGCTGATTCCAGCCAACATCGAGCAGGCCGCCGATCTCGGCGCCGGTTACGTCATCATCAAACTACGCGACGTGGGCGTCGCGCGCCGCAAGCCTGGAACTGCCCGTGCAGCAGAATTGCCGATAATGTCGCGCGAGCGGCTGGTCACGGCGCTTCATCGCGGCGCCACCTTGGCGGGAGAACAACCGGAACAACCGCGCGCGCGGCCCGCCGACAATGACGCCTTCATGCGCAACATGGCCACGCAAGAGCAGGCTCACCGCGCCGAACTGGAGCAGAGCGGGCAGCTGATCTCGGCGCAGGAATTGGCGCAGCGGCTGGCGGTGTCCAACCAGGCCGTCAGCAAGGCGCTCAAATCCGGTCGGCTGTTCGCTCTCGATGGCAGCGGCGGCCGCCTGCTCTACCCCTCCTTTTATGCCGACGGCAAGGTAGCGCGACGCGACCTGGAGGCGGTCACGAGGGCGCTGGGCGATATCCCGGCCTCCAGCAAATGGCAGTTCTTCACCAACCCGAAGGCGTCGCTTAACGGCATATCTCCCCTTGAAGCCTTGCGGCGCGGCCGACGCGAAGCCGTCATGGTGTCGGCCGCCGGCTTCTTGGAGCGCTAAGTGCCTGCCGTCCCGCTCGCCGCTCCTCCGTCCGGCCTCGCCACAGACGACAGCCTTCCCGTCACCCGGGTATTACCTCGGCGGCTAGTGAGAATCTCGCAGTATCCTGCCGGCGAACCCTACTTTGGCGCCTCCGGTGCCAACCGGTTCGACGCTCCCGGATGCCTCGCGAGGGCGCCGGAATTCCGGTCATGCTATTTCGGATTTTCGCTGGAGGTCGCCGTTGCCGAATCGCTGCTGCACGACGAATTGCCGGTCGACGGAGAATTCCGTTTCAGCATGGCGGCCTTGGAGTTGCGTCACGTCCACCGTTTTTCCGGGTCGATGCTGCGTTTGCTGGATCTGACCGGCACCATGCTTAAAAGGCTGTCCGGACATGCTGACCTTGCCGGCACCGCAACCTACGCCCTCACCCAACAATGGTCGCTGGCTGTATTCAGGAACCCCCTGAACTTGGATGGATTCGTGTACATGTCGCGGCACCTCAACACGGAGCGCGCCGTCATCCTGTTCGATCGGGCCGCCACCAAGATACACAGCAAGCCCTCGCCTCTGCTGCTTCCCGATACACCCGGTTTCGCAGCCGCCGCAGCCGCCTTCAATATCGTCGCCGCATAAGCGGCCGTCATGATCTTGGCAAGCAGCGAGAACCTGGCCGCCGCGTGCAGGTGGCGTCGGCTGTAGGATTACGGCCGCCGGGGCGCCGTGGGGTTCTGTCGTATTGGGGACGGTGGGTAGTGCCCATCAGGTAGACTGTGGGGTTCTGTCGCGTTGTTGATCAAAGGTCAAAATTTTCCCGGAATGGCACAGCGCCCCTCAAACTGGACGGACCTTTCCCGCCAGCGCATAAAATTGGTCGGCGAATGACATCGCATCCGTAGCGTCGATGGTGAATTGGGCCTTGCGGATCATGTGCACCAGCTCGATCCAGCGAGCACCGCGAGTGGTCAACCGACACCCCGCGCTCTTCCATCATCTCCTCGAGGTGGAGGTAGCTTAGCGGGTAGGCCGCGTACCAGCGGATGCAGATCAGGATCACGTCGATCGGAAAGCGCATACCTTTAAAATTGAGCATGTCGATTCGTTTTCGGTTTGGGCGCCACAGTCTACCTGATGGGCACTACCCACCGTCCCCAATGCGACAGAACCGAATTATGTTAAGTCCAGGAGATTGACGTCAGCCCCCTTAAGCCACCTCGTTATACACAACTCTTGAGCGCCCCCATTTCACGTAGTGTGCGT
>JAZKGI010000040.1:0-14511 GCA_040385995.1 Pseudomonadota bacterium
GTGATCGTGGTCGGCCTGATCGGCGAACGGGGCCGCGAGGTCAAGGAATTCATCGAACAGATTCTCGGTCCGGAAGGCTTGGCGCGCTCGGTGGTGGTGGCCGCGCCGGCCGACACCCCGCCCCTGATGCGGCTGCAAGGCGCGGCTTACGCCACGGCCATCGCCGAGCATTTCCGCGACCAGGGCCAGAACGTGCTGCTGATTATGGATTCGCTGACCCGCTACGCCATGGCCCAGCGCGAGATCGCGCTGGCCATCGGCGAGCCGCCCGCCACCAAGGGTTATCCGCCGTCGGTATTCGCCAAGTTGCCGGTGCTGGTGGAGCGGGCCGGGAACGGCGAGCTGGGCGGCGGCTCGATCACCGCCTTTTACACCGTGCTCACCGAGGGCGACGATCAGCAAGATCCGATCGCCGATTCGGCGCGCGCCATTCTCGATGGCCATATCGTGCTGAACCGGCGCCTGGCCGAGGCCGGCCACTACCCGGCCATCGACATCGAGCAATCGATCAGCCGGGCGGCCCATTCGATCACCAGCCACGAGCACCAGCAGCGCGCGCGCGCCCTGAAACAGTTGTATTCCCGCTACGAACGCAGCCGCGACCTGATCAGCGTGGGCGCCTACAGCGCGGGCACCGACCCGGTGTTGGACAAGGCGATTGTGCTGCACGATCAGATTGAGGCGTTTTTACAACAACAAATCACGGAGCGGGTCAGCATGGAAGAGAGCTTGGCGCAACTTACCGCTCTATTCCAGTGATGGGCCGGCCCGGCACAGGCCTATAATCGATGATGGCTTCCCGTTCCCAACTTGAGACCTTGATCGACCTGGCCCGGCGCGAGACCGACGACGCCGCCAAGCGCCTGGGCGCCGCGCTCAAGGCCATCGAGGACGGCGGGCAAAAGTTGGCGATGCTGTCGGGCTACCGCGACGATTACGCCGCGCGCTTTCAGCAGACCCTGGCCGGCGGCATGACGCCCATGGCTTACCGTAATTTTCAAGCCTTTCTCGACAAGCTGGACCAGGCGATTTTGGGCCAGCAAGAGATGGTGCGGCAAGCGCGGCTGCGCGGCGACCAGGAAAAAGCCATCTGGCAAAACGCCGAACGCAAGCGCATGTCGTATACCACTTTGGCTGATAGGGCCCAGCAGGAAGCGGTGCGTATCGAAGCCAAACGCGACCAGAAGGCCATGGACGAACACGCGGCCCGACAGGCTTATTACAAACGCTGAACACGGCGCGCACCCTCACTCTCATGGCGACATCATGCACAATCCCTTACTGACCGTCCAGACCGGCAACACCACGTCGCCGAGCCCCGCCAAACCGGTCGCCAAGCCCGGCGCCGGCGCGCCCGAGCATGACTTTCAGCACACCTTGAACCGCCAGATCGAGCAACAGCGCCAGCAAACCAGGAACGCCAGCCAGGCGCCGCCGAAACAGGCGGCGCCGGCGCGCCCGCCCGCCCCGCCGGCCCCGCCCGAGCGCCGGGCCGAACCGACGCCCGCGCCCCAGGCGAACCAGGCGCGGGGGCCGGGCGACGGCGCCGATGGCGCCACCGCGCCCGCGCGGGCCGAGGAGCGGGCCGGCGAGCGCGCCGACAACCAGACCGCGGCGCCAGCGGCGGGGGGCGCGCCCCGGCCGACCGCCGCAACCGCCCAGGGCAAGGCGGGGGACGAACAAAGCGATACCGAAGCGGCATTAAACGGCCCGGTGGCCGATCTGCTGGCGCTGGTGGCCAGCCTGACCCAGCCCGCGGCCCAGGCCACGGCGCAAGCGGTGGCCGCGCCGCAAGACGCGGCCACCGGCGCCGGCACGGTCAGCGAGCGCGGCGCGGCGCTGGCGGGCGATGGCGCCCTGCTTGGCGCGGGCGGGCGGGATTTGGCGGCCGGCCTCAAGAGCGCGTCCGAGCCCAACTCCCGTGCCGCCGCCGGCGCCGCTGGCGGCGCCAGCGCGGGCGCCAATTTCGGCGCCAGCCTGGCCGGGGCCAAGTCGGCCGCCGAGCCGGCCCCCATGACGCTCCAGGCCGACGTCTTGCCGGCCGCCCTCAAGCGCGGCGCCGAAGCGGCCCCATGGACGGCTTTGAACACGGCCGCCGTCGAACTGCCGGCCGAGCCGGCCGCCGGCGTGCACGCGGTGGCGGCGCCGGTGCAGCAAGCCTCGCTGGAAATCGCCCAGGCGGCCTCCGCCATTCCCACCGATAAACTCAACGGCCGGGTCGGCACGCCGGCCTGGGATCAGCAACTGGGTCAGAAAGTGGTGTGGATGGTGGCGGGCGGCGAGCAAAGCGCGTCGCTCACGCTCAATCCGCCGGACCTGGGACCGTTGCAAGTGGTGCTGAGCGTATCGAACGATCAAGCCACGGCCACCTTCACGGCGGCCCAACCCGAGGTACGCCAGGCGCTCGAAGCGGCCATGCCGCGCCTGCGTGAAATGATGAGCGAGGCCGGCATCGAACTGGGCAACGCCACGGTATCGGCCGGCACCTCGCAGCAACAGCATCAAGATGGCGCCGGCGCACGGGGCGGGGCCGGCGGCCGCGCCGGCAATCACGGCGCCGAAGACGGCGCCGTGACCGGCGCCGGGCGCGTTACGCGCACCCTGGCGCCCGGCGCGGTCGACACCTTTGCCTGACGCCTTACCCAAGGTCGCGTGCACGCGCGCCGGCGGCGCGCTGTCGCGGCCGCGACACACGGAGCGGTTGTTTCGCATTGGAAACTTCGAGATGCGTGCTGTTCCGCCTTCTTTTCCACGTATCCGGCTGCGCAGAATCTGCCCATAATGACATAATGCAGTCGTAGGCTATTTCCGCGCACCCAGGTTCCATTGAAAGCACATCGCACATGAAAGCTGAACCTAAAGCAGAGGCAGCCGCACCCGCGGGGGGCGGTTCCAAGAAGAAGCTGATGATCATCGTGCTGGCGGCGGTGCTGGTGGCCGGCGGCGTGGGCGGCGGCGGCGCCTGGTTCATGCTGCACGGTAAAAAGGACGAGGGCGGCGCCGCACCGCACGGCGCGTCCAAGAAAAAGGCGGCCAAAGCGGGACCGCCCGTGTTCGTGCCGATCGAACCGTTTACGGTGAACCTGCAACCGGAAGCGGGCGAGCAATATTTACAGATCGCCTTCACCTTGCAAGTGTCGTCGCCGGAAGAGGTGGAACTGGTCAAGCTCAATATGCCCAAGGTGCGCAGCCGGCTGCTGCTGCTGCTGTCGAGTAAAAAAGCGTCGGAAATCAATACCGGCGAAGGCAAGAAGCAATTGGCTTCGGAAATCATTACCTTGGTCAAGGAACCGTTCGAAGACAAGGGCGAGCCGCAGGACGTGTCGGACGTGCTGTTTACCTCGTTCATCATTCAATAGCCCGCCATGTCCGATAATTTCCTCTCACAGGAAGAAGTCGACGCCCTGCTCAAGGGCGTCAACGGCGACCAGGACGACGCCCAGGCGCCGGAAGAGGTCACGGGGGTTCGCACCTACAATCTGGCGACCCAGGAACGCATCGTACGGGGCCGCATGCCGACCCTGGAAATCATCAACGAGCGCTTCGCGCGCCTGTTGCGGGTCGGCCTGTTCAATTTCCTGCGCCGCAGCGCCGAGGTGTCGGTGGGCTCGGTGCGGGTCTCCAAATACAGCGAATTCATCCGTAACCTGGTGGTGCCCACCAATCTCAATCTGGTACACATGAAGCCGCTGCGCGGCACGGCCCTGATGGTGTTCGACCCGGGTCTGGTGTTTTTGCTGGTCGATAACCTGTTCGGCGGCGACGGCCGCTTCCACACCCGGGTCGAGGGACGCGATTTCACCCAGACCGAGCAGCGCATCATCTTGCGCATCCTCGACATCGTGTTCGAGGCTTATACCAAGTCGTGGGAACCGGTCTTCCCGGTCGAGTTCGAATACATCCGCTCCGAGATGAATACCCAGTTCGCCAACATCGCCACCCCCAATGAAGTGGTGGTGTCGTCCACCTTCACGGTGGAACTGGGCTCGGTGAGCGGCCAGATCCATTTTTGCATGCCCTATTCGATGATCGAGCCGATCCGCGACATGCTCACCTCCAGCCTGCAAGGCGAGGCGCTGGAAGTGGACAAGCGCTGGATCCGCTTGATGACGCAGCAAATCCAGATCGCCGAAGTGGAACTGGTGGCCTCGCTGGGCACGGCCAGGGTCTCGTTCGACGACATCTTGAACATGAAGGTGGGCGACATCATTCCGCTGAACATACCCGAATTGATCGCCGCCACGGTGGACGGCGTGCCCGTGATGGATTGCACTTACGGCGTGTTGAACGGACAATACGCATTAAAGGTGGAGAAACTGCTCGCCAATGCCGATAACACCAAGTAAGCGCGACCACGTCGCGGCCCGCAGGACCGGCGCCAACATTGGCGCCGGGCGACCACCAGGAGAGTAAGATGTCTGACAATCAAGATGAAGCCATGGACGACGACTGGGGCGCCGCCATTGCCGAGCAAGCCAAGGCGGAAGCCGAGGCTTTGCAAAACCAGGCCGCCAGCGCCGCCGTGTTCAAGGATTTTTCAAAGCAAGGATCGAAAACCGAAACCCACAACGATATCGACTTCATCCTCGATATTCCGGTCCAACTGACCGTCGAGCTGGGCCGCACCAAGATCGCCATCAAGAACCTGCTGCAACTGGCCCAGGGCTCGGTGGTGGAACTGGACGGCCTGGCCGGCGAGCCGATGGACGTGCTGGTCAACGGCTGCCTGATCGCCCAAGGCGAAGTGGTGGTCGTCAACGACAAGTTTGGCATTCGCCTCACCGATATCATCACCCCGTCCGAACGTATTAGAAAACTCAATAAATGAAGCCTGTCCTGCTCTTTCCCCTGCTCTGTTGCCTGACCTTGTCCGCCGGCCTGGCCGGCGCCGCCCCGGCGGCCTCCTCGGCCGTCACTGCCCCGCCCGCTGCCGCTGCCACGGGGGCCGCTGCCACGCCGGCCGCTGCCACGCCGGCCACTTCCACGGAGGCCGCTGCCACGGGGGCCGCTTCCACGGTGGCCGCTTCCACGGGGGCCGCTTCCACGGCGGCCGCTTCCACGCCGGCCGCGGCCGGGGTCGCCTCCAGCGCCGCCGCCGACAACCTGGGACTGGCGCCGCCTGGCGTGGTGGCCCCCGGCGTGGTCGAATTGGCGCCGGACGCCCCGGCCACCAAGGCCGTCTCGCCCACGGCCCCGTCCGGCGGCGTGATGCAAACCATGTTCGCCTTGCTGTTCGTGCTGGTGCTACTGGTGGGATTGGCCTGGTTCATGAAACGCTATGGCCCGAAAATCAACCTGAGCAGCTCGGCCATCCGCCTGGTCGGCTCGCTCAACCTGGGCGGGCGCGAGCGCATTGTCGTGATCGAAGTGGGCGACCAATGGATCGTGCTGGGCGCCTCGCCCGGCCGCATCAATTCCCTGGCCACCATGCCGCGCCAGGAAGCAGAAAACAGCGTCCTGCTCAACCAAAACAATGGTCCGGCGGCCGCCAATTTTTCCGAGTGGCTGAAACAGACGCTTGAAAAACGCAACGGGAAATAGGCCGCCGATGCCGTCGCCGCGCCCGCCCGTGACACCGCCCCAGGCCGCGCGGACGGTGCGCGCCGGACCCTGGCTGCTGTTGTGCGCGCTGCTCTTGGCGCCCGCCTGGGCGCTGGCCCAACCCGGCATTCCCGCCTTCACCAGTACCCCGGCACCGGGCGGGGGCCAGAATTACAGCTTGCCGGTCCAAACCCTGCTGCTGATGACGGCGCTGTCCTTCCTGCCGGCCGCGCTGCTGATGATGACCTGCTTTACCCGCATCATCATCGTGCTGTCGCTATTGCGTCAAGCCATAGGCACCCAATCGGCGCCGCCCAACCAGGTGATGGTGGGCCTGGCCCTGTTCCTCACCCTGTTTGTGATGGGCCCCGTGTTCGACAAGATCTACACCGAGGCTTACCTGCCCTTGCAGGAAAACAAAATCACCATGAGCGTGGCGATGGACAAGGGCATCGAGCCGCTCAAGGCTTTCATGCTGAAACAGACGCGCCAGGCCGATCTGGCCCTGTTCGCCAAAATGTCGCGCAGCCCGGCCCTGCAAGGACCGGAAGACGTGCCGCTGCGGGTGCTGGTGCCCTCGTTTGTCACCAGCGAACTGAAAACCGCGTTTCAAATCGGTTTCGCCATCTTCATTCCGTTTTTGATCATCGACATGGTGGTGGCCAGCGTGCTCATGTCGATGGGCATGATGATGATGTCGCCGGCCGTCATTTCGCTGCCGTTCAAGCTGATGCTGTTCGTGCTGGTCGACGGCTGGCAACTGCTGCTCGGCTCCCTGTCACAGAGTTTTTACTGAGGCCGCGATGACCCCCGAGAGCGTTATGACCCTGGGCCGCAACGCCATGGAAATCACCTTGATGGTGGCCGCGCCGATGCTGCTGGTGGCGCTGGTGATCGGCTTAATCGTGAGCATTTTCCAGGCCGCGACCCAGATCAACGAATCGACCCTGTCCTTCATCCCCAAGCTGATCGGCATTTTCGCCGCGCTGGTGGTGGCCGGACCGTGGATGCTGTCGGTCATGCTCGACTATATGCGGCAAGTGTTTACCGGCATCCCGGGCCTGGTCGGCTAGCGGTGGCGATGGCGACGGCGTTTCGCGGGCGGCGGCCATGATCACCCTGTCGAGCGTGGAAATGCAAACCTGGATCGCCGCCTTGATGTGGCCGCTTAGCCGGATCCTGGGCTTGATCGCCGCCGCTCCCCTGTTTGGCAACACCAGCGTGCCGGCCAGCGTCAAGGTGTCGCTGGGCATATTGCTGGCCCTGATCATCGCCCCCACCGTGCCGGCGCTGCCGGCGGCCGACCCGCTGTCGATGGCCGGCTTGTTGATCGTGACCCAGGAAATGGTGATCGGGCTGGCCATGGGTTTTTCGATCCGCATCGTGTTCGCCGCGATGGAAATGGCGGGCGAAATCAGCAGTTTGACCATGGGGCTCGGTTTCGCCACCTTTTTCGATCCGCTCTCGCGCGGGCGCTCCTCGGCCATCAGCCAATTTCTGGCCTTGCTGGCGACCATGGCTTTTTTGGCGGCCAACGCCCATCTGGTGTTGCTGTCGGCGCTGGCGGAAAGCTTCGTCAGCTTGCCGATCTCGGCTGGCACGGTCAACGGTGGCGGCTTCCGCCTGATGGCTGAATGGGGCGGCAAAATCTTCAGCGCCGGGGTGCAAATTTCGCTGCCGATCGTGGCCGCCCTGCTGCTCACCAATATCGCGCTGGGCATCTTGACGCGCGCCGCGCCTCAGCTCAATTTGTTTGGGATCGGTTTTCCGATCACGCTAGGCGTCGGCTTCATCGTCATCAGCATGGTGTTGCCTTATTTGAGCGTGCCGATTCAGAACCTGTTCCTTGAAGGCATAGAAAACACGCGCGCCCTGCCCCGCACCTGGGCCGACAAGGCCAAGCCGGTGGCGGCGCCGGTCAGCCGCCGGCCGGCCGCGCTGTCGGCGCCGCGCTGAACGCTACCCTCGCTAGGCTAAGCACCGGGAAAATAATCCCTACAGAACACAATACTTGCTCGGATTTTTGATCCCTAGAACGTTTTGGTCAGCATAATGCCCGCCGTGGCCACCATGATCAGCGCAGCGCTTCTAAAAATAAACATTTGCGCACGCGCGCTCGCCAAAAGATGCCTGACGCCCACAGATCCAAGAATAAACGCGGCGCCAACGACCAGCAATACCAGTATTGTCAGTGGCACCAAAACAAAACCCCAGACATGCAGCGATATGGTGTTGAGGTCTATTACCAACGGCAATATCGCAAGATAAAAAGCGATGGTTTTGGGGTTACCTAAAGTGATCGTCAACCCTGACAAACCGGCAGAAGCGAGATCCTTGGCTTGAACAGGCTGGCCGACTTCAATCGCACTATGGGTGGCAAACCAGAACTGCCAAGCCAGGTATAGCAAATACAGAGAGGCGCCCCATCTCACCAGCGTAAACACCGAGTTAAAGTTGCTGGCAATGACTTCCAGGCCGAAGATTGCGACGGACAGGTAAATCAGGTCGCCAACTATCAAACCGAACAATACAAAAAAACCTTGTAAAAAACCGCCGCGCAGGCTTCTCGCGACCAAAGCCACCATCCCGGGACCGGGGATCGCCGCCGCGATACCAAGGGCGGAAGCGTAGGCGAGTACTTGTGGGATTTGCATTCAATAATCCAATAAAATTTGATTTCCATAGGCAGGGGAACGCCGTTGCGAGCGCGCTTGTGCGATGCGGGGCGACACCGCCTATTTTAGCGCACTGTTGTTGAAGTCGGCTTGCTTGTCTGATATCTAAACCGATGCGATGACTCTTCGAACCAATTCTCGTGCGAATACCATGTCTTGCACTGCCAACCCGACCGATCTGAATATTGTGATATCGTCGCCGCATGCGCCGTTTTCCTGCGCAACGCTACCAATTTCGACGCCGACGTCCGCCGCTGGCAAAAATCCCCGTTTCACCGCGTTGATAACACATTGGGCCGACGCCAATACGGCGTGATTCGAATCGGTAAACAAGCGGGTATGGTCATAGACGCCCTCATCGAATTCTTGGAAACCCGGCGCGGACGCGCCAACCGCATTGATATGGCATGTCGCCGGCAAGTCTTCCCTGCGCATGAAAGCTGCGCGCGCAGCGGTGGTTGTGCAAATAATGTCACTGCACTTCATGGCCTCGCCCGGCGATTGCTTGACCGAAACCGCAACATCGAAGCGCTCCTCACACCAGGCGGCAAACGTCGCGCAATGCTGGGCGCTACGGCCCCAAATACTGACGTCAGTGATCGGGCGCACGTGGAGCATTGCTTCAAGATGCGCCCTGGCTTGTACCCCGGTACCAATGATGGCCAGACGGCTGGCGCTTTCCGGCGCAAGCAGGCTCGTTGCGTAGGCCGACGCGGAAGCGGTACGGATCTCCGTGATCGCCGCGGCATCGACGGCGGCGATTCCGCTGGTGCCTTTTTCGTCATAAACGAGCACGCAGCCGAAGTGCGAAGGTTTTTTCCCGGTGACGTCGAACCGGACCACCACCGATTTCACCCCAAATCCCGCATACTCGCCTTCCGTGATATTAATCGGCATGGTTCCCATCAGGCCGTTCGAACCAGAAATAATGTTGCGCAAAGGTTGATCTACTTGATTTAGCGACTGGAGTCTAAAGGCCGCCCGACTCAGTCGCAAGCCTAGTTCCCAATTAAAGTGCCGCAATACGGCCTCTTTGTCAAAGCTGAACATCATATTCCGATGGATTCAAAAGTAACGGCATCGTCGTCGAGCTTGAAGCTCTGATCAATGATCGTACCCGCAATGCTGTTTAATAAAATCGACATATTTTTTTGCGACACCCCCAACACCACATCGAGCATGTTTTCGTTTGTGAAACCGTGTTCCAGGAAGGCATGTATGGCAGCTTTCGGTAACTGTCCCCGGCATGACAGCGTGTTCTTGGTGAATTGACGCAACTGGCTCAATCGCGGCGTGAGCGTGTCGGCATCGTCGATCAGGGCTTGGACGACTGCCGCTTGCACGCCGCCTTTCAGGGCGATAAACGCGTGGGCCTGTACCGTGTAGGCACAGCTGTTCTCCCGTCCGGTGGTAATCCAGACAACGGCCCTTTCTTCCTCGTTCAGGGAGCTGCCATTGAATAAGTCATGTGCGCGCTGATAAGCTTCAAGCAAGGCCGGCGACTCGGACATATAGGCACTTTGATTCGGAATCCAGCCAAAGTTATCGATAGAGCTCTGAAGGAGCTTGCGGCTCCGTTCCGGCGTCGTGGAAATAGTGTGCAAAACTAGTTGCTTCATGGCACTCCTTCAATCGTCATTCGGTGGTTCATCCGCATGTGACATGTCCATGCGTTCATGGCAAGATGGCAAGTACGCTATGGGACGGAGCTCAGACTGCTGTGCCGATCATGGCGACTTTCCGCATTGAGCGGGGCCGTAAACACCGACCACAGCATCTGAATGGGCCTGGTTTTCGATATGAAGCGAAGCTTGTACAGTTCCGCCGCCACTTCGGTTGTCAACGCGGCATCCACCTCGCCCTCGGCCGCCGCCCGCGCGGCCATGCTGGTCGAATCCTTAAATATGGTCTTCTGTATTTGTAAGCCGGCTGGCAACAGTTCCTGAATTAACGCCTGTGGGGCCGGGTGCGTTGAAATAACGATATCGCTGACATCGAGATCGCCCCGCACGGCGATCCCATAGTGTGGCGTGTAATGTAGAAATGCGGATGCCAGATTTAATCCGTTGCTCATGTAAAACTCGTTGATGCCGTGATACGCATTGGCCACAATCAAGGCGTGACAATCGCTTGAGGTAACCTTACGACTGGCTTCTTCATACGTTGCGCATAAACTGAGCTGGTAGCGCGACGTGAGCCCGTTCTTGATCGCATGTTCGCCAAACGCGATCGCCGATTGCTCGCTGCTGGTGCCTGACGGGCCCAACGTTGCGATGTGTAAAATCTCAAAGCGTGTATCAAAATCAAAAAAAATACATTCCATGATTGCACCCCAGTTTTCAGTCAATAGACAGGTGTGAGCCAAGACGAAAATTTATCGTGCTCCCCCCTAACAATTCGTTGATATTCCGTAGATATAAATTCGGCGATCGATTCATCCTGTGCCGGATAATGCACGCCATCCATGACTGAAACAGTCGCTAGTTCAAGTCCGGTACCGGTGAGAAAACATTCATCGGCGCCGTACAGCATCTCCTTGGTGATGTTGCGCTCAGCGCAAGGAATGGCATGGGTTTCACAGATGTCGATGACAGAGCGCCGGGTAATTCCATTTAATAAGCCTGCCGACAGAGGAGGGGTCGACACCTTTCCATCCTTGACAATAAATACATTGGACGTGGTGGCTTCCGCACACTGTTGGTGCTCGTTAAATAAAATGGCGTCGTCAAAGCCATTTTCTTGCGCTTCATCATAAGCCAAGGCCGAATTGACATAGGTGCCCGTAATTTTCGCCGAGGACGGAATGGCCGCATTGGAAATCCGCTGCCAACTCGATACGGTACATCGCAGCCCACTTGTTTTCGCATAGGAACCCATCGGCATCGCGTTAATGCAAATTGTCGCGCTGATTCCACTCAATTTCACACCGAACTTTTGTCCCGGCAACAACGCTTTTTTCAAGACAAGCGGTCTGATGTAGACGTCTTCGCGCAATGCGTTCTTGATCAGAAGTTCTTTAGTGATCGCCACCAGCTCGTCGCTGCTGTAAGGGATGACGATTTTAAGGATCGCCGCCGACGCCAGCAAGCGGTCATAATGCTCTCGCACTCTGAAGAGATTTAACTGGTTATGGCCGGCGTTAGCGTAAGCGCGAATCCCCTCAAACGTACCGGTACCATAATTCAAAGCCTGGTTATTGGCGTAAAAGACCGCTTCGCTGAATTTGATGAATGTGCCGTCCAAAAACACAGTCAAGTCTTTGTTGCTGGGACCGATGACGGCGGCATTCATGCGCGCTTCCTGTTCTGCAAAATTGCCAACGCTGCGTTTCGTTCGGAATTATTGGCGCCCTCGCGCCGGTCGTTAATGCGCGCGGCTTTCCAGCTCACCATGGCCGCAGTTCCGATCAGCTCGCCCACGTCACCCACGTGGATGTGTGCCGGCCCGCCCAACAGCGACACCAGTTTCGCCGCCAGTCGTTGTAACAGCACTGGATCGGTCAGCTCGTCACATGATTCCAAGGTAATGTCAACGGTGTCCGTGCCGGCCTGATTATTAATCTCAACGAAATATTCGTAACAATATTCGAGCTCCTCGAACACCGCATTCTCAATGTCAAACGCATATACCGTACGGCCATTGAGTGTCAGAACGTCCTTTACCCGGCCGATCGGCTCGATTTCCCATCGGTTCAGATCGATACGTTTGCAACGCACCATGTCGCCCGTTCTGTAGCGCAGCAGCGGCTTGTTTCCCTGATAGAGATGGGTTATCACGAGCTCGCCCGCAATGACATCGGTTCCAACTTGCAGCGCCTGATCGGTGAATGGAGAAATCAATTCATAAAAATTATTTAATGGAATCGTGGTCAGTTTGTTGGTGTGATCGCAGGCCGCCAGAATGGAGGTTTCCTGGGATGCATACATACAGTTATACATCTTTGCGCCCCAGTTCCTGGCGAGGTTTCTTAGCCGGGCCGGGGTAATCAGCTCGCCCAGAACCAATATTACTTCGATCCCCATTTCGGTCGGTTCACAAGCGTTAGCGCGACAATATTTCAGCAATTCGGATGCCACCGCCGGGGTACAGACCAGCGCGGTTATATGCAGCTCCCGCACCAATCTCAGTACCCGCTGCATCCCCACCAGTGGCGAACGCGGCCACATTTTCACGACGGTGTGCCCCAGGCTTCGGCAGACATCCTCGAAAGTGTCGCCGGTCGAATGCAGCTCGGTGGGACCCATGACCCCGATCACGTGTTTGCCGCCGGTATTTAGGATCCGTTCGTATTGCAATGTCAGAAAGCTGTTATTGACAAGCGAGTCGATCTCATTGCGCGGGCACGGCGTCGACGGCCCGGTCGTGCCGGTTGTTTCGTAATAAATCCAGGCATTGCCCAGGATATCTGAAGACATGTCGTTTCCCGCCGCGGCGAGGTCCGACTTGGTGGTGAAAGGTATTTTATTCAACAACGACTGTATCTCTCCAATTGCGGGCGTCTCACTGATGTGGCTGAGCCGCTCGCGATAAAACGCGGAGCCATTGCGTGCATACTTGACTGTTTCGCATAGTTGTTGGTACTGCATCCGGCCCAACTCTTCATGCTCAATTTTGCCGGCCAAGTATTCACGCAGCCTTGCCAAATACCGCAAACCCGAGTCATGCAATTCAGTTCTGAAAATTGAATACATATATCACCTGTAAAGAGGCAGACTACCCGTGAATTTATTTATTTCTTTTTTTGGTCCGACTATTCCGAGTCCGGAAAGTTTTAGCAGACCGGAAGACTCGGAAGAGAGTTTTTGTTCATACTCGTCGTATGTTTTACACGATTGCGCCAAACATGAAAACGGAAAGAGTTCAAAAGCTTTATCGCCCTGCAATTCCACGTGCATGGCGTCCAAGGCCGTTTGGCCGGCTTTCAGGACCGGCAGCGGAATGCGTATTACACCGGGAAAACATACCCCATCGCTGCTGAATACGTCAGGACCAACCAGCTCATCGATAGTTTTCCCGAGCGAAACACCAATAACGCTGAGTGCGTTCATTGCCAAGCCCAGGGGGAGATCCCCCGAAATGATCACGACACTTTTATGTGTGGATTCGTTAAATTCCATGATTATCCGTTAGTGAGTTGGTTGAAGATGGCCAGTTCGCTGGCATTGACAATGATGTCGGACACTGTCCAAGTGCTGATGTCTCTCCACAGTTCCACGCCTTTCATGTGATCCGGATGTTCCATGTAAATCGCCAGCTCCGCATAAGTGTCGAAAAACCCGATCAAACTGAAGTCAACCGCCTGTTTCCTCGCCACCGTACTGCGTCCGCATAACCAGGCTTTTATCTCACGAATTTCCTGCGGATGGCGAAGCGTTGCTTGCTCGGCCTGCAAGGCCAACGCGCTATCCCACGTGATTTCATCCTTAAATGTGAACAGGACTTGATGGGCAATGAAAATTTTTTGTGACAAAATTAATATCCCTTGTTTGCAAAATCAACGCAAAATATCTGCATGGGCACGCTGCGCAGTAGGCAACCTGGCAGCAATTTCACGTTCCATCAATTCAGCCGCAACCGGGGAACCCGGCATATGCAAAAAACATATTTTGATATACGGAACCGCCCGCCAACTGCACTTTACACCGTAAAATTTTGGTCAATACTATATTGATATTCATGCGCACACAAGTGGGAGTTGAAATTTGACGCGACAAGAGAATGTACTTTTAATACACGCCTGTTGGCAACCATACCAAATGGATTTCTTGAGTGCAGGTAGTTGCATTGTCCCAGAACAGGCAATGTAAGGTCTCATCCGAAGTTAATATTTATATATTATAATAAACATCAACAAGTTGTCGTTTTTATGTAACAGATAGTTATTTTATAACTAATAAAATATAACTTGATCGGTCAGAAAAGTCCGCAATAACTTCGAGGATTGGGAAACATTCCGATTTTTACGGTGCGCGCGGAACAACGGCAACGGCCCACTCGGGGCCGTTGTGCTGTGCGGCGGGGCCAAGCGGCCCCGCCTCAAAAGCGCTTACTGCGCGCGGTTTTGCTTGACCAGCATGGTGTTGATGCCGTCGGACAAGCTGAACTCGAAAGCGCCGCCAGCGGCCACCGAGCTCAAAGGCAACGTCGCGCTACCGTTTTGCAAGTCTTGCGCCAGGGTCGAACGTTTGCCGCCCGACACCACGGTCACCGTGAGGTAAGGATACTGGTTGTGATCCCAGCTCAGCTCCACCGAACCGGTCTGTTCACGCACTTGCACCGCCGCTTTGGCCGTCCC
>JAZKGI010000041.1:0-38002 GCA_040385995.1 Pseudomonadota bacterium
ACTGCATTACAGTCGATGCGCGAAGGGCACGGCTGAGTTGTGTATAACGATATGATTTAAGGCCTGCGCAGGTGCGGCGTATGCCTGCAACAACAGACGAGGCCACGCCACTAATATCCTAAGTTAAGAATTCATTGATAAATTTTTGGTGTAGATCGGGCTTAGAATAGCGCTGCTAGCGCTGCTAGCGCTGCTAGCGCTGCTAGCGCTGCTAGCGCTGCTGCACCCCATTTTTCGTTCACTCGAGAACGGACATGGCGGGCGACCAACCCTAAGCCGAGCGCTTCTTGCTAGCCAGCGCCAACGCCAGCATCGCCCCCGCCGCGCCCACCACCCACGCCGTGGTGCTGCCGGAAAATCCTAAAGCGTGACTGAGCGCAACCTTGCCAGCCTGTGGCGCGAGCAATGCGACCCGGCGCGCGCTCATCTCGGCGCCCAGCTCGCTCAAGCGATCTTTCGACAACTTGCGTTCTGCAATCGGCAAGATCACGGTTTCTTCATCGGCCACATGATGGATCACTTCACGCATCAGTTCCATCAGTACGCGGTCGTGGCGCTCGTCGGCCCCGGGAATGGCCCGCAGCTCGGCGATCAGACGTTTCATGTCGCCGTGCTCCTGCGGCGACTTTTGCAGCACCGGGTCGTTGGCGTCGATAGTTTGCATGGCCGGGTAAAAAATCTCTTCTTCCAGCGTGGCATGGATTTCCAAAGCGGCGCAGATGGTGTCGCTCAGCGCTTTTTTGACGCTGGGCTTTTTATTTTGGGTGAACTGATGAAAGGTAACGAAGACATGCGAATGATCGAAGCGGATCATGTCGGTGACTGTCGGGCTGAGTTTGCTGAGAGAAAACATGATGAAAGCTCCTAAATGATGAATTGGGTATCACTTCATCTATATTAGCCCTCCAGCATGGCCGCACCGTTCAGCCGATCGCGCGCCGCTGTGTCGTCCGGCGCCGCGTGGCAATGTGCACTTGGGATTACAAACACTGCCGCTTGGCCGCTTATGCTTAAGGGGTAATTGAACGGCGTTATTGACGGTAGTTGTCAACAAAGATGTCGCGTCAAGTCATGCCGCTTTCGTAATTCCTCTGGCGCTTTTCGTTCCGGTTCAGCCAGACTTCATCGCTCAATTCCCAGTTCCGTGTAGCTCCAAACCAGCGCTCAGGGCAACGCTGTTTCGCGGCCTCGTAGACTTCCTTACGGTGGCTCAGGATCGATGCAGCACGGCCATCGTGGCGCTGCGCAGGCGTCACGAATTTCAAGCCGCTGTGCTTGTGCTGATGGTTGTACCACTGCACAAATGACAGCGTCCATTGCCGCGCCTGTTCGATACTTTCAAACGGCTTGCTCGGGTAGTTCGGCCGGTACTTGCAAGTCCGGAACAGCGACTCGGCGTAGGCGTTGTCGTTGCTCACACGGGGCCTGCTAAACGACGGTATGATCCCCAGATTTTCCAGCGTGCCCAACATTGTTGAGCCTTTCATCGAGCTGCCATTATCCGAGTGGAGTACCACCTCGCGCCCGGCCAGTCCCTTGGCCAAGCTGGCCTTGCGCATCAGCAGCGACGCCATTTCTGCTGACTCGGAAACGTTCACTTCGTGCCCAACAATTTTGCGGCTGTAGACGTCAAGCACCATGTACCAGTAAAAGTACATGCCCCTCACGCCGGTCGGCAACCAGGTGATGTCCCATGCCCGCACGCGGTTCGGTTCGGTCGCGCAGTGGCTCGTGACGGCCCTGGTGCTGGGCTTCCTGGCCCGGCCGCGGTGATGCTGCTGCTTAGCGTCTTTCAAGATCCGGTAGACGGTCGATTCCGATGCCAGATACTCGCCCCGATCAGCCAGGGTCGGCACGATCTGGCTAGGCGGGCTACTGGCAAATTCAGCACTGTTGGCAATCGCCAGAATCTGCTGGCGCCCGTCTTCGCTCAGCTTGTTGGCCGGCGCCACACGTCGGCTGCCCTTGCGCCCGTCCGCCTGGCAGTCGTCGCTGTCGCCGTCGCACATCCAGCGTTGATAGGTTCGTAGGCTGATCTCCAATGCGCTACACGCCTGTGCCCGCCGACAGCCGCCCTCAACGGCCTCTTCAACCAATGCAATTACCTGCTGGCGATCTGGGGTGCCGATCAATCGTCCTCGGGCTCCCCACAGATCCGCAGAGGGAATTCACAAACGGTCATGCCGGTACACGTGGGATCGGAAGAACCCGCCAACTACTGGCGAAAGGCGGCCGAAGCAATTGAAGAGGCCGTTCTTGATGCCCGACACAATCCCGAGACACCACGTTCGCTATTCCGGTTAGTGTCATACGGCCGGAACGCCCGTGCTTCTTTGGAGCAACTTAGAGCGATATTTGCCAAAGAGCAAATTCCAGTCGAATTTCTGTTACATTATGAGGCAGCAGAACCCTTTACATGTCATACATCAAGTAACGGGTTAAGTGACAGTTTTTGATGATTGGCAAATGACAGGACGGACTGTCACACACTCGACCGTATAAGTGACAGGTAAATCATGTTAATTAGATATGTGCGAGTCTCAAAGGCCGACGGTTTGCAGTCAACATACTTGCAGCGGGACTCGCTAGAGCTGGCCAGGGTTGATCCGAAGCATGTGTACTAAGATCAGGCATCGGGAAAACGAGAAGATCGCCTTGGCCTCGCCGCTTGTCTGAAAGCACTCAGCGAAGGCGACACGCTGGCGGTTTGGAAGCTGGACAGGCTTGGCCGGGATCTGCGTCATCTGATCAATACGGTGCATGACCTAACCGCGCGCGGGGTGCGATTGAAGGTTCTGACCGGCCACGGCGCAGCAATTGATACGACAAGCGCAGCTGGCAAACTAGTGTTCGGCATTTTTGCCGCATTAGCCGAGTTTGAGCGGGAGTTAATTTCCGAACGCATCTTTGCCGAATTAGCATCTGCTCGGGCGCGAGGGCGTAGTGGAGGGCGTCCGTTCAAAATGACGCATGCTAAGTTGCGGTTAGCGATGGCTTCAATGGGCAAGCCAGAAACAAACGTGCGCACTCTGTGTGAGGAACTTGGTGTGACGCGGCAGACTTTATACCGACATGTGTCCCCTGAAGGACTACTCCGTCCGGACGGCAAAAAACTGATCAAGCCCGTAAGCTAAAGTTCATGAGTGGTATAAATACAAAGTAATGGGCCTCACTTGTTTAAAACATCATAGAAGGAGTAGCCTTGTCCAATGATACACATGCAATACGGCATTCAATACGAGATCTCCTCAACGCTTTACACAAAAATTTCGGCACAAATATCGTATCTTTGCCGAATGATGCAGATCAGGTACTTGACGATATTGATTTGAACTCTCGGATTATCAGTGAAATTAGGGCGTTGCTAAGCTCTAATTTTTGTGTCAGCGATGCACACAAAAGAATATGCGCAGATATTCTAGATGAAGTTTTTTCTGACTTTTCGCTTGCAATGTATTTATGCTCTATCGGTCTGATCGTACCCGCGCGGATGTCAATTCGCCGTGCCTTCGAACTATCTCTCGCAGCAGTATATATGTGGGATTTACCCCACGAATATTGGGGATGGCGAGAAAAAGATCAGGATTTGAGCTTTTCGGCAATGGTATCGCATTTGAACTCTCCGGGCTACATAGCATACTTAGCACAACAACGCCCGAGCACTACGGCTTCCGTTGTGTGCGATCAAACGAAGTTTCAGGATATATACCGACAATTAAGTAATACGGTGCACGGAAAGGTTAGTGGCCTACCAGCGCTCTCTCCAGAACGTTTTGCCTCGGAGAAAAACGGTCTAGTCACGCAATTGCGAGTTATGCAAAAAGCACAAAATTTAATTATTACGCTTCTATTAGGCCGTTTCGACGGACTGGATGAGCTCCTAGCAAAAAATTTTCCCCAATTTAAGAGAGTGTAGCGATGTCTAAATCCACATTGGAAAATGACCTTCTTCAGTTAAATAACGAAGATCTTCTTCAGACTGCACGATGCGAAGATTTGTTGTACGAGCAAATTCAACAAGTTTCGGTACTTGGAGAGTTTGAGCGAGGGGTGATTGATGCGCTCAAAGGTAGTGGCGCTAATCTGTTAGAAGGTGCTAGAGGAGTAGGCAAGTCTATGCTTCTGCGAATGGCGGAGATCGAGTTGGATGACGATTTCCAGGAAGAGCGAAAGCTTGGCGTATATGTCAACTTTAAGACAAGTACGTTGCTAGAAGGCGTGAAAGCAGATGAGCGTGACGCTTTCCAAATATGGGTGAATATAAAAATTCTGGAAGCTCTTCACGAAAAACTTTTGGCATTGAACTTAATTGCCAAAACGGGTGCAGCTGACCCATATCAGCGCGTATTTGGCGTCTCGTCCGTTCTTGAGACAAAAGCAATGTTGGAAGAAAAAATTCACCTACTCCAAAAATTGGCATTCAGCAAAGGTGGTCAAGAAGAAATAATTAATGAGATCGGCGCTGATTTTTTAGCCAAAGCTCAGGACACAAGTTTTTTAGTAAATATTATAAAAGAGGTTGCAGAACTTTTCTCATTGACCAAAATCCTATTTTTTTTCGATGAGGCTGCGCATACGTTTATACCTAGCCAACAAAATATTTTCTTTGAGATATTCAAATTGTTACATGGCGACAAGGTGGCGTGTAAAGCTGCCGTGTACCCCACCGTTACTAACTACGGCCGTAATTTCGAAGTGGGTCAGGATGCCATAGTTTTGTCTGTCGTTCGATTTGACCCTGGCGAAAGCGGTCGACGGGAAAGCAGGCTGCACTTCCGATCTATTCTCGACAAGAGAATTCCTAAGACGGGTAATCTACGTAAAAAGATCTTTGCGCGGGGCGCTGAGCTCGACCTTTGCATAGATCTGTCAAACGGAAACCCGCGCGCGTTATTGCATATACTCAATAGTGCGATATCCGGGAATAGCTCATTATCCGAACGCTCAGTCAATTTAGCAGTTCAAAACTATGTAGATCAAGCCCTCTTGCCTTACCACACCAGTTTAAATAAGCGTCTACCGAAATATGCTTCTCACATCAGAGTAGGGCTTGATCTGCTGCGAGGTTTTTTGATCCCTGAAATTCGAGCTAAAAATCACCGTAAAACTAAGAGTGAATATCAGTCAGCTTTCTTTACGTTGCAGAGGGATATGTCACCAAATCTTAAGCTCTCACTAGATATTCTTAGTTACTCCGGAATGGTTTCACAATTGGGCACTGTAAAAATCAGAGGTGGAACAGGTCCGCGTTACATTGTAAATCTCGCTCTTATGGCTACGGAAAAAGCTTTTGACACTCCGAAGACATCCGATGCGATTGCAAGGCTTAGTCTTACCGATTATCGAGAGTTTTCATCGTCTGACGTCCAAATCAAAACATATCTCGACTCACTTTTAGCAACCGATGACGCATGTCCCACCTGCTCAGCACCGTTGCCGCAAAATGCCAAATTTTGTAGTGAGTGCGGGCATAAAATTGTTGTCACTTCAATCGTTAGTGCGCTTTTAGAGGAAAGCGTCGATGAGTTATCTATAAGCGGCCGACTTATAGACCGCATCCGTCCGAAATTTTCGACCGTTGGTTCCGTCGTGCAGGCAAAGCGAAATGAGCTGATGACAATTCGCTATATCAAGGATGTGCGATCACGGATCATCAAGAATGCGGCGGACGAGTTCATTTCGGGTTGAGCATTGGTCGGGGGCTGTGCACTTAGCTCTTGAAATTTTTTGCGGTCGCCTTCTGAAAATGACAAAAAGCCTTTTTCCTCAATAGATTCGGCCATTTCCCCTCACGACCTTACCCTTTACTTCGCCTAACGTAGTCCATCTGCCCGCGAACTGCAATCCCTTTAAGTGCGAGCAATATGCACTGCAAACAGTGCTCGCTTGGAGCATATCGTCAGACTGACGCGGTGCTGCCGTCGGCCACGATATCGTGGAATTTGCTGAAGTCGAGGATGCGCACGTCGCCCACCTTGTCCGACAAAATGTCGACAAAGCGGTAGCCAAAATAGATATGCTCGGCGGCATAGCTCTGGCGCGCGTGCACGAAGTCGTTCAAGGTGTCGTCCATGCCGGAGATCGACACGGTCAAGGTGGTGACGGAATCGTGCAAGTCTTTTTGCGTCATGCCGAACAGGGGGCTGCGGTGGTCAATCCGATGCATGACGGTCCAGCTCAGGGCGAACACGCCGGTGTGGTCGCGGTCCAGCGTCAGATCGTAAAAGCGGGTAAACATCTGCCCTTCCTGGGTCACTTCGCGCCGCACCAGTGCGGCCCGCACGTCGGCCTCGATGATCAGGTTATTGCGCTCGTTGCCGGTGCGTAGCATCAGCGTCGGCACGCCGTTGAAGTTGGTTATCACGGCCACGTCCGAAAACACGATGCGTGAAGTGGGCCGCGAAAAGCGGGCGAACAGCAGTCCGGTCACGGCCGCCACTTCCACCATGCCCAGCAAAATCTCGGCCGAAGCGACCGCGTGGCCGTAGGTCGAGCCGGGATTCATGTAGCCGTAGCCGACCGTGGCCAGGGTTTCGATGGAAAAGAACACCACGTCGATGAAGCTGCCCGGCCGCGCATTCGACACCGAACCGGGCACCAGGTAAAAGGCGGTCGCGAACACCAGGTTGGTGATCAGGTAGAGCAGACCCACCAGCAGCAGGAAGCGTGGCCAGCTCAGGGTCAACATCCAGTGATAGGAATCGCCCCAGCTCCAGCGCCGGGTGCCGACCCGGCGGATTTCGGAATTGCCGAGCTGGAAGGTGCCGCGGTTGGTGCCCACCTTCGGCCGTGCCACCGGGACCGGCCCGGCGTTGGCCCCATGCTTGGCGCGCCGCTTCAATCGTCGTCGTTCGGATCGAGACCGGGGAACATCACCTCGGTGAAGCCGAAACGGGAAAAATCGGTGATACGCATCGGGTACAGAATGCCGTGCAGATGATCGACCTCGTGCTGCACCACGCGCGCATGAAATCCATCCACCTCGCGGCTGATCGGCGCGCCGTGCTGGTCCACGCCGGCGTAATGGAGCCGGCTCCAGCGCGGCACCACGCCACGCAGGCCGGGCACCGACAGGCAGCCCTCGAAGGCTTCATCGCGCTCGTCCGACAGCGGCGTGAGCACGGGGTTGAGCAGCACCGTCTCGGGCACCTGGGGCGCGTCCGGATAGCGGGCGTTCTGCTTGAAACCGTAGATCACCAGCTGGAGGTTGACGCCAATCTGCGGCGCCGCCAAACCGGCGCCTTGGGCCGCGTGCATGGTGTCGAACATGTCGGCGATGAGCGCCTCCAGTTCCGGCGTGTCGAATTCGCGCACCGGCTCGGCCACCCGCAAAAGCCGCGGATCGCCCATCTTTAAAATTTCTCTCACTGTCATGGACGGCCTTTCAAAAATTTATGGTGCCGCGCCGGTCGCGGAGGAGACGTCAACATCAACATCGGCATCGGCCGCCTTGGCCGATGCCAGCAGCGCCAGCAGACCGGCTTCGTCGAGCAAGGCGATACCCAATTGCTGCGCCTTGAGCAGCTTGCTGCCGGCGTCGGCGCCGGCGACCACATAGGCGGTCTTCTTCGATACGGAAGCCGATACCTTGGCGCCGGCCGCCTCGATCAGCGCGGCCGCCTCGTCGCGCCCCAAGGTGGGCAAGGTACCGGTCAAGACGAAGCTTTTGCCGCTCAAGATGCCCGGCACCGCTTTTTGCACGTGCGGCCCTTCGGTCCAGTGCAAGCCCGCCTCGCGCAGGGCCAGCACCTGGGCCAGGTTATCCGGGTCGCTCATGAATTCGGCAAACGAGCGCGCCACCACCGGACCCACGTCGGCCACTTCCAGCAGCTGGATGCCGCCTTCCCAGGTGGCGCCGTGCACCAGCGCGTCCAGGCCGCCGAAATGCTGGGCCAGGGCCTTGGCGGTCGATTCGCCCACGTGCCGCACGCCCAGCGCATAGATGAAACGGGCCAGGGTGGTGGCCTTCGATTTTTCCAGCGCGTCGAGCACGTTCTGGGCCGATTTCTGGGCCATCCGGTCCAGCCCCGTCAAGCGCGCCAGGTCGAGCCGGTACAGATCGACCGCGCTGCCGATCACGCCCTTGTCGACCAGTTGTTCGATCAGCTGGTCGCCCAGGCCTTCCACGTCGAGCGCGCGGCGCGACACGAAATGCATCAAGCCGCCCTTTTTCTGGGCCGCGCAATGGGTCCAGCCGCCGGAACAGCGCGCCACCGCCTCGTCTTCGGCGCGCACGATGGGCGAATGGCACACCGGGCACAAGGTGGGCATCTCGAACAGGCCGGCGTCGGCCGGGCGCAGGTCGGCCACGTAGCTGACCACTTCCGGAATCACGTCGCCGGCGCGCCGCACCACCACCGTGTCGCCGATGCGGATATCCTTGCGCCGCACTTCGTCCTCGTTATGCAAGGTGGCGTTGGTGACCGTCACCCCGCCAACGAACACCGGCGCCAGGCGCGCCACCGGGGTGATGGCGCCGGTGCGTCCGACCTGCACTTCGATCGCCAGCACCTTGGTCAGCGCTTCCTCGGCCGGAAATTTATGGGCCAGCGCATAGCGCGGCGCGCGCGAGACGAAACCGAGCTGCTGCTGGGCCTCGGCCGCGTTGACCTTGTAGACCACGCCGTCGATCTCATACGGCAGGGCCGGACGGCGCACCCCGATGTGGGCGAAGTAACCCAGCAAACCTTCGGCGCCCTGCACCACTTCGCGCTCGGACGAGACGGGCAATCCCAGCTCTTGAAACCAGTCCAGCAAGGCGGAGTGGGAGGGCGGCATGTCGGCGCCCTGCAAGAGGCCGATGCCGTAGGCGAAAAAGCGCAGGCTGCGGCTGGCGGTGATGCGCGAATCGAGCTGGCGCAGGCTGCCGGCGGCGGCGTTGCGCGGATTGGCGAACAGTTTTTGGCCGGCCATCAGCTGGCGTTTGTTGAGCTTTTCAAAATCGGCCTTATACATCAGCACTTCGCCGCGCACGTCCAGCACCTTGGGCGATTGGCCGCCGTGCAGGCGCAGCGGAATGCCGCGCACGGTGCGGATATTGGCCGTGACGTCTTCGCCGGTGGCGCCGTCGCCCCGGGTGGCGGCCTGCACGAACACGCCGTCCTCATAACGCAGGTTGATCGCCAAGCCGTCGAATTTGAGTTCGGCCGCGTACTCGACCTGCTCGCCGCCCAGCGCTTCGCGCACACGCCGGTCGAATGCGACGATGTCGTCGGCGGCAAACCCGTTATTTAGCGAGAGCATGGGCACGCCGTGGCTCACTTGCAGAAATTCCGGTATCGGCGCCGCTCCCACCCGATGGGTGGGCGAGTCGACGCTGGCCAATTCCGGATGGGCCGCCTCCAGCCGCTGAAGCTCGGCGAACAGGCGGTCGTATTCGGCGTCCGAAATGGTGGGCGCGTCCTGCACATGGTAGTCGTAAATGTGCCGGTTTAATTGTTCCGTGAGCCAGGCCATGCGGGCCTGGTCGGGCATGAGTGTCATGGGCGTACCCGTTCTGCCATCGACATACAGCGTCGGCTAGTTAGCTAAAGAGGCGCAGCGCGCGGGTCGAACCGGCCGGGATGTCGGCCGCTTCCATTTCTTGATAAAACTCGTGCACCTGGCCGGCGATCTCGCCCAGGGCCGCGTCCGACAAGGCTTGGTTGCCGTCGTCGACGATGGTGGCGTCGAGCCGGCCCACCAGCGACTTGGCGCAGGCGATCATGGCGCCGAAACCGTCGCGCGCGGGCGCCACGCACGGCACGTCGAGCAGCAGGGTCAGGCGGGCGCTGGTTTCCTCGGCCAAGGTCACATTGGTCGAGAGCGAGAACAAGAAGCCGCCTTCGCCGTCCGGCATCACGAAGCGGCCGTCGGGGCGCACGTCGAAACCCTGTTTTTCCAGCGCGCCCAGCAAGGTGGCGATGGCCCAGGGCGCGCCATTGGTATGCAGGTTCACGCCCAACTGGGCGTCGTGTCCGGCCACGAAGCGGTGCAGCGCGCGCGCCTCGGCCATGACGTCGATCATGTCGGGAATTTCCGGCTCGGCGCCGATCTCGTCGGCCACCACGCGCAGCCGGGTCACCAGTTCCGAGTATTCCAGTTCGTTAAGCGCGGTGCTGCGGCTGGCCAGTTGCACCCCGCCTTGCAGCTTGGTGTACACGCCGCCATGCACGATGGGCTCCCAGTCGCCGTTGACGTGCAAGCCGATGTAGTGGATCGGCTTGTTGCCGACCAGGCGCAGGGTTTGCAGCACGGGCAAGACTTTGTCCCCGCGCACGGGCGCCTCCAGAGCCAGCGGCAGCAGACAATCGATCAGGGGATCGACCAGGCTGGTGGCCAGCTCGGCGGCCGGGCTGTCGGCGCGCGCCAAAGCCTGGGCCGGCATCTCGCTATTGCCGTCGGCGCCGGCATGGGGGCCGTGGTCGGGCGGCGCCGGCACCGGGGGCGGCGCCGCGGGCGCGGCAGGAGCGGGCCTGGCGACGGGCGCGCGCGCGGCCGGCTGTTGCAGGCTGGGCTCGTGGCGCGGCTCGGGGGCGGCGGGCGCGTCACTGCGCATGAGCACGTCGTCATGGTCGTTGGAAAAAGCCCGCTCCACGCTTTTCTTGGCCTTGTATTCCTGCCACTTATTATATGAAAAAACGCCGACGATGAAAAACCCGCCGGCTGCGAACAATGTCATTTGCAAGTCTGTCATGCTGCTTGTGCCTCGGAAGCGAAATTGGCGGCCGATTCCATATCCACCGCCACGATGCGCGATACCCCTTGTTCCTGCATCGTCACACCTATCAATTGGTTGGCCATTTCCATCGCGATTTTATTGTGCGAAATGAAAAGGAATTGGGTCTGGTCGGACATCCGTTTGACCATTCTACAAAAACGTTCGGTGTTGGCGTCGTCGAGCGGCGCGTCGACCTCGTCGAGCAGGCAAAACGGCGCCGGATTGAGGCGGAACATCGAAAACACCAGGGCCGTGGCGGTCAGCGCTTTTTCGCCGCCCGACAATAAGTGAATGGTGGCGTTCTTCTTACCCGGCGGCTGGGCCATCACCTGCACCCCGGAATCGAGGATTTCATCGCCGGTCATGGTCAGGCGGGCCTGGCCGCCGCCGAACAAGATGGGGAACAGCTCGGAAAAATGCTGGTTGACGCGGTCGAAAGTGTCTTGCAACAATTCACGCGTTTCCTTGTCGATTTTCTGGATCGCGTCTTGCAGCGTGTCGATGGCCTCGGTCAAATCGGCGTTTTGCGCGTCCAGGAAATTCTTGCGCTCGGAGGCCTGGGCCAGCTCGTCAAGCGCGGCCAGATTGACCGCGCCCAGCGCGGCGATGGCGTTGCCCAAGCGCGTGACCTCGCCTTGCAGATAGGATGGACGCAGCTCGGGATGGAGTTTTTCGGCCAGGGCCGCCTCGTCGGCCGCCACCTGCGTCAATTGCAGGGCGAACTGTTCCTGATTGAGGCGGGCGGCCTGCTCCTTGAGCTGCATATCCATGATCTTGTCGCGCTGGGGCTGCAAGCTCCGTTCGGCCTGGGTGCGGCCATCCTCGGCCGCGCGCAGCTGCTGGGTGATCTGGTCGAGTTCGTGACGCGCGTCGGCCAGCGCCCGTTCCTGGCTGGTGCGGCGCTCGAGCAAGTCTTGCAAGCCATCGTTGGCCGCGCCCGATTCCAGATTGCCCAGCTCGAGTTGCCCGGCCACCAGGCTGGCCGTCACCTGGGCCGACTGGGTGGTGGCGGTGCCGATATTGCGGCGTAATTCCTCGATCTTGCTGCGCTGCGATTTTTCGGCGAACTGGGCTTCCTGGGCCGCCCTTTCCAGCTCGCGCAAGCGCTCGCGCGCCTCGGTCAGGCGCTGTTCCTTGAGCAGGAAATCGGTGTGACCATCCTCGTGCGCGCCTTGCAGGTCGGCCAGCGCCAGGTCGAGCTGCTCGAACTTTTCTTCCGACTCCAGCTTCACCTGCATCTGCTCGGCTTCCTGGGCGGCGATCTCGGCCAGGTCGGTCTGGATCTGGCCGCTGCGCTGATTGAAGCGCGCTTGCACCTCGGACAGCTTGACCACGTCCAGTTGCAAGGTGTGCGCGGCCTGGGTCAGACTCTGGCCGCGCTGGCGCAGTTCGGCCAGCTGGCGGGTCGCGCCCGACAGCGCGGCCTCGGCCCGCACCGAGCGCGCGCGCGCCTCGTCGGCCAGCATGTGCTGGGCGCGCAGTTGCTTGCCGAGATTGTCGATTTCCTGCTGCCGACCCAGCATGCCTTCCTGTTCCGAATCGGCGGCGTAAAAACGCACGCTCGAGGCACCGATCAGATGGCCCTGGCGCGTGACGAAATAGCCGCCCGGCGGCAGCTTGACGCGCTCGCGCAGCGCCTCGGCCTCGTCCTCGGCGACGAAGGCGCCGTGCAGCCAGTCTTGCAGCACGCCGCGCAGGCCGGGGTCGTTCAGTTTGAGCAAGGCCAGGAAAGGCTGCAAGCCCGGCGTGTCCGGCAAGGCGGACGGGGCCGCCGTGGCGGGTGCGAACAAGGCCAGCTTGGCCGGTGGCGCGTCGCCAAAAAACGCCTTGGCCCAGTCGAGATTGGACACCTGCAAGGCCGAAGTGCGCTCGCGCAAGACCGCTTCCATGGCCGTCTCCCAACCTTGCTCGATATGCAGCTTTTGCCACAGGCGGGGCAGCGTGTCGAGCTCATGGCGCTCCAGCCAGGGCTGCACCTTGCCCTGGGTTTGCGTGCGTTCCTGCAATTGACGCAGGGCGTTCAAGCGCGCCTCCAGCTGCGCGTTGGCGGCGCTCTCGGCGTTGACCTGGCTCTGCGCCTCCTGGCGTTCCCGTTCCAGCCGCGGCTGCTGCTCCATGGCCTCTTCCAGCAAGAAACCCTGCTCTTCCAGGGTCTGCTGTTTTTCCTCGAGCTGCATGCGCAAATTGACCAGGTGGCTGCTATCTGGCAGGTTCAAGCCGTTTTTTTCCTGTTGCAAGCGCTCGCGCCGGGTCAGCAAACCGGCCAGGATATTGGAGGCGTTGCGCTGGTGGGCCGATTCCAGTTGCAATTGCTGCTGGGCTTGCATAATGCCGGCCCGCGACTCGGTGCTCTTGCGCTGGGCTTCGCGCCAGGCCGCGTCCAGCGCCGGCAATTGTTCTTGCTTTTGCTCGGCCGCCATCTGCGACTGCTCGACCCGGGCCGCCAATTCCTCCAGCCGGAATTGGGCTTCCTCGATCTGCTCCTGGGCCTCGTCGCCCTGCCGTTGCCACTGGTCGCGCTGGGCGCTCAAGGTGGCCAGCTGCGCTTGCAGGCGGCTGCGCGATTCGAGCACGAACTTGATCTGCGCCTCCAGACTGCCGATCTCGGCATTGGTCTGATACAAGTGGCCTTGGGCTTGATGCAAGCGGTCGCCCACCGCGAAATGGGCTTGCCGCAAGTGCTCCAGGCTCAGTTCCACATGGCGCAGCTTGGCGGTTTGCTCCTCCAGATCGGTCTGCGCTTGTTCCACTTCGCGCGCATAGCGGGCTTGTTCGTTTTGCGCCTCGTTCTTGCGCAGCAGCCAGAGCAACTTTTGCTTCTCGTCTTGGTCCGCTTGCAGCGCATGGAATTTATTGGCCACCACGGCTTGCGCGTCCAGCTTTTCCAAGTTGCTGTTCAACTCGCGCAAAATGTCTTCCACCCGCAACAGGTTCTCGCGCGTGTCGTGCAAGCGGTTTTCCGTCTCGCGCCGCCGTTCCTTGTACTTGGACACGCCGGCCGCTTCCTCCAGAAACACGCGCAACTCTTCCGGGCGCGACTCGATGATGCGCGAGATCATGCCCTGGCCGATGATGGCGTAAGCGCGCGGGCCCAGTCCCGTGCCCAGGAAAATATCCTGGATGTCGCGCCGGCGCACCGGCTGACCGTTGATGTAATAGGTGGAGGTGCCGTCGCGCGTGAGGGTGCGCTTGACGGCGATCTCGGCGTATTGGCCCCACTGGCCGGCGGCCTTGCCGTCCTGATTGTCGAACACCAGCTCGACCGAGGCGCGCCCGGCCGGTTTGCGGTGGGTCGAGCCGTTGAAGATCACGTCTTGCATCGATTCGCCGCGCAATTCCGAGGCCTTCGATTCGCCCAGCACCCAGCGCACCGCGTCGATGATGTTGGACTTGCCGCAGCCATTGGGACCGACCACGCCCACCAGCTGACCCGGCACCTGGAAATTGGTGGGATCGACGAAGGACTTAAAGCCCGACAACTTGATGGAAGATAGACGCACGTTGTTTTACGGTTCCTGGCCTGCTGTGTTGGGTCGCCACGTTGGCGCGCGGGGCGCGGGGCGGGCGGACCGGCTTGACCGCATTGAAAAGTAGGCCATCATACCATTTATGACACAATTGAGGCCAATAACGCGGGCGCTCATGAAGCCGGCGCGGAGGCCGGTTCGGACGCCGGTTCGGACGCCGGTGCGGACGCCGGTGCGCGCCGGGCCGCGCGGGCCCAGTCGGCGCGGGTGAACGGGCGTTCGTGACCGGACAGGTAGAGCGCCAGGCGGGTCAGCAGCGCCTCGGTCGGCACGGGCCGCAACTGCGGCGTCAACAGCAAAGCGCACAAACTGAGCAGCACCAGCGCGCGGCCCAGCGCCACACCGCGCGCGCGGCGCGCCAGCCAAATGAAGGAAAACGCGACGCCCAGTCCGAGCAGGAAGCCGAACAACGCTTCCGACGCCGAATGAAAGCCGATCACCACCCGTGAGAGCGAAATGAGCAGCGCCAGCGCCAGCGCCGCGGCCACCCCGGCGAGCCGCAGCGGCCGCTCGGCATTGATCAGCATCACATACATCAGCACCGGCAAGATGGCGGCGGCGCGCATGGCGTGGCCGCTGAAGCCGGCAAATTCGATCGAGGCCAGACCCACGCCCCAGCCGATGAAGGCGAGCTTACTGAGCACCACCACGGCCAGACCGGCGCCCAGCAGCAGGCACCAGTCGCGCGCGAGGCGCCAGCGCCGCCCGGCCGCCAGCCACAGCGCCACGGCCGCGCCGGCCGGCGCCATCACGGCGGTGCCGCCCAGTACGGTAATTGCCATCCACACATTCATCATGCCCCAGCCCCTTGCTCAGCGAAGGCATATTGGAACACACAAGGGCGCCGATTGCAAAAAAGATTCCGCAAGGAAATATTTTGACTGGAACGTCCGGCTTGGCCGTCTCAAGCGTAGGCGTTGTGGTTATCGCTGGCGTCCTCGCTAACGGCCACCTCTTCCATGGCCTGCGACAAGGCGCGCGCCACCACCCCGTCGCTGCTGATGACTTCCACCTCGTTGTCGCGGAAACGCTGGGCCAGCACCTCGCCGGTGACCGAGAACGCTTCTTGCCGGGCGCCGGTGGAAAAAATGAACAGGGTGCGCAGTGGGCTGATCCAGGCCAGTTTAACCTTGTGCAAGGTGCCGTCGGGCTGATCGAATTCCATCCACATGCCGCGCTGCAAGGCGCCCACCGCGTCGACCGCCTGGTCCGGTTCCGGCTCCGGCTCGGCCGCGCTGTGCTGGCTTTGCCGCTCGAGCCGGCGCTCGGCCGCCTGTTGCGCCACTTCCAGAGAAATTTCCACCTGGCGCTCGGGGGTGAGCTCGATCGGCGCGCGCACGATGGAGGCATGGCATTCGGCCAGTTCGGCGAAAAATTGCAAGCGGTCGGCATCTTGCCACTTGACGATGTCGAGCCATTTATTGAGCGCCGATAGCAGGGCCGGCAGTTTGCCGATCAATTGCTTGCGCTCTTCCATCGACACTTTGGGCTTGACGCTCCAGATCAAGTCTTCCATGGTGCGGGTGGCGTTGTTGACGGCGCCCGGCTTTTCATCTTCCACGCTATAGGCCACCGTCAGCACGGAAATCCAGCGGTTTTCGAGAAAGGTTTCGATGACCGTTTGCACTTCGCCGGTGTTCACCCGCAAGGCGATGGCGGCCTTGGCCGAGCGGGTCGCCTGGGCCATCTTTTCCTGTTTCAAGGCGGTGGCGATCGGCTCCGACATGGCGCTGGCGGCGGCCTGCTCCTCGGCCTGGATACTGGCCTCGAGTTCTTGCACGGCTTCCGAAAAGACGCTCAATTCCTGGTCGAATTCGCGCTCGACCTTGTCGACGCTGCGCTGCATGGCGCGAAACAGCGGATCTTCCGGCCCCTTGCGCTGCTCCCAGCCCTGGCGCGACAAGGTGTCGATTAGCCGGCGCGCCGGATGCTCTTCCTGGAAGAAAAACTCCTTGTCGATCAGGGCCGCCTTGAGCACCGGAATTTGCAGCAGGCGGATCAGGTCGCGGATTTCATGCGAAATATTATCGTCTTGGAACACCGTATCGAAAATGGTGGACAGCAGATCGATGGTGGTTTCGTCGGTGCGGCTCAGGCTGCCCTTCGGCGCCTCTTCCTTGATGCGGTTCAAGTGCAAGGCCGCGGCGGCCTCGCGCACGGCCGGGGTGGCGAAATCGCGGGCCGGCGCCCGATGCTGCAAACTGGCCAAATACGCTAGCAATGGCTGCTTGGCGGCCACCTGCGACAACTTTTGCATCAAATCGTTCTTGGCGCCGCCCTGCTGCCAGGCGCTGGCGGCGGGCATGCGCGACAGATTGGGCAAGCCGTGCAAACCGCCGGCCTGGGGCAAATGGGGCAGCGTCAAGTCGAATTCGTCGTCCAGCGCGTCGAACCCGGCGGGCGCGCTCAGCTCGTCGGCGGTGGCGGAGGAAAAAAACTGGCGCAACTGCTGCGACAGCACGGCCTGATTAGGCGGCGCCCGCAGCAGTTTGGCGGCGCTGCTTTGATTATCTTTGCGTCCCTTGTAACCATCCACCGATCCGGGCAGGATGCCCTTGCGCACCAACACTTGATTGAGCGCTTCCAGCATCGGCCCCAGGTCGAGAAACAAGGCCGGGGTAAATAATGGTAACAATAACTTATTCGAATCGGCGTCGGCTTCGAATTCGCACCAGGCTTTTTGCACCGCGATTAAAAACACTTCAGGGCGGAACGGATTTTGCGCCATCCGCAAAATATCGCGGTCCAGCAAGTAAGCCAGACGCACATTCAAAGTGGCCAGCGGGTCGGCATATTGGAGCTCGAACGGTCTGCTGACCAGACCGAAGGTGACACGGCTTTCCATTTCCTCGTAGGGAACCAGACTCATCGAACCGGACGGATCGGCGCCGCCGGCGCGCGGCTGGACCGGCGCCAATTGCGCGATTTCCTTGCGCACCGCGTGATCGATGGCGGTGGCCGTCAAGTGCAAAAAGGCATGGTTGTTTTTCTTGAGCAGGTTGCCGGCTTTGAAACGCTGATGCACTTCCTTGGCGTCGAGCGCCATGTCGCTCACGTCAAGCAAGCCGGCCGCCAGGCGCGCGGCCAGCCCCAAAATCTGATCGTTCAGGTGCTGACCGACCAGGGCGATCATATTTTCCAACAAGGCATGCCGAGGCGACACCGCTTTCCTCGGCTCCGTTGCGGTTGTTGGACGTAAAACCATACCCGGGCTCACCTGTTAAAAAAATCGTTGCGAAAGACTCCAATACGACGCGGCCATACTCACATTCTTGCACACTATTGCCGCTCGGCAATGGGTAAATTGAAACAAACTGCAATAATTCGTGAGTGTAACCATTTTTTACAAGCTTATGTCGGAGTAATCACATTTGATTCAAGTCGATCCTGCCGCTGGAAGCGGCCCCGAGAATGAAGCCGGCTTTCCAGACTAAAGGATACCAGATGCGTTCCTGTTCTTATTCATTTCCCATTCATTATCGGCCAGCGGTTCCCTGGTCAAATGACGGGCGTTTTTTTCGCCGCCCGCTTCGACGGCGGCGCCGGGCACCGCGGCCCGATAGCGACTGGGCGGGATACGGAAAACGGCGTGCGCGCCGCTAGCCGCCCGCCGCCGGCCAGCCTGTGCCGGCTACCATTAATACGTTGGCCTTACACAACGCACTACAAGTAGCCACATTGGGCAGGCGCGCGGTATGGCGGCGGACGGACTATAACAAAACATTATCAAACCTACAACGGGTAGCAGATTCGGCCGAATTGGACAGTCACGCGCACGCGCATGGCTACCGTCAAAACAAGATGGTCGAAGATCGCCGCAAAAGTGTCAATACAACTCGTAGCCGAACTCCTACACAGCCTCAGGAAGTGTTCCGATAGCCCGACCGTGCGCCCTGCCGCATCATGGCTGCACTGGAAACGCATCTGACCAAGTCCTCTGATCCCAGAGCGGCGATTGCCTGATGCGGTCCAGCGAGCAAGTTTTTTCACTTTTATAAAGGAATCAAGATGAACTCGAACCAAAAGAACGACAGCAAAACCAGCGACAACGCAAACAGCAATAAACAATCGGGCGCCCAAGAATCCAAGTCGGGCTCGTCCGGCTCGCGCTCCGGCACCCAAGGCGGCACCCACGAACAGCATGTAGAGGCCGGCCGTCAAAGCCACAAGAATGACGCCGGCAACGCCAGCAACAGCACGTCAGGCTCGAGCAAGCAGTCCGAATCGGGCAGCGGTTCGAAGTCCGGTTCGGGTTCGGGCTCCGGTTCCAGCGCGGGCGGCAACAACGGCTCGAAAGCGGGCGGCGGCACCCAAGGTGGCACGCCTGAGCAACATGCGGCGGCCGGGCGTCAAAGCCACAAGAACGATCGCTAAGCGGCCGGCCTGACGGCCACCCTTGGCGCAGCATGAAAAAGAGCCTGTTGCGGCCTACGCCGACAGGCTCTTTTTCGTGTCAATTTTATACCGAGTCGCACCAACTCGGCCAACAGCATGCCGGCCGGCCCGGTTTAAATATTGGTGACGCGGCGGCCCTTGGGCGGCGAGAAATCGGCGATGGCATCGATTAAGCCCACGCTGAGCGCGTCACGCGCCGTCAAGTGCAGATCGGAATAGGCATGCACTTGCCAATGTTCGTCCGTCAAATGCACATGCTGTTTGAGAATTTGTTCGGTGCGCAGATCGTCCGCCCGCAAGCCGTCAACGATGATCTTCAACGCGTCGGGCCGCGCGCCCGGGGAGGCGGTGGCGTGTGATTTGTGCACCATGAAGCGGGCCGTGTCGCTGGCATGCCGCTCCTTACCCGACAAAAATAAGGTGACGGCGATGGATGCGACCGCGCCCGCGTTATAGGTGACGAACTTGATCGGCAACTTGCTCAAAAAGTTGTACAGGCAAATGCCATCGCTGACATAACCGCCGTTCGACTGTATCAACACATGCGCCGTGCTCACGCGGTCTTCCGTCATGTCGGATACCGCGTCGAACACGCGCCGCACCATATCGCTATTGACGTCGCCCGACAGCGTGTAATAGGCGTGACCGTCAAACTTGTCGTGATCGTCGCTCATGGAATTCGCTTGTAAGAAAAGATGGACTTATTCTAGCAAATAGATCCGAATCAAGCTTTGCCAGTGTACATTTTTCGTGCGCGCCTACAACGGCGAGCCGAGCCGTGCGGCATTGGCGGCACATTCCTGGCGCGCGCCGGGCGGCGTGGCCCGAAGCAGCCAAGCGCGGGCCAACCGCCGCGGGCGAGGCATCGCGGCTGCCGCGCCGGGTTGCCCGGCGACCCCGTCGATTGACAGAACGCCCCTGCTGGCATATATTCTGCATTCTTGATCGGGAGAGGGCAGCCATGCGCTGCCGCCGAAGGGGCACTGCCCACAAACTCTCAGGCAAAAGGACCGATCAAGGGACTGGCGACGCTCGCGCGGCGCCAGCTCAACTCTGGAGAGCGGCCGCGGCGCATCGCCGGCGGCCCACCGAAGGGGCGCGCGGGATCATTCCCGTAATCTCTCAGGTACCAAGGACAGAGGGGTCTGCGATCACACTGGCGAAAAAGCTGCGACTGCTTTTCCCCGGTGGGTTCCGTTAACCCCTTTCACCCGTGCCCGAGGAATTCATGACGCTCAAAGCGACCCCACTCAACCAGGCCCACCGTGCCGCAGGCGCCCGCATGGTCGATTTCGGCGGCTGGGACATGCCGGTCAATTATGGCTCGCAAATCGAGGAGCACCACGCGGTGCGCAGCGACGCCGGCATGTTCGACGTGTCGCACATGTGCGTGGTCGACATCGAAGGCGAACAAGCCCGCCCCTTCCTGCGCGGCCTGCTGGCCAACAACGTCGACAAGCTGCAAGTGGCCGGCAAGGCGCTGTACTCGTGCATGCTCAATCATGAGGGCCGCGTGATCGACGACTTGATCGTCTACTTCTTCAACGAGCACTGGTTTCGCCTGGTGGTCAATGCCGGCACCGCCGAAAAAGACCTGGCCTGGATCGGCGCGCAAAACGCGGCCACCGGCCGCGCGCTGCGCATCACGCAGCGGCGCGACGGCGCCGACCGCAACATGGCGCTGATCGCCGTGCAGGGACCGAACGCGCGCGCCAAGGTGTGGCAAGTGCTGCCCTCGACACAAGCCGCCTCGGAAGCGCTCAAACCGTTCAACGCCGCCATCGTGGCCGACACCGCGTTTGGCGACGTGATGGTGGCGCGCACCGGCTATACGGGCGAGGACGGATTCGAGCTGGGGCTGCCGGCCGAGCAGGCGGTGGCGCTGTGGCACGCCCTGCTGGCCGCCGGCGTGAAACCGGCCGGGCTGGGCGCGCGCGACACGCTGCGTCTGGAAGCGGGCATGAATCTGTACGGCCAGGACATGGATGAAACGGTCAACCCGCTCGACGCCGGCCTGGCCTGGACCATCGATTTGACCAGCCCGCGCGACTTCATCGGCAAGGGCGCGCTCCAGGCAATGGGGCGGCACGCCCAATTCGTCGGTTTGATCCTGCGCGAAAAAGGCGGCGTGCTGCGCGCCCACCAGACGGTGGTGATCGGGGCCGGCCAGCCGGACGGCGAAATCACCAGCGGCACCTTCAGCCCCACCATGCAGCAAGCCATCGCCCTGGCGCGCGTGCCGACCGGCGTGGCCGTGGGCGACACGGTGCAGGTGGCGATCCGCGATAAGCTGCTGGCCGCCACGGTGGTCAAACTGCCGTTTGTACGCAACGGTAAAATCCTGGTGGCCTGATCACCGTTACGCCATTTCGCCTTGCGCCGCCACACCAATCGCGTCGCGCATCCTCACCCTCGTCCTTACTTAATTTTGGAGCATCACATGAATATTCCCGCCGACCTGAAATACACCGAATCCCACGAGTGGGTGCGCATGGAAACGGACGGCACCATCACCGTCGGCATCACCGCCTATGCCCAGGACGCGCTGGGCGACATCGTTTTCGTCGAACTGCCGACGGTGGGCAAGACCTATAGCGCCGGCGACGACGCCGCCGTGGTCGAATCGGTCAAGGCGGCCAGCGACATCTATGCCCCGCTGTCGGGCGAAGTGGTGGCCGTCAACGACGCGGTGGCGGGCGCGCCGGAATCGATTAACGCCGACGCCTATGCGGCGTGGCTGTTCAAGATGCAGCCTAGCGACGCTGGCGCGTTCGACGGCTTGCTCGACGCCGCCGCCTACGCCAAAAACACCGACGACTAAGCGCCGCCATTGCCGGCGCCGCCGCTCCACGCGGGCGGCGCCGCGCCTGACGAGGTGTCCCGCGTGTCCCGCATGTCTTTTTTTCCGCTGGCGGCCGCACGCCAGCCGCAACCCAGTATCCAGTTTATAGATCGGCCCCGACCACCATGACCCGCATCAGCCTGACCCAACTTGAAGCGCGCGACGCGTTCATCGCCCGCCACATCGGCCCCAGCGCCGCCGAGCAGGAAGCCATGCTGGCGACCCTCGGTTACGCTTCGCGCGGCGCCCTGATCGACGCCATCGTGCCGGCCAACATCCGCAACCGCACCGCGCTGGCTTTGGGCCAGTACGCCGAACCGCTGCCGGAACCCGCCGCGCTGGCCAAATTGAAGGCACTGGCGTCGAAAAATCAGGTGCTCAAGTCGCTCATCGGACAGGGTTACTACAATACCCACACGCCCGGCGTCATCTTGCGCAACATCTTCGAAAATCCGGCCTGGTACACCGCCTACACCCCGTACCAGCCGGAGATTTCGCAAGGCCGCCTGGAAGCGATCCTCAACTTCCAGCAAGTGATCACCGACCTGACCGGCATGGGCATCGCCAACGCTTCCATGCTCGACGAAGGCACCGCCGCGGCCGAGGCCATGACATTGATACAGCGGGTCGGCAAATCCAAATCGAACGTGCTGTACGTGGCCGACGACGTGCTGCCGCAAACCCTGGAGGTGGTGCAGACGCGCGCCCAGCCGCTTGGCATCGAGGTGCGCAGCTTCGATCCGGCCGACATCGCCAGCCTGCAAGAAGGCTTCGGCGTGCTGCTTCAGTACCCTGGCGTCAACGGCGTGGTGCGCGACTACCGCGACGGCGTGGCGCACCTGCACGCGATCGGCGCGATGGTCATCGTGGCGGCCGACCTGCTGGCCTTGACCATGCTGACCCCGCCCGGCGAATGGGGCGCCGACGTCGTCGTCGGCAACAGCCAGCGCTTTGGCGTGCCGCTTGGATTTGGCGGCCCGCACGCCGGCTTCTTGTCGACCCGCGACGAGTTCAAACGCAGCATGTCGGGCCGTTTGGTCGGCGTCACCATCGACGCCCAGGGCAACAAGGCCTACCGGCTGGCGCTGCAAACCCGCGAACAGCACATCCGGCGCGAGAAAGCCACCTCCAACATCTGCACCGCGCAAGTGCTGCTGGCGGTGATGGCCTCGATGTACGCGGTCTACCACGGCCCGGCCGGGCTGCTGCAAATCGCGCGCCGCGTGCACCGCTACACCTGCATCCTGGCGGCCGGCCTGCGTCAGCTCGACTACGACATCGTCAACCCGACCTTCTTCGATACCCTGACCATCCGCACCGACCGCGCGGTGGCGCTGCACGAGGCCGCGGTGGCGGCCGGCGTCAACCTGCGCCGCATCGACGCCGGCCACGTTGGCTTGTCGCTCGACGAGACCACCACGCGCGACGATCTGGCCCTGGTGCTGGGGATTTTCTCGAACGGCGCCGCGGCGCCCGACTTCGACGCGCAGGACGCGGCCGCCGTCAGCAGCCTGCCGCCGGGCCTGGCCCGCACCAGCGCCTACCTGACCCACCCGGTGTTCAACCGCTACCACGCCGAACACGAAATGCTGCGCTATCTGCGCGGTCTGGCCGACAAGGACCTGGCCCTGGACCGCACCATGATTCCGCTCGGCTCGTGCACCATGAAATTGAACGCGACCAGTGAAATGATCCCGGTCACCTGGCCCGAATTTTCCAACATCCACCCGTTCGCGCCGGATGCGCAAACGGTGGGCTACCGCGACATGATCGGCCAGCTGGAACAGATGCTGTGCGCGCTGACCGGTTATGCCGCCGTCTCGCTCCAGCCGAACGCCGGCTCGCAGGGCGAGTATGCCGGCCTGCTGGTGATCCAGGCTTACCACCAGTCGCGCGGCGAGGGACACCGCAACATTTGCCTGATTCCCTCCTCCGCGCACGGCACCAATCCCGCCTCGGCCAACATGGTGGGCATGCAGGTGGTGGTCACCGCCTGCGACGCCAGCGGCAACGTCGACCTGGCCGACCTGCAAGCGAAGGCCGAACAGCACAGTGCCAACCTGGCCTGCGTGATGGTCACCTACCCTTCGACCCACGGCGTATTCGAGGAAGGCATCCAGCAGCTGTGCGACATCGTTCACCGCCATGGCGGCCAAGTCTACATCGACGGCGCCAACATGAACGCGCTGGTCGGGGTGGCGGCGCCGGGCAGCTTCGGCGGCGACGTCAGCCACCTGAATCTGCACAAGACCTTTTGCATCCCGCACGGCGGTGGCGGTCCCGGCGTGGGACCGATCGGGGTGGGCGCGCACCTGGCCAAATTTTTGCCGAACCAGCGCTCCAGCGGCTACCAGCGTGACGCGGCCGGCATCGGCGCGGTCAGCGCGGCGCCGTACGGCTCGGCCAGCATCTTGCCGATTTCATGGATGTACATCGCCATGATGGGCGCCGAGGGGCTGACCGCCGCCACCGAGACCGCCATCCTGGCGGCGAACTACATCGCGCGTCGTCTGGCGCCGCACTACCCGGTGCTGTACTCGGGCCACGACGGCCTGGTGGCGCACGAATGCATACTCGACCTGCGGGCTTTGAGCGAGAGCACCGGCATCAACAACGAGGATGTGGCCAAGCGGCTGATGGACTTCGGTTTCCATGCGCCGACCATGAGCTTCCCGGTGCCGGGCACGCTGATGATCGAGCCGACCGAAAGCGAGTCGAAGGTGGAGATGGACCGCTTCATCGAAGCGATGATCGCGATCCGCGCCGAAATCGCCAAGGTGGCCAGTGGCCAGTTCGACCGCCTGGACAATCCGCTCAAGGGCGCGCCGCACACCGCCGAGGTGCTGACCGCCGACCGCTGGGAGCATCGCTACAGCCGCGAGGAAGCGGCCTTCCCGGTGCCGTCGCTGCGGCGCCAAAAATATTGGCCGCCGGTGGGCCGGGCCGACAATGTGTATGGCGACCGTAACCTGTTCTGCGGCTGCGCGCCGATCAGCGACTACGAGTAAAAGGTGGCACGGGGTGCGGCCAAGGCCGCCCCCACGCGACGCGGACGGGCCGATGGCTGTCCGCGTTTTTTTATGCGCGCCAAGTAAATAATTTGGCGCCAAGCGGTCCGATATTGTTACGCGAAGGGTTTCCAAGAAGCGTGAGGGCCGGTGCGACAGGATCGCCATCAAAGTTTCGGCGTCGCTTATAGAAATGGTGGAACCTTCGGTTTTCATCACGGGGAATTATTAGTCGGGAGTAGCGCAATACCACTACGCGACTGGCGGCGTTTTTCTAAGGCAGTGCCATTTCGAATACCCAGCTGACGCTATTAAGCCAACCGGAACGCATGGCTCCAATGCGCGCGTGACGAATACAGCGATGCCGGCGGCGCCGCCTCAGCCCCGTTCGGGCGGCGGCGTGCGCCCGTCATTGCGGCTCGAGGCAAGGCGCAGATGGCCGCCGCCCCCCCCGTTTTTTCCAGCGCCACCGATCGAGATCGCGGCGTCTCCGGCGCGGATGCCGCCGTCGCTGCGCAAACTTGCCATCGCCTTGGACAACCTCTTAGCTTGATCCTGCAAACCCTGCGAGGCCGCCGCGGCCTGCACCACCAAATCGGAACTTTGCCGGGTCATCGCGCCCAGCTCGAAGATGGCCTGGTGCACGCCGCTCAAGCCGTCGATCTGGGCTGAGCCGGACTGCTTGATCATGCCGACGATGCGTTCCACCTGGAGCGCCGAGGCGACGATGTCGGCCATACTGGCGCCCGCCTCGCCGGCCGATGTGCTGCCGCCCTCGATTTCGGCGGAGGCGGCGGCGATCAACTGCTCGATCTCGCGCGCCGCGTCGGCCGAGCGGCGCGCCAGCGCACGCGCCCCGCCCGCCACCGCCGCCAGACGGGCGCCCTGCCCGTCCGCGCCGACCGCCTCCAGCGCCGCGTCAACGGCCAGCACATTCGCCTGGAAGGCGATCGCCTCGATCACGCCAACGATCTCGAACACTTTACGCGCGCTGCCGCGTATGGCCTCCATGGCCAAAATCAGGCGCTGCACCACGCCGCCGCCCTGGGTGGCGAAACTGGCGGCGCAACTGGCCAGCTGGTTAGCCAGCTCGGCGTTGCCGACGCTGCGGTTGACGGTGTCGCTCAGCTGCCGCATCGAGACCAGGGTTTGCGCCATGCTGGTGGCCTGGGCCTGGGCGCGCCGGCACAGGTCGGCGTTGCCGGCGGCCAGCCCGCGCGAGGCATCGTCAATCGACTGGGCCGATGTCAAGATGGTGGTCAGGGTGGCGTTCAGATTACGGATGCTGGCGTCGAGCGCGCGCGCGGTCTCGCCGATTTCGTCCTTGCTGTACACGCGCTCGCGGACGGTGAGGTCGCCCTGCGCCAGGGCCGATGCGGCGGCGCCGATTTTCGCCACGTCTTTTAGCATGGCTTTGCGCACGGCCATCGTCACCAGCAGCGAGAGCGCGATCGACAGCGCCACCAGCAGCGGTAACCAGGTGGTCAAGCGGCGAAATTCGGTTTCGGCGCCACGGTAGGCCTGCTCGCTCAAGTCCTGCTCCAGCTTCGACAGGTCGGCCAGGCGCAGCGCCACGTCGTCGAAGGCCCGTTCTGCCTTGAGCATGGCGTTGGCCGCCACCGAGCCGTCCACCATCGCCATGTCGATCACGTCGGCCACGGCGCTCACGTAGCGCGCGTGGGCAGCTTTGGACTGGGCGATGTACTGGCGTTCGGTGCCAGAGGCGGCCAGCCCGGCTTGCAGGCTGATATAGCGTTTGTCGATGGCGGCGTGGCGGCGCACGATTTCACGCACTTGGGCGTCGATGCGCGAGGGCGAAAAGCTACCGTTCATCCAGGTCAGCAACTGATAGACATCGGCATGCGCGCGGTTGGCGCAGGCGACCAGATCGGCGGCCGCCTTGATGCGGGTGGCGCGTTGCTGAACGATGTTTTCCAGAGACCGGTTCTGGCGTACCAGACCGTAGTAGGCGCCGGCCGAGAGCACGATCAGCAGCAGCAATACCGAAGCCGGTGCCAACAACAGTTTCGGGCCGATTTTTAATTTGCTTAACATGCGCATTCCATTCGTTCACTGGAGCGGTTGATCCAGGCGGGCAGCGCCATGCGGCGTTGACGGGTCACGCCTTGACCGGCGCGAGCGGCATGGGAATGGCCGATTATGCATGCACGCAATCTTTCCTAGACGCATGTCATAATTTACGCGCTCCACGCCCGTCGCCTTTGCGTTGGCTCAATTGGCTCGCCATCGGCAGCAACGCCGCTCCGCTACCCATGCGACTCGCACACTGACTCGCCTCCCATCGCTACCGCGCGTCACAATAGTATGATGCGGGTGACCAGAAGGCCTGGCACCCATCTTTCATTTTCGACCAAGGCAAAGCGCATGAAACGTTCGATCAAGGCAGCATTGCTGTCGGCAGTGGTATTTCCCGGTGCGGGACACGTTTTTTTGGGCCGCGGCCGGCGCGCCTGTCTGTTCCTGGCGCCGGCGGCGGTGGCAGCCATGTACATGGTCAGCCAGGTGTACGCACGCGCCGCCGCCATCGTCGACCAAGTGATGAGCGGCACCCTCGCGCCCGATCTGGAGCTCATCATGGCGCGCGTTTCGGCCGCGCCGGGCGATGAAGGACCATTGTTGAACGTGGCGGTGTGCGTGTTGCTGGCATGTTGGGTTGGCGCCATCGTTGATTGTTTTCTGATCGGACGCGCGCCAGTGCGCTAACATGGGCTACCCTTGCCATAAAAGGAAGACCATGAGACAGCTGCACGCAATGCTATCGGCAACCCTGCTGTGCGCCACCCTGGCCGGTTCCGGCGGCGCGCTGGCGCAAAGCATGGGCCTCAAACGCAGCGTCATCGAAAAGGCCGATACCTCGATCCCCCATCGTGAAGCGGTGGTGGCGCGGGTTGAACTCGACGTCGGGGCGTCGGCGGCGCGCCATACCCATCCCGGCGAGGAAATCGGCTATGTGCTGGAGGGTCAGGGTGAATTGCGGATCGACGGCGCCAAGCCACGCTTGCTCAAGGCGGGCGACGCTTTCGTGGTAAAGGCGGGTCAGGTGCACAGCGCGCAAAACACGGGCACCGGACCGATGCGGCTGGCGGTGGTGTATGTGGTGCAAAAAGACCAGCCGCTGGCCAGTCCCGCCCAGTGACGGCATGCGCCGCCAGCGGTCGGGCGCGGACCGCCCGGCCGCGCCCGTCCCGCCTGATTGACTTAGTTTAGCTTGACAGCGTGCTCGCGGGTGGCATGGAAAGTGAGTTTCGGCCAGCGTTCCTCGGTCAGACGCAGGTTCACGCCCGACGTGGCCAGATACGCCAGATTGCCGGCCGCGTCATAGGCCACGTTGTGGCCCAGCGCCGCCTCGAAATCGTGCAAGGCTTTGCGGTCGTCGCTGCTGACCCAACGCGCGCTGCTGATGCTGGTGCCCTCGAACACCGCGTCCACGCCATATTCGTTGAGCAGACGGCTGGCCACCACTTCAAACTGGAGCACGCCCACCGCGCCCAATACCAGTTCGCCGCCCTGCACCGGTTTGAACACCTGCACCGCGCCCTCTTCGCCCAACTGCTGCAAACCCTTGTGCAGCTGCTTGATCTTGAGCGGATTGCGGATCCGCACCGAGCGGAAGAAGTCAGGCGCGAAATAGGGAATGCCGGTAAATTGCAGCATCTCGCCTTCCGAAAAACTGTCGCCGATCTGCATATTGCCGTGGTTCGGCAGGCCGATGATGTCGCCCGCGTAGGCTTCTTCCACCTGCTCGCGCGAGGAGGCCATGAAGGTGACCACGCTGGAGACCTTGATTTCGCGCCCCAGCCGCAAATGCTTGACTTTCATGCCGCGCTCGAAGCGCCCGGAGCACACCCGCAAGAAGGCGATGCGGTCGCGGTGTGCCGGGTCCATATTGGCCTGGATCTTGAACACGAAACCGGAAAAACCCGTTTCGCCGGGCGCCACCACGCGCAAGGTGGCGTCGCGCTCGCGCGGCGCCGGCGCCCATTCGACCAGGGCCGACAAAATCTCCCGTACCCCGAAATTGTTGATGGCCGAGCCGAAGAAGACCGGCGTTTGCACGCCCGATAGAAATTGGGCGAGATCGAAAGGATGGGAGGCGCCATGCACCAGCTCCACTTCCATTTTCAATTGGTCCATTTCAAGCGGGAACATCTCGCGCAGGCGCGGATTGTCGATGCCCTTGATGACTTCAAAGGTCTGGTCGGCTTTTTCCTCACCGGCCTTGAACAGCATGATCTCGTCGCGCAGCAGGTGATACACGCCGCGAAAATTTTTGCCCATGCCGATCGGCCAGGTCACCGGCGCGCACTCGATTTTGAGCACAGATTCAAGTTCGTCGAGCAGCTCCAGCGGATCGCGCGTTTCGCGGTCCATCTTGTTCATGAAGGTGACGATGGGGGTATCACGCATACGGCAAACGGCCAGCAGTTTGATGGTTTGCGCCTCCACGCCCTTGGCGGCGTCGATCACCATCAAAGCCGAGTCGACCGCCGTCAATACCCGATACGTATCTTCCGAAAAGTCTTGGTGACCGGGCGTGTCGAGCAGATTGATCACATGGTCGCGGTGCTCGAATTGCATCACCGAGCTGGCCACGGAAATGCCGCGCTGTTTCTCGATCTCCATCCAGTCCGAGGTGGCGTGGCGCCCGCTCTTGCGCGCCTTCACGGTGCCGGCCATCTGGATCGCGCCCGAAAACAGCAACAGTTTTTCGGTCAGCGTGGTTTTGCCCGCGTCGGGGTGGGAAATAATGCCGAAAGTGCGGCGCCGCGCCACTTCGCGCGCCAACGCGGCCGGCGCCTTGGCGCTGACGGCGGCGGGACTGAACTCGGTGCTATCGGGGGGTGTCAAATCGGTATCGTTGGCCATGATCGCGACCATATTATGGCCTATGCAAAAACCCTCGATTTTACTGGCTCTTGCGCCGGCCGTGTCAACTGTTTACGCGACCTGCGCGGGCCGCTCGCCGACGGCGCGCAAGCTGGCGTGTCGGGCGATTTTGTAGGACCAAGCTTACAAAATGTTATGCAAATGACCTACACAGGGGCGACTGCTAATCTTATGTTCTTGAGCGACATAAGCTTTTAAAGTACACACATCGCGATCTGCCGTGGTGCGGATTGACTCCTGATGTTATCGAATAAAGCCTGTGAGGAACACAATGAACAATACACAACTTAGCGGCTCCGTGCAACCGGCACACGCATTGACACAGGCTATGCCAGCGGGCGCGCGGGATTTCAAAGTTGCGGCCCGTCCCGTGGTCAGCTACAGCGGTACCCAGCAAAATGAGTTGCTCGCGGCGATACCGCGCGACGCCATGGAATCGTTGTTCCAGCATCTGGAATTGGTTGAGCTGCCGTTTGGCAAAGAGTTGTTCGAATACGGCAGCAAGCTTGAGAACGTGTTTTTCCCCACCACCGCCATCGTCTCCTTGCTGTACGTGATGGAAGACGGCGCCACCACCGAGATCGCGGTGGTGGGCCATGAAGGCGTGGTGGGCGCCTCCCTGGTGGCCGGCGAGCGCGCCATGTGCAGCGCGGTGGTGCAAAGCGCCGGTTACGGCTATCGCTTGAAAACGCAGTTTTTGCGCGAAGCATTTAATCAGGGCGGCGCCCTGCCCCAGCTGCTGATGCGCTACACCAACGCTCTGTTCGCCCAGATGGCGCAAAACGCGGTGGGCGGTCGCCACAGCTCGATCGAACAAAAGCTGTGCCGCTGGTTGCTGGACCGCTTGGACCGCTCGCCATCGAACGAATTAAAAGTGACCCAGGAACTCATTTCGATCATGCTGGGTGTGCGGCGCGAAAGTATCACGGCGGCGGCCGGCAAGTTGCAGGAAGACGGCTTGATCACCTACCGTCGCGGCAATATCACGGTCATCGACCGTCAAGGCTTGGAGCGGCATGCGGGGGAATGTTATAAGGTAGCAAAGACGGAATACGATCGTCTGCTCGTCGACGTTGCCCGCTGCTAAGCTGAACGGGCGCCGGCGCCACGCCCTGCGGCGCCGGCAAGGGAATGGCGGCCTCGATACAGGTGCCGCGACTGTTGCGGCCGCGCCGGATGGTGAGGCTACCGCCCAGCAATAATGCGCGCTCGCGCATGCCAAGCAAGCCATGTGTCATGGGCTTGCTCAAAGTGTCATCGGCGATGCCGATGCCATCGTCCAGGATGCGCAACATAAGTCCGCTTGCGCCACGTTTGAGGGACACGCTCACGTTGCTCGCCTCTGCATATTTCATGATATTGGTGAGCGACTCTTGCACGATGCGGAACAAGGCAATTGACAGGGTCGCTTCGCTGCGCTCGATAGCTATGTCAAGGTCGATCTCGCAATGCACCTTGGCCAAACTGCTAAATTGTCCGCAGTAATTTTGCAGTGCCGTACATAAGCCCAGATTGTCGAGCGCGCTTGGTCGCAAATCTTCGACTATGCGGCGCTTCAATGCCACCGTATCAAGCAAGGTCTCCTTAGCGTGCAGTAATTGTTTGGCCAACTCGGGCCGCGTGTCTTTCACATCACGCAAGACGGCCGCCAAGTCCATATTGATCGATGTCAGGTTGGCGCCCAGCTCGTCATGCAGCTCACGCGCCAGGCGCGATTTTTCGTCTTCGTTGACGGTGATTAAATGACGCGATAGGACAGCCAATTGCTCCGTGCGTTTTGCCACCATCGTTTCCAAACTGTCATTGGCGCTCTGCAAGGCAAGCTCGACTTTCGCCCGCTGCTCGAAACCGCGCCGCACCGCTTGGTAAAACATGAGCAGCACCAAGATCGCGACGGCATTGATGCCCACACCCAGCACCAATGCTTTTTGATATTCGTCATAGAACGCGGCGCTGCGCGCGGCCAAAGTTTCGTTTTGTTCCTTCACCATGATCACCACTTGCAAACGCATCTCGTCCATGGCGGCGCGGCCGTCGTCGCTGCGGGCGACGTTGACGATGTCGGGCAAGCCGCCTTGGCGGTATAGCTCCAGGGCCTGATCCATCAAGCCCATGCGTCGCCACGCCAAGGTGCGCAACTGGGCCAGATTGGTCAACTGAACGGGACTGTCGGCCAGCAAGGTGTGCAGGGTTTTGAATTCGTCCTCGACCGCCACCGCCACGCTGTTGGTGGGCCTCAGATAAGTTGCCGAGCCGGATAGAAAATAGCTGCGCAAATTGCTTTCGGCGTCGAGTATCAGCACATTTATATGCTGCAAGCGGTCGGCCACCCGCGCGCTTCGCGCCAGCTGGCTATTGGCGTCTTTTAACGACTGGAGATTATGGAACAGGCTCACGCCATTGACGACCAAAATGAGCGCGCACGCGATGCACAGCACAGTCTTATAGAGTGGCAAACGCTGGCGCGGCGCCGGATCGACAGTGAACACCATCCTGATCATCCTGGGCAAGGTTCGGTAGCCGCGACCGGGCACCGGACCGTCCAATTATAATCCGTGCCGGTCGGCTTGCGGCGGTTCGGCGCTGCCTGCGCGCGGCGCAGTGGACCGGACGCAACGCCCGCCGGCCAAGCGCCGGCGTCGCGTCAGGCCCGCTGAGGCGGGCCCATAGGCGGCATCACATCACGCAACTGACGGGCAAACAAGCAAGCAAATCAGCGAACTAATCAATCGAGCAAATTGTTTTTCATCGCGTAATAAGTCAAATCGCTGTTCGATTGCAAGCCCATTTTTTCCATGATGCGGGTGCGGTAGGTGCTCACGGTTTTGATGCTCAATGACAGGGCCACGCCGATATCGGACACGGTGGCGCCCCGCGCCAGGCGTAAGAACACCTGAAATTCCCGATCCGACAATTCGGTATGCAAGGCGGTGCTGGTGTCGCGGTCGAATGACTGCGCCAATAGTTCGCCCACGGTGGAACTGACGTAACGCCGTCCCTGAAACACGGTGCGCACGGCCGTCATCAGCTCATCGGCTTCGCATTCCTTGTTCAGATAGCCATTGGCGCCCATTTTGAACAAGTTCAAGGCGTATTGCTGGGCCGGATAGCCGCTCAAGATGAGCACCGGCAAATCGGGCTGGCCCTGGCGAATGGTGCGCAAGGTATCGATGCCGCTCTGGTCCGGCATGGCGATATCGAGCAATAAAACATCGCAAATCTCGCGTCGGGCGATATCGAGCGCTTCGCGTCCCGTACCCGCCTCTGCCACCACGTTGAAATCGTCCGAGGACGAAAAAATCTGTTTGAATCCTGCTCTTACTATCTGGTGGTCATCACAAATGGCAACGCGTATCATTATTTTCCCTCATTTTTTCCTGGCATGGGAAAGTAGGCCGGGCCTCCTGGCGCCGGGCACAGGATGATCGACTACCACGACCGCCTGGAACAATGCTGGCGCCCTTATCGGCGCCTGGCCTGCCCTGTCCACTTCCGCCGGTCAGCAGCGTTCCGACGATGCCGCGCTTGGTTCCTGAAGCGGCTAGCCGTCGCCCGTTTTCGGGCTCGGCAAAAGCGTCTGTTAACTAAAAATGTAACATTATTATTGTAGCATTAAACCTCCGCAGCCCCCGCACCGCAGCACAGATTGGACGCAAGCATGGCAATCGCGGCGCGTGCCGTGCACGCCACCGCGAGCCATCGATTTTACTTCAGGAGATTGAGAATTTCGAGCAATTCGCTGCGTATCATGACAGGATCGAGCGCCGCTTGCACGGCAACCGTTGTAAGCGCGTCGCCCCGCGCATGGATATCGGGCGCTTGGCCCAAGCGGCTATCGAGCTTGTTACGCGCGCCGCTGATCGTGAAACCTTGCTCATACAACAGTTCCCGGATACGGCGTATCAGCAACACTTCGTGGTGCTGGTAGTAACGCCGGTTGCCGCGCCGCTTGACCGGCTTTAACTGCGTGAATTCCTGCTCCCAGTAACGCAGCACATGGGATTTGACGCCGCACAGCTCGCTGACCTCGCCTATCGTGAAATAGCGCTTGGCCGGAATCGGCGGCAAGACCGGCAACTCTGACTTACTGCTGCGATCGTTCATCGGCGTTCACTCAGGCCGCGCGCGCCAGCGGATGGCTGTCTTCGACCATGCCCTTCAATTTCTGACTGGCATGGAAGGTCACCACCCGGCGCGCCGTGATCGGAATTTCTTCCCCCGTCTTGGGATTGCGGCCGGGCCGTTGCGGCTTGTCGCGCAATTGAAAATTGCCAAAGCCGGACAGCTTGACCGCCTCGCCCCGCTCGAGCGCGTTACGGATCTCGTCAAAAAACGTCTCGACCATGTCCTTGGCCTCGCGCTTGTTCAAACCCACTTGTTCAAACAACAGCTCGGCCAATTCCGCCTTGGTCAAGGTCGGCAAATCCTTCTCCGCTTCCTGGCGAACCTTGGCCACCAGCATGGCACGGTGCAAATCGGCGGCCAGGGCGGATTGCAATACTGCGGAATCGACGTCGTTGTTATTAATTTTTCCTGCCCTGCCTTCTGGTTGACGATCCGGCCTGGGCCGGACCTGCGCGCTCGCGTGATTAAGAACGCAAGCGGGCGTTCAGTTTTTGCTGGGCCGCATCAGCCAAGGCCGTTATGACGGCATCGACCACATCGTCCTGCAAGGTGGTTTGAGTATCTTGCAAGCTAAAGCGGAAAGCAAGGCTTTTTTCGTCCGCCTCCAACCCTTTACCACGATATTCATCAAACAAAACAATGGCTTGCACGATTTTTCCCAGGGGATGGGCCTGTGCCGCCGCGTTCAACACGTCAAGCAGGGTTTGCACCGGCAGCGACTGCTTGACGACCAGGGCCAGATCGCGGTTGGCGCCAGGGAACTTGGAAATGTCCGCATATTTTGGCACAGTACGTTGCTGCAACGCAACTGCATCGACCTCGAACAGCACCGGCGCCTGGGACAAATCGTATTTTTGCAGCCAGCGGGGATGCAGCTCACCGATGAAGCCGATGCGCTCGCCGCCCAGCTCGACCCAGGCCGAGCGGCCAGGATGCAGGGCCGGATGCTCGGCTTTGGCAAAGCGTAACGCTTGCGGCGCGAACAAGGCTTCCAGGTCGGCCTTGAGGTCGAAAAAATCGACCGGACGGCTGGCCTGGCCCCATTGCTCGTCGGCCAGCGGGCCGTAAGCCATGGCGCCCACCCGCTTCGGTTGGCGGTAACCGGCCACGCTCAAGGGTCCGTCTTGCACCGACTCGTCGCGCAGGTAGATCGCGCCCACTTCGAACAAGCGCACCCGGCCAACCTTGCGGTTCAAGTTGTACCGCACATTGGCCAACAGGCTGCCGATCAGCGAAGTGCGCATGACGCTCATCTGACTGGCGATCGGGTTTTGCAGTTTGATCGGTGCGCTATTGGCGCAGAAATCGGCTTCCCAGGCGGCATCGACAAAACTCATATTGATCACTTCCTGGTAGCCGATATCGGCCAGCCGATGGCGCACGGCGAACAGGGAGCGGTGATGCTCGGGCGCGATTTTCATCTCGTGCGGCGCCACCGGGGCGACGGCCGGAATGTTTTCAAAGCCGTAAATGCGCGCCACTTCCTCGATCAAGTCTTCCTCGATTTCCAGATCGAAGCGATAGGATGGCGGGGTCACCGAAAACACCCCGTCGTGCAAGGTGAACGGCAAGGACAGGCGGGTAAACACGTCGCCCACCACGGCGTCGGTGAGCGGCACGCCGATCACTTGCTGGGCGCGCGCGGTGCGCAGCCTGACCGGATCGCGGCGCGGCAGGCTGACCACATGGTCATCGACCGGACCGACCACGGTGTGGGCGGTGCCGCAGATTTCCACGATCAGCGCGGTGATGCGCTCGATGTGCTCGACGGTGGTGGCGAAATCGACCCCGCGCTCGAAACGGTGGCCCGCGTCGGTGGAAAAATTGAAGCGGCGCGAGCGGCCCTGGATGGCGGCCGGATGCCAAAACGCCGCTTCCAGATAAATACTGTCGGTGTCGAGCGAGACGGCGCTGGCGTCGCCGCCCATGATGCCGGCCAGCGATTCGATGCCGTGCCGGTCGGCCACCACGCCGACCCACTCGTCGAGCGCCACGGTGTTGCCGTTCAATAGCTTGAGCGACTCGCCGGCGCGGCCCCAGCGAATCTCCAGCCCGCCGTCGATCTTGCTCAAATCGAAAACGTGGCTGGGGCGGCCCAATTCCAGCATCACATAATTGGAAATATCGACCAGGGCCGACAAGCTGCGCTGGCCGCTGCGCTCGAGGCGCTGCTTGATCCAGTCCGGGGTGGCCGCGCGCGCGTTCACGCCGCGGATCACGCGGCCGCTGAAACGGCCGCACAGATCGGGCGCGCTGACGGTGACGGGCAGCACTTCGGCGCTGTTGACCGGCACCACGCGGTAAGCCGGCGCCTGCAAGGGCACGCCGGTCAAGGCCGCCACTTCGCGCGCCACGCCCAGCACCGACAGGCAATCGGCCTTGTTCGGGGTCAGCTTGATGGTGAATTTCAAATCGTTGAGCGCGTAATAATCGCGCAAATTCTGGCCCACGGGCGCGTCGTCGGGCAACTCGAGCAAACCGGCGCCCTCTTCCGACAATTTGAGCTCGCGCGCCGAGCACAGCATGCCTTGCGACTCGACCCCGCGCAGCTGGCCCACCTTGATCTGGAACGGCTTGCCGTCCGCGCCCGGCGGCAGCACGGCGCCGGCCACGGCGCACGCCACCTTCAAGCCGGGTCGCACATTGGGCGCGCCGCACACGATGTTGAGCAAGGTGCCGCTGCCGACATCGACCTGGCACACATTGAGGCGGTCGGCGTTCGGATGCTTGGCCAGCTCGCGCACCTGCCCCACCAGAACATGAGAAAACGGCGGCGCGACCGGGTCGACCGCCTCCACTTCCAGACCGGACATGGTCAGCAGATGGGCCAGCTCGTCCGAAGTCATCTTCGGATCGGCCATGGTACGAAGCCAGTGTTCGGAAAATTGCATAGTCAAGCCTTCAGCGGCAAAAAATGGTCAACACGCGAGCGCCACGCGGCGCTCGATCGCACAAGTGGGCGCCGCGGCGCCTCAGTTAAATTGCTTGAGAAAGCGCAGGTCGCCCTCGTAGAACAGGCGCAGATCGTCGATGCCGTAACGCAGCATGGTAAGCCGCTCCAGGCCCGAGCCGAAAGCGAAGCCGATATAGCGTTCCGGGTCGAGACCGAAGTTGCGCACCACGTTGGGGTGCACCTGACCGGAGCCGGACACTTCCAGCCAGCGCCCTTTGTTGGGGCCGCTGCCGAAAGCGATGTCGATCTCGGCCGACGGTTCCGTGAACGGAAAATACGAGGGCCGGAACCGCACTTGCAGGTCGTCCGTTTCGAAGAAAGCCTTGACGAAGTTCAGGTACACGCCCTTCAAGTCGGCAAAGCTGATGTTTTCGGCGATCCACAAGCCTTCGACCTGGTGGAACATGGGCGAATGGGTGGCGTCGCTATCGACCCGGTAAGTGCGGCCGGGCGCGATCACCTTGATCGGCGGCTGGTGGCTGCGCGCGTAGCGCACTTGCATCGGGCTGGTATGGGTGCGCAGCAGCAAGGGCTTGCCCTCGCTATCGTTGCCGTCAATATAAAAGGTATCTTGCATGGAACGGGCCGGATGATTCTCCGGGCTATTCAAGGCCGTGAAATTGGTCCAGTCGGTCTCGATCTCGGGACCGTCGGCCACCTCGAAGCCGATCGAGCGGAAAATCGCCTCGACCCGCTCCCAGGTGCGCATCACCGGGTGCAAGCCACCCATGGCCCGGCCGCGGCCCGGCAAGGTGACGTCGATCGCTTCGGCGCTCAGCCGGGCTTGCAGCTGGGCGTCGGCCAGCGCGTCGCGCCGGGCCGTGAGCGCGTCCTCGACGCGCACCTTGGCCGCGTTGATCAAGGCGCCCTGCGCCTTGCGCTCGTCTTGCTCGAGCTTGCCCAAGCCCTTCATCAATTCGGTGATCTGGCCGGTCTTGCCCAAGTAACGGGCCTTGGCGTTTTCAAGTGCGGCGGCGTCCACGGCGGCGAGGAAATCAGCCTGGGCCGAGACGACGAGTTGTTCTAGGGAATTCATGGGACCTGTCCTGTGTTCGAATCCATCCTGGCGCGCGGGCAAAAGCGGCGGCCCAACAATCAAAAACGGGGCACAAGGTTCGCACCTCTGCCCCGCTCTTTATGCGCCACCCTGGGGCGGCGCCGGCACATGCGTCGCTTACGCGGCGATGTTTGCCTTGACCGCGTTGACAATCGCGGCGAAGGCCGGCTTGTCCATCACAGCCATATCGGCCAAGACTTTACGGTCCAGTTCGATCGATGCTTTTTTCAGACCGTTCATGAACACGCTGTAAGTCAGACCATGTTCACGCGATGCCGCGTTGATACGGGTGATCCACAAAGCGCGGAACACACGTTTCTTGTTGCGGCGATCGCGGTAAGCGTATTGACCGGCGCGCATGACTGCTTGCTTGGCAACACGATATACCTTGCTGCGGCGACCACGGTAGCCTTTAGCAAGATTGAGAACCTTTTTATGACGGGCACGAGCTGTAACCCCACGTTTTACTCTAGGCATAGTAACTCCTT
>JAZKGI010000042.1:0-49605 GCA_040385995.1 Pseudomonadota bacterium
GTTATTCGTTTAGCTCGTGGAGGCGCCAAGAAGCGCCCGTTTTTCAACATCGTCGCCACCGATTCGCGCAATCGCCGCGATGGTCGCTTCATTGAGCGTATCGGTTTTTACAATCCGATGGCGTCCGGTGGCGAAGTGCCATTCCGTATCACGGAAGACCGTCTGGCTTACTGGCAAGGCGTGGGCGCACAATTGTCGCCTACCGTCGCTCGCCTGGTCGCGACCGGCAAGTCGGCTTAATTTCGGTTGTTTGGTTTGACGCCGCAGGCCGCATCCGGGGTGCAAGTCCCCGACCAAGCCACCGACACGGTCCCCGACGATCTGGTGCAGGTGGGCTATGTCTCCGGTGCCTACGGGGTGGCCGGCTGGGTCAGGGTTAAACCTTTCTCGGACGATGCGGATGCGCTGTTAAGCATTAAAACTTGGTGGTTCGACAAGCCGGCCTTGCATGGCTTGCGAGTCAAGCAACTCAAGGAACATGGCGGCGACGTGGTGGCCCAGCTCGTTGGCGTGGCGGGACGCGATGCCGCCGAAGCGCTCAAGGGCGCCGCCGTGCAGGTGCCGCGCAGCCAGTTTCCATCCTTGTCCGAGGACGAGTTTTACTGGTCCGATCTGATCGGGCTGGCGGTAGAAAATTTACAAGGTGAAGCGCTCGGTCGCGTCAGCGACATGATGAGCAACGGTCCGCAATCGATTTTGCGCATCGCTGCCGTCGCCGGCGACACGGACGACACCGAAACGGCGCCCGAGCGCCTGATTCCATTTGTCGAGCAATATGTCATCAAGGTGGACAAGGCGGCAAACAAGATCACGGTTGACTGGGGTCTCGATTATTAAGCCGCGCCAGCGCGGCGGCGCTGACCAACGGGAACGCAAGCGGGGTAGCGATGCAATTTGATGTCGTCACCTTGTTTCCCGAAATGTTCGCCGCCCTGACGCAGTCCGGCATCACCCGGCGCGCGTTCGAGCAGCAACGCTGTGGCTTGTCGCTGTGGAACCCACGCGACTTCACCACCGACAATCATCGCACCGTGGACGACCGCCCGTATGGCGGCGGACCCGGCATGGTGATGCTGGCCAAGCCGCTGGAGGCCGCCATCGGCGCCGCCCGTCGGCGTCAGGTCGATGCGGGCCTGGCCGCGCCGCGCGTGCTGTTCATGTCGCCGCAGGGACGACAGTTGACGCATGCGCGCGTGATGGCGCTGACGGCGCAAGCCGGGGTGGTGATTTTGTGCGGACGCTACGAGGCGGTCGACCAGCGCTTGATCGAGCGCTGCGTGGACGAGGAAATCAGCCTGGGCGACTTTGTGTTGTCGGGCGGCGAATTGCCGGCCATGGCCTTGATGGATGCCGTGATCCGGCAATTGCCCGGCGTGCTCAACACGGACGCCTCGGCCGTCGAGGATAGCTTCGTTAATGGTTTACTCGATGCGCCGCATTACACGCGGCCCGAGCTGTATGAAGGCATGGCGGTGCCGCCGGTACTGGTGGGCGGCAACCACGCCGAGATCGTGAAATGGCGCCGTCAGCGCATGCTGGAGGCGACCGCGGGCAAGCGTCCCGATTTGCTGCGCCAGGCGCGCGAGGCGGGCTTGCTGACGCGGCGCGACGAACAATTTTTGGCCGACCTGGCGCCGGCGGGGCCGCTGGCGGGGCCGCTGGCGGGGCCGTTGTAACGGGCATGATGGTCGAGCGCGATACGGGTTCGACCGGTAGCAGCAGTAACGCGCGGGCCGTCGGCCCGCTTGTATAACCCCATCCTCTACTGGGCGGCCAACGGCCAGATGCGCCAGCACGATGGTTAATGGAGTAATAAAATGAATCTGATTCAACAATTGGAACAGGAAGAAATTGCCCGTCTGGGTAAGACCATCCCTGAATTCGCCCCTGGCGATACCGTGATCGTCAACGTCAACGTGGTCGAGGGCACCCGCAAGCGCGCCCAGGCTTATGAAGGCGTGGTCATTTCGCGTCGTAACCGTGGTCTGAACTCGAACTTCATCGTGCGTAAGATTTCGTCCGGCGAAGGCGTCGAGCGTACGTTTCAGCTGTATTCGCCGCTGATCGCGTCGATCGAAGTGAAACGCCGCGGCGATGTGCGGCGCGCCAAACTGTACTATCTGCGTGAGCGTTCGGGCAAGTCGGCGCGTATCAAAGAAAAATTGCCAAACCGTCGCGTGGCGGCGAAAGCAAGCGCATAATTTGCGTCTGTGTTTGGAAGAAGGGCGCCCGCGGGTGCCCTTTTTTTATAGGGCCGGGCGCGGCCATCCTGGAGGTGAGTCATGGCGCGAACTGTATTGGACCCCCAGCAATTGCCGATCGACGCGATTGCCGGCGAGGCGGCCCTGCCCGCCGAGCGCCTGAGCGCGCACTGGTTGCGCCAGCGTTTCGCCGCGCCGCCCGATTGGCTGGCCGAGGCCGGAGAGCGCGAGCCGTTCGCCCCGGCCGTGGCCGCCTCTGTGCTGCTACCGCTGGTGCGCCGCGAGGGCGGCTTGACCCTGTTGCTCACGCGCCGCACCGACCATCTGCAACACCATCCCGGCCAGATCAGCTTTCCCGGCGGGCGCGCCGAGGCGCGCGACGGCTCGCCCGTCGAGACCGCGCTGCGCGAAACCGAGGAAGAGGTGGGGCTGGACCGGCGCCATATCGATGTGCTCGGTGTGCTGCCGCCGTATGCCACCAACACCGGTTACCTGGTCACCCCGGTGGTGGCCCTGATCACGCCGCCGTTCACCTTGCGCGCCGATCCCGACGAAGTGGCCGAGATATTCGAGGTGCCGCTCGCCTTCTTAATGGATGGCATGAATCACCAGCGCCTGAGCGCCGATTTGCCGGACGGGCGGCGCTCCTTTTACGCCATGCCCTACCAGCGCTTCTATATCTGGGGCGCCACCGCTGGTATGCTGCGCAATCTGTTCCATTTCCTGCGCGCCTGACGCGCCGCCGCCGCCATTGCAATAAGTTTGATTCCCGATCCGCACTGCGTTATCGTAGCGGACAAGACGGTATCGCCATTTTTAGGATGTTCCATGACCTTTCTCTCCATTCTGTGCGCGCTCTTGATCGAGCAGCTCAAGCCGCTGCGCGCGGATAATCCGATTTACACCGAAATCAAGAACCTGGCGATGCGCATGGAAACCTGGTTCAACGCCGGTCACGCGCGCCACGGCCGCATGGGCTGGTTGTTGATGATGGCGATCCTGATGCTGCCGGCCGGCGTGATCTATTGGATTTTGATCCACTACAATTTGCCGCTGGTCGCCTTTTTATGGAATGTGCTGATCGTTTACCTGACGCTTGGTTTTCGCCATTACAGCCATTATTTCACCTCGATCCAGTTGGCCTTGAGCGCCGGCGACGAGGCGGCCGCGCGCAGCTTGCTGGCCGAATGGACCAAACTCGATACGGTGGGCATGGATGCCAATGAAATGGCGCGCATCGCCGTGGAAATTTCTTTGGTCACCACCCACCGCAATGTGTTCGGGGTGTTTTTCTGGTTCCTGATGCCGCTCGGGCCGGCGTGCGCGGTCATGTACCGGGTGGCCGAATTTCTGGCGCGCGCCTGGAACGAACCCGAGCATATGCGCAACGAGGCCTTTGGCGCCTTCGCTTCGCGCGCCTTTTACTGGATCGACTGGATTCCGGTGCGGCTCACGGCGGTGGCCTTTGCCGTGGTGGGCAATTTCGAGGACGCCATTTACGCCTGGCGCAATTTCGCCGACCGCTGGCAGGACGAGGCGATCGGTATCATCTTGTCGGCCGGGGGCGGCGCCATGGGCGTGCGCCTGGGCACGCCGCTGGAAAACGCGTCCAAAGTGTTGCCGGCGGACGCGGCCACCGTCGACAGCACCGATATCGAGGGTGAAAGCTTGCCGGGTGAAGAGCCGAGCGTGCGCGCGCTGCATAGCACGGTGGGGCTGGTGTGGCGCGCGCTGTTGCTGTGGATGATGTTGTTGTTGCTATTGTCGGGCGCGGTCTGGCTGGGGTGAGGCGCCCGTGCCACCCGGCTTGAATTGACGAGCCCGTGGCGCGGTAACAGGATTACAATGAAACGTCACTGTGCGGTGTCGTGACAACGGTCTTGTCGCAGGGAAGTGCGATTGAAGTCTTCTATAAGATATAATACCTAAGAATTGTTCAGTCGCCACCGTCGGCCCGGATGCACGCCGGGATCATCCACCCATTCTTGTCCAACAAGCCTATGGCCGAATCAGCTCAGATCCAGCAGGAACTTGCCGAAGAGTTTTTCATCCTCGGCCTCACCAGCGATGGCAAGCAGTTTCGTCCGAGCGATTGGGCCGAGCGCTTGTGCGGGGTGATGTCGTGTTTTAATCCGGAAGGCACCGGCCGCAATGCCCACCTCTTGTTTTCGCCGTATGTGCGGCCGATCGTGGTCGATAACGTCAAGTCGGTGGTGGTCAACGCCAAGCTGCGCGAGCTGGAGCCGATGGCTTACCATTTTGTGGTCGAGTTTGCGAAAGACAACGACTTGCAAGTGGTGGACGCCTGCCTCTTGCCCCACCCGAACGATAAAACAGTCTGACCGTTTGTCCCGGCCGATGGGCCCCCGTCATCGTTCCCAATTTTCATTTGAGTCAAGTCAAGATCCGTGCCGCCTAGGGCGGTAGGGTCTAGTATGACTGGCGCATCGGCGCAAAACTTGGGGAGGAACATTATGCGTATTGCCGATATTTGTACCGTACAGACCGTGCATTGCAAGCGCGACATGACCGTGCAAGAGGCGGCGTTGCTGATGCGCAATCATCATGTGGGCGATCTGGTGGTGGTCGAGCAGCCCAATGGCGAGCAAGTGCCGGTTGGCATCATCACCGATCGCGACATCGTGGTGTCGGTGATCGCGCTGGGCCTGGACCCGGCCAGCCTGCTGGTGGGCGACATCATGACGGTCGAACTGATGACCACCTCGGAGGACGAGGATGTCTACGAAACCATCGAGCGCATGCGTTTCAAGAGCATCCGCCGCTTGCCGGTTGTCAACAGCATGGGCGGCTTGTGCGGCATCGTCAGCGTCGACGATTTGCTGGAATTTTTGGCCGAGGAAATGGGCGAATTGTCACGCATCAGTTCCGGCCAAGTGGCCCACGAAAAGCAGGCGCGCCACTAAACCGGGCCGGCGGCGGCGCCCGTCCCGTGCCGGGCGATGCCGGCCAAGCGGACTTGGCCTTCTCCCGGGCGCCGTCTCGGCCGCGCCGTGCCAGCCCACGGGTGGTTAGCTGGTGGTTAGCTCGGCAACGAAGTCATACATATCGCCGCGAAAGTAAGAGCGGCAAAATTCCACCGCGCGGCCATCGCGCAAAAAACCCAGGCGCTCGACCGCCAGGCCGGCGTCGCCCTGATTGGCGTCGAGCAGCTTGGCCTGCTCCGCGTTCAGGAGCAGCGCGCTCAGCCGTTGCAGTGCCCGGGTCGGTCGGTTGCCGGCCTGTTCCAGCGCCTGATACATCGACACATCGACCGCTTCCAGCGACGGCAGGCAAGCGGCCACGATGGTGGCGTACTCCAGACACATGGGCACCTCGTCGGCATAGCGGATACGGTTGAAGCGGTACACCGCCGCACCCGGGCTGAGCCGCAAACGCAGCGCTTCTTCCGGCGTGACCGTGCCCTCCGAGCGTTTGAGCCACACGCTGCGCGGATTGCGTCCGCGGGCCCGCATATCTTCCGAAAAAGATGTCAGCTTGGAAAAGTTTTTTTCAATTCTGGTATTGATGAAATTGCCCGATCCGGGACGGCGCACCAGCAAGCCTTCGGCCACCAGGCCGTCGATCGCCTTGCGCACCGTAATGCGTGAAATCGACAGATCGGTGGCCAGCTGGCGCTCCGCCGGCAGCGCTTCGTCCGGCCCCAACAAGCGGTTGTCGATGGCTTCGCGCAGCGCGCGCTGCAATTGCTGGTAAAGCGGCTGGCTACTGTTTTGCCCCATCTGTTGCATGAGTTCTGCCAGGGATGTCATACCGTCGTGGTCTCCGATGGCCCGTCGCCCAGCAGGTGCCGGGCGCGGCTGCCTTATAGGTTGGAATGCGTGACCCGATGATACCAAAAAAAGACCGAGAAACCGGCCAAGCGGCCCTTTATTACGTGCCGCCAGCCCCGCGCAGGGAACGATGGTATTGCTCGACGCCACTAAGTGGTCTGTGATTGTTAAACAACGATATAAAAAAATTACATCAACTGGTAGTGTTCTGGTATTGGATAGTAGTATATTGGAGTTGAATTGGTTTTGTAAGTGGTTGTATAGAGGATCTGCATGAGGACGCTTAGGTGGCCGAACGGGAAAAGATCTACGTGATGCAATGAACGGGCTTGCAGCTAACAAGCCAAATCAAGGGAGAGTACATGAAACGCAATTTGACACCTAGCAAGGCAAGCCCATCGCGTCATCTGACGCCGATCGCGTTGGCCGTGGCCTTGCTGATCACCGGCGCCAGCTTTTCCGCCGTGGCCCAGGAAGCGGCACCGGCCGAGGCCGTTACCGTGGTAACGGTCTCGGGCGTGCGCGGCGCGCTGGAGCAATCACTGAAGCAAAAACGCAATGCCGACTCGGTGGTGGAAGTGATCACCGCCGAAGATATCGGCAAAATGCCGGATCGTAACGTCGCCGATGCCATTCAGCGTTTGCCAGGTGTCAATACACAATCGTCGGCCGGTGGCGAAGGCGGCTTCGGTGAGAACGACCGGGTCAGCTTGCGCGGTACCAGCCCCAGCTTTCAACAAACCCTGTTCAACGGCCACGCCATCAGCACCGGCGACTGGTTTGTGCTTAACCAAGTGGGTGGCAGCGTCGGCCGCAGCAGCAGCTTTTCCTTGCTGCCTTCCGAACTGGTCAGTTCGGTGGTGGTCAAGAAGAGCGCCACCGCCGATCTGGTCGAAGGCGGCGTGTCCGGCGCCATCGATGTGATCACGCGCCGTCCGCTTGACTTTAAGAAAAAAATTACGCTGGAAGGCTCGGTGCAAGCGTTTTATAACGATCTGTCGGGTAAGGCCGATCCCCAATATTCAGCCCTGTTCAATGGCAAAAACGATAGCAACACGTTTGGCGTGATGCTGCAATTTTTTTCGCAAAAATCCACGGTGCGTCGGGATGGCCAGGAAATTCTCGGTTACAACCCAATCGCGGCCACCAGCGCGGCGGCCGTGGCCCACCCCGAGCTGGCCGGCGTGATGGTGCCGACCTTTATCGGCGCCAGCCTGTTCGAGCAAACCAAGAAACGGGAAGGCGGCGCTTTCGATGTCGAATTGAAAGCGACCAAGGATTTGACCTTGGATATCAATGGCTTTTACTCGGAATTGAAAGCGCCCCATCAAAACACCAACTGGCTGGCCTCGCCGGGCAATTCGATCGGCGGCGACCAAGTTCCAACCGCCTACACCGTCCGTAACAATACGCTGACCGGCGGCACCTTTGCCACCAATGCCGGCGAAGTGGACAATATCTATCGGCCCGGTGCCGGCGGCGAATCGTACTATCTCGATTTCAACGTCAAATACCGCGCCACGCCCGACCTGTTCCTGACCGGTAAGGCTGGCCATACCCACGGCGTCGGGTACGACCGCGACGATGTGTACTACCAAAACAATGTCAACGGCGGCATGACGTATGCCTTGAACGGTTTGAATCCGGCTTCCGTGTCCTACCCGGGCGGCAATACCACCTCGCCTGGCTCGACTGCCTGGGCCGGCGGCGGCGAATCGCAATCGGTGGACAAGGAAAACTACGCGCAGGCGGACGCCGAGCTGCATTTGGGTAACGGCATCTGGGATTCGGTCAAGTTCGGCCTGCGCGCCACCGATCACCAGCGTACCGCCGAGCATCCGCTGGAAACCCGTCCCGGCCCGAACGGCTTCAGCAATCCCGGCCCGGTCTGGAATGGCGAACAATATCCTGGCGACTTCGCTAGCGACCTGGGCGGCAATTTGTCCTCGAGCTACTTCAAGTATAGCGGCGCCGCTTTGGGCGCTTGGGGCGGCGTGCCCGGCAACCGTTTGCTCGATTACGTAGTGCGCCACAACTGGCGGGACGAATTCAAATTGCAGGAAAAAACTTCCGCTGCTTATGCCATGGCCAATCTGACCGGCAGCGGCTGGAGCGGCAACTTCGGCTTGCGCGCGGTGCGCACCAAGCAAACCACCACCGTCAACAAGGCGGGCGGTCCGATCACGGGTTCGGCATTTGGCGACTATACCCAGACCGAGTTCGAGCGCAGCTACAACGACTACCTGCCTAGCGCCAACATCAAATTCGATGTGCGTCCGGATCTGGTGGTGCGCGCGGCGCTCGCCCGCACCATCGCCCGGCCGGACTATAGCGCCCTGGGCGGCTCGGTATCGCTCAATGACGACGCGCTCAGCGGCACCGGCGGCAACGTCAACCTGGAGCCGGTCAAGGCCGACAACGCCGAAGTGAGCGCCGAGTGGTACTTCGCGCCGCGCTCGGCCGTGTCGCTGGGACTGTTTTACATGGACTTGAAATCGGTGGTGGCGCAAGGCACCACCTCGGCCACGTATTTCAACAGTAAGCGCAACGCCGATTCCTTGTATCTGATCACGTCGCCGTTCAATACCAGTGGCAAGAACAAGGGCGCTGAGCTCAGCTATCAGCAACCGCTATTTGGCAACTTCGGGGTGCTGGCCAATTACACCTATGCCGACGGCGAGTTGGACGATGGCAGCGAGCTGTTAAATGCATCGCGCAATACCTACAACGTCACCGCGTTTTACGAGGACAACCGCTTCAGCGGCCGTCTGGCCTATAACTACCGCTCGTCTTACAAAGCGGGAGTCGACCGTGGTGCCAGCCAGCACGTCGATGGCAGCAAATCCTTGGCCGGTTCGCTCAACTACAAAATCAGCGAAAACTTCACCGTCACCTTCGATGCCTTGAACTTGACCAACGAAACCATCAAGATGTACGCCGAGAACAAGGACCAGCCAAGGGCGTTCTACTCGAACGGCCGCACTTTCTACCTGGGGTTACGCGGTAAGCTGTAAAACGTCGCGGTACGGGGTCGATTACCCGGCATGAAAAGCAGGTGACTGAAAGGTTGCCTGCTTTTTTATATTCCAGCGATTCCAAGCTTGCGGCGTTTGGATTGACGCGTAAGCGTCAAGGCGGCAACCGGCGCCGGCAAGTCGTTGGCTGGCCTGTGATTGGCGCAGTGTGCCTGTCGGCGTGTTTACTGCTCAAGCTAATTTTGTTGGTTAATAACAATCGAGGAAGCAGATATCAAGTTTGGTCGAGAAGCTGCCAGCGGTAACGAAGAAGTGGCGAGCGGAAAATGCAGCAATACATCCGCCCATGTCGGCGTTTACTCTAGCAAGTACCTTATCTTTGAAATTGGCATCGCCAAGGTTGCCAATTTTGGTGGAGGCAACTTGATGAAAGAGCAGCGCCGGACAATGCGTTACGAGGTGACGATGAGTTTCCGGCTGCGTAACGATGTTGAACTCAAGGCTATCGAGCGTTAGTGTTTCGTAATCAAAATTTGTCGTAAGTTGAGCGCCCGGCATGCGCGAGAGTGCCGGGCACCTCAAGCGGGCCGCCCAACGGAACCCGCCTGAGATTTCCGCCCGCGCCGCTTAGTTGGCGCTGGCGCCCGGTGCCGTCGCTGCCGGTGCCGCGCCAGCGGCTGTCGCCGTCGTGGCCGGACGATTGATCCACAGTATCCAATAACGCGCCAGATCGCCCAAGCCATCGTTGCCCTGAATGGTTTGCAAGGTCTTGATCGCGTCGTCCTTGCGCCCGGCCATGGCGTAGGAATAACCGAGGCGCAGTTTGGCGTCGTCCGGACGCTTCAAGCCGCCCTTGGCGATGCCTTTCTGTATCAGCTCGATGCCCTTGTCGAATTGATCCATCGTGACATAGGCATAACCGAGGTTGATCAAGCCGTTGCCGTCTTTCGACTTGGCGGCCGAAGCTTCGCCGGCGCCAATGTTTTTCGCGTCGTCGGCGGCCGATTTGGCGGCCTGGTCGCGCACCTTCTTGTGTTTGGCCGCGTTCGGGCCGGTGCCCAGCACGCCGGCCGCAAAACCCGCGTCCATGGCTTTTTTCGATTCGGTCGGCAGGCCGGCGGCCAACGCCAGTTCGCCCATTTCCGTGTATTCTTCGGCCGACATTTTCGATACCGCGGCTCGTTCCAGGCGGTAGATATCAAGCTGAAAACGATTCGAGTAGCCAGCCTTGCTTTGCGTGCGGCTTAGCAAATCGGTCCAGTATTCGTCGCTCGGATAGTATTTCACCAGCTGTTCCATGGCGATCAGGAAAGTGGCCGGGTCCTTGGTCTTGGCGCCCGTATTGGCCAGTAATTGCAGCGATTCGATCGGTGGCTGGGTGCCGGCCGCCTGCTGGGCTTGCAGGTCGCTCAGCAATTCCTTCTTGGCGCGTGGATAATCGTTGCTGAAATAATAGGCGCGGATGATGTAGGGGCGCACGCGCGCGGCGTCGCCCGTTTCCTTCTGGTAGCGCTCGAACCAGCTGATCGCCTTCGGGTAATCCTTGGCGTTGTAATGATAATTGGCCAGCGCCTGGATGAAGTCGCCCAGCTCGGCCTTCTGCAAACGGCCCGATTCGATCACAGCTTCGAGCGCCGTCATGGCCATGGTGTTGTTGCCGGTGGCCGAAGCGAGCGAGATGCGCATGCGGTTGAGCACAAACGTTTCATACGGCGTCAGGTTCGGCAAGGCTTGCACTTGGTCGATGCGGCTTTGCACCTCGGTATAGTTCTTTGCGGCCATCAGTTCTTTGATGACGGCTGGATCGAGCTGCTTGAACATCTCCGGGCGCACCGTGTCTTCTTTCGGGGCGACGGGCGCGGGCGCGGTGTCGGCCGCTTGGGCAGGCGCCATACCGAACAAGGCAGGCGCGGCGTTCAAGCCGATGGCGGCTAGGAGCAGGCTGATGCGGGCGAGACGGAATTGGGGCATGGAAAATCCTTCAATGACAAATTGACTAACTAAAGACGCACTGGCGGCGAACCGCCCGGCTGCGTCGCAGTGGTTGCGAAAGGCATGAAACATTGCAAGGAACGCCATTTTGCCATTCCTTGCGGCTCAGGAAAAGGGCTTGCCGAAGAGGCTAGCCAATTCGGCAAAGCGGGTATTGTCACATAAAGCGGGCACCGCCATCGCGCGCGCGTATCGGCGGCACCAACGCGCCTATCGCCGCTCAGACGGCTACGGCGGCGCGCGCATAGGCCATGCCGTCGGCCCGGAACAGTAGGCAATACCGTGCCGGCATATGCAGGCGCAGCCGACCGCCGGCCACCAGCACCGCGCTCTCTACCGTACCGGCCGCCGCCTTGAAGGCGACCATCTCGGCCACCCCGTCCACCTTGGCGTACACGATTGACAGGTCGCCCAGGTATTCGACGTGGCCCACCACGGCTTCAACCAGATTGGGCTGCCCGTCGTCGGCCGGGTGCGCGGTGATGTGCTCGGCCCGTAAACCCAATGTGAGCGCGTCGCCCACCCGAGCCAGCGTGCCGTCGGCGGCCACCTCGATCACGGCGCCGCCCGGCAAGCGCACCGCGATGCGGGTGGGGCCGGCTTGCACCACCGTGGCGCCGATGAAGTTCATTTTCGGTGTGCCCAGAAAGCCGGCCACAAACAGGTTGGCGGGCCGGTTGTAGAGTTCATGCGGGGTGCCGCACTGGGCGATGCGTCCGTCGTTGAACACCGCGATGCGCTGACCGAGCGTCATGGCCTCGACCTGATCGTGGGTCACGTAAATCATGGTGGTGCCGAGCGCCTGGTGCAGGCGGCTGATTTCCACCCGCATCTGCACCCGCAGGCTGGCGTCCAGATTCGATAGCGGCTCGTCGAACAAAAACAGCCGCGGCTTGCGCACGATGGCGCGCCCGATCGCCACCCGCTGGCGTTGACCGCCGGAGAGCTCCTTGGGTTTGCGCTGGAGCAGATCGGCGATCTGCAAAATGTCGGCGGCGCGCTGTACCGCTTCGCGCACCTGCTGTTTGTCGTGGCCGGCCAGCTCCAGCGAAAAGGCCATGTTCTCAAACACCGTCATGTGCGGATACAGCGCGTACGATTGAAACACCATGGCCAGTTCGCGCGCTCCCGGCGCGATATCGTTGGCCAGGCGCCCGCCGATATGGAGCTGGCCGGCGCTGATCGCTTCCAGGCCGGCGATCATGCGCAGCAGCGTCGATTTGCCGCAGCCGGAGGGTCCGACGAACACCATCAATTCGCCGTCGGCGATCTCCAGATCGATCCCGTGCAGCACCGGGTGGCCATCGTAATGTTTGCCGATGTGGGCGAGGCTGACGCTGGCCATGGTCTCAGGGCACCGCGGGCGCGGCGGCGCCATCGGCCGCCGCCGTGGACGCGGCGCCGGTGCCGCCCATCGGTATCAATTGCGACAGGATCGTCACCGGAATGGCGCTAATCAGCACCCACACGAAAAAGTGCTGGTAGCCGAGCGCGATCTGGATGTCGCCGCTCACCAGTTTGAACAGCACGAAGCCGAGCTGCATGATGCCGGTCGAAAAAGCGTAGTGGGCGGTCTGGTATTTGCCCGGTGCCACCACCTGCATCATGTATAAAATCAGGCCGACGAAGCCGAAGCCGTAGCCGAACATCTCCACACTGAGTGCCGCGCCGATCACCCGGATATCGGTGGGCAGATAGGTCGACAGAAAATAGAATACCAGGTTGGGCAGGTTGACGGCCAGGATCAGCCACAAGATGGCGCGCTTGAGACTGAGCCAGGACGTGAAGTAGCCGCCGGCGATGCTGCCGATGATGAAGGCCACCGTGCCGGCGGTGCCGTACACCGCGCCCACTTCGGCCGTGCTCAATCCCAGCCCGCCCAGCTGGCGTGCCTCGCGCAGGAACAGCGGGCCGATGGTCTGCACCTGTGCCTCGCCGGCCCGGAACAGGATGATGAACAGGATCGATACCCAGATGCCCGGCTTCTTGAAGTACTCGATGATCACGTCCTTCAAGGTGGCCGCGATGGCCGCCGCCGAGCTGCCGGCGCTGACCGGATTTTTTGCCAGCGGCAGCGACCAGATGTGGTACAGGCCCAGTATCACCATCAAGGCGGCCAGGATGCCGAAGATGGCGGCCCAGGCGGCGGACACGCCCATGCTCTTTTCCAGATAACCGGCCAAAATCACCAGGCCGCCCAGCGAAATGAATTTGCCGGCGTTGAAGAAGGTGCCGGTCCAGCCGGCGTAGGCGGCTTGCTGCTTTTCGCTCAAGCTGCTGATATACAGGCCGTCGCAGGCGATGTCGTGGGTAGCCGAGCAGATCGCCACCAGCGCCAGCATGGCCACGCTGGCGGCGAACCAGAACGGCATCTGGAGCGCCAGCGCGACCAGGCCGAGACAGGCGCCGCCACCCAGCTGGAAGCCGACCACCATGATCTTTTTGCTGCTTGCCAGTTCCAGGAAAGGGCTCCACAAGGGCTTGAAGACCCAGGCGAAACCGATCAACGCGGTCCAGTGGCCGATCACGTCGTTGGCCACCCCCATGCTCTTGAACATCAGCCCGGCCACCAGCGCCACCGCGTAAAACGGCAAGCCCTGGGCCAGGTACAGGGTGGGAATCCAGGTCGCCGGGTGCCGGCTTGGCTGCTTGTGCTGAACCTCGTGCTTATCCATCGGTACGTCTCTCCCATATGCCGGCTGGAGCGCCGGCTTGTTGTCATCGGTGTGGCGGGCGGCGCGCATGTCGGCTTATTTCACGGCGCCTTCCATGCCGCGCATGAAGAAGCGCTGGCTGAACAAAAACACGGCCAGGGTGGGCAGGATGGTGAGCACGGTGCCGGCCGCGATCACCCGGGTGCTGCTGCCGAAGGTGCCGCGCAAATACAGCACGCCCACCGACAGCGGAAATTGTTCCGGTTTGCTCATCACGATCGAAGGCCAGATATATTCGTTCCACGCCTCGACCGCCGTCAGCACGCCCACCGTGGCCAGCCAGGGCGCGATCAGGGGCAGCATGATGCGGCGGAAGATGACCCATTCGGTGGCGCCGTCGACCCGCGCCGCGTCGATCAGGTCTTGCGGCACTTCTTCGAACGCCTGCTTGAGCAGCACAATGGCCACCGCCGTCACCACGTTGGGCAGGATCACGCCGGTGTAGGTATCGACCAGACTGAGTTTGGTGACGGTGATGAAGTTGACCAGAAAATTCACTTCCGACGGCAGCACCAAGGTGGCCAGGATCACGCCGAACACCAGGCGCCGGCCGCGAAAGCGATGGCGCGCCAGCGGATAGGCGGCCATCGCGCACAACGCCAGTTTCCAGAACACGGTGCACAGCGCGATCGCCACCGAATTTTTGAAAAAAGACTGCATCGGGATCGCTTCGAACACGGCGGCGAAGTTCGCCAGCGAGGGCGCGCGCGGCCAGAAGGTGGGCGGGAAGGCGAAGATATTGCCTTGCGTGGAAAGCGACGTCACCACCGTCCACCAGAACGGGAATACGCATAGCACGGCCAGCGCCGTCAGGATCAGGTAGTGGCCCAGCAGCGGCAGGCGGGCCTTCACCGGCGCGCTCCCGTTTTTGGTTTCAGGTAGGGTAGGCACAGCAGCGCGATGGCGATGCAAAACAGCGATACCACCAGGCTGGCCGCCAGCGCGCGCGGCAGCTTCAAATGCTTCAAGCCCTGGTCGTAGGCGTAGTACAGGGCGGTGAAGGTGGAATTCATCGGCCCGCCCTGGGTGAGTACGTCCACTTCCTGGTAAGCCTTCAGTGCCGCCAGCACCGACAAGATCGAGCACACCATGATGGTCGGGCGCAGCATCGGCACGGTGATGCGCCAGAATCGCTGCCAGCGGTTGGCGCCGTCGAGCATGGCCGCTTCCTGCATCTCGGCCGGCACCGCCTGCAAGGCGGCCAGATACATCACCATATACCAGCCCAGGCCGCGCCACAGGGCGACAAACATGATGGCGAACAGGGCCAACGTGTCGTTCGACAGCCAGCCCACCGGCGCCCCCACCAGGCGCAGCGTCAGCAGCACGTAATTGAGCGTGCCCCGTTCGTGGAACATGAAGCCCCACATGATGCCCACCACCGACACCGTGGTCACCACCGGCACGTAATAGGCGGCGCGAAAGTAGCGCATGCCGGGCAGGCGCTGATTGACCAGCACCGCCAGGGCCAGCGCGCCGAGCTGCACAAAGGGCACCATCAACAGGAACAGCAGCGAGTTTTTCAAGCCGCCCACGAACATGTCGTTGTCGAAGATGTAGCGGAAGTTATCCAGTCCGACCCAGGCGGTGGGACGGATCAAGCTGTAATCGGTGAAAGCCAGGTAGGAGCCGAACACCACCGGCCACAAGGAAAACAGCGCCAGCAGCACCAGGGCGGGCGCCATGAATAGCCACGCTTGCAGCGCGCCGGGCCGTGTCATCGGTGGCCCCGCTGGCGCAGCAGTTTTTTGTCCCAGATCGCCACCGCCTGGTCCAGCGCCGCGCCGATCTCCTGCTTGCCGGTGACGCCCGCTTCCACCGCCTTCACCAGGTAGCGCCGCAGCTCGTCGTAGTCGTCGATGCCGGCCACATACAGCGTGTGGGCGTGTGGCATCGAGACGGCGCCGGCGGCCACCGCCTTTTCTGCCGCGCCGGCGCCCCGCGCCACGCGCGTGAAAAAGCCATCCTGGGACGCCGCGCGCATGGCCGGATACACGCTGGCCTGCTTGGCGAACGCCAGTTGGTTGGCGTCGCCGGTCAGGTAGCGGGCAAAGCGCCCCACCGCCGGCAGGGCTGCCGCCGGCACGCCTTTGGGCACGGCGAAGTGGATCAGCCAGCCGCCGTCGGCGATGCCGGTCGGCCCCAGCGGCGCCGGCGCCACGTCGCTCACGGCATAGATGTCGGGCGCATCGCTTTCGATGCGTTTCAAGGCGGTGGGCGGCGCCAGCAGCATGCCCAGGCGGCCGCCCTGGTAGGCGCTGACCACGGCCGGGAAATTATCTTCGGCGAACAGGCTGTCCTTGAGCAGGCCGCCGGCCCGGTAGGTCGCGGCCAGCTTGGCGATCAGCGCCACGTGGCGGGCCGAGTTGAACACCGCCTTGCCGCCTTCGATCAGGGGCAAACCTTGCTGCATCATCAGGCCGTCGATCTTCGACAGGGCCGGGCACAGGCCGGCCTGGCCGGTGCGGGCCGCGATCTGGCGCGCGAAGGCCAGCTGTTCGTCGAAGTCGCGCGGCGCGCGCGTCAAGCCGGCCTGCTTGAACAGGGCGGTGTTATAGGTGATCACGGCCACGTTGCTATACATGGGAAAGCCGTAGGTGTGCGCGCCGAAGCGCAGGTCGGCCAGCGCCGCAGGCAGGTAGCGCGGCCCGGCCTCGGCCAGCAAATCGTCGACCGGCGTGAGCAAACCGTCGCGCGCCAATTCGTCGGCCCACGGCACGTTCAGGTTTACCAGCGCCGGCGGGGTGCCGGCCACGATGCGGGTCACCAGCTTGGTCTGAATCACGTCCCAGGGAAAATCGACCCATTCGAGCGCCACTTCCGGGTGCTCGCGCTCGTAGCGCCGCACCAGATCCTCGAAGTAGGGCGTGAACTTGGGCTTCATGCTGAAGGTCCAGAACTCGATCTTTTGCCGGCCCGCTTGCGCGCGCGCCGCCGGCAGATCGGCGCCACAGTAGTAGCACGCCATGGCCACCGCGGCCGCGCACAAACCCAGAGCGACGCTCCGTGGGTGCGGGATCTTCATGGTTCGGGCGGCCGCCGGCGATGCTTAGTTGGTCTTGGTGACTTTGCTCAGGTGGCGCGGCCGGTCCGGGTCCATGCCGCGCGCGGCCGACAGCTTGGCCGCCATTACATAAAAGGCCTGGATGGCCACGATCGGATCGAGGTCCGGCGTGGCGGCCGTGGGCAGGGTCAGGTCGCGCTCGGCCACGTCGGCGGGCGCGGCCAAAATCACGCGCGCGCCGCGGCCGCGCATTTCGGTCGCCAGTTGCAGCAGGCTGGCCTGGCTGGGGCCGCGGGTGGCGAAGATCACCAGCGGATAGCCTTCCTCGATCAGCGCCATCGGACCGTGCTTGATCTCGGCGCCGCTGAACGCTTCGGCTTGCAGGGCCGAGGTTTCCTTCAATTTCAGGGCCGCTTCCAGCGCCAGCGGGAAGCTGATGCCGCGTCCGACCACCATGATGTTCCTGGCCGGGGCCAGCACCTCGATGGCGGACGACCAGTCGGTCTGGGCGGCCGCGTGCAGCGCGTCCGGCAGGGCGGCCAGGCCGTCTTGCAGCTCCGGATCGTTCTGCCATTGCGCCACCAGGCGGGCGCCGGCCACCAGGCTGGTGATGAAGCTTTTGGTGGCGGCCACGCTGTGCTCTTTACCGGCATGCAGCGGCATGGCCCATTCGGCCGCCTGCGCCAGCGGCGACTCGATGTCGTTGACCAGCGCGATGGTGGTGGCACCGCCGTCGCGGAAGTAGCGGATCGGCTCCACCACGTCCGGGCTCTGGCCCGATTGCGAAATGGCGATGGTGAGCGTGTCGCGCGTGATCAGGGGTGCTTTGTTGAGCGTGACGAGCGACATCGGCAGCGAGGCGACCACCCGGCCCAGGCGCGACATGATCAGGTAGGCGGCGTAGGCCGAGGCGTGGTCCGAGCTGCCGCGCGCCACCGTCAGTGCGGTCGAGAAGGAAGTGCTCCTCAATTTGCGGCCCAGTTCCGCGTAGCGTTCGGTGTCGCTGGACAGTTGCAGAGCGACGCATTCGGCGGCGGACAGGGCTTCTTTCAACATCATTGAGGTCACAACAATTCTCCTTCTATATACACGGCTTTGAGTTTGAGGTCGCGATCGAGCACCACCAGATCGGCGTAGCTGCCGGCGGCCAGGCGGCCCCGGTCTTCGAGGCCCAGGTAATCGGCGGCATAGGTGGAGACCCGGGCCGACGCGTCGGCCAGCTCCAGCCCCAGCCCCACCAGATTGCGCAGCGCCTGGTCCATGGTCAGAGTGCTGCCGGCCAGGGTGCCGTCGGGCAGTCGCACGCCGCCCATGCATTTGTGGACGGTGTGCCGGCCCAGCATGTATTCACCGTCCGGCATGCCGGTGGCGGCGGTCGAATCGGTCACGCAGTACAGGCGCGGGATGGCGCGCAGGGCCACCTTGATGGCGCCCGGATGCACGTGCAGCAGGTCCGGTATCAGTTCGGCATAGCGCGCGTGCGCCAAGGCCGCGCCCACCATGCCGGGCTGGCGGTGATGCAGGCCGCTCATGGCGTTGAACAGGTGGGTGAAACCGGCCGCCCCGTGTTCGAGCGCGGCCACGCCGTCCTCGTAGGAGCCGAGCGTGTGGCCGATCTGGACCCGCATGCCGGCCTCGCTCAACTCGCGCACCAGGCCCAGATGGCCGGCGATTTCGGGCGCCACCGTGATCAGGCGCAGCGGCGCGTAGCCGGCCAGGCGCCGCACTTCGGCCAGGGTGGCCGAGCGCGCGTAGTTCGGCTGCGCGCCCAGTTTGCCGGAGTTGATGTAGGGCCCTTCCAGATGGGCGCCTAGCACGCGCGCGCCGCCCGCACGGCGGTTGGCGCAAGCCTCGCCGATCGCTTTCAAGGCGAAGTCGATATCTTCCGGCGGCGCCGTCATGGTGGTGGCCAGCATGCTGGTGGTGCCATGGCGGGCATGGATGGCGGCGATGGTGTGGATCGCGTCGCCGCCTTCCATCACATCCTTGCCGCCGCCGCCATGCACGTGCAGGTCGATAAAACCGGGCAGCACGTAGTCGTCCGCGTTCAACGACGGGTGGCGCGCTTCGCCGCGCACCTGTTCGATGCGCTCGCCGAAGGCGATGGCGCCATGGACCCAGCCGTCCGGTGTCAGGATATTGCCTTTGATTGCATCGCTCATCTGCGCGACTCCGCCACGAATTCATAATAGTCACTGCGGCAATACGAGTGGGTCAGTTCCACCGCTGCGCCGTTGTCGAGATAACTGACGCGGGTGATGTGCAGCATCGCCTCACCCGTTTTGATGTTGGCCAGCTTGGCCTGTTCCGGCGTGGCGTTGACGGCGCGGATGTGCTGGAGCGCGCGCATCGGAATGGTGCCGCACGATTCCAGAAAGCCGTACAGCGAATCGGTCACCAGTTGCGGATCGGGCATGTACAGGGCCGGAATGGTGGTGGTCTCGATCGCCATCACCACGTCGTCGGCGGTGCGCAGGCGCTTCAAGCGCGCCACCGGCATGTGCGGCGACAGGCCCAGCGACAGTAGTTCGAGCGGCGCGGCCACCCCGATGTCGCGTTGCAGCCAGCGCGAGCCGGCCGTGAAGCCGCGCTGGCGCAGCTCTTCGGAAAAGCTGGTCAGGCGCGACAGCGGTTGCTCCAGCTTGGGTGTGATGTAGGTGCCCGATCCCCGTTTGCGGGTCAGCATGCCGCGCTCGCACAACATGTCGATCGCCTTGCGCGCCGTCACGCGCGACACTTCCAGCAACTCCGACAGCACCCGCTCGGAGGGCAGGGCCTGATTGGCGCGCCAGTCGCCGCCGGCGATCCCGTCCGACAGCATATTGGCCAGTTGCATATACAGCGGCGTGTCGCTGTTGGGGTCCGGTTTGAATTCGCTCAGCTTGGCCAGCATCAGGCACGCTCCCGCACATGGCGCGCGATCAGGCCCAGCGCGCCGGCGGCGGAATCGCCATGCGGCGTCACCAGCCGGCCCAGCAGGGCCTCGGGCAGGTAGGCGCGCAGCGGCTCGGCCAAGCCGCCGCACAGGGCGAGCGGCAGCTCGGCCGCCGGGTCGAGGGCGTGGGCGATCAAGCCCACCTGCGAGCCGGCCTCCGTCAAGATGGCGTGCGCCACCGGATTGCCAGGGCCGTGTTCCAGCACCAGCCGGGCCAACTGCGCGTAAGCGGTTTGATTGGCGCCGGCCAGCCAGACCTGGATCGCGTCGCGCGTGCCGCCGCAGGCGGCGATCACGGCGTCGGCAAACGGATTGGCGGCGGCCCGTCCGTCTTGCACTTGCTGGATATGGCCGAGCGCGCGCAAGCCGATCCAGGCGCCGCCGGCCTCGTCACCGCTGGGAAAACCCCAGCCGCCCACCTCGCGCCGCCCGCCCGCGCGGTCGAGCACCTCGCCCACGCTGCCGGTGCCGATGGCGACAATGGCGCCCGGCTGGCCCCGGTGGGCGCCCAGCAGGGTGGTAAAGGCGTCCGATTCGAGCGCCACGGCGGCGTAGCCGGGCTGGCTGCCGATGAAGCTGGCGGCCCATTGTTTGTTGTGTACGCCGGCCAGGCCCAGGCCGATGGCCATGGCGGCGCGCGCCGGCTTGGCCAGCGCGGCGGCGTAAAAAGCGTGCTCGATGGCGTGCTCGACCGCGTGCCAGGCCGGATCGATGCCGTGGGCCAGGCCGGACGGGCCGCCGTGGCCTGCGGCCAGTTCGCTGCCGTCGGCGCGCGCCAGGCGCACCCGGGTGCCGCTGCCGCCGCCATCGACTCCGATGAGATATTCGATCATGGTGTATTTATTCGCTAACTGTGAGGGCGACGGAACGGGCGTGGCGCCCTGCGCCGTGAGCGCTGAGGCACTATATGGGCTGGCTCACTGGCTTGTCAACAGGTATTTAAGTGGTATTATCCATTCTACCCGGACCGCCTGCCAGGATTGCTATTGAAAATAGGTAAGATGTTGTTTTCGCTAGCGATTTTTAATAGTGCAAATGGTATTGAAATTGGCATTGTCGTGGCGCAATAACCGGCTGAAGCGGCGACGCCGCGGGTGCGGGCTTGAAAAGGCCCGTCATCAGGAGTACAGTCCGGCCCTTTACTTTGCCTGGAATACACCATGACCGATGCCGCAACACACACCGCCTATTGGGATGATTGGCAGCGCGAGGCGCTGGCCGCCGGGGTCGCCAAGCCACTGGCCGCGCTGGGCATGGAGGTGCTGCGTTCGCACCGCAAGAACCGCTGGCCGAAAGAGTTTCTGGGGCGTGAGGACGACGGCCCGCATATGCTGACCCTGTGTCTGGAAGAGCCGGCCGAGACCGAGCTGTTTTTCATCGAAAACCTGTATCCCTACGACAGCGTGCTGATCGAGGCGACCCGAGCCCGCCTGGGCCTGGCCTAACGGGCTCACCCGGCGTCGACCCTGCCGCGAGCGACGCCCCATCCACATTGCGTCGGCCGTTGCCGCGCGGCCGCCCGCACCACCCATCCCGACACCCGGCACGCTCGCTGCCTGGCGCGCTCATCTTTTACTCTTCTTTTAATTGCCAGCATTGCTCCGCCGCACCGCTGACGCCAATTCGTTTCGGCGCCGCCATCGCCGCGCGCCAGCAAAGTGCGCACGGCCGCTGGCGCGATTGCGCAAAACGGCTGGCACGAACCAGCAATACGGGGCCCGGCTTCATGGCTAAGCTCGTCTTCACTGTGGCAGCGGCGGCGCAGGCCGCGCGCGTCAGCCACATTTTATTGTGCAGTGAACAATTGAGGAGACATGTATGAAGCTAGGTATCTCATGCGCCGCCGCGCTGCTGGGACTGGGCCTGTCGGCCAGCCAGCCCGCGCTGGCGGGCAACTCCGGGCTGGCCTTCGTGCACGGCACCGGCAAGCAAACCAACGCCAGCGCCGATTACTGGACCGCGGACTTGATCAATTCAGTCAAGCAGGGCTTGCCAGATTCCAAGCTGGTGTTGGTGGTCAATTGCGATTTCGACCAATTCATGTGGGCTCCCGAGGCCGCCGGCTGTCTGGCCGACCAGTTGCAAAAGTTTATCACCGCCAACAACATCACGGATTTGGTGGTCGAGACCCACTCCAATGGCGGCAACGTGCTGCGCTGGCTGATGTCGAACCCTGCGTCGGACAGCCGCTTTCCGGGCATCATACAGGCGATCCGCTGGGTCAACGCCCTGGCCCCTTCGTCGTTGGGCACGCCGTTGGCCGACGCCGCCATGAGCGGCAATGCGTTCGAGTCCTCGGTCGGCTGGCTGCTCGGCTACAAGAGTGACGCGGTGCGCATGCAACAAGTGAGCTGGATGGCCAACTATAACGCCACCTGGCTGTACGGCACCGCCGGCCGGCCGGCCTTGCCGAAAAAGTTCTTCAACGTGGTGGGGACCGACGTCAATAGTTCCCCGTTCGACAACGACAGCTATTGCGGCGGCTATGCCCAAAACGTGGGGCTGGAAGTGACCCGGGCATGGCTGAACAGCTGCTCCGATGGCTTTCTGGAATGCACCAGCCAAGCCGGCGCCGGCAGCAATTGGTTTTACGACAAAAACGTGACCCGGGACGCCGAGCCGCTGTCGCACAATCAGAGCCGGCGCCCCTGTTTCGGCCTGGACGTCATCTTGCGCAACGATCTGCGTAACAACTTGTGAAAAAACATACAGTGAAAGCCGAGGACCATATGAACAACACGGTGAAAAAAACGAACGGTCGCGCCACCGGCCTGCTGCTGGCGGCGCTGGCGCTGCCGGCGGCCGCCGGCGCGGCGCAGCACGCATTGCTGGCGCCGCAAGCGGGCGACGTGGGCGTGCGCGCCCTGGTGGCGTCCGAGTCGGCGCACAAGAGCGCGGGCGCGGCGGTGCGGCGCGAAGCGGTGGCGCTGAGCTGGGCGGCCGAGGGCAAGATCGACACGGCGCCGCCCGCGCCGTACGTGGCCCGCAGCCGCGAATACTATATAGAAGCGACGGGGGCCGAGCTGGCCGCCGGGGTGGCCATTCCGACCAGCGCGCCGCATGCGCTGGTGCGCTTGCAACCGCTCACCAGCGTCGGCCCGCGCGAGGACGTGGCCATCCATCCGCTGTCGCTGGTGCTGCGCAGCCCGGCCGGGCGCGATTTCGACGCCGGCGCCGGGATGGAAATGCTGGTGTCGGCCGACAAGTTGGCCAAGGCCGATGTGCCATTCGCCTCGGGCACCTCGGCTTTCCGCATCGCTCCCACGCTGGGCGCGGGCAGGTTTCAGCTGCAAGCGAAGGGCTTGCAGGACAGCGACCGTTACCTGATCAATGTGGTCGAGCCTGAGAGCGAACTGGTATTGACCATGCACACCGGCGCCAGTCTGTATCTGCACGGCCAGGAACTGGTGGTGCGGCCCGATCTGGTTGAGCGGGATGGCGCGCTGCGCGGCCAGCATTACCGCTTCACCCGGTTCGACGGCTTTGTCACCTCACCGGCCGGGCGCCGTTTCCCGGTCGAATTTCAGCCTGGACCGGATGGACGTTTGCAGGCGCGCCTGTTGCTTGACGCCGACGAGGCGCCGGCCCCCGGCTTGTGGGAAGTGCATGGCCAAGGCCAGGCCAAGGTGGCCGGACAAACCGTGGTCCGCTCGGCGCGCTTGGCGTTTCCGGTGGCCATGCCGATGGCGCGCTTGACCGGCGCGGTGACGGTGCAGGGCGGACCGGCCGGCTTGCAAGCGGACTTCGGCGTGGAAGCGGGGGCGGCCGGGCGTTATGAAGTGCGCGCGCTGCTGTATGGCACGGTGGCCGGCGAACTCAAGCCGGTTGGGGTGGCGCAAGCGGCCGCCTGGCTGGAGCCGGGTCAGCGCAGTCTGTCGCTCAGCTTCGCGCCCAGCCTGCTCAGCGGCGCCGGCGGTCCATTCGAACTGCGCGACTTGCAACTGCTCGATCAGGGCCGCATGGGGGTGCTACACCGTCAACAGCGCGCCGTGGTGATCGACGACAGTGAAGTGGCGCGCGGGGTGGCGCGCGGGGTGGCGGGCGCGGCGCCGGCGGTGCCGGCCGCGGTGGTGGCGAAGCGCGCCGCGCAGATCATGCCGAACGCCAGCGGCGCGCTGTGGCTGCCGGAGCGGCAATAATCGGCTGACGGGGCCGGGTTAAGAGGATAAACCTGTCGATCAATGCAACATGGCACACCGGGTCTGGTGTGCCATGTATGCGGGCCGGGCCCGGTATAAATGATGCGCTGCAAGAGAGCGCGGCGCTAGCGCGGCGCTCGACCCCGCTGGACCAGGTTTATTTGCTAAATTTTTCGTTTGGCTGCACGCCGCGCCGTTTCAAACTGAGCAATCCCAGACCGATCAGCACCAGCGACGCCAGATCGATTTCCGTTACCGAAGGCAGGCTCAGGCGAGTCATCGGCAGCGAGCTGTCGCCGTCCATCTGGGTGCGCGAGGAGGCCGCCACGTAGGCAGGCGAGGGCGACAAGCCGATCGACTTGAAGCCGCCCGCCTGTGGCCGGTACACGGCGTTGCTCATGACGAATTCGTTGCGGCCCGTATGGGCCTGGTGCAAGCCGGCTGCCTTATTGGCGGCGCCCAGATCGGCCGCTTCGTTGTCGGCGTCGTCAGTATGGGCGCCCGGCAGCGCCATGGCGCCGCTTTGATCCCAGGAAGCCAGTTCGGCGAAGGCGGCTGTCGAACCCGACAAGCTCATTTGCTCGATGGCGCTAGCCGGCATGGCCGCGAAGGTGGACAGCAACAGTGCGGTGGCGATTAACGTCGTTTTCATCTTGACCCTTAAATAAAATCGAATTCAAAAACATCCACTTGCCCCGTTGGAATGCTTAAAGAAGTAGCTACGCATTCAAACAGGACAATTGTCCTTGTCTCAAATTTATTTCGCCTGCCAGGGTCTTGCTGAGCGCAAATTACGCTGCGAGAGATGACGTTTTCGACGAGTTCTTTTTTTAATTACGTGCTTGTATTGAAACATAAGCGGAACGGAAATGCTATGGATTTTTAGCGAAAAAGGCAATGTTGAGCCCGTCCAGAGGGGACAAATTTGTAAGAAAATGTTGCAGTGCAATGTGAGATGCCTGCTCGCCCACTTGGGCTCCCAGGGGGAGCGCTTGGCCAAGCCCGATTTCGGCTTTGTTTGCACTTACGCAAAGTTAGTGCAAAATATTTTCGAGAAATGTTGTCATTTTGCGACACGGTAACAAAATGGCCATGCTCCAGCGCTGATGAAGATGTCAGTATCGCAATATTGTGGTCGGCTCGAAGGCGCTCGCGGCCGCTGCGGCCGGCCCGATTCAGCAATTTCAGAATGTTGCCGATAATTATTGCAGCGTGATGCGCTACCATAGGGTTAACGTCGGCGCGCGCCTGCGGGAAATGCAGTGTCGATTTGAATGGCCGGTGTCATAATACCTTTAGCGATGCATAGGCCGCTGCATCAGCGGCCAGCCAGGGGAGCACTATGATTCAATATATGGGTACCAAAAAGACGGAAGAAGGCGGTACGCTGTATGTTTTTATCATTAACGGATTGCAAAGAGAAATCAGGGAAAGCGCCCTCAAGCAGCACCCCGGCTGTTTCGAGGCCTTGCCCGCGAAGACCAAAGCGAAGATCGCTGCCAACCGGCAGTGGATGTCGAAATTATGAACCGCCCGCCGCTGGGGCGGTGTCAACAACATTATGGAGTCGGGCATCATGAGTAAAGCACAGGACAGTAAGAAAGAAGGCAAGAAAGAACCGGTCAAGACCTTGAAAGAAAAGAAAGAAGCCAAGAAGGTCAAGAAGGAAGAGCGCAAGCATCAATAAGGTGGCGCGTCCCGCCTACTGTCGCTGGGGCAAGGCACTGGCGGGGCTACCCCTGCTGGCATGCTGCGCCCTGGCTCAGGCGGCGGCGCCATCGACCTTCGGCACCGTGGTCGGCAATGCGGTGTTGTGCCTGGATCATGTCGATAATGCTTATTTTCACGCCTATCTGGTGAGCGCCTTCGGCCCCTCCTATAAACGCGAGGGCGGCGCTTACTGGTTCAAAAGCGACGCCACCTTGTGGGGCGCCAAGATCACCGATGTGATCGTCAGCGACGACAGCAGCGATTGGACCTTTGTCGGCCTGGTCGCCGATACCACGCCAGAGATTCTGGACCCGTCCATCGTGGCCGCCTCCGGCGTCCATTACGTGCGCATGGATCGCTCGGCGTTTCCCGTGCGGGAATCTAGTCCGGGCAGCAAAATTGTCTACTTCAACAGCAAATCGAAGGTATATTGCGCCAGATATAAGGCATTGCCGCCACCGATACGTTGAGATAGTCTCTCGCCTATGCTGGCAGCAAAGTTGACCGATTGGTCGCACCCTCAAGGTTTCCATGTACACGCAATTTTTCAATTTGAAACAATCGCCGTTCTCGATCGCGCCCGATCCGCGCTACCTGTTCATGAGCGAGCGTCATCGCGAAGCGCTGGCCCATCTGCTGTACGGGGTGGGCAGCGGCGGCGGGTTCGTGCTGCTGACGGGCGAAATCGGGGCCGGCAAGACCACCGTCTGTCGATGTTTCATGGAACAGATTCCGGAAAACTGCCGGCTCGCTTATATCTTCAATCCCAAGCTGTCGGTGGAGGAATTGCTGCTGTCGATCTGCGACGAGTTTGGCATTGTCTTGGGCAGCATTTCGGGCGCGGCCAGTGTTAAAACCTATGTGGACGCCATCAATGGTTATTTACTGGCCAGCCATGCCGAGGGTAAGAACAATGTGCTGGTCATCGATGAGGCGCAAAAGCTGTCGGCCCGTGTGCTCGAACAGCTGCGCTTGCTGACCAACCTGGAAACCAGTGAACGCAAGCTGTTGCAAATCATTTTGATCGGCCAGCCCGAGCTGCGCCAGTTGCTGGCCCGCCCCGAGCTGGAGCAATTGGCCCAGCGGGTGATCGCCCGCTATCACCTGGGTTCGCTGTCCCAGGAAGAGACCGGTAACTATATTCGGCATCGGCTGGCCGTGTCCGGCGCGGTGGCGGCCACCCCGTTTGGACGGGGCCTGTTCCCGCAGATCCATCAGTTGAGCAAGGGCATACCGCGCCGCATCAACCTGCTGTGCGACCGCGCCATGCTGGGCGCCTATGTGGAAAACCAGCGCGAGGTGACGCGCAAGATCCTGGAAAAGGCGGCGGTGGAGGTGTTTGCCACAGCCGCGCCCGGCAATTCGAAGAGCAATCGGCGCAGCCCCAAGTTGCCGTATGTGTTGGGCGGCGTGCTGGCCGGCGCGGCGCTGACCGGCGCGGCCGTCTGGTATGGCATGTCCGGCACGCCGGCGCCTGTCACCGCCGCGACCATGCCGACCCAGCTTACCCAGGCCCGCAATGGCGCGGCGGCGCCCGGCGCGGCGGCGCCCGGCGCGGCGGCGCCCGGCGCGGCGGCGCCCGGCGCGGTGGTGCCCGGCGCGGTGGTGCCCGGCGCGGCGGCGCCCGGCGCGGCCACGCCGGCCAGTTCGACAGCGGCATTGCCTCACGGCGCCGCTAGCGCGACGGGCGCGGCCCATGCCGCCGTTGCCGCGCAGGCGCCCAACGCCGCCCCGGCCCCATCGGCCAAGCCCGCACCGGCGGCAAGCCATCCCGCGACCGTTGCGGCAGCGGTCCCCGCGCCCGTGCAAGTGCCTGCGCAAGTTTCGGCGCCGATGGCCGCCGCCGTCCAGCATGCCGCACCTGTAGCTGCGGCCCCCGCATCCGCCGCCGCGACCGCTGTGCCCGCCGCCGATCCGCTGCGCGCCGAAGGCTTGCGCGAGCTGGCCGCATTGTGGGGCGTGGCCTTGCCCGCCGGCGACCCCTGCGCTCAGGCGGCCAAATTGAATTTGCGCTGCCATCAAGGTGGCGGCGGACTCGATGAGCTGCGCGCGCTGGACCGGCCCGCCATGCTCACCTTGTACGGCGAACAATCGGCGCGCAGCTATGTGCTGCTGACCGGCTTGCACGGCGCGATCGCCACCGTGCGTATGGGCGAGAAAGAGCTCGACATCGGCGTGCCAGCCTTGGCCAGCCGCTTTCGTGGCGAGTTCGTCACCTTGTGGCGCGCGCCGCCCGATTGGCGCGCACAAGTGGCGGCCGCCGATCGCGGACCCGAGGTCGATTGGCTGGCCAAACGGCTGGCCCAGATGCATGGCTTGGCGAAGCCGGCGGATGGTCAGCCGCTGGACCCCAAGATGCAAAAACTGCTGCGCGAATTTCAGGCCGAGCAAAAAATTCCCGCCGAGGGCATGGCGGGACCCCAGACCTTTATCCATCTGGTCAAACTGGGCGGCAGCAAAGAGCCACATTTGTCCGGTCGCGCGCCGGCCAGCCGCACCGTGGCGGGGAAATAATATGTCTTATATTCTGGATGCCTTGAAAAAAGCGCAGGCCGAACGCCAACTCGGTGAGTTGCCCTCGATTCATGCCGCGCATTTGCAAGCCGGCGGCGACCACGGCCGGGGCAACCGTTTAAGCCGCACGGTCTGGCTGGCGCTGGGCGTGATGGCGGTGGCGGTGCTGATTTTGTCTTATATGATGTGGCGCATGTCGTCGGCCGTACCGCCGGCTCAGCTGGCCACCTTGGCGCCGGCCACCGGCACCGTGGTGGTGGCGCCCGTGCCGGCCGGGGTGAGCTTGCCCGATGCGGCCGTGCGGCCGGCGCCGGCCAAGGACTTGGCGGCCGAGGCCAAGGCCAAGGCCGAGGCCGAGGCCAAAGCGGAAGCCAAAGCCGAAGCCAAGGCCGAAGCCAAAGCCGAGGCCAAGGCCGAAGCCAAACGCCTCGCCAAAGCGGCCGCGGCGGGCGCCGCATCGCAACGCACCGTTGCCAAGGCCTCTGGCGCGGAGGCCGCTTCGCAAGCCGCTACGGGCACGCTGGCCTCGGCCGAAGCGGGGCGCCGCAAGTCTCGCAGTGATGCGGGAGAGCCCGATGCGGTGCTGGCCTCCACCTCGCCGGCCGGCGCCAAGCCGGCTGCGGCCGGCGCGTCGGCGCGCGCGGGGGCGGCAAGTGCCGCCAATGCGGCTTCGGCGGAGGACGAGGTATTGTGGGTGAATGAATTGCCCGAGCCGATACAAGTGCAGATCCCGAATTTGACCATGGGCGGTTATATGTATTCGAAAAACCCGGCCGACCGCATGGTGCTGATCGATAAGGTGCTGCGCCACGAAGGGCAGGAAGTGGCGCCGGGCGTCATCCTGGAGAAATTGCAGGCCAAGTCGGCGGTGTTTAGCTTTAAAGGGTATCGCTACCGCGTCAAGTATTGATCGGGCCACCGCGGCCGGCCCGCTTGTTGGACATCAAGTGCTCGCGACCTAGGCTGAACAGCCAAGTACGTCCAAGGTCGAAACAAGGTCGATTGACTTTGATGACTTCAGGAGCCGGCATGACCCTTCCCACCGCAGCGTCGCGGCCCCTATCGGCCGCTGTTACCGCCGACCGGCAGCCGGAGCCTGCCGCACCGCCGCCCCGGCATGGCGGTCAGGCCCTCGCCAATCTCGACAAGGTGCGCCACATCGTCGTGCTGATGCTGGAAAGCCGCTCCTTCGATCACATGCTCGGTTATCTGAGCCTGGAAGGGGGGCGGGCCGATATCGACGGCTTGCGGCCGGAGTTTTGCAACCGGCACGCCGGTCTGGCCTACCCGGTGCATCCTTTGGGCCCGGGCTGGTCGGGCGCGCCGCACGCGGCGGTGCAGGACGGCGCCTCGGTGGCGCGCCAGATCGCCTGCGAAAACGGCGGCTTTATCGAAGACCACCTGCTCAACCATCCGGGCGAACCCCATTTGGCCGCAGTGATGGGGTATTACAACGCCGAGCAAGTGCCCGTGTACGATTTCCTGGCGCGGCAATTTTGCGTGTGCGACCGCTGGTTCAGCTCGGTACCCGGCGGTGCTTGGCCCAACCGTCTGTATGCCGTCAGCGGCCGTGCCGCGGGCAGCCGTGACAGCAAGCGGGTGCCCCTATATTCAAACAAGTCTTTTTTGCGCCATCTGGACCGCGCCCGTGTCAGCTGGAAGTTTTACGCACCCTGGAAACCATGGACCCTGGCCCTGACCGATGATCATTACCGCACCTCGGAACATTACGAACCCTTCGGCGGCACCCACCGGCGCTACGGCTTCATCGGCGACGCGCTGGCCGGCGGCCTGCCTTCGGTAAGCTGGATCGATCCCCATTTTTATGAAAACGGTGGCCACGCGCCGTCCGATGTGCTGGCCGGCCAGGCACAAGTGGCGCAAGTGTATCAGGCGCTGGCCGCCAGCCCGCAATGGCCGCAGACCATGTTCATCGTCACCTATGATCAGCATGGCGGTTTTTACGACCATGTCGCGCCAGGCGCGGCGTCAGACAACGACCCAGGCTTTCAGCGTTACGGCGTGCGCGTGCCGGCCCTGGTGATCAGCCCATGGACGGCGCCGGCGGCGGCCAGCCACGTCGTGTACGACCACACTTCCATCATCAAAACCATCTTGCTGCGGTTCTGCCGCGGCGCCGATGGCGACATTCCCGACATGGGCAAGCGGGTCGCGGCCGCCGCCCACCTGGGCGGGCTGCTGTCGGAGGCGGCGCCGCGCGCGGCGCCGCCGCCGCCACCGTGCGCCCTGGCCACCCTGGCGGCATGGCGAGCGGAGCTGGCCGCGCAAGAATGGGCAGTGCCGACGGCCGGCGCGGCCAACGCCTTCGCTGGCGCCAGGTGTATGTCGGCCGCCGAAGCGGGCGCGGTGGCGGCCGAGAAGCAGATCGCCAAGACCGCCAAACAAGTGGCCCAGGGATATGCCGGCGGCCTGCTTGCTAGTAACGTGAAACGCGTAAAAAAGCGCCGCCAGCCCGGACTCGACCGGGCGCCGCCTATGCTCAACGGCATGTAGCGCGGCAGGCTGGTGGGGCGGGCATGTCATGGCCCCGTCATGCGGACATGATATTTTCTTGGCATGCCTGACTTGAAAGGAAATCACATGCCGCGTCTCCTCAATTTCTTACCCATTTTTTTGGCCGCCAGCCTGATGTTGCCTGGCGCGCAAGCGGTTGAACCGATCGCCACAGCCGGGCCGAGCGGTTTGGGCTTGGAAACCCCTGTTCCCACCGCGCCGCCCGCACCGCCACCGGCTGCGCCGTCCGCTGTGGCCGGCCAACGGGCGGCGCCAAGCGGCATCGCCGTCGCCGGCGGCACCGCCACGGTCGCCAGCGTCACCGTCCCTACCGCCAGCGGCACCGCCGTGCCCGGGCGGGGCGGCGCCGAGGGGCAGCCTTCTGCCGCCGTACTGCTATTGATCGGTTTGGGCATGTTGGCGTTCAGCTTGCGCGGCGAAACACAGCATCGTTTCGCGCCATTGCGCTAACGGGTGGCGCCCGGCGGCGCCCGCTGGCGTACCGTGCCGACCGGCTTCCTGATGCGCCTGAGTTGTGCGCGATCGATTCTTTCCCATCGGCTATGGCTGAGTATAATGAAGCCATTCCATCGAAGACGACCTGCGCATGCATCGACCATTCCCTTCGCCGACGCCGCCCTTGGTCGGCATCGTCGGCCGTTCCGGCAGCGGCAAGACCACCTTGCTGGAATTTCTGGTGGAAAAATTGTCCGCGCAGGGCAAGCGCGTCAATATTATCAAACATAGTCATCACGATCTGGAGCTGGAGCCTGCCCACAAGGACAGCGCCCGCCTGCGCGCCGCCGGCGCGGCCGAGGTGATGGTGGCCTCGCCGTTCCGCTATGCCATCATGCATGAATTACGGGGCGCGCCGGAACCTGGCCTGGAAGAGCAGTTAGCGCGGCTGGGTCCGGCCGATGTCACCTTGGTCGAGGGTTTCAAGGCCTATTCCATCACCAAATTGGAAGTGTTTCGTCCCAGCCTGGGCCATCTTGCCCAATACCTGGTCGATCCACACATCGCCGCGGTGGCTTCGGACCAGCCGGCCCCGGCCGATCTGGGCACCTACCCCGTGTGGCTCGACTTGAACACGCCGCACACGGTGTTGGCGTGGTTGACCTGTCACTTGGCCCAAGTGGCGCTGGCTGAGAGGTCAGAAAAAATATCCTAAAGTATTGGGCGCGCTGTCCGTTAACAACAGTAGACCTCTATTGGAGACCGCTATGGACGTGACCGGAATTGCCCAATTATCTACAAGCATTGCCGAGACAGGCACCAAGCAGGCCGTCGGCATCGCCGTGCTCAAAAAGGCGCAAGATATCCAGAGTTCGACCGCCACCGCCCTGATCGAAGCGCTGCCGCCGGTGCAGTCGAGCGCGAGCTTGCCGGCCCATCTGGGGCGCACCATTAACACCACCGCCTGACACGGTTCGCCGCGCCGCGCCTCAGCTCACGCAAGGCGGCGGAAAGGCCGTCAGCCCGGATCGCCGTTTGGCGTTGCCGGGCTTTTTCACGCCCGAACGCCTGATCGGCGCGCCGGCCGCGCGCACGATTCAATCCCCACCATATAAGTTGATAGCTCCCAAGTTTAGTAGAATCGCCCGTGTCGCCGTGCTTGGCCGACAGCGGCAGCAAATTATTCGCATCGCCGCTGTAAGGATAGGCTGAGCTGGGCCGACTCATGTAGGCAAACAATTGCATTTGAATGAATAGCGCTACAACGCTGTTCGATTTTTCTTACTCACAAGGAGATTTACCATGAATACACGTCAAGCCATGATCGCCGCCGCCCTGGCCACCATTTGCGCCGCTTCGGCAGGTAGCGCCGCCGCCGCCGATAACGCCGACAAGGAAAAGTGTTTCGGCGTGGCCAAGGCTGGCCAAAACGATTGCGCGTCCGCCAGCGGTTCGCATTCCTGCGCAGGCCAATCGAAAGCCGATATGGATGCCGGCGAATGGAAATACGTTGCCAAAGGCACCTGCGAAAAAGCGGGTGGCAAGACCGCCGCTCCTAAAAAGATGTAATGGCATTACGCGGCGTCAGCATGATCATGCCAAGTATTCCCGGCACGACCCAGGCCGGGGTGGGATTGCGGGCTCCGCATTACCGCCAGTTCCTCGAGCAGCGGCCCATGTTGGGCTGGCTCGAGGTCCATACTGAAAACTATCTCGACCAATCCGGTTGGGATTGGCATGTGCTGGACCAATTGCGCCGCGATTACGCGATCAGTCTGCACGGCGTCGGCCTCGGTATCGGCTCTGCGCGCGGTTTTTCCGACCAGCATTTAGCGCTGGTGTGCAGTCTGGTCGAGCGGGTCGAGCCGATCCTGGTGTCCGAGCACTTGTGCTGGGGCGCCCTGCAAGAACGGCATTTCAATGATTTGCTGCCGCTGCGCCTGGACCATGCCGCCCTTGCGCTGATAAGCGAGCGGGTGGAGCGGGTGCAAGCGGCGCTCAAGCGTCCGCTCTTGCTGGAAAACGTGTCCACTTACGTGCGTTTCCGCGATGACGCCATGAGCGAGGCCCAATTCATGGCCGAGTTGGCGCGCCGCACCGGCTGCGGCTTGCTGCTCGATATAAATAATTTGTACGTGAACCAGTGTAACCACCAGGAAGACGCGCTCGCCGCCATCGCCGCCATCGCCGTCGGCAGTGTTGGCGAGATCCACCTGGCGGGCCACCTGGTCACGCCCCATGCCGTGATCGATCACCATGGCGATGTGGTGGCCGAACCGGTCTGGGCACTCTACCGCGCCGCCTTGCAGCGTTTCGGCCCGGTGCCCACCCTGATCGAATGGGACACCGACCTGCCTTCGCTTGAGGTGTTGCTGGCCGAGGCGGGCAAGGCCGACCGGATCGCCGCCGGTTACTGCGCACAGCCGGCCGAGCCCGGCGCCGCCGGCCAAGCGAAGCCGGCCTCCAGGAATGCGACTAGCGAGCCTCACCCGGACGATGCGGCCGACCTGGTTCAGGTTCAGCAATTGTTCGGCGCCGGCTTGCTGAACATGGCCGAGGAAGCCGGAGCGCTGGCCCAATTGAAGGGCGGGCGGGATGCCGAGCGGCAGCGCCATCGTTATGCGCTGTACCGGGGCAACCTCACGGTGACCTGGGAAAAAACCTTGTCGAACGTGTATCCGGTGCTGCGCTTGCTGCTCGGGGAAGAATTTTTTGGCGGGGTCAGCCGTGCATATGGCAGCGCGCACCCGTCTCAAAGCGGCGATTTGAACCGTTTTGGCGCCGATCTGGCCGACTTTTTAAGCGGCTTTCCCCATGTCGCCGACTGGCCCTATCTGCCCGACATGGCCCGTCTGGAGTGGGCGCTGCATCGCGCCCATTACGCGCCGGACGCGCCCGCCATGACGGCGACTGCGCTGGCCGCTTTCACGCCAGAACGGATGGAGGGCGCGCGCTTGCGGCTGCACCCGGCTTGCCAGCTGCTGAGCTCGGAATGGGCGATCTTGCCGCTGTGGCAAGCGCATCAGGGAAACGACGAAGATGCGCCGTTTCCGGCCCGCTTGCGGGAAACCAGTTTTGCCGTGGTGACCAGGCCGCGTTGGAAAAGCCTGGCGCTGCCGCTCGACGCGGCCAACCATGGCGCGCTGGCGGCGCTGGCGGCCGGCGCCACGTTCGGCGCCGCGCTCGACATCGCCTTCGAGATCGATCCGGCTTTCGATTTTGGTGCCAGCCTGGGGTGGTGGCTGGCGCAAGGCTTGATCGGGGCCGACCAGCCCGCCTGACACGATTCACTTGTATTTTTTGCTTGCCGCCACACGGCGGTCTTACTACGTCCCTACCGATTGGAAAGTCACCATGCACACCTTGCTCGCCCTGTACCGCACTACCACCCGTTTCGATGTCCTGCTAACGCGCTGGGGCGGCTCCCTGATGAGCCTGACGATCCGCTGCTACATCGGATGGCAATTCATGAAGGCGGGGCTGGTCAAAGTGCAGGACTGGAGCGCCACGCTGGCATTGTTCCGCGACGAATACCATGTGCCCTTGCTGGCGCCGGAAGTGGCCGCTTACCTGGGCGCCGGGGCCGAACTGGTATTGCCGGTGCTGCTGTTTGCAGGCCTGCTTACCCGTCCAGCCGCGCTGGCCCTGTTTCTGGTCAATGCGCTGGCGGTGCTATCCTATCCCCAGCTGTTTGGCTTTGAGTGCCCGGCCGCCCTGAACGACCATTTTTTCTGGGGCGCCGCGCTGCTGGTGGTGGCCGCGTTCGGGCCGGGACGTGTCTCGCTCGACTATTTATTGCAGAAAAACGCCGATTAACCGCGACCCCGCGCCGGCCTGGCCGGCGCGGGGCTTGGCCGGTGCCCGGCTCAGCCGAACGCGCGGAACAGCTTTTCTTCGCCGGTGCGGTCGTTACAGCGCACATTGGCCAAGCGGGTCGCCTCCAGCATGCGCAGCAATTGATTTTCTTCGAAACGGGCCAGTTCCTCGTTGGCCGTCTCGAGCGCCGCCGACAAACGGGTACGCGCGCCCTCGTGCAGGGTGCCGGTGTAGCGGTCTGTGTTTTTCAGTAACTCTTCCGCGTTCTCGATTACTTGACGCAAGTCGCCGATCAGCCGTTCCTGAGTGTGTTGTTTTGGTTCAGGACCGTGCATGGCGTCCCCTTGTGCTGGTTGAATACATCTTGGTTGAGTGCTTAATGAACAATATAGACAAGCTGACGGACCTGCGGTTTGAGTCAGGTCAATCGCCCCCCTTTGGTGCCGATAATGTGGTTCAGAATAATTGGTTATTGCACAATTGCAAGTAATTATGACATGAATTTCGGGTTTGTGCTGCCCCCTTCGGCCACCACCGTGATGCGTACATCGGCCACGCCCACCACCTGCCCGGCCCGGATTTTGCAGGTCTTGCGCAATTCTTTTTTTCCATCGACGGTGACCACGCCGCTCGCCACCAGCATTTTGCCGGCCCCGCCGCTGTCGCACATGCCGACCAATTTCAACAGCTGATTCAACTCGACATACTCGCCAGCCAGATCAAAACTTACTTTTTGCATTGCTTCCTCGATTGCGATAGGGATCAGGCCGGCAGTGTACCCGAGCCGGCGCCGGCGCTCATGCCGGGCCGGGCCGCGCCGCGCTAGGCCTAGCCGGGCCGGGCCGCGCTGGGCTAGGCCAGGCCGGGCCGGGTCATCTCAAGCGGCACGATCCATTGCTCGAATTGCTCGGCCGTGAGCGCGCCCAGGGCCAGCGCCGCTTGTTTCAAGGTCGTGCCCTCATGCTGGGCTTTTTTGGCGATCTGGGCGGCGCGGTCGTAGCCGATGTGGGGCGTGAGCGCCGTCACCAGCATCAGCGAGCGGGCCATCAAGTCGGCGATGCGCTCCCGGTCCGGCTCGATGCCGCGCGCGCAATGTTGCTCGAAACTGCACATGCCGTCGGCCAGCAGGCGCGCGCTTTGCAAAAAATTGTGGGCGATCAGGGGCTTGAACACATTTAATTCGAAATTGCCGGAGGCGCCGCCCACCGTGATGGCGACATCGTTGCCGAACACTTGGCAGCACAGCATGGTGAGCGCCTCGCACTGGGTCGGATTGACTTTGCCCGGCATGATGGAGCTGCCCGGCTCGTTTTCCGGAATGGTCAACTCGCCCAGCCCGGAGCGCGGGCCGGACGCCATCCAGCGCACGTCGTTGGCGATTTTCATCAGCGCCGTGGCCAGGGTCTTGAGCGCGCCGTGGGCGGCGACCAGGGCGTCATGGGCGGCCAAGGCGGCAAACTTGTTGGCGGCGCTGGCGAACCCGAGCCCGCTGCGCGCGGCCAGTTCGGCCGCGATCGCCGCCGCGAACGCGGGATGGGCGTTCAGCCCGGTGCCCACGGCGGTGCCGCCGGCCGCCAATTGCAGCAGCGGGGGCAGGGCGGCGCAAATGATATGCTCGGCAAAGTCGAGCTGAGCCACGTAGCCGGAAAACTCTTGTCCCAGGGTCAGCGGGGTGGCGTCTTGCAAATGGGTGCGGCCGATCTTGACGATGTCGGCGAACGCCAGCGCCTTGCCGGCCAGCGTGGCGCGCAAGGAACGCAGCGCCGGCAGCACCGCCGTGGCCACGGCCTGGGCGGCGGCGACGTGGATCGCGGTGGGGAAGATATCGTTGGACGATTGCCCGAGATTGACATCGTCGTTAGGGTGCAGCAAACGGGCGCCGCCCCGTTCGCCGCCCAGCAGTTCCGAGCCCCGGTTGGCCAGCACTTCGTTCATGTTCATATTGCTCTGGGTGCCGGAACCGGTTTGCCAGATCGCCAGCGGAAATTGCGCCTCGTGTTTGCCGGCCAGTACTTCATCGGCGGCGTCGACGATGGCGGCCGCCTTGCGCCCGTCCAGCAATCCCAGCTGTTCATTGACATGGGCGGCGGCGCGCTTGACGGTGGCCAGCGCGGCGATCAGTTCGGGCGGCATGCGTTCGCTGGAAATGTGGAAGTGCTCCAGCGAACGCTGAGTTTGCGCACCCCATAGTTTGTCGGCCGCCACCGCGATCGGGCCGAAGCTGTCGCGCTCCATTCTGCTGTCCATAGCCATCCTTGAGTTGAGAAAACGATAAGCGAGAGTGTACCTGTCCCTTAAAAATGACGCCGGCGCTCGATATTGGCGCATTTCTGCCGTTATAGCTGATATGCCGACCCGAACCCCCTCCCTGCGCTCCCCCTCGCTGTTTAATTACCGCATCCTTTGCATTCCGCTGGCGCTGTCGTTTTGCGCTCCCGCTTCGGGGGCCGAGCTGGGCGAGCTGACGGTGCGCTCCTTCATCGGCCAGCCGCTGCTGGCCGATATCGAACTGACGGCCGTGGCGCCCGACGAGGCGGGCGACTTGCAAGTGCGCCTGGCCTCGCCGGACGTGTATCGCGGCGCCAATGTCGGCATCGACCCCGCCCTGCAATCGCTTAGTGTGGCGGTGCTGCGGCGCGAACAGCGCACTTACCTGCACCTTAGCTCGTCCAAGCCGGTCAACGCCAGCTATGTTCACCTGTTCCTTGAGCTCAGTGGCGCCGGTCGCAATACGGTGCGCGCCGCAACAGCGTGGTTGAGCGCGGACCCGTCGCCCAAGCCGTCCGCCGCCGCGTCGGCCCAAGTGGTTCCCGCGGTCCCGGCCGTGCCAGAACCCCTGTCGCCGGCCGTGCTGGCGGCGCGCGCGCGTGCCGCCACCCATATGGCAAGCGCGACGGTGGCTGCCAACCGGCCCTTGCCGGCGCCACTCCACGCGGCCCAGGCGACGGCGGGACCGGCCGACCAGGCTTCGCACCACGCCACGCAGACGGCGGCGCAGCGCTTAGCGAACGCAGCCGGTTCTGTGTCGGACCCCAAAGCGGAGGCGGGCGCGCACGCGCACGAAGCGGGCGCGGCCGCCTCCGTGGCCAGCGCAGGTCATAATGCGGACGCAGCTGCGCCAGCGCATCTAACCGGCCTGGTCGCGTCGGGGCATTCGTCCGGCGCCGCGTCGGCGCACCCGACCGCCGTCAGCGGTTCCGCCCATGCTGCCGGCGCAGCGTCCGCACACCGAGCACATCGGGCCGTGCCGGTGGCGCCGAAACGGGGCGCGCCGGCCGCCGCTTGCCCCGCGTTGCCACTGCCAGAGGGCGGGCAATGCCACGCGCTCGACGAGAAAAATGCGGTGCTGACCGATAAGCTGGCGCAACTGGAAGACAAGCTCAAACTATTGCAGGAAGAATTGGGGCGCAAACGGGTCGACCCGCCGCCCGAGCGCAAGCCCGCCGCCGTGAAAGGCGCCAAGCCCAAGCCCCTCATTGGGACGGCCGCACCCAAAAAAGCGGACACGCCGTCGCGCGCCATCTGGTGGGCGACCGGGGGCGCGGCGGTCTTGCTCCTGTCGGGAGTGGCGGTCTATCTGTTCCGGCGCCGCCGCACACCGCGGACAGCGCGCCCGCCATCGAAGTATTGGGTGATGCTGGGCAAACCATTTAGCCGCAAAAAGCGGGCGCCGGCCGGAATCGATCAGCCGCCCGCCGAAGCCGGGCCCGCTCCGGCTTCCGATACGGCGGCGCCGGAATAGGGCGGCCGGGGTCCGCCACCGGCGCGTTGCGCAATTGAAACGTCCGCCTGCGAGACGCGCCGGCGCCGGTTGACGAACTGGGTTATACTCATTGGCGTGATGTGGGCGCTATTAGTAGCGCTGGCTGTCACATATAAAACAGCTCGGGACCTGCCGCAGTCACCATCGATAGCGTGGCGCGACAAGCGGGTTATACGTTGAAGAAACGGCCCGGTCTGGAAGCGGTTTGCGATGCCGACGATGCGCACGCGAACGCCGGATGCAACCGGCGACGAGGCGACACCAGGAGATACCTGGTGCTCGCTCTCCACTAATTTCCCTGCAATTGATAGTCGGCCGCATGGGCGTCATGCGGCCCGTGCGCGTGGCGCGCTGTGTGCTCACAGCTCGCGCAAAGAACGTGCCGAGCAATGAGAAGTGCGGAAAAAGTGTGGTTTGCCCTGAGATTGATTACAGGCTGGGGCGTGGCGATTGCAGCGCGCTAGGCAATTGCGCCATCCACGGTTCGGTCGCTTCCCGAATGGCGCGGTCGTTGGCCATGATCTGTTTCAGCAAATCGATCTTGCGCATGCGGGGCGCGCCGCTCAAGGACGCCGCTTGGCCCGACAACACAGGGCTGGCCTGCATGGCGCATCGCTGCTCCAGCCGGCTCAAACCTTGCCAGTCGCTCGATTGCGCGGCAACGACCATTTGCTTGGTCAATCCTGCAATGTTTTCGTACATCGAGAGAACTTCAGTGGAGGTCATGAGCGCACCCGTGGCAAAAAATAAATGGATTACTGCATGTCTAGATTAACGGCGGGCGTGCGTAAAACTTGAGGAAATTTTTAAAAATTTTCATACCCCGCCGTTCTACGCTTTGCTGGCATTATTTTCATGTCAATTATCCCGCCATTCCGGGCTACTTGCGGCCGAGTTCGGATTCCAGTTTTTTCAATGCGGCCTGCTCGGTTTCCACACTGAGCTTGCGTTTTTCGCAGACATGGATGAATTCTGGACCTTTGCCGGTCTCCAACTGTTTGAGTTTTAACGCCGCGTCACTGGCCATTTCTTCGGACGCCAACTTGCGGTCGCGTGCCTGGAGCTGCGCTTCATTCATCCCGGAGAGCTTGCCCAGGGTCGCGCGATCGCTGCCGCTGAGGTCTTCACGATCGAGTTCATCGTCTTCGTCGAGCAATGCTTCGATGAAATATCGCTCTTGCGAAATCTGTAGGCCCCGTTCGTACAAGGAAAGCAATGAAATATTCTCTTTGCACGCGTCAATGTGTTTGGTCAGCAGATCGCGCGCGGAAGGTTGCGCTGCGGTATTGCCGACGATATCTTGCGGATCGACGTCGACATCCCTGATCTGGTCCAGCATGGTGCGCAGGATGACGCCGCCTTTTTCCGCGCCATAGATCAGTTCCAGGTTTTCCAGCGCCGCGTGGGCCTGGCTAAAGTATTTTTCGGTTTTTTCGTTCACCAGGGTTGAGCGGGCAGGACTGTCTTCTCCGCCCGCCACGGCGTGATCGTAACGTGACATGATCTTCTGGCGGCTGGCGGGCGATGCCCGCCGTTGTTCCAGTGAGCTGGCCAGTGCGCTTCGCGACTGGGTTTCCTTGACAATGGAGAGCGGCAAGATCTGGCTGGCGGCAAGGTCGTCATTCTGAATGAAATACACCTTCGCGCCATCGGGTTTTCCCCATGGAAGCGGGTAAGCGGCCGAACTGACCTTGCCATCTAGCAGATCATGCAACCTTGTTTCGAAAGCAGGATTGTCGAGCGCTTCATTGTGCAGTTTCTGCGGATGATGCACCGCGAAGACGGGACAGCCTTCCAAGCTGTACTGCGAGCGCGCATTCACCACCAGCAAGGCCACATTGTGCTGCTCGTAAATGTCGAGACAGGATTTCAGTTCGACCGCAACTTTGGCGGCGCTGGCCGAGTCGGCGCACAACATGGCCGTTTTGGGCACGCCTTCATGCATGACGGTCAGCAATTCGACACTGGTGGCGTGCATCTGAGACAGAATGCGGAAGGTGGCGCGCGACCGCACCGGCGCGGCGTGTTCGCCGGCATCGGCGCACTGCTGCATGTGCTCTTGCACGGCGTCGAGATGCTCCAGCAGCTCCTGGGTATCTTCAAAACGTTTCAGCTGCAAGGGCGTGGCGACCCGCCTTTTGCCGGATACGTCGATATCGCCGGGGCGATAAATGGTGCTCACACCAAGGGCTTCATAGGTCGACTTTTCATTGGCGGCCAATACCAGCAGATCCTGCAACAAAACGTTCTTGTCCGGGATGCGCGCGATGTGACCGATATCGCCCTGCATGGTCAGTCGGTCAGGCGGCAGCACGCCCTCCGCCAGACTGTCTTGCGCGGCGACGCCTACCTTGTGCAGCAATTGGTCTAGCGCTGTGAGTTGCGTGCCCACCTGTTCTTTCCACTCCGAGATCGATGCTTCATGCCGCCACACCCTGTCTATCTGTTCGCCAAATTCTGCTTGTACCCGGTCGCCACGCGTCTGCCGCTGCTCGCTGAAATAATTTTCGTGCTTGGCATGCTCGTGTTCATCCGGGCCGAATGCCAGCGCATGGATGGCCATCAAGTCGTTATGGGAAAAATTGCCTTCCCGGTCTGGATAAAAACCTGGCGGTATCAGTTTTTTATCTCCGTGAAATGGCTGGGGCTTTTCCAAGAACTGTTTTGCAATCTGTTTGCTCCAGCTGGGCGGCGGCGCCTTGAAAATGGCGCGGCTGACCGGACCGCTGCTTTTTTCGCTTAGTTTTTGTTCGACCGCATGGACCAGCGCGCTGTTGGTGTTCATGTCTTCCATAATGGCGTTCGGAAGGTGGTTCATGAAGAGATTGTTGATGTTGTTCGAATTGCCCATGGCGTGCTGACCTTAGTTCGCAGGTGAAGAAAGTTGGCCGGAATCGCGCGTGCGGACGTTGACCGTCCGCGAGCAGAAGCCGACCTGGTGCAGTGTGGGTGTTGAACAGAGGACGATGGTTCAACCAGGATGCGAATATTCCTGGGTAGAAAGTCTGTGCGGCGGTAAAGGTCGGAGAGGCACGCGCCGTGCACAAGCAAGAGCGCACAGCGCACGGGGAAAACGCACGCGCGCCGACAGCGCGCGCTCGCAGCCTTACTTGACCAAGTCTTCCAATCCGGCGCTCAACTCTTCCAGCGATGGCATGGTGTCGATCAGCACGTTGGGCGCCAGGCCCAGCGCGCTGGCCACGGCGGTCGGATAACACACGCTCACTTCCTCCGGCGTCAACTTGCTTTCATCGATACGGGCGCGCCAGGCGGCCAAATGAATCACGGCCGCCATGCGGTTGAGCGGATCGGCCCCGGTCGGGTCGGGGAAGGCGCTGATGGCGGCGCTAAACGAGGCGGGGAATTTCCAGCGCGACGCCAGTTCCGCGCCCACATCGGCAAAGGTGTAGCCGAGCGAGGCTTGCTCGGCGTCGAGCCGGCGCGAATCGAGGGGCGGCGCCACCTTGTCGAGCTGCATGGCTTGTTCCGGCATGGCGGAATGGATCACCAGTTGCCCGATCCCGTGCATCATGGCGATGGTAAACGCCAGATCGGTATTTTCACCGACTTGTTTGGCGATCCATTTGGCCGCCGTGGCCGAGTGCAAGCTGTAACGCCAAAACTGTTTCAAGTCCAGCCCGGGCACCGTCTTGAAGCCGCTCACCAAGCCGGAACTGATGACCAGCGTGCGCACGGTCACGAAACCGAGCATCAGCACCGCGTCGTCGACCGTGCCGATGCTGCGCGACACATGATAATAGGCCGAGTTCGCCAAGCGCAGCAGCTTGGCGCTCAGCACGGGATCGGTCGATACTTTTTTGGCGATGTCCTCGGTCGACACCATGGCGTCGTTAAAACTGTTAATCAGCTCTTCGACCACCTTGGGAGCCGTGGGCAACGCGTGGGGGTTTTGAAATAGGGCATCGAGTTTCATCAATCTCTCTCCGGTAAATTTCGGCGTTGCTGCCAGTGAACTATATAGCGATTTTCTTCCGGTGTTGCAAAAATTAGCAAGAGTGTGGCCTTTTGACGGCACGCAAAATATTGCTACCGCGCCGAGCGATTTTCTGCGCCTTGTTAGCGCTGCGTCTGCATTTGTGCAGCTTGGCGCCGCGCGCGCTGCGCGCTCATTTAGAGTGGGGTCCGTGACCGGCGGCGCCCCGGCGCCACCCATCGGGGCGCTGTTTCTCCACCGCTTCTTTAATGCTGTCCACTTTAGCCACAGGAGTTCGCCATGCCTTCACGACCGCGTCCGCTCAATCTGATGACCGCCTTGGGTTGCGTGCTCGCCGGCGTCTTGTGTTGGGCCCAAGCGATGGCCGCCGATACCACCGTCCAGGCCGCTACCCAGGAGTTCGCTCCCGGGGACGCTCCCGCGCCCACGGCCCCAGCCGACGTACCGCCCGGCGACGATTTTTACCAGTTCGCCAACGGCGACTGGCTGCGCGGCACGCCGATTCCGGCCGACCGCGCCACTTGGGGCGCGTTTTCCGCGCTGGCCGAGCAAACCAATGAGCGTATCGTCCAATTGATCGAGCAAGCGGCCGGCGCCGGCTCGCCCGAGGCGACCAAAGTGAGCGATTACTACCGCGCTTATATGGATGAGGGCGCCATCGAGGCGCGCGGCATGGCGCCGCTCAAGCCGCTGCTGCGCGCCATCGACGCCCTGGCCGACAAGGGCGCGCTGGCGCGGGCCCTGGGCGCGAGCCTGCGGGCCGATGTCGATCCCCTCAACGCCACCGATTTTTTCACCGAAAATCTGTTCGGCCTGTGGGTGGCCCAGGGTGTGAGCGATCCCGCGCACCACATCGCTTACCTGCTGCAAGGCGGCCTGGGCATGCCCGACCGCGCGTATTACCTGACCGCCAGCGCGGACATGGCCGCGCTGCGCGAGCAATACCAGCGCCACGTGACTGCGATGCTGAGCCTGGCCGGTTACGCCGACGCCGCCGCGCGCGCCGCGCGCGTGGTCGCGCTCGAGCGTCGCATCGCCGCCGGCCACGCCAGCCGGGTGGAATCGGCCGATGTGGCCAAAGCCAACAATCTGTGGCGTGGCACCGACTTCGCCACCAGGGCGCCCGGCCTCGATTGGCGCGCGTTCTTTCGCGGCGCCGGTCTGGCCGACCAGTCCAGCTTCATGGTCTGGCATCCGGGCGCCGTCACCGCCAGCGCCGCGCTGGTGCGCGCCGTGCCGTTGGCGACCTGGAAAGATTACCTCGCCTTCCACACCATCAACCGCATGAGCGCCGCCTTGCCGCGCGCGGTGGTCGATCAGCGGTTCGCCTTTTACGGGCGCGCCTTGTCCGACACGCCGCGGCAGGCGCCGCGCTGGAAGCGCGCCCTGGCCGCCACCAACGACGCCCTGCCCGACGCGGTGGGCACACTGTATGTGGCGCGCTACTTTCCGCCCGAATCGAAGCGGCGTGTGCAGGCCATGGTGGACCATATCGTGGCCGCGTTTTCGCGCCGCATCGCGCAACTGGCCTGGATGGCGCCCGCCACCAAGGCCCAGGCCCAGGAAAAGCTGCGCACCCTGTATGTGGGAGTCGGCTATCCGGAACGTTGGCGCAGCTACCAAGACTTGAAGGTGACGCCCGACGACGCGTTCGGCAACGCCTTGCGCGCCGAGCGCCACCACACCGCGCGCGAATTGGCCAAGCTGGGCGCGCCGGTCGACCGCGCCCGGTGGGCCATGCCGGCGCAACTGGTCAATGCCGTCAATCTGCCGCTGCAAAACGCGCTTAACTTCCCGGCCGCCATGTTGCAGCCGCCGTTTTTCGATCCGGCCGCCGGCGACGCCGTCAATTACGGCGCCATCGGCGCCATCATCGGCCACGAGATCAGCCACAGTTTCGACGACCAGGGCGCCCGGTTCGACGCGCAAGGCCGCCTGCGCGACTGGTGGAGCGCGGCCGATCTGGCCCACTTCAAGGCCGCCGCGGCGGCGCTGGCGGCGCAATACGCGGCGTATCGGCCGTTTCCCGACCTGGCCGTCAACGGCGAGCTGACCCTGAGCGAAAATCTGGCCGACCTGGCCGGGCTGACCGCCGCTTACGACGCGTTCCAGGCCGCGCAAGCGCCGGCCGGCGCCGCGCTCCCGGACCAGCAAGCGTTTTTTCTCGCTTTTGCCAGAAGCTGGCGCGGCAAGGCGCGCGACGCGGCCGCGCGCCAGCAGATTCTCACCGACAGCCACGCCCCGCCGGCCTACCGCGGCGCCACCGTGCGCAATCTCGATGCCTGGTACCGGGCCTTCGATGTGCGGCCGGGCCAGGCGCTGTATCTGGCGCCGGAGCGCCGCGTGCGGGTCTGGTAGGGTCGCGCGCCCGCGCGACGCCGTAAAATGGCACGCTCGATCCATCCCGCCCAACCACCATGACCAGCCAGCCTGACGATATCGCCGCCATCACGCGCCGCACGCTCGACCATTACGAGCGCCACGCCGCCCAGTTTTTCGAAGGCACGCGCGAGCACGACGTGAGCCAGAACATCGCCGCGCTGCTGGACGCGATCGAGGCCGTGGCGCCCTACACCGTGCTCGATCTGGGCTGCGGCCCGGGCCGCGATCTGGCGGCCTTGTCGGCCCTGGGCCACCACGCCATCGGCATCGACGGCGCGGCCCGGTTTGTCGAGATGGCGCGCGCCCATAGCGGCTGCGAGGTGTGGCAGCAGGATTTTGTCGCGCTGGCGCTGCCTGCCGACCGTTTCGACGGCGTGTACGCCAATGCCTCGCTGTTTCATGTGCCGCGCGCCGCCTTGCCGCAGGTGCTGGCCGCGCTGCATGCCACGCTCAAGCCGGGCGGCGTGCTGTTTAGCTCCAATCCGCGCGGCGACAACCGGGAGGGCTGGTCGGGCGCGCGCTACGGCAGCTACCACGATTACGACAGCTGGGCCGCCTACCTGGACGCGGCCGGTTTCGACCCGGTGCGCCACTATTACCGCCCGCCGGGCCTGCCGCGCGATCGGCAACCGTGGCTGGCGAGCGTGTGGCGCCGTCGCGCCGTCGCGCCGCCCGATGGCGGCGGCGCCGCCGGCGCGGGTGCCGAACAATAAATTGCGCTTGTGTACGCGAGCGCACGGAACAGTCGCGCCGCGCCGTCTAAGATGGGTACATCCACAAGCGATACACGGCCTGTGAGGCGCGAACCAAAGGGTTCGTTCAGTGTCCCAATTCAATCTAGGAGTTCACCATGAACGAGAATCAAGTCAAAGGCGCAGCAAAAGACATCGGCGGCAAAATTCAGGAAGAAGCCGGCAAACTGGTCGGTAGCTCCGAGCAACAAGCCAAGGGCTTGAAAAACCAGGTCGAAGGCAAGGTCCAGCGCGAAGTCGGTAACTTGCAAGAAGACATCAAAGATGTCGCCAACAAGCAGCAAGGCAAGTAAGCCCGGCCATGCATGATGGCAGTCGGTGGCGCCGCTGGCGCCGCCGATGTGACAAGCCCCGCACCATTGGCGACAAGGGTGCGGGGCTTTTTGCTGTGCCGGCCAAGCGGCACAGCCACGAACAACTTACAGCGATTTGAGGAAGGCCAGCAGCGCGTCGCGGTCGGCCTTGCTCGCGGTTTCGAAACGCTGACGGGCGCGCTCGGCTTCGCCGCCGTGCCACATGATGGCTTCGGTCAAGCTACGGGCCCGGCCATCGTGCAGATAACCGACCTTGCCTTCCTTGCCCATCACTTTTTCGGTGTAGCCGATGCCCCACAGCGGCGCCGTACGCCACATATTGCCGCTGGCTTGACCTTCGACGAACTTGTCGCCCAGGTTGGCACCCATGTCGTGCAGCAGCAAATCGCTGTACGGACGGATGGTCTGGTTGCGCAGTTCGGCGAACAGATGGCCGGGACCCGTCTTCATCTCGGCGGTATGGCAGGCGGCGCAGCGCATACCCTGGAACACCTTGGCGCCGGCGCCCACCAGTTGCGGATCGACACGGTGTTCATCCAAGGGCGCCACGCCTTTCGGGAAACCGCTGACCACGCTGCGTTGCGCCGGCACGCCCACCAGTGCCAGATAATTGGTGATCGATTTCAAGTCCGCTTCCGAGACCCCCTTTTGCGCCGGCGCGCCGGCGCAGCGGGCCGGATCGGTGGTGCACGAGCGGTTCGGATACAGCGGCGACGTGACCGCCATATCCTGGAGCAGCGCGGCGGCCGCTTGCTGACGCAGCGACGCTTTCGACGCCTTCCAGCCGAAGCGGCCCAGACGCACCGCCCCGCTTTCCGGATCGAACACGAAGTTCGGCGTCCCTTTCACGCCATCGGCGTCCGGGGCCAGCCGGGCGCGCGCCAGAATGTCCGCTTCCGGCACCGCTTCGAGCAAGCCGGTGCCGATCATCGGCTGGGCCGCCCGCAGCGAGTACGCGTCCGGCACCGGACCTTCGAAGGCGACGGTCGGCTTGCGCAGTTCGACCGTGCTGCCGTCGGCCAGCTTCACCGAGCGCGTTTCAAAGCCGCCCACGTGCACGCTGTTGCCCCAGTTTTGCATCGCGCCCGTTGGCGAGTAGGCGTTCATCTGCACCGCCGTGCCGTATTGCGGATGCGGCTGCTGGAGGCCATTGGCACCGATCGAAGCGGCGCGGATCGACATGGTGTCCAATGGCTGGTTCAGCGCCATCGGCGCCGTGCTGCGGCCGTTGTTGACGTGGCAGGCGATACAAGCGGACTGGTTAAAGCGCGGTCCTTGCAGCCCCACCGCCGGCGCGTAACGGTCGTTGCCGTTTTCGTTGTGCTCGCCCGTGGTGAAGTTGGTGTGCACCAGGCGCCGTCCTTCGACGAAGCGCTGGACGTTTTGCATGCCGACGTTGTTGTGCGGCTGCTGGAACATGAACAGACCGTTGTCGGTGTAATTGTAGGAGATCGAACCCATCCCGCCCGACAAGGTCTCGGCCGGCAGCGGCACCGAGTTCAGACGCGGTTGCGTGCCATACCACGGCCGCAAGCCGGCGCCCACCACATAGGTCCATTCGGCCGCGTAGTAGCGCAGACCGCCGCTGTCGCCTTTGGCCGCCATGCCACCGACGGTCGAGAACATCGATGGTGAGACCTCGATGATATCGCCGGCCACCAGCGCGCGGCCAGGCACGTTGGTGCCGTTCGGGAAGCCTTGCGCATCGATGCCACCGTGGCCGGGGTAACCCTTGATTTGCAGGGTGCAGGCGCCGTTGATGCCGTTCGGGTTGGTCAGCCGGCCATTGGCCGGGTAGGGCACGGGACGACAAATGTCGACATTGCGGTCGACCAGCTCGCCCGGATTCATCCAGCCGAAACCGGTCACCCCGGGCCGGTCGAAGGCGCGGAAGAAGGCCACGCCGCCGGGCAGGAAGTCGACCGTGTTGTACTGGTTGACGATCAGGGTTGGCTTGGTCACGCCGGCCACCCGGCTGTTGTCGATCACCTCGAAGCCCCAGGTGCGGTTCTTGAAGTATTGCGGCACGAAAGTCAGATAATTGCCGGGGCCTTTGTCGAGCGCGGCGCCGGTGGCCGGATCGACCGTATCGTTGGGACCGTAGCCGACCTCGTTCCATTCCTCGCCGCGCTCGCGGCCGTGGCGGGCCAGGCCGCGCACGCCGAAACGGGTCACCAGGGTGCCGTCGGGCAGCGTGAATTGCAGCGTTTCAATCGGCTCCGCGCTGGTCGCCAAGGGCGCCAGGGCGCTGCCGTCGGCCGGGAACTTGAACGGCGACGTGGCCGCCATGGGCATCGAATTGTCGCTGCCCGGGGTTTTGAACTCGACTTCAAACAGCGAGTAGCCAAATTGCGAGGCGCGCGCCACGCCTTGCAGGCGCAGGTAACGGGCATTGGCGTTCAGATTGAAAAATTCCTCGGTGCCGCCCCGCCCATTGCTGACAAAGCGCAGCTGCGACCAGGTCTTGCCGTCGTCGGACACTTGCAGCGCATATTGTTTGCCGTAAGAGTTTTCCCAGAGCAGCTTCATGTAACCGATCGGGGTCTTGCTGCCGAAGTCGAACTGGATCCAGGCGCCGTCTTCGAAGCTGCTCGACCAGCGGGTGGTGCCCTTGCCGTCGATCGCCATGGCGGCCGACTGGCCCTGGTTTTCCACCGCCGACGAGGTGGCCGCCACCGGTTTGAGCAGCACGCCGGGCTTGCTGATGTCGACCGGGGCCGGGGCCGGCGCGGGCGCAGGCGCGGGGCCGGGCGCGGGCACCGGAACGGGCGTCGGTGTGGCCGGTGGCACCGGGGCGCCGGAAAAGGCTTGGATATCGACGATCGAGTAACCGTACTGGGTGGCGCGTTTGACCCCTTGCACACGCAGATAGCGGCCGCTGCCGCTCAAGCCGGTCAACTCTTCGGTCCCGCCCTGACTGTTGTCGACGGTTTTGATGGTGGTCCAGGTGTTGTTGTCGGTCGATACCTGTAGCAGGTATTGGCTGGCATGGGCGCTTTCCCAGTCGATGCGGACCCGATTGATCAGCACTGTTTTGCCGAAGTCCAGCGTGAGCGACTGATTGTCGGAAAAGGTGCTGCCCCAGCGCGTGGCGGTATTGTGATCGATGGCGGCGGCGGCGGCCAAGTCGCCCCGTTCGGCCGAGGTGGCGCTCACGCTCACCGGCGTCAGGGCCGCTTCCGGCGCGGCCGGCGTGGCTGGATTGCCGATGCCGGCATGGTCTGCGTAGTCAATCCCGGCGAAGTGCACACCGGTGGCGGCGAGGCGATGAGCTACTGGGACTTGATGCCCAGCGCGGCGCTGCTGGCCCGGGCTTTTCCCCATACGCCTATCAGCAGCTTGTTCCTCAAGGACGCCGTGCTGGCCCAGCCAGACGTGGTGGCTGCGATACGGCGCATGTTCGCCGCCGTGGCGACGTCCTGCGCGCCCATCGTGCGCGAACAGGCAGTGCTGGAAGGACTGGCCACCTTGTTCGCCAGCGCCGACCGGATCGCCGCCGGGGATCTGCGCACCGACCCGCTTCCCGCTGCGGCGCGCATGGCGCAGGAGTACATTGAAGCCCATCTCGACCAGACCATCTCGCTGGCCAGCCTGGCGGACGTGAGCGGATTGAGCCTGTTTCATTTCTGTCGCGTGTTTGAAGCGGCGCTGGGCATGCCGCCCGGCGCTTACATCCGC
>JAZKGI010000042.1:49615-50830 GCA_040385995.1 Pseudomonadota bacterium
CTGATTGCAGGCGGCGCCCGCCTGGCGGATGTGGCCGCCTCGGCAGGTTTTGCCGATCAGCCCCACATGACACGCCTGTTCCGGTCCGTGCTGGGCGTCACGCCGGCGCAGCTGCGTCCCTGATCCGACCGCACGAACGTTCAAGACTGAGCGCCGGGGTAGCGCCACAATCGGCGCTCCCCAACTGCACAGGCGCTTCGCATGTTATTCAAACAATGGACGGCTTACCTCATGATGGCGGCAGCCATGGTCACCGTCGGCAGCACCATCGTCGCCAGCCAGATGATGGGAGAGATCCCGGTTTTCGTCGCGGCATTCCTGCGCTTTTCCATCGCCGGCGCGGTGCTCATCGCCCTGGCGCGCCTGGCCGGCAAGCGGCTGCCGCGCCTGCCACGGCGCGAATGGCGCGTCCTGGGCGTGCAGGCGCTGGTCGGCAGCGTCGGCTATTCTGTGCTGCTGATGGCGGGACTTGCCTGGACGGCGGCGTCCGACGCCAGCGTGATTGCGGGAACGCTGCCGGCCGTGGCCGCGCTGGCGTCCACGCTGTTCCTGGGCGAGCGCCTTGGCCGCTGCGCGCTCGCCGGGATCGCGCTGGCGACCCTGGGCGTGGCCATGCTGGGCCTGGCGGGCGGGGACACAGGCGCGCACGGGAGCGCGCGCTGGGCGGGGAACGCACTGGTGCTGGCGGCGGTTGGATGCGAAGCAGTGTTTCTGCTACTGAACAAGTCGATCAAGACGGAGATCGACCCGCTCCTGGTGGCTGCCATCATGGCGGTGCTGTCGATGATGTTCTGCGTGGTGCCGGCGCTATGCCAATGGTGGTTCACGCCCGGGCCGGTGGTGACGGCGCGCGCTGCGAGCGCGGCGCTGTACTACGCCCTAGTGCCGACCGTGATCGGCTTTTTCCTCTGGTACAAGGGTGCGTCAATGGTCAGTGGTGCCGAAGCATCGTTGTTAACGGCGGTCTATCCGGTGACGGGCTTGTTTTTTTCAGCCGCGCTGCTTGGCGTTGCGATTGAGACGGCGCATGCAGGCGCGATCGCAGTGACGGTACTCGGGATTGTCACCGGTGCGCTGGGGTCGCGGACAGGCTGGCCGGTACGAGATCGGGTTTCAGCAGGTGACCGGCAGCCTGGAAGCTAACTTTGCCTTGGCGCAGAACTTGTGCAATCATGCCTTTGACATGAGCCTCTATCGATTACTCCTCTGCATGGC
>JAZKGI010000043.1:0-58179 GCA_040385995.1 Pseudomonadota bacterium
CACTGCATTACAGTCGATGCGCGAAGGGCACGGCTGAGTTGTGTATAACGATATGCGTTTACTGCCGGCGTGGGAGCGCCATTCCTGAAAACTTTATATAGCAGCGCCTCTGCTTTGCTTGCACCACCTAATAGCCAAGAGTCAAGGTTCAAGTTTGAAGACAGGCCCTTTAGCTGATCCGCGAACTCGACCAATTCCGCGAGGACACGGTTGACAGAAAGTTCGTTCTTCGACTGGAACGACAACATGAGTTCATATGCGTGGTTCATGAAAGGTGCTAGCAAATAATCATCATTTCAGAGGTCAGCATAACGAGGCAGCAAGTCCTGATCGACCAAGCGGATTTCGATGGCGTTGGCAATCTTGACATGATCTGGATTCTCGTCGGAGAACGGCGCGTCGATGACGCTGACGATGATGGTACCGATCTGTTTGTTACCGGCGCCCAGCACCGGCACCAAGGCGCGCGCCTCCGGCACTTGCTGGACGGTGAGCACCGTGGGCAAGTACTGCATCCAGCCAATTCCCGGACGGTCTTTAAAAATCTTGCGTTCTCGGTAGCCATTGCTTTCCACCGAAATGTAGTGGGGCGTCCATATGGCGGCTCCCGCTATCAGCACTTCAGCAATCGCGCGCCAGTCGGGTGAGAATGACTGCGGGTAGCCGTCGAAGGTAATCAGGCTCAGATGCTCCTTGGGGCGGCCCATAAAACGCAATGAAGCGCCTTCATGATCGTCTTTTCCATTCCACATCGTGATGATGCGCGGATCGATCTTTCCCTCAAGGCGATTTTCTAGCGCAGCCTTCGCTGCGGCGGTTGGCTTACCATCTTTGTAGACCTCGTACAACGATGCTTCTTCCTTGCTCGGCCCGGCGAGTAGCCACCCATTCAAGTTGGGAGACAGTCGTGAAAGTTGCTGAATAAATTGCCACATCTCCGGCAACATCGTGTCCACAGATAAATCGCCCGCATAATGCAGCGACAATAAAATTTGGTAGGCATGTTTCATGGATTAAATACCGTTTCGATAGGTAGCATGGCTTCGTTAAACATCTGTGAAAAGTAGCGATAGCTTAGCGGTTGCATAAAGTACCATTTGAGCTGAATCGGTGGACGTGATGCTTTAGCAGACTGCGCAATAGCTTGCTCAAGTATTGCTGTGTCGCCCTCCCAAAATTGCTTGCGCTGCCCAAATTCGTTGAAGAATTTATCGTATTTGGCCTTCGCTTCTTTGAGCAAGCATTGCGACGAATCGAAACCGTCAAAACCCGTTCCCGCATACTCCCACTCGGTCAGGTAGCCAGCCGGCGCGGGAGGCATCTGGCCGATGCGCATCTGGTAGGTGATGGAGTCATCCGACCAACCTGCGGTGTTGCGCAAAGCGAGCGCCCCCTTGTTCGGCGGACACGCTTTGCATTTTTCCTTGGTCTTGGTCTGCACATCGGTCCGGGCAATCGGCATGCTCCTGGCCTTGTCGGCCTCTTCGTTGCGTTTTCTGACGGTGTCGCTTGCCACGCCACCCGCGACGCCGACGCCAAGAGCAGCGAGAACACGCAAAGCGACTGTTTCGATTAATATGGGGGCAGCCGCAGCCATCAAGGATTCCCTTCAAGTTTTTTGTTTATCAGCGCCAGTATGTCATCGAGCCGTCGCTCGCGGGTGGCGCCGGGTTTGCGCAAGTAGCCATCGATCAGCGGGTCATTATGGATGCGCGGCGCGTCGGCATACAAGTACATCAACTGCACGATGTGCGGCGTGGACGTGAAGCCGGCGCTGACCGCGTAATCGTGCGCGGCCTGCATGCGGGAAAGCACTGTGTCGCGTCCGGGATAGCGCTGCATGTCCGCGCGGTTCGACAAGAATTGATCGGCCACGGCGGCGACGAAATGGCCCGCGTCGCGGGTCTGTAATTCTTGCCACTGCGCTTTACTGAGCGTTAGCATGATGTCTTCCGATCCAGGTGCGCTGTCCTCTGTGCATCAAATGCCACTCATGAATATCTGCAAAAAATGCTTCACGCTGGGGTTCGTCCAGCACCTGGGCCAAATTGGCCAGTACGCGCGCATCCCAAAATCGGATCAGCGCCGTTCGGCCATCCGGTAGACGGGTTTCAAGCCGCGCGGTCAGCAACTGCGCCAGGCGTTCCAGCGCCAGCGGCGCGATCAACCAGGTGACGGCCGGCGCGGTTTGCTCAAGCGCCACCAGCTCGTCCACGCTCTCGGCAGCGGCCTGTTGCACATCAATCAGCCACGGACCGGCATGGGCCAACGGTGCATCCGGGGTGCCGTCGAACAAGGCGCGGCGCTGCCCGCCGAGCGGAGTCAAGTTTGCGCCGACTTGCTGGGTGTATTGCACGCCATCGACCAAAGCATACAGACGCAAATCGCGCCGGCTTTCTTGCAGCAGCGCATGGCGCCGTTGGACATCGAAACGCATGTCAGCCCCGTATGATGACGGAGCTACCAGCGGCGGCCGCGTTAAGCAGGCAGGCGAGGCAAATCCCGGTATCAGCGCTGGCGAACAAGGGCGCGGCTTGCTCGACAGCCAGTTCGGCCAGCGGTGTGCCCGACGCACTGAACCCCATGCGCGCCAACTCGTGGGAATCAAAATCCATGCCGGAAAAGGTCTGCGAGGCGATGAGCTTGGGCGGCACACTGCATTTGCAGATGCAGAGGTCGTTTTCCATGGCGATTTGCTTCCCGTTTGACAAGCCAAACGGCCGGCGCGGGCCGACGCAGCTGAGTTTCCCGGTCGACTTGCAGGCTGGACATGAAATCTGGGCACCATCAAAGGCTGCGGCGCGCTGGTAAATGACATGATGCGCCAGTCCCTCCATCACCACGCCACCGGCGGTCGTTTTGTCGCCCTCGCGAATGAAGTGTCGCCTCATACCTCTCCTTAGGTTCTGAAACATATCCCGATAGCGCGGATCGTTTGTATTTGTTACCTGCCAGATTTGATCACGCAATGCTGCTTTTAACGCATTTTAGGCAAAATATTAACAAGCGTGCAGAGTAGAGGGCGGCGAATTTACAACGGGGCGCAACGGTGAAGCCAGTCGGGCGCTCGGCCGGGTGAATGAAAAGCTGGAAGATAATTGCGGAGAGCGGACAGCGCTCACGGCGCAGCATTGGAGGCCGACCGCGCAAGCGCATGCCGCAGTCGGAGGGGAAATGACTTATTTGTTGGGCTGCGGGGTCAGGCGTAAATACGGACGCGGCGCGGTATAGCCTTTGGGATACTTGCTCTTGATGACTTCAGGATCTTGCACCGTCAGGGGAATGATCACGTCGTCGCCATCTTTCCAATTGCCGGGGGTGGCCACCGCATAGCCATCGGTCAATTGCAACGCGTCGATCACCCGCAACACTTCGTCAAAATTGCGCCCCGTGCTCATCGGATAGGTCAGGGTCAGCCGTACCTTTTTGTCGGGATCGATGATGAACAGCGAACGCACGGTGGCGGTGACGGACTGTTCAGGATGGATCATGTCATATAGCACCGAGACCTTTTTGTCGGCATCGGCGATGATGGGAAAACCCACCACGGTGTGCTGGGTTTCCTCGATATCCTTGATCCAGCCGCGGTGCGCATCGGCCGCGTCGACCGACAGCGCCAGCGCTTTGACGTTACGCTTGGCAAACTCCGGCCCCAGCTTGGCGGTCAAGCCCAGTTCCGTGGTGCACACCGGGGTGTAATCGGCCGGATGGGAAAACAGCACCACCCAGGCGTCGCCCGCCCAATCGTAAAAACGCAGCGGGCCGATCGAGGAATCCTGTTCAAAATCAGGCGCGGTATCGCCCAGACGTAAGTTCATCTTGATCTCCATTCAGATTAATCTTGCGGATAGCCGGCTTCGGCTTCGGCTTGGGCTACGACTCGGCCTCGTGCGCCCCGTCGGTATGATTGCTGCCGCTGCCGCTGGTGCTGACGCGGCGCGAATGCGGGAGGTGCGGCGGCGGCGGCAGATCGTGCCCCTCATCGCCGGCCGCCTCGTGCGCGGTCGTCGAGTGCGTGGCACCCGGTTGCCGTGGCGGCAATGGCGGCGGCGCGTGCCGCTCCTCATGCGCCCCCGCACGCGGGCGCCGTGGCGGCAATGGCGGCGGCGCGTGCCGCTCCTCATGCGCCCCCACACGCGGGCGCCGTGGCGGCAATGGCGGCGGCGTTGGCCCCTCCCGATGCGCCGTCCCCTGAGCGCCGTGGCCGTCGGTCGCGGCCGCCTCGCGCGGTGTGCCCATTTTTTCAATGACCTTCAAGCCGGCCGCCAGCATCTCGTCTAACAGCTGCGGTACTGCGCTGCTTTGGTGAAAACTCGCCAATACCCGCTGATGCATGCCGGCGCCTTCCGGGTATTGCCGCGGCGTCTTCACGTAATCGGATGCGACACGATGGACACCGGTGAGCGCGTTGCTCGCCATTTTCTTCACACCCGGTAGTGCCGGCTTGAGCACTCCGCCCACCGCATTTTTGACGTGCGGGTCGTCCATCACATTTCGAACGGCGGCCGTAGCCAGCCCCGTAATTGCCCCTAGGTTCATAATCTTTCCCAAAAGATAGATTGGCAAGAACCGGATGGTGCTCGCCGTAACGCGGTTTGTATCATTGACTGAGTGGCGCGCACCCGGTCGATGGTTCCGCCCGGGCCGCGCCAAGGCGCCGGGCTTGCCATACCATACAACGTTACAAAACAGTGACAATTTGCTGAGACTTGTTGAAAAATTTCAATTTTGCCTATCAGTACAATAAAACGCATGCTAACTGAGCAATTTATTTGCTTGTGGCAACTTTGTTTTGCACTCAACACGCATTAAAGGCGCACATCAGGGGACAAAAAGCGGACACGCTATAATATCAGCGCCTGTCAAAAATCATGACAGCGTTGACGGGCCCAGTATTGCGCATTGTCATGGCGCCCTGCGCGCCTGGTCGGCCCGTTCCAGCAGCGCCGCCAGCCGGTCCAGACCAAAGGCCCAGTCGCCCAGTCCGGAGGCGGCGTTGATGTGGCCCAGCGCCCCGGCCTCGACAAACTCGCTATGCCAGCGGCTGGCCCACAGCCGCGCATGCTCGATCGCCATCCACGGGTCGTCGCTGCTGCTGATGACGATGGAGGGACAAGGCAAGGCTTGGCGCGGCAACACTTGTTCCAAGCCGAAGCGGCCCGGATCGGCCGGCGCCACCAGCAACAAGCCGGCCACGCCGCGCCGCTCGCGCACCACGCTGTCGACCGCCGCCAGGCAGCCAAAACTATGGGCCACGATCAGCGTGGCGCGTGGGTCGGCGCCGCGCGCCTGGTCCAGCCGGGCCGACCAGGCCGCCAAGTCGGGCCGGGCCCAATCGTCTTGCTCGACCCGCTCGAAGGCGGGATACTTGTGCTGCCAGCGGCTTTGCCAATGGCCGGCGTCGCTGTTATACAAGCCCGGCGCCACCAGCACGCGATAGTCCGACAATCTTGCTGTCACCATGTCACCTTCCTAAATCGCAAGTTAGTTCTTGGATTGATATACCTGATCGAAGATGCCGCCGTCGGCGAAATGGGCTTTCTGGGCCGCGCTCCAGCCGCCAGCGACCTCGTCAATTGTAAACAGTTTCACGTTTGGAAATTGGGCCGCGTATTTCTTGGCCGCTTTCTCCACCGTCGGGCGGTAGTAGTTTTTCGCGATCAATTCCTGGCCCTGATCCGTGTACAAGAAATGCAGATAAGCCTCGGCCACCTTGCGGGTGCCGCGCTTGTCGACCACTTTGTCGACCACGGCCACGGGCGGCTCGGCCAGGATGCTCAGCGACGGGGCGACGATTTCGACCTTGTCGGGGCCAAGTTCCTTGATCGCCAGCAAAGCTTCGTTTTCCCAGGCGATCAACACGTCGCCGATGCCGCGCTCGACGAAGGTGGTGGTGGCCCCACGCGCGCCGGAATCGAGCACGGGCACGTTTTTATACAATTTTTTGATGAAGTCGCGCGCCGTGGCGTCGCTCGCGCCCGGCTGCTTCAAGGCGTAACCCCAAGCCGCCAAATGGTTCCAGCGCGCGCCGCCCGAGGTTTTCGGATTCGGGGTGATGACGGCCACGCCGGGCTTGACCAGGTCGGCCCAATCCTTGACGCCTTTCGGATTGCCCTTGCGCACCAGGAACACGATGGTGGAAGTGTAAGGCGCGCTATTGTGCGGCAAGCGTTTTTGCCAATCCTTACCAGTCAAGCCGCGCTCGGCCACCGCGTCGATATCGTAGGCCAAGGCCAAGGTGACCACGTCCGCTTCGAGCCCGTCGATCACCGCCCTGCCCTGCTTGCCGGAGCCGCCATGCGACTGCTTGATTCTCAGATTGTCGCCGCTGCTCGCTTTCCATTGCTTGGCAAACGCGGCGTTGACATCCTGATACAGCTCGCGGGTCGGATCGTAAGAGACGTTGAGCAAGCTGACATCGGCGGCCTGGGCCGGGCCCAGGATGGAGCACACCAAGATGGCGGCGCTCAAGGCAATTTTTTTGGACAACATGGCACTTCCTCGTTCGGTGGATGACAACAGAGCACGAGGGTAAGCGGACCGGCCCGGAAACAGAAGGAATCGTTTTGCAATTCCTTATGCGTTTTTCTTCTATCGAAGTGCCATGGCGTTCAATAAAATCGGTTGAACAGTATCACCGCCCAGCTCGCCAAAGCGAGCAGACAAGCCAGGAACACGGCGGCGCTGCCGAAATCTTTGGCGTTTTTCGACAGCGGATGGCGTTCCAGCGAAATGCGGTCGACCACCGCTTCGATGGCCGAATTGATCAATTCGACGATCAGCACCAGTAACATGACGCCGATCAGTACCAGCTTTTCAAAGGCCGATATCTTCAACAACAGCGCGACGACGGTGCCGATCAACCCCAGCACCAATTCCTGACGAAACGCGTGTTCGTGGCGCCAGGCCGACTTGAAGCCGTCGATCGAATAAAAAAAGGCGGCGACGATCCGTTTCAAGCCGCTCTTGCTCTTGAAGTCGCTAACCGGCGGGGCCGCCACAGCGGCGTTGTCTTGCTTGGGCTTGTTCATGATGAAGATTCTTCCAGGGTGTGCGCGGTATTATGCCCCGTGCCGCCCGCCGCCGGCAAACAATGTCGCCGTCGGCCCGAACGATGCGGCGCCCCTCGCCCGCGTTCACAATTTTTTTCACATTGTGGTATAAAGAGCGTCCAAATACCGCACCGCACCAAGTTCAACATGAAAATCGAACCCGTCGCAGCACCCAAGACGACGATCCAGGTGATCGAGCGCATGGTCGCGTTGCTCGACGCGCTGGCCAAGTATTCCGATCCCGTGAGTCTGAAGGAATTGTCCAAAGTGTCCGGGCTGCATCCCTCGACCGCGCACCGCATTCTCAATGACATGGTGCTGACCCGTTTTGTCGACCGCATCGAGCCGGGCACCTATCGGCTGGGAATGCGCTTGCTGGAACTGGGCAATATCGTGAAAAGCCGGCTCAGCGTGCGCGAGGCCGCGCTCGACTTCATGCGCCTGCTGCATAAAAAAACCCAGCAAACCATTAACCTGTCGGTGCGCCAGGGCGACGAGATCGTCTATATCGACCGCGCCTTTTCCGAGCGCTCCGGCATGCAAGTGGTACGCGCGATCGGCGGACGGGGACCGCTGCACCTGACCTCGACGGGAAAACTGTTTCTGTCGGTGGACGAGCCGAAAGCCATCCGCGCCTACGCCACGCGCACCGGCTTGGCCGGCCACAACAAGAATTCGATCACCGATTTAAGCAAGCTGGAGCGGGAACTGAGCCTGGTGCGCTCGCGCGGCTATGCGCGCGACAACGAAGAGCTGGAGCTGGGGGTGCGCTGCATGGCGGCCGGCATCCGCGACGATTCCGGCAAGCTGATCGCCGGGCTGTCGATTTCGGCCCCGGCCGACCGTTTGCAGGAAGAATGGCTGGAAGACCTGGTCAGCACCGCCAACCAGATTTCGGCCACCCTGGGTTACAGCGCCGAATAGTCGGCGCGCTTAGCCGCCCGGCAGGGGCGCGGCCGGCAAGCTGACACTGGGCAAGTTGGGCAGGTTGGGCAAATTGGGCAAGCTGACGGCGGCCGGTTTGAACGCTTCCAGCCATTTGCGCATGCGCCCCGCGTCGGCGGTGCGCGACTGTTTGCCCTTGGAATCGAGAAACACCATGATCACGGCGCGCCCTTCGATCACCGCTTGCATCAGCAGACAACGCCCGGCCTCGTTGATGAAGCCGGTTTTCTGCAAGCCGATCTGCCAGTCGGGATTGGCCACCAAATGGTTGGTATTACCATATTGCATGGGATGGCCGCTGGCCTCGACAATCGCTTTGGGATCGGTGGAAAACTCGCGCAGCAGCGGTTCCTGATAGGCCGCCACGGCCAGCTTGGCCAGATCGCGCGCGCTGGCCACATTCATTTTCGACAAACCGTTCGAATCGACATAGCGGGTGTCGCTCATGCCCAAGGCGCGCGCCTTGTTATTCATGGCCTCGACAAACGCCGGCAAGCCGCCCGGGTAATTGCGGCCCAGGGCGGAAGCGGCCCGGTTTTCTGAACTCATCAGCGCGATATGGAGCATATTGCGGCGCGTTAGCTGGGACCCGACTTTCAAGCGCGAACTGCTGAATTTTTCGCGGTCGACATCCTCGTCGGTGACGGTGAGCACTTCTTCCATATCCAGATTCGATTCCACCACCACCAGGCCGGTCATCAGCTTGGTGATCGAGGCGATCGGCAAGGCCACGTTGGAATTTTTTTCAAACAAGACTTCAGAACTGGTCTGGTCCAGCAGCAAGGCCACGCTGGATTTCAAGTCGAGCGGGTCGCGCGTCAGATTCAAGCCGGCCAGGTCGCCCATGGTGGGCCGCGCCACGGCCGGTTCGCCCACATGGATCACGCGCTGATACACCACCTTGCGCTTGCCGCGCACCACGATCACACGCTTGAGCACACTCTCACCCGCATCGGGCGCGGCGATCCGCTTGCCCGGGCGCCGCAGCACCACCTTGCTGCGTTTGGCGCTTGGCTGTTTGGGCGCGATGGCGGTATCGGGAATGATCTTGGCGTGCGCCGTCGAGGCCGAACCCGCGGCAAACAGCAATGCAATCAAGGCGCCGAGAGCAAGTTTAAACATGTATAAATCCCCGTGAAGCAAACAAAAGTCTTGTTGCAGTGTAGCAAACCAGACACCGAGCGCAAGCGGAATTCACGGTGTGTTCCGCTTCCTTTACACAAAGACAAGGCCGCTTTACAACGGAGCCGTCCATGGCCGCCAGGCATGCTTGCTCCCGATTATTTCTTCACCACGAAAATGACGCCGACCACCGCCACCACCATGCCGGCGATGCCCAGCGCATTGAATGCTTCGCCGAACATGAGCCATGCCATCAGGGCGGTGGTGGGCGGCGTCAGGTACAGCAAACTGGTGACCTGGGTGGCGTCGCTGCGCCGTATCAGGGCGAACAGCAGGAAAATGGCGCCAATCGACAGGGCCAGGATGGACCACAGCAAGGCGCCCAGGAAACGCCCATTCCATTGCACAGCAGCAAAATCGAATGTCAAACCTTCCAATGCCACGGCCAGCGGCAACACCACCAACAGCGAGGCGGCAAATTGAATCACGGTGCCGGTGCGTAAATCGAACCGCGGACAGTGGCGTTTTTGGTACAGGGTGCCGGCCGTGATGGACAGCAGCGCGAACACGCACAGGGCGATGCTGGCGACGCTCAAGCCCACCAAATGTATCTTGGCGGCCACCACCAGGGCCACGCCGCACAAGCCGAATAACAGGCCCAGCCATTGACGGGGCCGCACCGATTCGCCGATCAGGGGCGCGGCCACCGCCGTGAGGATAGGCTGCATGCCGACGATGAGGGCCGACAAGCCGGCCGGCATGCCCAGCTTGATGGCGCACCACACCCCGCTCAAGTATCCCGCCTGCAACAACAGGCCGGCCACGGCCACATGACCGATCTTGCCTTTCGGCCAGGGCGCCTTGAGCAGCAACACACAGGGCAGCAGCAGCATCAACACGCCGACAAAACGCAGCAGGAGAAAAGTGAGCGGCGGCGCGTAGGGCAAACCGAATTTGGCCACGATGAAGCCTGTGCTCCACAGTAAAACAAAGAAGGCCGGCAAGGCGATGGGCAGCAAGGAGCGCAAGAACGGCGTGCCGCTTGGCGCGAGGGGAGCGGGGTTGGTCATGGACAGTCGGGACAATGGAACGGTTAAGCGGGCCGGCAGGCGCGGTCGGCCAAGCGCCGCGCAGTCTAGCACGCCGGCGCACCGCTGCCGCCCCGGGGAACAGGCGCGTCGAGCCGCTGGCGGGTCGGCCTGGTTTGGCGGCGCGAGCTCGCCAATTTAAAGATTCCAAGCGGAAATCAAACCAGCTTTGTAGGATTGCTGTCAAGAAAGTATCAGTTTTGGGAAGAAAAATTTACTTGCTGCAACGCACAAAATACGCTTGACATAGCTGTCGAACGCTTTAGAATCGTCCCTTGTTGCGTTGCACAATTTCTGTTCAGCTTGAAAATACGAATCTTCTGCTTCATTCCGACACTAGCTAACGTGGCATCCACGCAGTACTAATTATCGAGACACTAATTTTGGAGAGTTATATGTTTTCAATTCCTGAGCAATTTTCGTCCGCCACCAAAGCCAATTTGGAAACCCAATTCGCGATCTTTTCTTCGCTCACCAGCAAAGCCTTCGAGAGCATCGAAAAAATCGTGGCGCTGAACCTGACCGCCGCCAAAGCGTCCATGGAAGAGTCGAGCGCCACCGCGCGTCAATTGCTCGCCGCTAAAGACCCACAAGAATTCTTTTCGCTCACTTCGGCCCACGCCCAGCCCGCCGCTGAAAAAGCCCTCGCTTACAGCCGCCAGCTGGCCGCCATCGCTTCCGGCACCCAAGCTGAATTTAACAAGGCCGCCGAAACGCAAATCGCCGAAACCAACCGCAAAGTCATTTCGCTGGTGGAAGAAGTGAGCAAGAACGCGCCGGCCGGTTCGGAAAACGCCGTCGCCATGTTCAAATCGGCCATCGGCAATGCCAACGCCGGTTACGAGCAGTTCAGCAAAACCGCCAAGCAAGCGGCCGAAGTGATCGAAACGAATTTGAACACCGCCGTGAATCAATTTAGCCAAGCGGCTGAAAAAGTGGTGGCACGCGCCAAATAACGATCGAGCGGGCCGGTCCCGCTCAGCGCTCCTCGGCATCCGCGGTAGTTTCCTCGAACGGATGTCATTTGCCCCAGGCTTTGCCGGGGCATTTTTTTTTTGCGTCCGGTCTCGGCGCGCTTGATGCCGGTCGCCGCCCGGCCTGGCTCAGTCCAAGCTGGAGAGCGAGCGCAAGACGGCGTCGCGCTCGGCCTGGAACGCGCGGCACGCGTCCACGATCCAGTCGCGGAACACGCGCGCGCTGCTGTGTTGGGCCGCCGCGGCATGCATCACCAGCCAATAACCGGCGCTGGCGCGCGACGCGCCCGGCAGCGCCGGCGACAATTGTCCGCGCGCCAGCTCTTCCAGTACCAGCGACACGCGCGCCATGGCCACGCCCCGCCCCAGCAGGGCCGCGTTGATGGCGAACTGGGAAAGTTGGTATTGGTCGCCGTGACAGACGACGCGGCCGATATCGGGATCGTCGCGCCCGCCCGCCGCGCGCAACCAGTCGCCCCATTCGGTAAACGGGGCCGCCCCTTCCCAGGGCGAATCGTCATGCAGCAAGCGGTGCGCGGCGAAATCGGCCGGCCCCGTGATCGCCGCCTGGCCCGCCAGATACGCCTGCGAGGCCACCGGCAACAAATACTCGTCCATCAGGGGCGTCACCAGCCGGTCGCCGCGCGCGGGCGGCGGGCCATAAACGACCAGCACATCGGTGGCCCCGGCCGGCTCGCGCGCCGTGCCCATGCCGAACAGCTCGCCGCGCAGACGCAGGTCGATGTCGGGATGGCGCCGGCTAAAGCCGCCCAGGCGCGGCATCAGCCACATCATTGAAAACGAGGGCGAGGAGCGCACCACCAGGGCGGTGCCCGGCACGCTGGGCTGTATCGCCTGCAATTCCGTCTCCAGTTCGCGCAGCAGTCGGGCCACCACCCGGTGCAAACGTTCGCCCTCCACGCTCAAGGCCAGCCCGCGCGGCAGGCGCTTGAACAAACGCACGCCGACCTGCTCTTCCAGCGCCTTGATCTGCTGGCTGACGGCGCCCTGGGTGACGCCTAACTGCTCGGCGGCGCGCGTGAAGCTGCGGTGGCACGCGGCCGCGTCGAAATAGGTCATCGCATGCAGAACCAGCGGCGTGAGCAAGGGCGATTGGGGCATGGCGGGATGGTCGGATTGGCGTGAAGCAATTATAGCCCCTGCTTGGCGCCCGCATCAGCGCGTAAATCGGCGCGGTCGAGACGATCGGCTGCGTGGCCCGCACTGCGGACCGCACTTCTTTACCGGCCTCCAATGGTATCCCGAGTATATTGTCAGTCAGGCCGAGCGCGGCGCCAACCGCCCTCCCTTCTTCGAAAGATGAGTAATGGACATTTGCGTGGTGGGTGCCGGCGTGATCGGCCTGACAACGGCGCATGCGCTGAGCCGGCGCGGCCATCGCGTCACGGTGGTGGACGCTCATGGCGAGGCCGGGCGCGGCAGCAGCCTGGCCAATGGCGCCCAGCTGAGCTACTCCTATGTGGCGCCTTTGGCCGACGCTTCGGTCTGGGCCCACTTGCCGGCCTATCTGCTCGATCCCGCCTCGCCGCTCAGTTTCCGGCCGCTGTGGCAGGCCGACCAATGGCGTTGGATCGCCCGTTTTCTCCTGGCGTGCAACAGCCGTGCTGCCGCGCGTGTCACCGCCGAGCTGCTGCGACTGGCGTTTTTCAGCCGCGATTGCCTAGCGGCTTTGCAGCAATCGCTGGCGCTCGATTTCGATTTGCGCACCGCCGGCAAACTGGTGATGCTGTCCTCGCCGGCGGCCTTGGCGGCGGCCCGGCGCCAGGTGGCCCTGCAACAGGACCTGGGGTGCGAACAGCAGGTGCTGTCGACGGCCGCTTGCATCGAGATCGAGCCGGCCCTGGCCGCCTCGCAAGCGCGCTGGCACGGCGGCGTGTACACCGCGTCCGAACAGGTGGGCGACTGCGCCCGCTTTTGCCGGCAGCTGGGCGCCTATCTGGCGGCCCGGCGCGCCGTCACGTTCGCCTACCATACCACCATCACCGGCGGCGTGCGCGAGGGCGGGCGCGTCATGGCGCTGCGCTCCTCGCGCGGCGATCTGACGGCTGACGCTTTCGTGCTGGCCAGCGGCGCCGGCAGCGCGCAACTGGCCGGGTGGCTCGGCTTTAAGCTGCCGATCTATCCGCTCAAGGGCTACAGCGTCACGCTCGACACGCAGGGCGCCCAGGCGCCCTCGGTCAGCATCACCGACCTGGCCAGAAAAATCGTGTATGCCCGCCTCGGCACGCGACTGCGCGTGGCCGGCCGGGTCGATATCGGCCACGACCTTGCCCTGGACGAGCGACGCTGGCGCGCCCTGGCGCATCAGGCGCGCCAGTTATTCCCCACCCTGGCGGACCGGCAGGACCAGGTCTCGCCCTGGGCCGGGCTGCGGCCAGCCACCCCGAGCGGCAAACCCATCATCGGGCGCGGTCCGCTGGCCAATGTTTATCTCAACGCGGGGCACGGCGCGCTGGGCTGGACCCTCGCTTGCGGCAGCGCCGAATTGATGGCCTGCGCGCTCGAGGCCCAGCCCTGCTCCATCGACGGCCAAGCCCTTGCTTATGCCGCCTCGCGTTGGTGACGCGGCGGCGGACCAGCGCATAAAAAATGGCGCCGGAGCGCCATTTTGTTTTTCAAACTATGCCGAAGGGGCGGCGGCCGCGCTATTCGCCCAGGTAGGCCGCTTTCACACGCGGATCGTCCAGCATGGCCGCCGCGTTGCCGGTCATGGTGATCAACCCCGAATCCATCACATAGCCGCGGTGCGCCGCCTGCAAGGCCAGCTTGGCGTTTTGCTCGACCAGCAAAATCGTGATGCCTTCCTTCGACACATTGCGGATCACCTCGAAGATCTTCTCCACCATGATCGGCGACAGACCCATCGACGGCTCGTCGAGCAGCAGCAGCTTCGGATGGCTCATCAACGCGCGCGCCATCGCCAGCATCTGCTGCTCCCCGCCCGACAGCGTGCCCGCCATCTGCGCCGCCCGCTCCTTCAGGCGCGGGAACACCGCAAACCACTTGTCGATGTCAGCCGCAATGCCGGCCTTGTCGTCGCGCGTGTAAGCGCCCATCATCAGGTTTTCCTGAATCGACATGCGGGTAAACACGCCCCGCCCTTCCGGCACCATGGCCAGCTTTTGCTCGACCAGATGGAACGACTTGGCGCCCTTGAGCGACTGCCCCATGTAGCTGACCGTGCCCTCCACCTTGCAGCTGGGCAGAGTGCCCGTGATCGCCTTCAAGGTGGTGGTCTTGCCGGCCCCGTTGGCCCCGATCAGCGCGACCAACTCGCCCTGATTGACTTCCAGGTCGATCCCCTTGACCGCCTTGATGCCGCCGTACGCCACGTGCAGCCCCGCCACCTTCAATACATTCGCGTTCATGTTCATGCGTGCGATCCTCCCAGATAAGCGTCGATCACCGCCTGATTTTTCTGTATCTCCGACGGCAAGCCCTCGGCGATCCGCTTGCCGTACTCCAGCACCGTGATCCGGTCGCACAAGCCCATCATCAGCTTGACGTCATGCTCGATCAACAGCACCGTCTTGCCCTCGGCCTTGATCTTCACCAGCAGCTCGCGCAGCGCCAGCTTCTCGGTCGCGTTCATGCCCGCCGCCGGCTCGTCGAGCGCCAGCAGCTGCGGATCGGTGGCCAGGGCGCGCGCGATCTCCAGCCGGCGCTGGTCGCCGTACGACAGAAAGCGCGCGGTGCGCCCGGCGAAGCGGCCGATGCCCACAAAATCGAGCAGCTCCTGCGCCCGGCGCCGGATCGACGCCTCTTCCTCGCGCGCCGCCTTGTGCCTGAACACCGCGCCGAACACGCCCTGGTGCGAACGCACATGGCGCCCCACCATCACGTTTTCGAGCGCCGTCATCTCGCCGAACAGGCGGATGTTCTGGAACGTGCGCGCGATCCCCGCCTTGGCCACTTCATGCGGCGCCGACGGCGAATACGGTTTCCCGGCCAGCTCGAAGCTGCCCGTGTCGGGCTGGTACAAGCCGGTGATGACGTTGAAAAAAGTGGTCTTGCCGGCCCCGTTCGGGCCGATCAAACCGTAGATCTGGCCTTGCATGATCTTGACGCCGACATCGGTCAGCGCTTGCAGGCCGCCGAAGCGTTTGTTGACGCCGGCGATATTCAAAATGGTCTGTTCGCTCATGGTTCTTCCTTCAAGCGGCGATCACGCCGGACGACCGGGCTTTGGTGTCGGTGTCGGCGTCGGGCCGGTCTTCGTGTTTGGGCGCCGGCCACAGACCGGCCGGGCGGTTGAGCATGATGAGCACCATGGCCAGCCCGTACAGCAGCTGACGCAGCACTTCGGCGTCGATGATCACGCGCCCGAACAGCGCGTTCTGGGCCGGCTCCACCACATGGCGCAGCACTTCGGGCAGCGCCGCCAAAATCACCCCGCCCATCACCACCCCCGGAATGTGGCCGATCCCGCCCAGCACCACCATCGCCAGCACCGCGATCGATTCGGTCAGCGAAAACGATTCGGGCGACACAAAACCCTGGAACGAGGCGAACATGGCCCCGGCCACGCCGCCGAACGAGGCCCCCATCGAAAACGCCAGCAGCTTGACGTTACGGGTGTTGATGCCCATCGCCTTGGCCGCGATCTCGTCTTCCCGAATCGCCACCCAGGCCCGCCCCAGGCGCGAATGCTGCAAGCGGCTGGTGACGAACACGATGGCCACGCACAGGATCAGGAACAGGTAGTAATACGCGTTCACCGACGGCATCGACAGCCCGCCCACCACCACCGTGGCCTTGGAGCCGGCCTCGCCGCCCAGGGATACCCCGAACACCCGGATCGGGTCGATCAGGTTGATGCCCTGGGGGCCGTTGGTGAAGTTGATCGGCTCGTTCAAATTGTTCATGAAGATGCGGATGATTTCGCCGAAACCCAGGGTCACGATGGCCAGGTAGTCGCCGCGCAGCTTCAAGGTGGGCGCCCCCAGGAGCGCGCCGAACAGGCCGGCCAGGGCCGCCGCCAGCGGCACGATCAGCCACACCGACAGGTGGATGCCGTGCTCGCGGATCTCCGGCCCCATCACGGCCACGAGCGCCTCGCCCAGCGCCGGATACTGGTTGATCACCGATTCGATCAGGGTGGCGAATTGGGGCGAGGCCAGCATCGCCGTCATGTAGGCGCCCACCGCGTAGAACGCGATGTAACCCAAGTCCAGCAGGCCGGCGAAGCCGACCACGATGTTCAAGCCCAGCGCCAGCATGATGTAGAGCAGCGCCATGTCGACGATGCGCACCCAGGAATTGCCGAACGGGGCGGCCAAAAACGGAAACACGAGCAGGGCGACGATCAGCAGCGCCATGCTGCGGTAAGCCTTGCCCGGATTCTTGCTCACTTCGAAATTTAACAGAGCCATGATGGTCCTTATCTGTGAGGGGGTCAGGCGCGGTCGGCCACGCGTTCGCCCATGATGCCGGACGGACGGATGGTGAGCACGATGATGAGCACCACGAAGGCGAAAATGTCCTGGTAATGGCTGCCCAGAAAACCGCCGGTCAAGTCGCCGATGTAACCGGCGCCCAGGCTCTCGATAATGCCCAGCACGATGCCGCCTATCATGGCGCCATAGATATTGCCGATCCCGCCCAGCACCGCCGCCGAAAACGCCTTCAAGCCGGGCACCGTGCCCATCGCGAACTGGATCGAGGAGTAATTGGCGCCCCACATCACGCCGGCCACCGCCGCCAGGGCGGCGCCGATGGCGAAGGTGGCCACGATCACCTTGTTCGAATCGACCCCCATCAAGCCGGCCACGCGCGGGTTTTCAGCGGTGGCGCGCATGGCGCGCCCCATCTTGGTTTTTTCCACCAGCAGCACCAGGCCCGTCATCGACAGGGCCGCCAGGGCCAGCAGCAAAATCTGGGTTTGCGAGATCAGCGCGCCGCCCACGTTGATCGGATCGGACGACAGCAATTGCGGAAACGGCAAGGGATTGCGGCCCCAGATCATCATGGCGAAGGTTTGCAGCAAGATCGACACGCCGATGGCGGTGATCAGGGGCGCCAGCCGCGGCGCGTTGCGCAAGCGGCTGTAGGCCACGCGTTCGATCAGCACATTGACCGCCATGCACACCGGAATGGCGGCGCCGATGGCGATGGCCAGCTGGGCGTAGCCGGGCAGGCCGGGCGCGTAACTGCCCAGCAATTTGATCACGGTCAAGCCGACCATGGCGCCGATCATCAGCACGTCGCCATGGGCGAAGTTAATCAGGTTTAATACGCCGTACACCATCGTGTAACCAAGTGCGACCAGGGCATACATGCTACCCAGCACCAGGCCGTTGATGATTTGTTGGATAAAAGTCTCCATCTATTTTTATTCCTTGTATTCTTGTAGGTACTGCGCGGGTCTGGCGCCCGCAATAAAAAAGCGGCCCCCGTCACACGTCCGGGCGCCGCTTCGGACCGCCTCATGCACGGTCACCATCTGATACCGCCCCGACACGGCGCACCGCGGCGGGGATGCGCGGCCGACAGGGCGGCCACGCCGGCGACAAGCGCCGTATTAATTACCGGGTGACGGCGATTTCGGAGCGCTTGCCGCCCTTGTAGCTATACAAGGTCAACATGCCTTCCAACAAGTCACCCTTGGCATCGAAGGCGATATCGCCGGTCACGCCTTTGTGCTTGATCTTGGCCAGGAAAGGCAAGTACTTGACGGGATCGGCCGAACCGGCTTGCTCCATGGCGTCGACCATGGTCAACACCGCGTCGTACACGTATGGCGCGTAGATTTGCACATCGATGCCGAATTTTTTCTTGTAAGCGGCGCGGAACGCTTCCATGCCGCCTTTACGCGATTCGTCAACCCCGCCCGCTTCGGCGCACACCACCTGGTTATCGGCCAGCGCGTCGCCGGCCAGCTTGGCCAGACCTTCGGTACACAAGCCGTCGCCACCCATGAACTTGGCGTTAATGCCCAGTTGTTTCATCTGACGCAACATCGGACCGGCCACCGCATCCATACCGCCGAAGAACACCATGTCCGGGTTTTTCGCCTTGATGGTGGTCAGGATGGCGCTGAAATCGGTCGCCTTGTCGGTGGTGTACTGACGGCTGACCACTTCGGAACCGGAAGTCTTGACGTTCAAGCCTTTGACGAACTCTTCAGCGACGCCTTGGCCATAGGCCGAACGGTCATCGATCACGGCGATTTTTTTCGCCTTGCTGGTGGCGACCGCATAACGGCCCAGCGAGCCGCCCAGTTGGCCGTCATTGGCCACCACGCGGAACGCGGTCTTGAAGCCTTGCTGGGTGTACTTGGGATTGGTGGCCGATGGCGAGATTTGCGGGATGCCGGCGTCGTTGTAGATTTTCGAGGCGGGAATGGTGGTGCCGGAATTCAAATGGCCGATCACGCCGTTGACCTTGGCATCGACCAGCTTTTGCGCCACCGCCGTTGCTTGTTTCGGATCGGCACCGTCATCTTCGGCCAGCAACTCGAACTTGACCTTTTTGCCACCGATGGTCACGCCCTTGGCGTTGAGCTCATCGATCGCCATGCGGGCGCCGTTTTCGTTGTCCTTGCCCAGATGGGCGATGGCGCCGGAAATCGGGCCCACGTGGCCGATCTTGATCACTTCTTGTGCTTGCGCATTGGCGGCAAAAGCCAGACCCAGCGCGCTTACCATCAGAATCATTTTTGGATGAAATTTCATGTTGCCTGTCCTCGTGAGAATACAACGGTTTATCCAGCGAAACGGGGTGCCAATGGCAGCGGTGCGGCCGCTTCACGCCGCCGCACCGCGATCGTGCTGTCTTGCTGTACTAAGTCAAGCGGTTAGAACTTGTGACGGATACCGACCGACAGGGCACGCGAGGTGTCGCCTGGCAGCGGTGCGCTACCGCCGCTCGATGCGTCGCCAACGAAGTTGGTACCGGCCGAATCGTTGCGGATATTGCCGAACGAGGTGTAGGCATTGGTACGCTTGGACAAGGCGTACAGGTAAGCGATCGCCACTTGACGGCCGCCGACGGCGTTGTCGTTGCGCGATTGACGCTTGATGAAGTTGGCCAGGAATTGACCGCTGGTGCCGACCGGAACGGTCACGGCAGCCATGTAATCACGGTTGTCGAAGCCGCCGACCACGGAATCGTTCTTCTCGGTTTCAAAACCCAGATGGGCTTTCAAGACGCCGAAATCGTAGGTGCCGGCCACCAGGGCCAGTTTTTGCAGCTTGTTGGCGGCCAGGTTTTGACGGTCGTAAGCGGCGGTCAAAGCCAGCGGACCATTGGCGTAACCGAGCGAGGCGCCCAGGGTACGGCCGGCTTTGCTGTCGCCGGCGACTTCGCCCAGACCATACATGACGGTGCCGGACACGCCTTTAAAACTTGGCAGCGAGTACGTCACCGAGTTGTTCACGCGAACCGAACCTGGGTTCATCAAATTGGTGGTCGAGCCGGACAGACCGGTTTCGAAGGCGTCGAAGCTATCGAGCGCGACGAACAGCGGGTTGTTTTGACGACCCAGGGCCACGGTACCGAAGTCGCCGGACAGACCGAGCCAGGCTTGACGGCCAAACAGCAAACCGCCTTGACGCTGGCGGCCGGTGTCGAGATCGAAACCATTTTCCAGTTGGAATTTTGCTTTCAAGCCGTTACCGAGATCTTCGGTACCCTTGAAGCCCAGGCGGCTGCCCGACTGCACGCCGGTCGAGACCTTGGTGACGTTGCCTTCAGCACCGCCGCGCTCGGAGGTGATGCCGCCGTCGAGCACGCCGTAGATGACAACCGAGGATTGTGCCGAGGCCGTTGCCGCAGCGGAGGCCAGAACTGCGAATGCTAAAAACTTTGATTTCATGGGTAGTTCCAGTAGGTTATTTTTAGAAAATATTGATACGCTTGCGGCACCACCTATTCCGACGCGGCGCATGACGCTGATGTCGCGCCTGCTGTGACAGGCGCGACATCCGGATTCGGCGGTACCGGTAAAACTAGGACGATTACCGCCCAATTTGTGCCACGCCCGCGTCCCACGCAGGCGCCACACACCGCGGCTGGGCCAGACAACGGCCACCCCGATTACGCTCAGTACACAATGCGGCGCCGCCGGCATGGCCCATCGAGGCCGCGACACCGTTTTTGATGACAAGAGCCACTAAGCCATTGACATCGATAACATATTATTTCAGGACCACATTAGCGCTCGATGAAACATCCGGCCGCGCGGCCGCGCCAGCAAAGCCGCGACCGGATCGGCCGCTTGCGCTTGGCCAGCGGCGTTGCCCCAAATGATGCATGAATCATGCCAGACAACTTGCGGCAAGCCGTGGCGCCGTCCGGCGCCTGACGAGCGACTTTACCTTGCCTTGACAGCATTAGCAATGCTAATGCCCGATGTGCAACAGGCAGTAAATCTTGGTCAGGCAACATTGTTATTTCTTACCTCATTATAAGTGGCAATCTTAATAGCTGGCAATTTTCGAAGGATTGTCTTATAACTACAACACTTCCCCCGCACCCCGCAGCGCGCCTCATGTGCCACGCTTGGCCGCCGGCGGATATGCGCAACAACCCCTGCCTGATGCCACCAACCGAGGCTGACGGCCCTCTCACCAGCCAATAACGTAGCGTGAAACCGCAACCCTGCCAAGCGGGGCAGCGGAATATAAAAAATTCATGTTGCCGATGGTACAAAAAATATATAGTTAGATCAACTTTAAATACGAAAATACAACATAGTGCGCGCCTTATTTTTCCCGTTTTTGCGCAAATGGGCGATTGTCGCCATGCGACGCCGCACAGCGCGGGCAGGCGCGCCCTTTGATGTGCGACCGGGCGACATTAGCTTGGTTAATGGATAAGGGCAAATGCATGGCGTCGCGCGCTGCGACGCCCGGTTATACGGCAGAGTCGTCAGCCCGGGGCCGGGGCGGCGCCGGCGAGGTACTCACCGAGCCGATATAAATCGGGTAAAACGCGCCCAACATCAAGCCCAGCGTCGCATTCATGAAATTGGCGGCGTCGGCCGGGTTGCGTGGCTTGTGATTGTCGATCGCACCCACCAAGCCATACAAAGTGCCGAAAATGCTGGCCCGGCTGGTCATCACGCCGCCCACCTTGTCCAATACCTGGCCCCAGGTCGGCACCCGCGCCTTCGCCTCGAGCTTGACGTCGCCCGGGCCGCGGCGCAGGGTCTCTTGGCTGGCCCCCTCGGGCGGGCGCATATGCTCGTCGGCGGCATGCAGATAGGCCAGACTGCCGCCGTCCAGCGTCTCGCCCGCGCCATTGACAAGGGAATACAAACCGATCGAACCGAGCGCGCCGAGCAGGGCCTTGTCGGCCGCGGCCGCGCCGGTGCCCGATATCACATGCCGGGCGCTCTGCCCCGAGTTGACCGCGATGGCGATCGCCGCCGCCAGCGCGCCTTGCAGGGCGGCCACGCGTTGACTGGGCGGCTGGCCCAGCTGGTCGCGCGCGTCGGACTGGGTGAAAAAGGTGTTGAGCGTGTCGCGGATCACGCAATACATGGCGCCCTTGAACAACAGCGGCGCGGCCGCCGCCAGCGTCTCGGTTTTGGCCGCCACCCCGGTGGCCAGCGTCAACAGCGAGGCGTTGAGCGCCTGGGCGATGCCGGTGCGGAGGTTGCCGGTGCCTTTTTGATAGTGGGCCGCCATGGAAGCGAGGTTCATGAGGATGGTCAGCCCCATGATGCTGTACGAGACCCCCAGCTTGTGCTGCTCGGACATACCCGATGAGTTGGCCATGGCATAGCCGGTCAATTCGCGCAAGAAAGTAGCCAAGGTGGTGACGCTGCCGTCGCGCACCATCGCGTTTAAATAGTTCACACCGCCGCGCCGCAATCCCTCCAGCCACACCGGCATGTGAGCCACGGCCGCGACCGCGGCTGGCGGAAGCGCAAGTTCGGCCGGCTGGGCGGCGCGGCCGCTGGAGGCGACCGATGGGGTGGCCTGGGCTTGGGCCGGGTCACCGGCGGCGACGCTGTGACTGCCGCTGGCGCGGCCGCGCAACTCACCCATCAATTGGGATCGCAAACTGCTGCCCGGTCCGCCCGCCTGCGGGGCGGCGCCGGATGAACCCGCGGGCTCGCAGCCTTCCGGTTCGCCAGCGACGTCGCTAACGGCGATTTTTCGCGCTGGCACGGGCAAGGGCGCGGTCGGCGATGGCGGCGCCGCCGGGCCCGCTGCGGTGGAAGACGGCGACGCCGAAGGGGACAGCGGATGCGGCAGCATGGGCGCGCAGGGCGCTTCATCGGCCATATCGGCTTCATCGGGCGCGGCCGGCTCGTCCGACAGCGCCGAGTGGTAGGAGGCAGACGAGGCCGACGAGGCCTGCGACAGCGAGCGCGCGCGCGACAAGGGCCGCATGGGCGCCGCCAGGGAAGTGTCGCGGGCATACCCGCGTGCCAGACCCAGGTCGCCATCGGCATCCTGGCTCGCGCGCGGCCGCAGGGCCGGCGTGCCCGGCTGCGCCGCCTCGTGCATGGCGCCGTGCGGCGGCGCCGGACACGCCTCGATGGCATGGCCGGCATCGAGATCATCCATGCGCATCAGCCCCACATCGCCCTGCTCGGGAAACATGTCGCGGATGACGTCGTCCAGCAATGCTTGCGTGCGGCGAAATTGGCTGGCGGTCACCGGTGTCGCGTCCGCACCTTGTTCGATCCACTGACGCACCGACTCTTGCGAACCGCGGCTGGTGAGCACGGCCGGGCGTGAGCGTTGCGCCGGCGCGCCCCGCGCAGCCGACGGTTCCGGCGCCGACGTGCTCGGGGCGCCGGGTCCGATCGGCTGCATGTCGTAGCTGGCGCTGGTGTTGGGGGGAACGGGACGGACCGGCATTGATTAACCTTTAATCAGAGTAAAAACGGAGGCGTGACGACCTAGTTGAAATTAGCGTACAACATTTACATCGAATGAGCTACACAAAAACAATCAAAAAAAATACCTTTTTTTTATGCACCAAAGCGTGACGCGCGGCGCCATATCGCGGCCCCAACTTGGTGAAAAAAATCGACCATTTATTAGTATAAAAATTTTACGGTTGGTTAGCTTGGTCGCGTAAAAAATGGCGCCGCGCGGCGCCATTTTTGTTTGTCAAACTATGCCCAAGGGGCGGCGGCCGCGCTATTCGCCCAGGTAGGCCGCCTTCACGCGCGGGTCGTCGAGCATGGCCGCCGCGTTGCCGGTCATGGTGATCAGCCCCGAATCCATCACATAGCCGCGGTGCGCCGCCTGCAAGGCCAGCTTGGCGTTTTGCTCGACCAGCAAAATCGTGATGCCTTCCTTCGACACATTGCGGATCACCTCGAAGATCTTCTCCACCATGATCGGCGACAGACCCATCGACGGCTCGTCGAGCAGCAGCAGCTTCGGATGGCTCATCAACGCGCGCGCCATCGCCAGCATCTGCTGCTCCCCGCCCGACAGCGTGCCCGCCATCTGCGCCGCCCGCTCCTTCAGGCGCGGGAACACCGCAAACCACTTGTCGATGTCAGCCGCAATGCCGGCCTTGTCGTCGCGCGTGTAAGCGCCCATCATCAGGTTTTCCTGAATCGACATGCGGGTAAACACGCCCCGCCCTTCCGGCACCATGGCCAGCTTTTGCTCGACCAGATGGAACGACTTGGCGCCCTTGAGCGACTGCCCCATGTAGCTGACCGTGCCCTCCACCTTGCAGCTGGGCAGAGTGCCCGTGATCGCCTTCAAGGTGGTGGTCTTGCCGGCCCCGTTGGCCCCGATCAGCGCGACCAACTCGCCCTGATTGACTTCCAGGTCGATCCCCTTGACCGCCTTGATGCCGCCGTACGCCACGTGCAGCCCCGCCACCTTCAATACATTCGCGTTCATGTTCATGCGTGCGATCCTCCCAGATAAGCGTCGATCACCGCCTGATTTTTCTGTATCTCCGACGGCAAGCCCTCGGCGATCCGCTTGCCGTACTCCAGCACCGTGATCCGGTCGCACAAGCCCATCATCAGCTTGACGTCATGCTCGATCAACAGCACCGTCTTGCCCTCGGCCTTGATCTTCACCAGCAGCTCGCGCAGCGCCAGCTTCTCGGTCGCGTTCATGCCCGCCGCCGGCTCGTCGAGCGCCAGCAGCTGCGGATCGGTGGCCAGGGCGCGCGCGATCTCCAGCCGGCGCTGGTCGCCGTACGACAGAAAGCGCGCGGTGCGCCCGGCGAAGCGGCCGATGCCCACAAAATCGAGCAGCTCCTGCGCCCGGCGCCGGATCGACGCCTCTTCCTCGCGCGCCGCCTTGTGCCTGAACACCGCGCCGAACACGCCCTGGTGCGAACGCACATGGCGCCCCACCATCACGTTTTCGAGCGCCGTCATCTCGCCGAACAGGCGGATGTTCTGGAACGTGCGCGCGATCCCCGCCTTGGCCACTTCATGCGGCGCCGACGGCGAATACGGTTTCCCGGCCAGCTCGAAGCTGCCCGTGTCGGGCTGGTACAAGCCGGTGATGACGTTGAAAAAAGTGGTCTTGCCGGCCCCGTTCGGGCCGATCAAACCGTAGATCTGGCCTTGCATGATCTTGACGCCGACATCGGTCAGCGCTTGCAGGCCGCCGAAGCGTTTGTTGACGCCGGCGATATTCAAAATGGTCTGTTCGCTCATGGTTCTTCCTTCAAGCGGCGATCACGCCGGACGACCGGGCTTTGGTGTCGGTGTCGGCGTCGGGCCGGTCTTCGTGTTTGGGCGCCGGCCACAGACCGGCCGGGCGGTTGAGCATGATGAGCACCATGGCCAGCCCGTACAGCAGCTGACGCAGCACTTCGGCGTCGATGATCACGCGCCCGAACAGCGCGTTCTGGGCCGGCTCCACCACATGGCGCAGCACTTCGGGCAGCGCCGCCAAAATCACCCCGCCCATCACCACCCCCGGAATGTGGCCGATCCCGCCCAGCACCACCATCGCCAGCACCGCGATCGATTCGGTCAGCGAAAACGATTCGGGCGACACAAAACCCTGGAACGAGGCGAACATGGCCCCGGCCACGCCGCCGAACGAGGCCCCCATCGAAAACGCCAGCAGCTTGACGTTACGGGTGTTGATGCCCATCGCCTTGGCCGCGATCTCGTCTTCCCGAATCGCCACCCAGGCCCGCCCCAGGCGCGAATGCTGCAAGCGGCTGGTGACGAACACGATGGCCACGCACAGGATCAGGAACAGGTAGTAATACGCGTTCACCGACGGCATCGACAGCCCGCCCACCACCACCGTGGCCTTGGAGCCGGCCTCGCCGCCCAGGGATACCCCGAACACCCGGATCGGGTCGATCAGGTTGATGCCCTGGGGGCCGTTGGTGAAGTTGATCGGCTCGTTCAAATTGTTCATGAAGATGCGGATGATTTCGCCGAAACCCAGGGTCACGATGGCCAGGTAGTCGCCGCGCAGCTTCAAGGTGGGCGCCCCCAGGAGCGCGCCGAACAGGCCGGCCAGGGCCGCCGCCAGCGGCACGATCAGCCACACCGACAGGTGGATGCCGTGCTCGCGGATCTCCGGCCCCATCACGGCCACGAGCGCCTCGCCCAGCGCCGGATACTGGTTGATCACCGATTCGATCAGGGTGGCGAATTGGGGCGAGGCCAGCATCGCCGTCATGTAGGCGCCCACCGCGTAGAACGCGATGTAACCCAAGTCCAGCAGGCCGGCGAAGCCGACCACGATGTTCAAGCCCAGCGCCAGCATGATGTAGAGCAGCGCCATGTCGACGATGCGCACCCAGGAATTGCCGAACGGGGCGGCCAAAAACGGAAACACGAGCAGGGCGACGATCAGCAGCGCCATGCTGCGGTAAGCCTTGCCCGGATTCTTGCTCACTTCGAAATTTAACAGAGCCATGATGGTCCTTATCTGTGAGGGGGTCAGGCGCGGTCGGCCACGCGTTCGCCCATGATGCCGGACGGACGGATGGTGAGCACGATGATGAGCACCACGAAGGCGAAAATGTCCTGGTAATGGCTGCCCAGAAAACCGCCGGTCAAGTCGCCGATGTAACCGGCGCCCAGGCTCTCGATAATGCCCAGCACGATGCCGCCTATCATGGCGCCATAGATATTGCCGATCCCGCCCAGCACCGCCGCCGAAAACGCCTTCAAGCCGGGCACCGTGCCCATCGCGAACTGGATCGAGGAGTAATTGGCGCCCCACATCACGCCGGCCACCGCCGCCAGGGCGGCGCCGATGGCGAAGGTGGCCACGATCACCTTGTTCGAATCGACCCCCATCAAGCCGGCCACGCGCGGGTTTTCAGCGGTGGCGCGCATGGCGCGCCCCATCTTGGTTTTTTCCACCAGCAGCACCAGGCCCGTCATCGACAGGGCCGCCAGGGCCAGCAGCAAAATCTGGGTTTGCGAGATCAGCGCGCCGCCCACGTTGATCGGATCGGACGACAGCAATTGCGGAAACGGCAAGGGATTGCGGCCCCAGATCATCATGGCGAAGGTTTGCAGCAAGATCGACACGCCGATGGCGGTGATCAGGGGCGCCAGCCGCGGCGCGTTGCGCAAGCGGCTGTAGGCCACGCGTTCGATCAGCACATTGACCGCCATGCACACCGGAATGGCGGCGCCGATGGCGATGGCCAGCTGGGCGTAGCCGGGCAGGCCGGGCGCGTAACTGCCCAGCAATTTGATCACGGTCAAGCCGACCATGGCGCCGATCATCAGCACGTCGCCATGGGCGAAGTTAATCAGGTTTAATACGCCGTACACCATCGTGTAACCGAGTGCGACCAGGGCATACATGCTCCCCAGCACCAGGCCGTTGATGATTTGTTGGATGAAGGTATCCATGCTTTTACTTGCCCCTTGTATTCATAAAGATTGCGTCCCCGCCGTGAGGACCCCGATCGCGCGACCCCAACAAAAACGGCACCCGAGTAAGTTCCTCGTAGTGCCGTCGCTGGTTGAACGCCGCTGACCGGTACTTGTGCCGCCCCGGTTGGTTTCCCGTTACCGCATATCAAACTGAAGCAATCTCTATGCCAAGAATGCGCTGCCGCCTGAAATCGTGTCAAAAAAGCGTGAGCTGCCGTTTCAATGGGTCGCTGGGAAACTAAGCTCGGAAAAACTGGCGGTATTCTAAATTAAATTGGGTCGCGTGGGCTATTACAGTTGGAATTTTTAGGGGCTATCGCTCTTGATGCCGTCCAAGCCCTTGGGCAGCGGAAAAGTGACATGTTCTTCCACCCCTTCCAGCGCGCGCACGCTGCGCACGCCGCACGCCTTGAGGCGGTCGATCACCGCTTGCACCAAAATCTCCGGGGCCGAGGCGCCCGCCGTCACCCCCACCCGCAGCTTGCCGTCCAGCCAAGCGGGATCGATTTGCGAGGCGTTATCGACCATATAGGCCGGGGTGCCCATTTTTTGCGCCACTTCGCGCAGGCGGTTCGAGTTCGAACTGTTCGGGCTGCCGACCACGATCACCAGCTCGACCTGGGGCGCCATGAACTTGACCGCTTCCTGGCGATTGGTGGTGGCATAGCAGATGTCGCCTTTTTTGGGCTCCACGATGAGCGGGTACTTCATCTTCAAGGCGACGATGATGTCGGCCGTGTCGTCCACCGACAAGGTGGTTTGCGACACATAGGCCAGGCGCGAGGGATCGCCCACTTGCAGATCGGCCACGTCGGCCACCGTCTCGACCAGGTGCATGCCCTGCTCGGCCTGGCCCATGGTGCCTTCCACCTCGGGATGGCCGTCGTGGCCGATCATAACGATTTCGCGTCCCTCGCGCCGCATCTTGGCCACTTCGACATGCACTTTGGTCACCAGCGGACAGGTGGCGTCGAACACGCTCAACCCGCGCGCCTCGGCTTCGGCGCGCACCGCTTTGGGCACCCCGTGGGCGGAAAACACCAGCGTGTTGCCGGCCGGGACATCGGCCAGATCCTCGATGAAAATGGCGCCTTTGGCGCGCAAATCGGCCACCACATAGGCATTGTGTACGATTTCGTGGCGTACATAAATCGGCGCGCCGAACTGTTTCAACGCGCGCTCGACGATTTCAATCGCGCGGTCCACGCCGGCACAAAAGCCACGCGGCTGGGCCAGCAAAATTTCCTTGTCCATCAGATTATTCCTTGTTGGCTAGAGCACCGAGATGAGCCGCACTTCAAAGGTGAGCGCTTGCCCGGCCAGCGGATGGTTGAAATCGAATAAGGCCGTATCCTGGCCCAGCTCGCGCAGCACACCGGCGAAGCGGCCGCCGCCCGGCGCGGCGAAGTCGACCAGGTCGCCGATCTTGTACTCGGCGCCAGGGGCGGAATGCTGGTCCAGCGTGGCGCGCGTGACAGGCCGCACCATATCGGGATTGCGCTCGCCGAATCCTTGCGCCGCGCTCAGTTCGAACGTGTGGTGCACCCCTTCGGCCAGCCCCAGCAACCGCTCTTCCAGAAAGGGCGCCAACTGGCCCTGACCCAGCATCAGGGTGGCGGGGTTGCCGTTAAAGGTGGTGACGATATCGGCGCCGGCCTGCGTGGCAAGCCGATAGTGCAGCGTGAGATAGGCCGAGGGGGTGACCACGGCGGGTTGCGGGTTGGACATGATTTTCAATGAGCTTGCAAAACGATATTGTAAGCCACCTTGGCGCCGCCGCCCCGGCCCGCCGCAACAATCGGCCGGCGCCGGGCATCGTGACGCCCGCAGGGTTGGCGAGGACAGGCTGTTTAGCGTCCAAAGAATGCTCGCCCAGCGGTCCACATCGCTCCTTGGGAAGCGGGAATGTATAATCCCATTTCTTTTTTGACATCAAAATTATTTACGTCGCAATCTTGTGTGCTTCACCCGCGCACGCGTCTCGCGCCACTCGGGGCAAAGCATGCTTGCCGCCCTCTTCTCCAACCCTAAACCAATGTCGAGATACCACATGCTTCAAACATTTTCACTCTTCCGTCTCACCATGATCGGCTTGGCCACCTCGACACTCTTTGGCTGCGCTGGCGTGCCCAAGAGCGCGACCACCACGGTGGCCAAACCCGACACGATCATGTTAGCGCAAGCCTACACATGGCCGGAAGCGCACTCGACGTTTGGAAGAAAGCTGACATTCGAGTACACACTGGCCGCAGGGAACTATATCGGCGCGCGGGAAGATTCGGATGGTACTTTTTTTGAAGGCGATGGCAACTGTTTGAGGAAAAAAGTAGCATTTAGCAATATCGACTCGTACACCATCGATTCGGTATGGACCCAACGATGCGGCGTGTACGTACCCAAGAGGGCAGGTGCGGCCGCCAAAGTTTATTTCTACAACTTGGGCACCACAACGCAATTTCCTGGCAAGCCCGAGTCGCCGCCCTTGCTCGCACCAGTGTCCGCTATCGACGCCGATCAGGTCGCGCAAAATGCTGTGCTTAACACCCCCGGTTTGTCGCCCGCGCAAGCCGGACTCGCCGGCGGCATAGGCGCGCTGTTCGGCGGCATGCTTGAGGATGCGGAAAAGGAAGCCCGCTTACACAATGCTCATTTTCTCTTTTATCAGCCGCAAGAGGCCGAGTTAAAAAACGCTTTCGGCATCCATTAAGGAAAGCCCTCCACATCTAGGCCACTTCCTTTGCAAGGCACGTCCCTCCACGTCTAGGCCATACAACTGAGCCGCCACTTGAATGACAGGATTTGCGTCAATGGTAGTGACCATATCAGTACCGGCCCGCGCGGCAAGCCGATAATGCAGCGTGAGCCGGGCCGAAGCGATGCGGATGGCAAGTTGCGGTTGAACATGGCGCGCACCACGCGTCCTCCACGGCCCGCTTTCAACCACTGGCCGGCGCAAGAGTTGGGCGCCCGCCCCTTGCGAGGACATGGATATGGCAATCAATCACTGGCCGGCGCACCTGCGTCCGCGCGAACGCCTGATACAAGAGGGGCCGCAAGCGCTGTCGGACGCCGAATTGCTGGCCGTGTTCCTGCGCACGGGCGTGCGCGGCCAGAGCGCGGTGGAACTGGCCGACCGCACGGTGCGCCACTTCGGCTCGCTCAACGGCTTGTTCGGCGCCAGCCTGCGCGACTTTTCCGCCGTGCACGGCATGGGGACCGCCAAATTCGCCCAGTTGCAGGCGGTGATGGAGCTGGCCCGGCGTGCCATCGAGGAACCTTTGCGTAGCGGGATCACGCTCGGCTCGCCCCATGCCGTCAAGCAATACCTGCGCATGGTGTTCAACCAGCAAACCCACGAATCGTTTTTTGTCCTGTTTCTTGATGTGAAGAACCGCTTGATCACGGCCAAGGAGTTGTTTCGCGGCACCTTGACCCACACCAGCGTGTATCCGCGCGAAGTGGTCAAGGAAGCGCTGTGCCACAACGCCGCCAGCGTGATGCTGGCCCACAACCACCCGTCCGGCACGCCCGAGCCCAGCGAATCGGACCTGCTGCTCACGCGCGCCCTGGTGCAGGCGCTGTCGCTGGTGGACGTGCGCATCCTGGACCATTTTGTTGTGGCCGGCAGCCAGGTGCACTCGTTCGCCGAGCATGGCCAGCTATAGGCGGCGTAGGGTTTCCAGCGTGGAAATGCACGCGCACAAAATGTGAAATACAACAGAATTTCGTGACACAATTGTTTTTCACAAGTCATTGATAAAGCTGGGTTTTTTGGCTATACTCTCGTTTTTCCAATTGTGGAAGTCCTTAAGGAGTGCGCCATGGCACGTGTTTGCCAAGTCACTGGGAAGAAGCCGATGGTCGGCAACAATGTTTCCCATGCAAACAACAAAACCAAACGTCGTTTTTTGCCTAACTTGCAGAATCGTCGTATTTTTGTTGAATCTGAAAACCGCTGGGTCTCCCTGCGTTTGTCCAACGCCGGTCTGCGCGTCATCGACAAAGTCGGCATCGACGCCGTGCTGATCGATATGCGCGCTCGTGGCGAAAAAGTCTAATTAGCAGAATAAGGGAGCTATCATGGCAAAATCAGGCCGCGACAAAATCAAGTTGGAGTCGACCGCTGGTACAGGTCACTTCTACACGACCACCAAGAACAAACGTACCACGCCTGCCAAAATGGAGATCATGAAGTTCGATCCGAAGGCACGCAAGCATGTGACGTACAAAGAAACCAAAATCAAGTAATCGATTTTCGGATTCACGGAAAGGCCGCTTTGATGAGCGGCTTTTTTTACGTCCGTAGCGGTGGCGCCTTCGGCAAAGCGGCGCAGGCGAGGAAATAAGTGAGGGAATATACGCGGGCGGCAAATGGCAGGCTGGCGTGCTTGCCGTGCGCGGGGGCGATGTCAAACGCCAGCGGGCGCCGCCGCGAAGGGCGGCGCCCGCTGGCCATCAGGAGTAACTACGCAGGCGGAAGGAGAATTCTTGCAGCGATTGGATGCCGGACGCTTCGGCGCGGTTGCACCAATCCTGCAATTTGTGCAGCAACTGGTCGCGCGTAAAATGCGAACGCTCCCAGATCACGCCCAGCTCGACCCGCATGTGGTGCATGGTTTCCAGCGCCTTGCTGTGCTGGAACAGCTCGCTCAACTGCTGCTGCTGGGGCACCGCCAGTTTGCCCGGTTCGCGCTGCAATAATTTACGCGACGACTTCAGGAAACGCGCTTCCAGCTGGGCCTTGACGGTCAGATGCTCGACTTCTGCTTTCCAGGCGTGCTTGACCGATTTCGCGTATTTCGACATGACGTCATAGCGATTGGCGATCACCGATTGTAAGGTATCGAAATCGGCTTCCAGCTTGCCGTGCGAAAATTTTGGCGCCGGCGCCAATTTCTTTACCTTGGCCAGACCCAGGATTTCAAGCGTGCGGATATACGCCCAGCCGATATCGAATTCATACCATTTCGACGATAGCTTGGCCGAGGTGGCATAAGTGTGGTGATTATTGTGCAATTCCTCGCCGCCGATCAGGATACCGAAAGGGATGATGTTGGTGGCGGCGTCGGCGCAGTCGTAATTGCGATAACCCCAATAATGGCCGATACCGTTGATGATGCCGGCCGCCGTCACCGGAATCCACATCATTTGCACGGCCCACACGGTCAAGCCGATCACACCGAACAACAGCAAATTCAAGGCCAGCAGGATGAACACGCCCTGCCAGCTGAAACGGGTGTACACATTGCGCTCGATCCAGTCGTCCGGGGTGCCATGGCCGTATTTCTCCATGGTTTCCAGGTTTTTCGATTCGGCGCGATACAGTTCCGCGCCTTCAAACAGTACCTTGCGAATGCCGCGCGTGACCGGGCTATGCGGATCTTCTTCGGTATCGCACTTGGCGTGGTGCTTGCGGTGGATCGCGGCCCATTCCTTGGTCACTTGGCCGGTGGTCAGCCACAGCCAAAAACGGAAGAAATGGCTGGGAATCGCATGCAGCTCCAGCGCGCGGTGGGCCTGATGGCGGTGTAAATAAATGGTCACGCTGGCGATGGTGATATGGGTCACCAGCAGCGTATAGAAAAACACTTGCCAGCCCGATAGACCGACAATGCCCGTATCCAAAAAACTCAGTACGGCATGGAAAGCTGAACTTAAAATCATTACTGCTCCAGAGTGAATGGCGTGTACCCGGTCTCCCCGGTTTTGGGAGGTCCGCTATTCTATATTTTGGGTGTAATTGTACGCTGAAATAAGCTTGGCCAGACGCAGTGTTGCTTTAAACCACGCATTAATCGTCACGGGGCGGCGCATGCACCGCGATGGTGGGGGCCAGCTCCGGATTGTCGCGCGCGACCGGCGGGCTGGCCGGCTCCGGACTGGACGCGCTGGCGCCCTTGGCCGGCGCGCCGTCCGTTCCCTCTTCCAGCGGCAAGGCCGGGTCGGCCGCGCGCGCCAGCAACGCGTCCGGCACGCCGATGAGGCGCACTTCACGTTGTGGAAACGGCACCGCGATGTCATGTTCCTTGAGCGTGCGCCAGATGGCGCGGTTGACGTCGGAGGTAACGCCGCCGCGGCCGTTTTCCGGGTCGTCGATCCAGAAACTGATTTCCAGATCGAGACCGTCGGCGCCGAATTTCTTTAACGTGGCCGACGGCGGGCGCTCCGCCACCACCCGCGCCACCGAGGCGGTGGCCGCTTCGAGCAGCGGGAACAGCACTTCGATATCGGTATCGTAGGCAACCGACACGTGGGTCGAAACGGACAGCATGCGGTTCGACAGCGAGGAATTTTGCACCGGCCCCGAGATCAGCATTTCATTGGGCAAGATCGACTCCACCCCGTCCAGTCCCTGGAGCACGGTGTAGCGGGTGTTAATTTGCGTGACCCGGCCGCTGTATTTGTCGACCGTGATCATGTCGCCGATGGTCAAGCTGCGGTCGAGCAAAATGACGAAGCCGGACACGTAATTGCTGGCGATTTTTTGCAAACCCAACCCCAGGCCTACCCCCAGCGCGCCGCCGAACACGGACAGCACGGTCAAATCGATGCCCACCAGCGATAAGCTGAGCAGCAAGGCCACCACGATCAAGATGGCGCGCGCCATGCGCGCCACCACCACCCGCAGATTCGAATGCACGCCCGGCATGCGCATGAGCCGCTCTTCCAGCGCCGCGCCGGCCCACAACGCCAGCATCAGCAACACCACCACCGACACGGCCGCCTGCAAAATGGCCGCCACCGAGACCTTGTATTTGCCCAGCGGGATGATGGTATCGTCGAGATAGTTGAAAATATCGGGCCACACGCCCGTCACATACAGCACCACCCCCAGCCAGACCAGGAACTGAAAGATTTTTTCAAAGGTGAGAATGGCGTTGCTGGCGTGGCCGTGGCGGGCGAACACGCGCCGCAGCAGAAAAAAACTAAACCGTATCACCGCCATCGAGCCGACGATGGGCAGCGCCACCTTGATCAAATTGATGTGATGGTATTTCGCCAGCACCACGCGCGACAGCACCAGCAAGCCGACCACGGCCAGCGGACCGATCACGCGGCCGAAACTTTCGACCCCGAAGCGCACCATTTCACGCTGACCATCCTGGCTGGAAAAGCGCGCGCGCAGCAGGCGCGAGATACCCCAGCCCAGCAAGATGGAAGCGGCGATGGCGCCGATCTGCCACAACAAGCCCGGCTCGCGCAAATCGCCGGCCAGGTCCTTTAGCAGGTTATTGAAATTATTGAGAATCATGAGCACGCGTACGGGGTGGGCGGAGCCAGCATGATATTACATGCCGGCACCGCGCCACAGCACTTATTGCGCCCCGTCCGCCGCCAAGTCGGCCGCCTCGTCCTGCCCTTCAGGCGCTTGCCGCTCGCCGTCCTCGGCTTCGCTGTCGACCGCGCGGGCCGCTTTCTTGGCCATCGCCTTGCGCTCGAACACGGCGGCGAAAAAACCATCCGTGTGATGACGATGCGGCAAGAGCTTGAGATAGTCGCCCATCTCCAGCTCGATTTTTTGCTCGGCCAGCACCTGCGTCATCGGCAACAGGACAAAGTCCGGATGGGCCGCCAAGAATTGGGTGGCGATAAAGTCGTTTTCTTCGTCCAGCAAACTACAGGTGGCATATACCAGACGCCCGCCGCCTTTGACCAGGCGCGCGGCGCCGGCCAGGATGGCGGCTTGCTTTTCCTGCATCTCGGCGATCGCCTCCACTTTCTGGCGCCACTTTACGTCCGGATTGCGGCGCAAGGTGCCCAGGCCGCTACACGGCGCGTCCACCAGCACCCGGTCGATCTTGCCGGCCAGCCGCTTGATCTTGGCATCTTTCTCATGGGCGATCAGGACCGGATGCACGTTCGACAAGCCACTGCGGGCCATGCGCGGCTTGAGCTTGGCCAAGCGCTTTTCCGACACGTCGAACGCGTACAAGCGGCCGGTATTGCGCATCAGCGCGCCCAGCGCCAAGGTCTTGCCGCCGGCGCCGGCGCAAAAATCGACCACCATCTCGCCCCGTTTGGCCCCGACGATTTGCGACAGCAACTGACTGCCCTCGTCTTGCACCTCGATCGCACCGCTTTTAAACAGCGGCAGGTTTTGCAGCGACGGCTTTTTCACCACCCGCAAGCCCAGCGGCGCGTACGGGGTGGGGGTGCTCAGGATGGGCGCCTCGGCCAGCGTCGCCATCACTTCCTCGCGGTTGGCCTTGAGCGAATTGACGCGCAGGTCGAGCGGGGCCGGCGCGTTGAGCGCGTCGGCCAGCAGCATGGTTTCCTGCTCACCATATTGGTCGATCAATTTGTCGAACAACCATTTCGGCATATTGGCGCGCATAGCCGGCTGCATCAGGGTGCGGTCGATCTGGTTGATGCGGGTTAGCCATTCGGTCTCTTCCTCGGTCAAGCCGCCCAGCGCGTCGGCGCCCATCGCCTCGGCCAGACCCAGTATGGTCAAGCGGCGCATGGTGGGGCCGCTGCCGGCCTCGGCGAAGTCGGCGAAAAAGGACTTGTTGCGCAGCACCGCATAAATGCCTTCGGCCACGGCGCCGCGCTCGCGCGCTCCCAGGCGCGGATGGTCGCGGAAATAGCGCGACAGGGTCGAATCGGCGGGCGCCGTAAAGCGTAAGATCTCGCGCAATACTTCTTCGGTATTGGCCAGAATCGCTGGTGGCAATCTCATTGTTATTCCTGTGTGATGGTGTATGCGGTGTGTTCGGTGGAGCGGGCCGGGGCGGCTTGGCCGGGCAACTGGCCGGCGATAAATTGGCGGATCACGCGCGGGTAGAGCGCATGCTCTTCGACCAGCACGCGCGCGGCGAGGCTGGCCGCGTCGTCGCCGGGCAGCACCGGCACCACCGCCCGCGCCACCGCCGGACCATGGTCGAGCTCGGCGGTGACGAAGTGCACCGTGGCGCCGTGTTCGGTGACGCCGCTGTCGAGCGCTTGCTGGTGGGTGTGCAGGCCGGGAAAAAGGGGCAAGAGCGAGGGGTGGATATTGAGCATGCGCCCCGCGTAATGGTCGACAAAAGCCGGCGTCAGGATGCGCATGAAGCCGGCCAACACCACCAGATCGGGCGCGTGACGGTCGATTTCGGCGCGCAAGGCGGCGTCGAATTGCTCGCGGCTGGGAAACTGCTTGCTCGGCACCACGGCCGTGGCGATGCCCTGCCCGGTCGCGAAAGCGAGGCCCTCGGCGTCGGCCCGGTTGCTGATCACGGCTGCGATCCGGGCCGGCCACCGCTCGGCGAGGGCGGCGCGCACCACCGCTTGCATATTACTGCCGCGTCCGGAAATCAGGATGACGATGTTTTTCATAGCGCGCATTGTACCCGCTAACGCCTTGCCGGCCAAAAAAAGCGGGGAACGGATGTTGCAGCGCAGCACAAATTTGACGGTCGGGACGGGCGCCGTGGCAAGGGTCGGGCGGCGCCTGGACGCGGCGACGGCGGCGCTATTCGAAGGAGTAAAACACGCGGAACGGAATCTTTTTCTCGGCCCAGTAATCGGCCGCGTCACGGAACACGTCGAGCAAGGTCTCGCGCGCTTCCTTGTCAAATTTTTGCGTGTTCGGCAGCTGTTCGAGCACCACCAGAAAGCCATGCTGGGTGCCGGCCTTGAACATGGTGTCGGTCAGGCACAGGCGCAGGGCCTCGACATTCTTAGACAGATTTTTAGGAAACTGAAACGCTTCCGCGATGATGCCGAGCACTTGCTGTTTGGTCAGCCCGGCCGCGCAATGCGCGTACAGAAAATGCTGCCCAAGATGGCTGGCCTCGTCTTGCAATTCGGACACCCGAAACGCGCGGATGGACTGGACAAGGTTGGGCGGCACGGATATTAACAAACTCATTTTTCCCTCAAATCGACCTGTTATGTATGGAATTGCTGTGCTGTTTTATATCGCCATCCAACGCGGGCGGGTCAATGCGCCGGCCTGATCTGATATACATTTCTGATTGTCAATCTGAACCCATACGCGTATTAGGGTAACGTGTTGTACTAAACGAATCAACCCGTAAGTGAAATTCGGGCGCCAGATTTGTTAAAAATAGAACACTTATTGCTGCTTTTTCCACCTTCTGCGCGCCATGGCCGACGCCCTGCCCTTGGCAAATGGGCCCTGTTACAATTTGTTGCCATACGAATGCGCTTTGCGGCAGCGGCGGGCTTACCATATGGTCACGGCGTAAGACTGGCCCAACGGATTAACCACACAACGAGGTAACAAATGAACTTGCAAGCCAAATGGATTGTGTCCGCATTTTGTTTTGGCGCCTTGCCGGCGGTTCAGGCTGCCGATTTCGAAGATTTCGGTCGCGTGGTTCGGGTTACGCCGCAAGTGGAGCAAGTCAATCATCCGCGCCAAGAATGCCGCACCGAGTATGTGCAAGTGCCGGTGCCGCAACAGGCGCCGCAACGCAGCATGGGCGGCTCGATCATCGGCGGCATCGCCGGCGCCCTGGTGGGTAATCAGGTCGGCGGCGGCACCGGCCGCACCGCCGCCACGGCGGCCGGCGCCATCGCCGGCGCGGTGATGGGCGACCGCATCGACAATAACGGCAACAGCATCTCCAGCGGCGGCGGCACCCAGGAACAAGCGGTCAAGCAATGCCGCACCGTCGACCATTGGGAGTCGCGCAACAACGGCTACGAAGTGGTGTACGACTACCATGGTCGCAATTACACCAGCATCATGTCGTCCGATCCGGGCAACCGGGTGCGTTTGCGGGTATCCGTCGAGCCGGCTCAGCAATAACAGCCGAGCGCCTCTTTCATTGCCGGCCCCGCGTGGGCCGGTTTTGCTTTTGGGCGCGCCGCTTGCCCACGCTGGTGGCCCACGCCGGTCGCCCACGCTGGTCGCCCACGCTGGTCGCCCACGCTGGTCGCCCACGCTGGTTGCCCACGCCGGTCGCCCACGCTGGTGGCCCACGCTGGTGGCCCCTTTCACATGCTTTCACTTGCTTTGATTCAAGTCATCGCTGGATAATAGGACTTCTCTCAGGCCGCCTCCCCATGCTCATCAAACGTAAATCGATCGAACAAGAAGAATCCTCACGCCCGCCGCGCAAGCCACGCTACGCGCCGGTCACCCTGTCCGAGCAAAACGGGGTGCGTTATCTGCATTTCGGCACCGAATGGGTACAAGGCGCCATGCGCATCCGCAAGCCCGACTGGCTGGAACTCGAATACGCCCAGCAGATGATGGCGTGGATGCTCTTCATCGAGCAACCGCAGCACATCGCTCAGTTGGGTCTGGGCACGGCCGCGCTGACCAAATTCTGTTACCGTCAATTTCCGCAAGCGAAAGTGAGCGCGGTCGAGCTTAACCCTGCCGTGATCGGGGTGTGCGCCTCGATGTTCAAGTTGCCGCCCAACGACGAGCGGCTCGACGTGCGCGAGCAAGACGCGCTGGCGTTTGTCAACGACGCCGTCAATCTGGGCCGCTTCGACGCATTGCAAGTCGATCTATACGACGCCACCGCGCGCGGCCCGGTGCTCGATAGCCCCGAATTCTACAGCGCCTGCGCGGCCTGTCTGACGCCGCACGGCATCATGACGGTCAACCTTTTTGGCGACCATCCAAGCTACGCCAAGAACGTGAAAGCGATGAAATTTGCGTTCGACCATGTCATCTGCCTGCCCGAGGTCCATGATGGCAACGTGGTGGCGCTGGCCTTCAACACCGCGCCCGTGCTCGACTTCGCGGCCCTGGCCTTGCGCGCCGAACAGATCGTGACCGCCACCAAATTGCCCGCCAAGAGCTGGGTCAAGGGCTTGCAACGCATGTGAGCGGTACGCGCCGCGCGGCCTGGTGACGTGCCGACCTTACGAATTGAAAGTAGCTGATGAAAAACGCGTCACCCAAAACGCTGGACCTGCAACAGATTTTCACTTGGCTGCTGGCGGACGGCATTGTGGAAAAAGTCAACGTCAAGGCCAATTACGCCCAGGCCCAGGGCGTGCTGAAAAACAGCATCGGCGCCATGCATCCGCTCAGCGCCGTGGCGCACTGCAAGCTGCTGTCGGCGTTGGCGCCGCATAAACTGCTGACTCTGGACGCCTTGTGCGAGTGGCTGGCCAAGCGCGTTTCCTTGCCCTTCATTCGCATCGATCCGCTCAAGGTCGACTTCACCAAAGTAGCCGACGTGATGTCGGCCAACTACGCGGCGCGCTTTAATATCTTGCCGGTTGAATTAAACGCCAGCACCCTGGTGGTGGCCACGGCGGAACCGTACGCGCTCGACTGGGAAGCGGAGATCGCCAAGATTTCGCGCCGCACCATCAAATTGGTGATCGCCAATCCGCTCGACATCGCGCAATACATCTCGCAGTTTTTCAGTCTGGCCAAATCGATCAAGAATGCCAGCAAGGCCAATGGCCAAGACCTGGCCATGCGCAACAATTTCGAGCAATTGGTCGAAATGGGGCGCAACAACAAGCAGCTTGACGCCAACGACCAGCACGTGATCAACATCGTCGACTGGCTGTGGCAATATGCGTTCGAACAGCGCGCTTCGGACATTCATCTGGAACCCAAGCGCGACATCGGCTCGGTGCGCTTTCGCATCGACGGCGTGCTGCACAACGTCTACCAGGTGCCGGCGGTGGTGATGATCGCCATGACCGCGCGTGTGAAACTGCTGGGGCGGATGGACGTGATCGAAAAGCGCCGCCCGCAAGACGGCCGCATCAAGACGCGCACCGCCGGCGGCACTGAAATCGAGTTACGTCTGTCGACCATGCCGACCGCCTTCGGCGAAAAACTGGTGATGCGGATTTTCGACCCCGAGGTGGTGGTCAAAACCTTGCCGGAGCTGGGCTTTCCGGTCGACGACGCCTTGCGCTGGGACGCGTTGACGGCGCGCCCGCACGGCATCATTCTGGTCACCGGCCCGACCGGCTCCGGCAAAACCACCACGCTGTACACCACGCTCAAGGCGCTGGCCACGCCGGAAGTCAATGTGTGCACGGTGGAAGACCCGATCGAAATGGTGGAAGCCTCGTTTAACCAGATGCAGGTGCAGCCGGGCATCGATTTATCGTTCGCCGACGGCGTGCGGGCCCTGATGCGGCAGGATCCGGACATCATCATGGTGGGCGAGATCCGCGACCTGGCCACCGCCGAGATGGCGATCCAGGCCGCCCTGACCGGCCACTTGGTGCTGTCGACGCTGCACACCAACGACGCTCCCTCGGCCGTAATGCGCTTGCTGGAACTGGGCGTGCCCTACTATCTGCTGGAGGCGACACTGATCGGTATCATGGCGCAGCGCCTGGTCCGCACCTTATGCCCCGACTGCAAGAGCGCCGACGGCGACTTACAGGACGATGTATGGGAAAGCCTGAGTGGCGCCTGGAAAATGCCCAAGCCGGAACAAGTGTACCGCCCGGTCGGTTGCCCGGAGTGCCGCCAGACCGGCTACCGGGGCCGCACCGGTCTGTACGAATTGCTGACGGTGACGGATGGCTTCACCCAGATCATCGGCGAGCAAACCGATATCAACGCGCTGCGCCGGCAGAGCATCGCCGACGGCATGAAGCCGCTGCGCATCGCCGGCGCCATCAAGATCCAGGAGGGCGTGACCAGCGTGGAGGAAGTGCTGAAGGTCACGGCGGCGTTCGGCTAGCGGCGGCGGTAGTTTGCCAACGAAAATTTTTCAAACGTGACGCTTTGCATACATGCATGGCTAGTATATAATGCGGCCTCTTTCGGGTCGTTAGCTCAGCTGGTAGAGCAGCGGACTTTTAATCCGTTGGTCGCAGGTTCGAATCCCGCACGGCCTACCACGAATAAGCAAAAAGCCCACGAATTCACGTTCGTGGGCTTTTTGCTTTCTGGTCGATTGGACTTCTGGTGGCTGCCGGCCCGCATCGACATCGAAAATTCTTCCCATCAGGCAGGCCTAGATTTGGCCTGTCGCACGAAAGAGTCACCAGCAGTGAGCAATCACCTCTTTGTTATTGAAGATAACCGATAGCTTTACCGTAATTGAACAACTTCGGTGACCCCTCGGACCAGTCAAACGGTCAAGGTCGATTTTAAAAATACGACGTCGAGGCCCGATAAGCTATTTTTTATTTGCAATTAAACTTAAGGCTTGACTCTCCGTCTTTTAAGTTTTTATAAATGGCAGTACACTCTTTCAAATCAGACGCCAAGGTCTGAGAAAGATTAAAGGCTCCGTCTTTACCATAAGAACAGTTAACCCAAGCTTCACTATTCGCCGTGTGCGAAAGTATCCACTTTACAACCGATCCACTTTTTGTTTTGACGGCAGAATATGGCTTGGCGACTTCCTTAGATTCTGGCGGACCGTAACTTATACCCACTGCTGACAAATCCAGCAATGAGGATACAAAAGGCTTCCAAGCAACAGGAGGATTTACGATATGAAAATTTTCAGAAGATAAACTTTCGGTGCATACAATTTCACTTTCTGAAGCGGAAACAGTTAAGGTATTGCCAGATAAAAAAATACCGGCAGCCAAATGAATGCAAGCATTCCATAAACATAGCAAATTTTTCATCATTGTGCCTCAATAACCAAGAATGAGTCGGCGCAGATACAGTGCAGCGTGATTGCCATGAGGAGGCTCTATGCCGTTTTGTAAGGAAATTACGATTCCGATTCGTCTTGGTTGCGTTCACCTTATTTCTTGCGCCAACGATTTTGCACTTATTCGGGAATTCACCTTAAATTTTCCCAACCCGCCATCTTCCATATCCGGCACAAAAGTAAGTGTATAAAGTTTGGAGCCATTTACCCATAGAATCTCCTGAACAGTTTGGCCATCAACAGTGAATATTTTCGATATTGCTGGCTTGCCTAAAACAGTGGTGTTGACAGCGTCTTTGATCATATAAAACATTCCACCAGTTGCTTTCATATCTGTTTCAGACAATCGCATATATCCCTGCCCCTCAATGCGGTAGAAGCTCTCCACACCTGTCCATGCATCGCCTATCATAGTGCCCTGCGGCGCAGCCCCGATCAACTCGCCTTTCCTTATCGTAGCCGCAGTAAAACTTAATTTAAGATCTGACATATTTTTGAAAACGACTGGAGCACGTAATCGACCGGCTTCCAGTTTCATCATTTCTGGTTGTGACTGACCTGCTATTTGAGATTTGACGATTTCCAGGCTGTTAAAGAACCTGCGCACTGTTTCCGGCGATTTTTCAATCGAGCTGAATCCATCCTCCGCTTTTGCGACGGAAGATGACTGGGTATTTTTCAGGGCATCGTTCGGTAGGGGGACGGGCATCTGCTCTACCGCGACCAACTGCACCCTGTCTCCGCCAGGAATTGCTGATATCGTAGGTGAGCTCGCGTGTAGAGCAAATGCGGCCGTGACGGGCAACGCCATGCAAGCGAGAAAAATATGCTACATCTTACCTCCTTTAAAACTTTCGCCCGGCCAGCGGGCGGAGGAAGGCAGGCCGACCAATATCGAATTGACATGACTTCCACAAAAATACGTTTCCCACCCGATCTGGGGCGAGTTGAAAAGCTTTTCCGCAAAGAACGCCATGGAAAAGCCATGCTCGCGTTAGGGCCGGGTGATCAGCTTGAATGCATCGCCCAGGTCGGCATACAAGGCGACGTCCATGCCAACCGGCTCAGCCCCAGGCAGATTTTAGTTACCCTGCAATCGGAACTCGACGCATTCGACCTTGTCGCAGGCTCCTTGCGCGAGAACCTGGTCATCTCGTCCAATGCTACCGAATTTTTTCGACCTGGCACCGCCCTGGTGATGAACAACGGAGTCGAGATCAGGCTGACCATGTTCTGTGAACCGTGTCAGCGATTATTTCCGCTGGTTCGAGACTTGGGCGCGATGGTGAACCGGCGCGGCATACTGGGGCGCATCGAAAAAGGTGGCACGATTGCGCTGGGCGAGTCGGTTCTGCTCTACCCCGACCGATATGCGGCGCTGCCTGAATCGGCGTATCAAAAATTTCTCGATTTCGTCGCCACTATCCCTGCCGGAAAAGTTGTACGTTACTTGGACGTGGCCATCGCAATCGGTGTCGCGGACAGTTTTGTGCGGGCGATTCCCGGCTATATAAAACGCAGCGCCGGCCGTGACCTCCCTTTGCATCGAATCGTCAATGCTCAAGGCAAGCTGCTCGCCTCTATGCCAGACCAAGCTGAGAAACTGTCCGCTGAAGGCATCCGGGTCGAGGTCGGGACGGCCCATGGCGATCAGGCGTCGGCTGCCGTGGCGTTAGCCTCCTACCTGTGGCGAGGATAACAGCAGAACCAGAACAGACACGCTGTTACGCCGTTTGCAAAACGACCTCCACCACGCAGGGCCATGCGCGCCCAGTCTTTCAAATGAACAGCCTCAAGCCACTTACAGGATAGGTTTTGGCGGTTATGTAGAGCGCCCACACCAGTACGGGCAACGCCCATGCGCCGAACCCAATCAAGCCGGTGTTGGCGGAAGGGCGGGGGCCGTAGCAATTACCGTCTTTGCTTCCGGCGCTGAGCACGAGCCACAAGTTGAACAGGAAATGGACCACGGGGATGAAAAAAAGCAGGCACCACCAAGCGCTTTCATTCAGGTCATGTAAACGCCGCTTCGTAATGACGAGGACAAATGCGGCCGCCGCAAGATAAAAAGCCGTATTGAAAAAATTAAACGCCGAGCTGTACGTTTCCCACACTTGGGCCAGGGAAAAGGCCGCCCCTGTGAGTGCTAAGCTGGCCAAATTATAAAACGTGACAAATCGCAGGCGACCAATGCGACCTCGGAGCGAAAAAAGCTTCGGCTCGTGGATCTCGCGACCGTTGTCAGCTTTGAACAGGTCCGCAGTGGATGCCGGGTAAGTGTCGCTCAAAATATGCTCCAAAAGTGTGAGGGATAATTGACGTTGACCTCACAACATGCCGTTGCAATACCAACATCGCCAAGCTGTAGCAGACCATGCGCCAACACCGCTATGTGCCGTCAAATGGTGCGGCAATAGGCGCGGGAGTGGGAGTGTGGCCGGGAATGGTGGACGAAGGAACGGCGGGCGCGGCCGCTTTCGCTTGCTTCACATATTGGTGATAGACCGGTATCGACAACGCCGCCACGATGGCGGTAATGATCACAAAGACCGGTATCCCGAAGGCACCGGCTACCACACCGCGGGTATTGGCCGCCGGCGCCGGGCCATAGCGGTTACTGCCTTCGCTACCGGCCACAAACATTATCCAATAGCTCAGCACCAGGCTCGCCAGTGGCACCACGCTGAGCACGGCCCACCAGCCGCTGCGATCCAAATCGTGTAGTCGCCGCACAATGATGGCGACTAGGGCAATGCCTGCCGGCAGGCAAAGCATCAAAGCGGCAAAACCCAGCATGGGGGTAATCATGGACAGCAGCAGTGCCAACACCATCCCAACCACCAACAGCAGCACGCTGACGCCGGTCGAATAGCTCAGATAACGCAGGCGGCCAATGCGGCCTTCGAGCGCGAAAAACTTCGGCTGGTAAATATCTTTATTGCTGACCGGCTTGGATAAGTCCGCCGTGGTTGCCGCGTTGGGATTGCTCACGATAAGCTCCGAAAGTAATGGAATAACGACATGTCGGCTCAGGCAAGCGACATGGATCAGCCATTAACGATACGGAATTGAGGAAACTGAGCAATGATCGCAATCAAGCTTTCCCGAATACAATGCTCATTTTCAGCGGATGCGTAACGCCGGGCCATATCGCGCCGCCCGCTGCGGCGCGGCGCCGCACGCTGCGGTGCGGCGCCGGCCGCTTGCACGGTTACGGTACGTCGAACTCGGCGAGTTGTTTGATGCGCCGTTCCGTCAACCTGGCTTTCCACGCCCAGGGCTTGACGGCGGGATAACGCAGCGCCCCAAACCTGACCCAGGCGTCGCGGTAAGCCAGCCAGGCGCGCTGCACGCTGCGCACGCCATCCTTGTTGACGGTGCCGAAGATGGCGTCGCTGTCGGCTTGGCCCTGGCCGGCCGGCGGACGCTCCATGATTTTTTGGTACAGCACGTTGAGCTGTTTATCGAGCTGCATGAAGCCGGCTTCCGAAAAGCCGGGCGCCTTGCCTTTTTCCGCAGTGCGCAAATCGGCGATGAACAGGGCCAGCTCGGCGGCCTTGGCGTCGATGGCGAACGAGGCGGCCAAGGTGCCGCCCGCGTCGACTTCGGCCTGGGCGCGCCAGATCGCGAAGCTATCCATGGTCTTTTGCAACTCGCGCAAGCCGGTCTGGTGTTGCGGCGGCCACGTCTTGATGATCGCGGCCAGGTCGCGGTTGCGCACCTTGGCGTCCTGGCGTTCGCCGACGGCGGTGCATTCGCCCTGCATCCGGCCGCTGGTGATGTCGTCGCACAGGTCGAAGCGCCCGGCCGTGTTGTCGAGCATGCGCGACACCAGGTGCTCCACCCGCCCGCTCATTTCGGCTTGCGCCGATGGCAAGCTGCACGCGTATTTCAAGGCCAGCTTGGGGTTTTTCGGCACTCCCAGGCCGTTCGCATACAACATCATCAATACGCCCGTGTCGCGCTGGGCAAAAGCGCAATGGCGCACGGTTTCCCAATCGGCGCGGGCGCCGTTGGCGCTCAAGGCATCGTAATACAGATCGGGCGCCACGCAGCGGCTCAGTGCCGCGCCCGACTTGGCCGGCGGCAGATCCTGCGGCGGCGGCGCGCTGTCTTGCACGCCGACGCATTGCTGATACCACTGCTCGCCGCTGTCCACCTCCACCCCCATGGCGCTGGTGTTCGGGTAGGGCGCGCCGCTGGGCACGAAAGTGGAGGCGGCAAAGGCCGGTGCGCCACAGAGTGGCAACACCAGCAGACTGGAAGCGAGGAAGCGTTTCATGGCGGGGAACCTGGTTCTTAATTGAAATATATCCAGGTCGAAGTATAAAGAAAAAGCGAAGCCGATCTGCAAAAACATCATGCCCCGCCCGATCCTACCGATCGATGTTGCTTAATTGAAACTCAGCGCTTCAGGGTTGGCGTTGATGAGCTTTTTCTCCTTGAAGTCGATCGTGAAACGGTCGCTTGGCTTGGCCGAGCCCAGTGCCTTAAATACCGCGAACACTTGCTTGAAGCGCCACTGGAACGGGGCCGATACCGGGTTCTGGTCCGAGAGCTGCTCGCCCAGCTGCACCAGGGCGGCCGGCTCGGCCGGGAACGCGGCCATTAACAACTTGTATTGGCGCACGCGCTGTTCACCCATGTCGCGCAAGGCCAGTTCGCCGGCATACACGGTGCGGTGAAAGTCGCCATAAAAGGTGTAGGCGCTGATGTCGGCGAAGTCGTCCAGCTTCAAGCCGGCCGCGCCGGCCAGGGCGTCGGCCTTGGCGCTGGCCTCGGCCCAGTCGGCCGCCAGCTGGCTGGCCGGCACCGGGTCGGCGCCGGGCGCGCCCTTGGCCGCGCATGCCGCCGACAGCGGCAGCACGCCCGGCGCCTCGGCCAGCTGGGCCAGCGTGACCCGGGTGCGCAGCTGCGACAAGATCAGCATCTGGCGCCCGTCCAGCGCCATCGCCGCCTCTTTCATATCGCACGGCCAGTATTCGTCCATGAAGCGCAGGCGCGACAGCTCGCCGAAGTAAAAGTGTGTGAAGGCGCCGTACGAGGTGCTGTCGAGGATGGCGCCGTTCCAGCGCTTCGTGATGTCGGCCGGCTCCGCGCTGCCCTGCAAATAAGCGTATTCGGTCCGGTAGTACGGGAACAGCTCGTCGAAACGGGGCACCGCGTTAAGCGCCACCGTTTGCACCTCGGCCCGGTCCTGTCCCTGGTAGGTGACGATCTTGTAAGCCGCTCCGTACACGGCCAGCGATGGCGACTGCACATTGACCAGGTAATGGCCGGCCGCGTCCTGATAATCGTTGGTGCCGTTGAAGTGCATATGGCCGCCTATATGCAGTTGCAAGCCGGTTGCGGCCAGCGCGGCCGTGGTGGCCGGGTCGGGCACGCGCGCGGTCTGGAACGCGCCCGGTTTGAACAGGGCCTTGATGGCGCCGGTCTGGTTGGCGTAAAAGTCCATGGTCGGATAGTGGGAAAACGCCATCAACTGCTTACCCTGCGCCTTGGCCCGCGCCACCACCGACGCGATCCACGCGAGCTGGTGCCGCTTGTGGCTCAAGACCTTGTTCCAACCCGCGCTGCCGGCGCCGTCATAGCCTTTGAAACTGGTCGGGTTGGCCGGATCGAAGCGGGCATTGGGCAGGTAGACATTGGCGTCGATCGACAGCAGCCACAGGCCCTTGACAGGCTCGACCAGATAGCTGGCGTCGACCGCTTGCACGCATTTGGTATACGGCCTGCCCAGTGCCAGCTCGCCGGCCGCCTTGTAGACGCCACCCTCGCCTTCGGCGCACAGTTCGAACTGGCGCCGGCCCACTTCGCCTTCGCTCCGCGCCTGTTCAAAGTCATACACGCCGCCGGCGCTGAACGGGGTTTCCCAATGTAAGTCGGCGGGGTCGGGCATGAAGCCGAAATCGGCCAGTTTGGCCATCAAACCGGCATACCCGAGCTCTTTCAATTGGTCGCTGCATGGCACCGTCGGGTCGCCCGCCTTGCAGGCAGGGCTTCCGGTGGCGAATACCTTTTGCTCACGGCCGTCGGCGGTGAGGAAGTCACTCTTGCCCGCTTCGTCATCGTCGAAGGGCTCGTTCGGATCGTGATTGCCCGGCGCGATAAAAAAACGCATGCCCTTGGCCCGGTATTGATGCAGGATGGCGCTGATGCCATCGATATTGATCGGCTGGGCGTCGTCCGAATAATCGCCCGGTAGCGCCACCAGCCGGATACCCTTGGCATACGCGTCGTCCAGCGCGGCGCGGAAAGCGAAGTAGTTTTCATTAAACAGGCGGGTTGAGGTCAGCTGCGCATACATGGTGCGAATGCTGGCGTTTTTTCCACTCTTGGTTGGAATGCCGGCAAATTGCGTACTTTTGAAGTCGCCGTAAATGTCCTCGAAATGGACGTCGGTCATGAAGGCCACGCTGGGCATCGATACCGGCGCCGGCGCACCGGGCGTCACCGGCGCGGCGGGCGCAATGCGACGGTCGGCGCCGCACCCGGCCAGGCATAGAGCGATCAAGCAAATCAGCGGCGCGGCGCCACGGCGCATGCGTGGCGCCGAAGACGAAAAATGAAGGAACATGCGTCGGCTCCATGAGCCGGGCGCGAGAACGGCGCCGGGCGAAGTGGTTAAGGGATAGGCGGGCCTATCTTGTCACCCCAGCATGACCGCTTCATTACACCAGCGCGCACAGCCAACAGGCAGAGTCGAAAAAAACGGGCCGAAGCCCGTTTTTATATGAAGCAAAATCTTACTAATCTTTATTTGGCGCCACTTTCAACGCGCTTTTCACATCGGACACGCCATCAATGCTGCGCGCCAACTTCTCGGCCTTTTCGGCTTGTTCTTTGGATGGCACAAAGCCGCTCAGCATGACCACGCCTTTGACGGTTTCCACATGCACATCCATCGCCTTCAAGTCCGGATCGCGCACCAGGTCGGCTTTCAGCTTGGTGGTGATGACGGTGTCGGCCACCACATTTTTTGCCATGCCGCCGGTGCTGCGGGCCAGGCAGGCCGCTTTATCGCTCACTTCGGACAATTCGCAGTTTTCGCGCGCCGACTGCACGAAGCCGGCGTTGCGCTGCGCCTCGGCCGTGCCGGCGGCAACAGCCGAGTCGGCCTTGGAAGTGTCCGCCGGGGTAGCGCCTTCAGGCATGGCGGCCTGGACGCCGGCGCTTTGGGTGCCCTGCGTGCCGACCGCGGTGTCGTTGACCGACGCGCTCTGGGTGCCGGCCTTGGCATCGCTCAACGCCGCGGTCTGAGCGGTTTTGGCTTCGCGTATACAGTCGGCCTTGCCGCTACCGGTCATGTCGCCGCATTTGGTCTTGGCCAGTTCGTATTGCGCATTGGCCAGCTCGGCGCGCGCCTTGCCCAGATCGGCAGGGGTGTTTTTGTACTGGGCCACGGCATCGGCGTGGGCCCGAGCACGCGCCACCTTCGCTTCTTGCACACAGACCTGTTTGCTATTGCCTTTGGCGGTATTGCATTCGGACACGGCGCTTTTATAGTCGGCGCCAGCCTTGTCTTTCACCGATTGATAAGAGGTATCGTCACCGGACGCGAAGGCGGATCCCGCAGTAAACGCCGCGCTCACCGCGCCGGCCAATGCAAGCATCGTAATCTTGTTCATGATTGATCCCTTTCTGGATGATTAAGCCTCCAGCTTAACCGGTCGCAGCCGATGCTTTCTGTGCGCCAGCGAACGCAGAACGGGATTTAGATGACGGCGCGCTTAGTCGGTGGCGCGCAGACCCCGGCTCCACAGACGCCGCGCCTGCTCGAAGGGCGTGCCGGCGGCGGCAAAATCGGTGCCGCTTTTGGCCAGGCGAATCCAGGCCATCGTGTCGTGCGAGCTGCCCGGCACGGGCTGTTTGCGGACTTGATCGAGCCACGCATACACTTGGCCATACTGGGCCGGATGGCGCTGCTGTACCCAGGCCAGCGCCACCAGATCGGAAAAGCCTTCTTCGCGGCGGGCCTGGCGCATGGCCCGGCTTTCGCCGCGCAGCGCCGGATTGGCCGCCGGCTCGTCATTGACCTCGACAAAACCGGCCGGCAGCACATGCCAGTCGCCCTGGGCGTAGCGCCAGCAGTGTCCCATTTCATGGGCCGTCATGGTTTCGATCAGCAGGGCGCGCTGCTCGAGCGGCGCCTCTTCCAACACTTCCTCGGCTTGGGCATTGCCGCGCAAGGAAAACACCAGCTTGCAGCGCGTGCCATCGAAACCCATGGCCAGGGGCACGTCGTCGGGCGAGGCTTGCGGCTGCACCACGATATCGACCGGCAGCCTGATTTGCTTGGCGTAGGCCAGCACGGGGGCGGCGGCCTTGAGCCAGCGCTGTTCCACCTCGGTGAGTTCGGGCTGGACGGCGGCGGCGCTGGCCGACAGCAGGCAAAGGACGGCGAAGAGGATCGACTTGGACATGGCTAATCTCCTGTTACGGAAACTATACATGCCCATGAGAAATTTTTAAATCGATTCCGTAAAGAAATATGCGAAAAAATTTCCGTGTTGATGCAAGCTTATTTTGTTGCAAATGAGCAAAAAAACAAAACAGTCAGGTCGCGCGCCGGCTTTCCCTATGAGGCGGCGGCGAGCGGCCGGGCGGTACGTGCCGGCTGGCTTTTTTGCCATGCTTTCTGACTGTTGCTTTACGACTACATCCTGATGGACGGCGGCGCGCCCCGCTCGCCGCTCGCTATTTGCCGTATTGGGTCCAGGCCGGCGCGCACAAGGTGCCCCAGCCCAGCGCGTAGCCCAGATGGATATTGAGCTCGGCCAGCGGCTCCAGATAACGCGCGTTGCTCAGCGGGCCGGCATGGACCGGCGTGAAACCGAGCGCCTGCACCGATTCGGCGAAGCGCTGGCCGCTGGCCTGGTGGTCGGTGGCGTAGAACACTTGCAGCGGCGGCTGATGGTCGGCGCGCGCATGCGTGAGCACCTCGGCGAACAGGGTGTTGAAGGCCTTGATGACGATGGCGCCGGGAGCGCGCCGTTCGATCTCTTCGGCCGCCGAGGTGGTGTGGCCGATGGTGAGGGCCATGTAATCGGGGGTGATCGGGTTGGTGATATCGATCAGCACCTTGCCGTCCAGATCGCCCGCCGCCGCCAGCACCTCGTCGATGGCGCCATACGGCACCGCCAGCAGCACCGCGTCGGCCTGACGCACCGCCTGGGCGATGTCGCCGCCAAAGCCGGCCTGGCCCAAATCGGCCGCCAATTAGCGGGCCTTGCCGGCGTCGCGCGCGCCGATACGGACCGGATGGCCGGCCGCCACGAAGCGGGTCGCCAAGGCCGACGCCATGTTGCCGGTGCCAATAATTGCAAGATTCATGTTTGTCTCCTGTGGATGGGGCCGCAAGGCCAATACCGCCAGTGTGATTGGCAAGCGAAACAAGATAAACTGCGATTATGTTTTTCAACAAACAACCAGGAGTGCGTAATCGATGGACCGTCTACGCTGCATGCAAGTGTTTGTACGGGTGGTCGAGGCGGGCAGTTTCGCCGCGGCGGCCGAGCAATGCCGCATTTCGGCCACCATGGTGGGCAAGCACGTGGCCTATCTGGAGCAGCGCCTGGGCGCTTGCCTGCTCAACCGCACCACGCGCCGCCAAAGCTTGAGCGAGGTAGGCAAGATCTACTATGAGCGCTGCAAGCATGCGCTGGCCGAGGTGGAGGCGGCCGAGGCGTGCGCCGGCGAGTTGCACCAGGCGCCGCGCGGCGTGCTGCGGGTCAACGCGCCGCTATCGTTCGGCGCCCATGCCCTGACCGCCGCCATCGGCGACTATCTGCAACGCCATCCGCAGATGCAGATCGAGCTGGCCTTGAACGACCGGGTCGTCAATCTGGTCGACGAGGGGTATGAGGTGGCGCTGCGGATCGGCAGCTTGCCGGACTCGAGCCTGATCGCCCGGCCCTTGCGGCCCTACCGCATGGTCGCTTGCGCCGCGCCGCGCTACCTGGCCGAACACGGCGTGCCGCAGACGCCGGCGCAACTGGGGCGACACAACTGCCTGGGTTTCGCCTATTCGGTGGCGCGCAAGCATTGGCAATTCATCGATGACGACGGCGCCCGGGAGGTGGCCGTGAGCGGCAATTTTCGGGTCAACAACGGGCAGGCGCTGCGCACGGCCGCCCTGCACGGCATGGGCATCATCGTGCAGCCCGAAGTGCTGCTGGAAGACGACTTGGCCGCCGGCCGCCTGCTGCGCGTGCTGCCCGGCCATGCGCTGCCGTCCCAGGCCATGCACTTGGTCTACCCATCGCAGCGCAATATGCGCGCTACACTGAACACGTTTGTCGAGTTTATGGTCGAACGCTTCGGGCCGCGATAGCACCCCGCCGCGCCCTGCCGCGCCCTGACGCGTCGTGCCGCGTCGTGCCCGACGCAGCCTGGCCGCGGCCCGCCTTAGCGTGCCGCGCCGGCGTCGGAAACGGCCGCCAGGGCCGGCGAAGCTTGCCAGCCGGCGCCCAGCGCGCGCGCCACCGCCACCGTCGCCAGCAGGCGCTGGGTGGTGATTTGCACCGTGGCCCGGTCGGCCGCGAGCGAACTGCGCTGGGCATCGGTGACATCGAGGTAGTTGGAGATGCCGCGCTCGTAACGGGCGCGCGCCACCAGGTAGGCGCGCGCCGCCGCCTCTTGCGAGCGGACCTGGGCCTGGCCTTGCAGTTGGCGTTGCTCCAGGTCCGACAGCGCGTCTTCCACTTCGCGCAGGGCGGTCAGCAGCGTGCCTTCGTGATTGGCCAGCGCCTCTTCGTAACGGGCCTTGGATGCCTCCAGATTGGCGCGATTGCGCCCGCCGTCAAAAATCGGCAGCGACAGGCTGAGCGGACCGGCGCTGAACTGGCGCGAACTGCCCTTGGCCAGGTCGCGCAGGCGTTCGGACGCGAAGCCGAAATTGCCGGTCAATTGCAGCGAAGGGTAAAACGCGCCTTCGGCCACGCCCACTTCTGCATTGGCGGCGCGCAGGCCGGCCACGCTGCCGGCCAGGTCGGGCCGCTGGGACAGCAGCTTGGCCGGCAAGCCGACCGGAATGGCGGGCGGCTCGGGCAGCACGTCGCCGGCGGCCGCCGCCGGCAGCGGCGCGCTGGACGGCGATTGGCCGGTCAGCACGGCCAGCGCGTGCTCGAGCAGCGTGCGCTGGCGCCGCACCTCGTGCAAATCGGCTTCGGCGTTGGCGCGTTCGACCTTGGCGCGCGCCAGATCGAGCTCGTTGGTCAGGCCGGCCGCGAAGCGCGCCTCGACCAGTTCCAGCGTTTCGCCGCGGGTGGCCAAGGCGCCGTTCAGTATCGTCATTTCGGCGTCCAGGCCGCGCAACTGCCAATAGCTGCTGGCCACCTGGGTGGACAACATCAACAGCACGCCGTCGCGGTCGGCCTGCGCCACCAGCGTCTGGGCGTCGGCCGCCTCGACCAGGCGGCGCACCCGGCCCAGCAGATCGACTTCATACGATAGCGCCGCGCCCACCCCGAACTGGTTGCCGCTGATCGAGCGTCCGCCCAGCGCCAGGCTTTGCGAGGTGTTGGCCGAGGTGCGGCTATTGGCCGCCGTGGCGTTTACGCTCAGCGTAGGGCGCTGATCGGCGCGCGCGCCGCGCAGCTGGGCTTCGGCTTGCAGCAGGCGCTGGGCGGCGGCGCGCACGCTCGGATTGTCGCGCAGCGCGCCCTGTTCCAGCTGATTCAGGCGCGCGTCGCCGAACACGGTCCACCATTGCGGGGGCAAACTGGCCTGGGCCGGCGCCGCCGCGCCCTGGTGGCGGTAGGCCGGGGCGTCGTTGTGCCGGGGCGCGACAAAGTCGCTGCCCACCGTGGCGCAGCCGGACAGCGCGGCGGCGGCGGCGGCGGCCAGGGTGATGCGTTGGAAACCTGTAAACATGGTAAGTGCCTCTATCTATGATGCTTGAAATGGCGGCGCGGGGGCGGCACTAATGTCCGCCGCCGCCACCCGAGGTGACGATGACTTTGTCGGCGAACCACAGCGGCACGATGCAGGCGAGCAGAATGACGCCGACGATGAAAAAGCCGTCGTTATAAGCCATCACATACGCCTCGCGCCGCACCACCCCGTCCACCGCCGTCAAGGCTTGCTGGGCGGCGGTGGCCGGGTCGAAGCCGCGTCCGATGAAGGTTTGGGTCAGCTGGTCGAGCCGCGCCTGGGTGGCGGCGGCGAACAGGTTGACCGACTCGCCCAGGCGGGCCGAATGAAAATGCTCGCGCTGGCTGAGCGAAGTGGCCAGCATGGCGATGCCGATCGAGCCGCCCAGATTGCGCGTCATGTTAAACAGGCTGGAAGCCGACGCCATGTCCTTGGGCGCGATACCCTGCATGGCGAAATTCGACAGCGTCAGCATCACGAACGGCTGCCCCAGCGCGCGCACGATCTGCGACATCAGCAATTGGTCGTAGCCGGTGCTGGCGTCCATATAGGCGTTCATCAGGCACGAGACGCCGAACAAAACCAGGCCGAACGAACACAGGATGCGGTTATCGACCTTGGCCGACAGCTTGGCCACGAACGGCATGATGAACAGCTGCGGCAAACCGACCCACATGATCACCTCGCCGATCTGCATCGGCGAATAGCCGGCGATCTGGCCCAGGAACAGAGGCAGCAAAAACGCCGAGCCGTACAAGCCCATGCCGGTGACGGCCGACAGCATGGTCGCCACCTGGAAGTTGCGCTGGCCGTACAGGCCCAGGTTCACGAAAGGCTCGGCGCGCATGGTGCTGGTGATGACCCAGCCCAGCAAACCGACCAGGGCCAGCGCGGCGAAGGTGATGATAAACAGCGAATCGAACCAATCCTTCGAGTTGCCCTCTTCCAGGAACACGGTCAGGCAGCCCAGGCCCATGGCCATCAAGCCGATGCCCAGCCAGTCGGCCTTGAGCAGCAGGCCCCATTGGGCGCGGTCGCGGTCCAGGCCATAGATCATGCCGGCGATGAGCAGCACGCCCGGCACCCAGTTGATGTAAAAGATCGAGGGCCAGCCATACAGCTCGCTCAGGTAGCCGCCCAGGGTCGGCCCCATGGCCGGCGCCAGGGTGGCCGTCAAGCCGAAGATGGCCATGCCGACCGAGCGCTTCGAGGCCGGCAGCTGGGTGAGCACCAGGGTGAAGGCCATCGGGATCAGGGCGCCGCCGGTGAACCCTTGCAGCATGCGGAAGAAGATCATGCTTTGCAAATTCCAGGCCGAGCCGCACAGGGTGGAAAACAGCAGGAACAGCGCGGTGGTGCCCATCATGTAATTGCGCACGCCGAACACGCGCGCCAGCAGGGCGGTCAGCGGAATGACGATAATCTCGGCCACCAGGTAGGCGGTCGAGATCCAGGAGCCCTCTTCCTGGGTGGCCGAGAGCGCGCCCAGGATATCCCTGAGCGAGGAATTGGTGATCTGGATGTCGAGCACCGCCATGAAGGCGCCCATCATGCCGGCCGCCACCGCGACCCAGGTGCGCGCCGAGACGCGTTCGGACGGCAGCGCCGCCGCCGGCGGCGGCGCTGTCAAGGAGGACGATGGCGAGGCTGGCGTAGCGCCGCCTGGCGACATCGTGTGAACGGTGCTGGTCATGGCAAGTCCTAGCGCGCCGCGACCGTTTTGGCCGGTTCGGCCTGATGGATTTCAATTTCGGTCAAGGCCGACATGCCGGGCGCCAGACGGCCGTTGAGGGCCCGGATATCTTCCGGGCGCAAGGTGATCTTGACCGGCACCCGCTGCACGATCTTGGTGAAGTTGCCGGTCGCGTTGTCGGACGGCAGCAGGGCGAACTGGGCGCCGGAAGCGGGTGAAAAGCTGTCCACGGTGCCCACCAGATGCTTGCCCGGAATGGCGTCGATGGTCACATCGACCTGTTGGCCCGGCTTCAGATCGGCCAACTGGGTTTCCTTGAAGTTGGCGGTGATCCAGACATTGTCTTGCACGATGGCCGTCAGCTGCTGGCCGGCTTGCACCCGCATGCCCACTTCCAGCGCGCGCTTGCCGATGCGGCCGGCGACCGGGGCCACGATGCGGTTATAGGCCAGCTGCTGCTGGGCGTCCTTGAGCTGGGCCCGCAGCACCTTGACCTGGGCCTTGAGCACGTCGCGCGCCGCCGTGCTGGCGGAAATTTGCGCGCTGGCCGCCTTGGCGCTGTCGCGCCGCGCGGCCAGATCGGCCGTGGCGCTGCTGCGCCCCGCGTTGGCGGCGTCCACTTCGGCCTTGGACACCGCTTTCATCTGGCTGGTGAACAATTGACCGTAGCGCTCGGCGTCCTGCTTGGCGCGCAGCAGTTCCGCTTGCGACTGGGTGACCTGGGCCGCGGCGGCGCTGGCCTGGGCTTGCACCTGGGCGATCTGGGCGCCCGCTTGCAGCACTTGCTGCTCGGCCGCTTCGATCTGGGCCTCGATTTGCTCGACCTTGACACCCTGGTCGGCCGGATCGAGTTCGGCGATCACGTCGCCCGCCTTGACCACCTGGTTATCGTCCACCAGCACCTTGGTCACCACGCCGGCGATCCGGGCCGAGACCGGATGCACATGGCCGGCCACATAGGCGTTTTCGGTCTCGACGAAGTTATGACTGCGATACCACATGCGCCCGCCGGCGCCGAGCGCGGCCAGCGCGATCAAGCCGGCCACGATCAGCACGCGCCGGTTGGGCGGCGTTTTGGCCGGAGCTGCCGGGGCTGCCGGGGCTGCCGGGGCTGCCGGGGCGGCAGCGGGCGGCGCGGCGCTGAGCACTTTTTGTTCTGATTGAGCGTGCTGGGACGGCATGATGAAGCTCCAATAATGAAATGACTTGCTTTCATTATTAGGCAAACCAATCCGCAAGTCAAGAATGAAACGATTGCATTTCATTTAAATTTGGACTACAGTGCGGCATCGAGATCATCACCCCTACAGCGACCATGACCGACCACAATGCCGTTGACGACCAGGCGCCCTGCCCCGACGCGCCGGCGGACGATCTGTTTCCCCATGGCGAACCGTTCGACCCCTGCGGCAAGTCGGCGGGGCGGCCGCGCACGGCCGACATGGAAGCGCGCCTGCACAACCTGCTGGGCCACGCGACCCGCCTGTTTTTGGAAAAGGGCTATAGCAACGTCAGCCTTGAGACCATCGCGCGCGAAGCCCATGTGGCGGTGCGCACCATTTATGTGAAGTTTGGCGGCAAGGCCGGATTGTTGAACGCGGCCGTGGCGTCGGTGCGCGAGCGCTATTTTTCCACCATGGCCGACATGGATACCGATCCGCGCCCGATCGACCAGATCCTGTCCGATTTTGGTCAGCGCCACATCGAATTGGTGTCCATGCCCAGCGCGGTGCGCATGCACCGGATGGTGGTGTCGGAAGCGTCCACCAACCCCGCCTTGGTTGACAGTTTTTACGCGGCCGGCCCCGGCCAGTCGCGTGAAGCCTTGAGCCGCTTTTTTTCGCGGCCCGAGGTGCGGCCCCTGTTTCGCGCGGAGTTGAGCGCCGAAGTGCTCACCTCGCACCTGCTCAATTGCATCATGGGCGATCATGGCAAGCGATTGCTGTTCGATCCGCCCAATCCGCCCACCGAGGCCGAATTGCACGCCAAGGTGACGCTGGGGCTGGGCTTGTTTTTCAGGGGTTGCCTGCGCGCGCCGGATTTGCGCTGAGCCGGGCCGGCGCAGGCCGCGCGCGCGTCAAACCAAAAGGGCCGGGTTCCGTATCAACAGAACCCGGCCCTCGGCCGTACAACCTGGTGGACTGACGTTAGCGCTTGCGCGGCGGCGGCAGGTCGGTGCACACCCCTTCGTACACTTCGGCCGCCAGGCCGATCGACTCGCCCAGGGTCGGATGCGGGTGAATCGTCTTGCCGATGTCGGTGCCGTCCGAGCCCATTTCGATGGCCAGGGCGATTTCGCCGATCATGTCGCCGGCGTGGGTGCCGACGATGGCGCCGCCGATGATGCGGTGGGTTTCAGCGTCGAACAGCAGCTTGGTGAAGCCTTCGTCGCGCCCATTGGCCACCGCGCGCGCGCTGGCCGCCCAAGGGAACACGCCCTTCTCGATCTTGATGCCCTTGGCCTTGGCCTCGTCTTCGGTGACGCCGGCCCATGCCACTTCGGGATCGGTGTAGGCGACCGACGGAATCACTTTCACGTCGAAGTAAGACTTATGGCCGGCCGCCGCTTCGGCCGCCACATGGCCTTCATGCACCGCCTTGTGGGCCAGCATGGGCTGCCCGACCAAGTCGCCGATCGCGAAAATGTGCGGCACGTTGGTGCGCATTTGCCCGTCGACGTTGATGAAGCCGCGCTCGGTGACGCTCACGCCGGCCTTGTCGGCGGCGATCTTCTTGCCGTTCGGGCTGCGGCCCACCGCCACCAGCACCATGTCGTAGACTTGGGGCGCGGGCGCCGTGCCGCCCGCCTCGGCCGCCTCGAAGGTCACCTTGATGCCTTCGGGTAGCGCTTCGACGGCGACCGTTTTGGTCTTGGTCATGACGTTGTCGAAGCGCTTCTCGTTGAACTTCTGCCACACCTTGACCATGTCGCGGTCGGCGCCCTGCATCAGGCCATCCATCATTTCGACCACGTCGATGCGCGCGCCGAAGGTCGAATACACGGTCGCCATTTCCAGGCCGATGATGCCGCCGCCGATGACCAGCAT